>NZ_CAMPPO010000003.1:0-160607 GCF_946901205.1 Streptococcus sp. Marseille-Q5619
GTCGCCGTCTGGCAGATAAGAAGTCGGAATGACCGTATTATATAACATAAATACCTTATCTAAGTCAATCAAGGTTGGTCTTGTAAAAGGATTACGAGCTAGATCCGGCTCTTCTATCATAAAGTTCTTGACCAAACGTCTGGTCAAGAGGGCTGGTTTGAAGGTCTGATTTTTAACCAACTCTTTGTTTTTAGTCATGCTGTTGTCAATACAGATATACATATGATTCTTCACAGCCAAATCGCTACTAATAGTCGGAAAAGGCAAATAAAGAGCTACAACATCTCCTCTCTTAATCAAGCAAGAGCACCCCCTTTTCTCCTAATGTAACATAGACAGGATTGACCAAGTCTTCTGATTGACTCAGTGCTTCCAAAGTTTGAGTTTGGCGCGCTGTCAATTTAGTAGCATCTTGTCTCTTCAATACAAAATGCTTGTCGCCAATTACCTTGACACTATAATCCTTCTCCAAAGCTGACTGGTAAATCCACATCAGATCTTGTCTGTCCTGAGAACTCAAGAGAGAAGGATGTTCAAGCCTCCCGACAGTCTGATAAAAATCAAAAACAGGAGCTAACTCCTGCCAATCTGACTGGCTAGTTGTCAAGGCTAGAAAAAGAGCTTTGCGAGCTGATACTTCTTGATTAGCCTTGAGAGTCCCTTTTCCCTCCAAGTTTTTTAGAAAGTGGGAAACTCCAGAAAGCAAATCTTTCTCTAACTGCGAGAAATAAAAACCTTGCCTTCCCAGACACAAGTCTCTCAAGTCGCTTTCTCTAGCAAATAAGAGTTCAAACAGTTGATAATAAAAGAAAAATATCTGGCACTGGGTCGCGCTCATCTCTTCTTTATCGGCTTCTTTTTTCAACCAGAGCAAGGGCAATAGGTAGCTGGATTGAGACATTTCCTCCACCTCCTACTCTTTTTTCTCTGGAGCATCTGCACTAGCTGCCACTTCTTTTGACTGGATACTTTCCCACTGGTTGATTTCCTCTGAGATAAGACCTTCGCATGTCTTGACAAATAGGGCAAAAGCCTTGGTTTTTCCTGCATATTTCTCCGTTTGGCATTGATAGAGGAATTTTTCTCTCTCCAGGAGTTGCGCAGTCTTTTGGTAAGAAATCCAGTGTTCCTTGGCATTATACAAATTGAGAATCCCCTCACACAGCAAGCCTAGACTGGATAAGGCAACCGAAATCAAACGGTAGCGATCACCTGGCATAGGAATAGCACAAAAAACAGCTATGAGAAAACCTGCCACGATTTCTGTTATTTTTAATACCTTATAGCGTCTACGATGTTGAACGCTTTTCTTTAAAAAATAAGCTATCTGTACATCCAATCGATCTGTCAGATACATTTCTTCTGGCGTCATGTTCGTAACCCCTTTTATCTATTCATTCTATTCAAAAAACTAGGATAACTGTCTAGTAGGTTTAGCAAATATTAATAATGTTGTCATGTTATTTTGGAAAGGAAGTCTCATGTTTATATCTAGTGGCAAAATATCGCTTCTCCTACTAGCAAAATTCACCTGATTTAATCATTATATCATAATCGGGACAAAAAAACTTACTTACTTACTTACTTACTTACTTACTTACTTACCTTACCTTACTTACTTACTTACTTACTTACTCACTTACTTACTTACTCTATGGTAGCTGATTTTATCAATGATGGCAAGCTCTGTATCTTAAAATGTCAGAATTATTAATTTTTTATTACATGCTTGTTTTTGCCATCATGAGAAGGGAGCGTTTGATTTTTTATAGCATAATAAAGTAGTAACTGAATAAAATTAGTTGAGAAATTCAAACTAATTTTTAACAATATTTTAGAAAACAAGGTCTACTATTCTAGCTTCAGTTTGCTGTATCATTCTTATTATGATTCTATCTCTGTTAAATCAAAGTTAAAATCTCCTATTTAGGTAGAGGAAGCTATCCTCTATCGGACAAAATCCATCATCTCCTCCAAGAACTGAAGACCAGCACTGAAAATCCAGAACAAGTCCAAAAACTCAAGGAAGCCTATGATAAATTCAACGAAGCATTGGGGCAATCAGAAAATGGGCTTGTCAATCAGGAGGTCTTTAATGCTGCACTTGAGGAGTATAAAAAGGCTGCTCATCTAAAGAAAGATGCAGAGGAAACTGGAGGAACCAGGAATCGTAGAAGTGTTTCCGGTCTTGTTTATGGGTTTGCTACAGGAAGTACCGGGAACGAAAAAAGCTCTAGGGATGATTCAGGAAGAGAAAGAGACACTCGTAATTTATATAACGGTCAAAACTTAAACGAGATACCTTTAAAATATATTGCTACTGTAGAAACTGGAACTATTAGAAATATTTCTTTATCAGGGTTCCCAACGGTGGGTAAGGACGGTAAAACTTGGGCTACACTCAAAACAAGAATTGATAGTAATGGAAAACGAGCTGTTTTAACTATTACCGGTCAGTCTCCTAAAAATCTCTATGGGCTATACAATACAACCTTAACAGTAACTGAAGGAAGCGGTCACGTGTCTAGTAAGATTCAAGAGGTTCTGTATCAACTACCAAAACCAGAATTTGATGAATCTCCACTAAATCCAGGAAAGACTGCTCAACAAGATGTAGAGGGAAAAGCAGGAGAAAAACCTATAGTTAAGGGGAAAATTCCTACTCCACCAAATGGATTCTCTAGTTCTAATATTCCGCAAGGCTCTCAATTGAAAATGTATTTGGTTCAAGGTGGACATAATGAAAATTTTGGTGGAATTGAAACCTCAGCAGAAGGTTATGACATCGTTGCATGGGGGCTAGTAGGAGCAGATGGAACATCAGTATTATATCCGACTCAGTATAAAAAGCAATCCATAGGCGATAAACCGCTACGTCTTATCGTGGCTTATGTTCAACAAGGAACAGATCGAGTACTAAATAAGGACTTAGTTTCGCCTCTGTCTAGGGATTCCATTACACCGACATATCCGCTGGATAGGGATGGGGCTAAATCAACAAATAAATGAGCCGGAAGCTAGATAAAACTCAATTTTATACTCATTTATAGTAAATCGTAACCGCCCAATAACGAAGTATATTGAAAAATCTCCAGACTAGAGAACTCACTGACGGTTCCTAATCTGGAGATTTTTTATTTGTACTTTTCTTGTATAATAGATTGAAATAGGATACGAACACATTAATTTGACTTCCCCAATTGATTCGCCTAATTCCTATTTCATTTTGATGTAACTATTTTTATCGAGACTATAACTCACATACAAAATCTTTAATTTTCGTTTTTAAGAATTTCTTCTAATTTATGGTAGTCTTGGATACTATCGATCTCATAGATGCTATTGCCTTCTAATTCTTCAACATAGACATCTAGCTCTTTGATATTATCCTTAACCATATTGTCCCAATATAAATCGACAAATTCACCACTTGCATAGGCCTTGTCGATAAAGCTAACAATCTTTTCTGCTGTTGGAGCATCCCAAAAGGATACACCACTAAGGATGCGACCTGCCTTGCTATCAACAATAATGTCTTGAACTTTGTAGTCGTCTCCATAGACCAAGAACCATTCATTAGTACAATCCTCACGATAGACACTAAAATACGTAGAACGTGTCAAATCATTGCGGAACATATTTTTAAAGAGATAATTATCGGCATCGATAACATAGCTGTTGGCTAATTCTTCTTTTACAAGATAGAGAGAGTAAAAGTTATTGTAGTCAGCGTATTTATCATTGAAAACGAGGCGAACTCCGTATTTCTCTTTTAAATAATCGAATTGTTCTTTAAGATAACCAACAATGATGATGATGTCATTAATTCCTTTTTCTTTGAGAAACTCAATTTGGTATTCAATCAAGGGTTTTTGATTAACCTGAACCAAGGCTTTAGGGGTATTTTCAGTCATAGGACGCAAGCGAGTTCCCAATCCCGCGGCTAAGATAATGGCTTTCACACGAATCTCCTTTATTCTTTAATAATAATATAAACTCCAGCAATGACGACAAGTGACGTCATAATGGTCAGCATATCTAGCGGTGCACCCAAGAAAACAACTGCAAACAAGACAGTCCAAACTACATAACTCACGTTCAAGCCTGTAGCCTTGGCTGGTTGCAAGCGATTGATAGCGATATAATAAGCCAAGTAGGAAATCATATCAAAGGCTGCAAAGACAATCATGAGACCTAGCAATTGTCCATTGGCCACTTCTGCAAATGACTGATGAGAGAAGAGCACAATCACAAGATAGGACAAGAATGAAGTTACTTGACGGATTAAGAGGGCTTCGATTTCACTCAATTCACTTTCCATAGCAAAAGAGCTTAGAACACTCTCACTTCCCCATGCAATGGCACAAACTAAAGCACAGAGAATCCCAATGTAGAAGGAATTGACCTGTTCAACCTTATAGGTCTGAGCAATAATCCCTCCAATAATCAAGACAATCCCAAATACAGTATTTTTCGAAATCTTGTGCTTCAAAAAGAAGAAAGCCAATAAAACTGAAATCGCAGGATAAATAGCCGATACAGATGAAGCTAAGGAACTTCCGATATACTTAACCGCATAAAGATTGGCCTGCATACCGATAGGACCAGCTAGCAAGGCTCCGATGATAACACTCACATTGCGAATATTTAAGAAAATTGAGAGACGAACTTTTCCTTCTTTTACCAAAAGAAAAGCTAGTAAGATAAAGATACTCAAGAAATCGTGAGCAGCAGCCACCACAAAGGGCGACAAATCTGTAAAAATCGAAAAGATATAAGCACTAATCGTTAGACCTAATCCCCAGAAAACACCTGAGAGTAGAGCAAAAGAAACTCCATTTTTATTTTTCATCTGAACCTCCATAATATGACAAACCTTTAATAGCTCTTTGGTAACGGCTCACACCATAATCACCAAAATTTGCACCTTGCTCTTCTTTGTAAACTGTCCATAAACTCCAAATAGCGTCTTGTAAAATTTTATAAATGGCAATCTTTTCACGAGAGACAGGTGTTTGCTCACTCTCATAGCGAGACAAGAAGTCTTCTTCCTCTTGACGAGTGAATTCAGACTCTAAAAAGAGGGCAGCCAAATCCCACATTGGATCGTTCATTGATGAATATTCCCAGTCAATCAGATAAAGTCGTCCTTGAGGTGATTCGATAAAGTTTTCAGGCACCAAATCGATATGACAAGATTTTCTGTCAACACCTAAGTCAGCCAGTCTTTTCTCTAAGGAGAAGACTTCTTCTCGAACAGCTTCATAGTTGGCATAAGGGATTTTTTCCTCAATCAAAGATTCGTATTTTTTGATTTCTTCAAAAGGAGCAAATTCTCCTCTTAATTCCTTGCCAGAAGCATGAATAGTTCGTAATATTGGAGCAATTTTATCAAATTTGGTCTTGATTGTAGTTGAATCAAGCGTAATCGCAGATTCGATATACTCATTTACTTTGATACCAGCTTCAATATCAAAAAGATAATTTTTTACATCTAAATCTAAATCCTTTAGTAGTTCAAGATTATACTTTTCATCTTGACGATTGATCAGCTTTTCTGTCCCTTTACCAAAGAACTTAACGATGTACTGCTTATTTGTTGTTTTGACCAAATAGTTTTGATTGGTCATACCTCCCAGTTGTTCAACACTGAGGACTTCCTCTTCTTGACTAAGTAGGGAAGAAATTTTTTCTTTAATGATTTTCTCCACAATTAACCTCCAGCACTTATACTTCCCACTTAAACACAGTTTTAAAGGCTGTGTTTAAATCGGTTGCAAAGACACGGTGAATATCTTTAATTTCTCTCACAGGTTCTTCTAGATAAAGGATATTTTTAAGACGATTGGCAAATTTCTTGACTTCCATCATTTGGATTGCATTTTCAAAATCGATGCGACCAGAACGAGAAGATCCAACTAAGAGCAAGCCTTTTTCTAAAGCATCGCGTGTATTGAGATTGACTTTATATTCGCTAACGCCCATCATGAGAATCGTTCCCTGAGGACGAATATAGCGAATCAAGTCATTAATAGCTGGTCCAGTACCATCACCACCACAACACTCAAAAGCATGGTCAAAGGCCAAATCTTCGGGAATATTATCAGTGATATAGCATTCTTTGGCAAAAGAGAAAAGTTCCAATTTTTCCCAATGACGACCAATAACCACAATCTCTGCTTCTGGCAAAGTATAGTTGATAATATTGGCAACCACAAATGCTAAACTTCCATCTCCGATAACGGCGATTCGGTCCCGCTTGCTATGAGCAAGGGTCAATAGACGATTCATAGCGTGCATGCCAACACTGACAAACTCTGTAATGGCTGCAACCGTATCTTCGATAGCATCATAAGCCACCACACGATCTTTAGGGAGAGAAACAAATTCTCTCATAAAGCCATCAAAGCCACTAGACAAGAAATGGGTCCCTGTCATGTAGTTCTCATAGAATTCTTCATCGCTCTGCATAGGAGGCTGATTAGGAATCATGACAACTTTTTGACCAACCTCATAGGTTCCCGTAGGGTCAGAAATAACGGTTCCACATGACTCGTGAATCATTGCCATTGGAAGCTTTTTATTCAAAATCTTGGGATCACGTTTTCCTTGGTAGTAACGCTGATCCGCATGACAGACCGCCATATAATTAGGGCGGATGAGGATATGATTCTCTTGGTCAATAGCCTCTTCCTGATATTTGACATTGATAAACTTAGGCTTAGTTAGTTGATAAATTTGATTAATCATTTTACTAGTCTTTCTCAATCATACTTTTTGCAATCTTCAAATCTGTTACGGTTGTAATCTTCAGATTTGAATATTCACCCTTGGCCAAGGCTACATCTTTTCCTTTGATCACAAAGATTTTACATGCATCTGTCAAAATTTCCTTCTCTTCATCAGAAAGAGATCCATAAAGGTCCATGAAGTCCTTGCAACGGAATGTTTGAGGTGTTTGCCCTTGATAAAGGTGAGCACGATTTGGAATATCTGTAATAAATTGACCATTAGTACTTTCAACGATAGTATCAACCGCTTCTACCACTGTGTCCACTGCATCATGATCTTGACAAAGTTTGATATTATCCTGAATCATGCGAAGCGTAATAAATGGGCGAACAGAATCGTGGGTAACAACGATATCCTCTGGAGTAAGCGGACGATAAGCATCAATGGCTTCAATGATTTTCTCAATACTTGTATTGCGGTCAGCACCACCCTTTGTAATGATGATACGATCCTTATGAAGAGGTAGATATTTATCTACAAGATCCTCTGCATGGGAAACCCAGTCTCCATGAACCCCAACCACAATTTTTTCAATACTTGGTTCCAAGACAAATTTTTCAATTGTATGAATCAAAATAGGTCGATCACCTAGCTCTAAAAATTGTTTTGGCAAGTTACTGATTCCCATGCGTGTGCCAGTTCCACCAGCAAGAATTCCTGCATAAATCATCTATTTTCTCCTTTGTCTTACTAAAAAAACTTATTCTCTCTATTATACCACAATCTAGTCCTATCATAAAAGAAATACTAGTCATCCCGTTCTAGAATAGGAGGATTAAGCAGTTCCATTATTCATAGAAATTAGTCCACTTCTAGTAATGACTAGGAATTCTGTAGTCATTACCAATAAATGGCTGTGAAATTTTAGAGTCCTTCAGAATAATATAATTTCCTTAAAGAAAACTTAAAATTAAGCTTTGAGACTTCAAAGTGATTACTTGACTTATACTCAATGAAAATCAAAAAGCAAACTAGGAAGCTAGCCGTAAGCTGTACTTGAGTACGGTAAGGCGACGCTGACGTGGTTTGAATTTGATTTTCGAAGAGTATTACTGCCCTTCATTTCTTATTAGCTGACTTTATGATATAATGAAAAACGAGGTAAATTGAATGAAAAGTATAAAATTAAATGCTCTATCTTATATGGGAATTCGTGTCTTGAATATTATTTTTCCCATCTTAACTGGTACCTACGTCGCGCGTGTCTTAGACCGAACTGACTATGGTTACTTCAACTCTGTCGACACAATTTTGTCATTTTTCTTACCCTTTGCAACTTATGGAGTCTATAACTACGGTTTACGGGCCATCAGTAATGTCAAGGATAACAAAAAAGATCTGAATAGAACCTTCTCCAGTCTTTTTTATTTGTGCATAGCTTGTACGATTTTGACCACCGCTGTCTATATCCTTGCCTATCCTCTCTTCTTTACAGATAATCCAATCGTCAAAAAAGTCTACCTTGTTATGGGGATTCAACTCATTGCCCAGATTTTTTCAATCGAATGGGTTAATGAAGCTCTGGAAAATTACAGTTTTCTTTTTTACAAGACTGCCTTCATCCGCATCCTGATGCTGGTCTCTATTTTCCTGTTTGTCAAAAATGAACATGATATTGTTGTCTATACACTTGTGATGAGTTTATCGACACTGATTAACTATCTGATTAGTTATTTTTGGATTAAAAGAGACATTAAGCTTGTTAAGATTCACATAAGTGATTTTAAACCGCTCTTTCTCCCTCTAACAGCCATGTTGGTCTTTGCCAATGCCAATATGCTCTTCACTTTTTTGGATCGCCTCTTCCTCGTTAAAACAGGGATTGATGTCAACGTTAGTTACTATACCATGGCTCAACGAATTGTGACCGTTATAGCTGGTGTTGTAACAGGAGCTATCGGAGTGAGTGTGCCTCGTCTCAGTTACTATTTGGGTAAAGGAGACAAAGAAGCCTATGTTTCTCTGGTTAACAGAGGAAGTCGAATCTTTAACTTCTTTATCATCCCACTCAGTTTTGGACTCATGGTTTTAGGACCAAATGCCATTCTACTTTACGGTAGTGAAAAATATATCGGAGGTGGTATCTTAACCTCTCTCTTCGCTTTTCGTACGATTATCCTGGCCTTAGATACCATTCTTGGTTCCCAAATTCTCTTTACAAATGGCTATGAAAAACGTATCACAGTTTACACAGTCTTTGCTGGGCTACTCAATTTGGGCTTAAATAGTCTCCTCTTTTTCAACCACATCGTGGCTCCTGAATCCTACTTACTGACAACTATGCTATCAGAGGCCTCTCTACTTGTTTTCTATATCATTTTCATCCATAGAAAACAACTCATCCACTTAGGACATATCTTTAGCTATACTGTTCGATACTCGCTCTTTTCACTTTCCTTTGTAGGAATTTATTTCCTGATTAATTTCTTGTATCCTGTGGATATGGTCATTAATTTGCCATTTTTGATTAATACTGGTTTGATTGTATTGCTATCAGCCATCTCTTATATTGGTCTACTTGCCTTCACCAAAGATAGCATTTTCTATGAATTTTTAAACCATGTCCTAGCCTTAAAAAATAAATTCAAAAGATCATAGGAGTTTAAAATGAAACAACTAACCATTGAAGATGCCAAACAGATTGAATTAGAAATTTTGGATTATATTGATACTCTCTGTAAAAAGCACAATATCAACTATATTATTAACTACGGAACTCTGATTGGGGCAGTTCGACATCAGGGCTTTATCCCTTGGGACGACGATATTGATTTATCCATGCCTCGAGAAGACTACCAACGATTTATAAACATTTTTCAAAAGGAAAAAAGTAAGTATAATCTCCTATCCTTAGAAACTGATAAAAACTACTTTAATAACTTTATCAAAATAACAGACAGTACAACTAAAATTATTGATACTCGGAATACAAAAACCTATGAGTCAGGTGTTTTTATCGATATTTTCCCTATGGATCGCTTTGATGATCCTAAGGTCATTGATACTTGTTATAAACTGGAAAGCTTCAAACTTCTATCTTTCAGTAAACACAAAAATATTGTCTATAAGGATAGCCTTTTAAAAGATTGGATACGAACAGCCTTTTGGTTGCTCCTTCGACCGGTTTCTCCTCGTTATTTTGCACATAAAATCGAGAAAGAAATTAAAAAATATAGCCGTGAGAATGGGCAGTATATGGCTTTTATCCCTTCTAAATTTAAGGAAAAGGAAGTCTTCCCAAGTGGTACTTTTGATAAAACAATCGATTTGCCCTTTGAAAATTTAAGCCTTCCAGCACCTGAAAAATTTGATACTATTTTGACACAATTTTATGGAGATTATATGACCCTACCACCAGAAGAAAAACGCTTCTACAGTCATGAATTTCACGCTTATAAATTGGAGGATTAGGATGCAGTATTTAGAAAAAAAAGAAATTAAAGAAATTCAACTAGCCCTGCTAGACTATATTGATGAGACTTGTAAGAAACATGATATTCCTTATTTTCTCAGTTATGGAACCATGCTTGGAGCTATCCGCCACAAAGGTATGATTCCTTGGGATGATGATATTGATATTTCCCTTTATCGTGAGGATTATGAGCGTTTACTTAAGATTATTGAAGCAGAAAATCACCCTCGCTACAAGGTTCTTTCCTACGATACATCTTCTTGGTACTTCCATAATTTCGCATCGATTTTGGACACTTCTACTGTTATAGAAGACCATGTTAAGTACAAGCGTCATGATACCAGCCTTTTCATCGATGTCTTCCCAATTGATCGATTTACAGACTTGAGCATTGTCGACAAGAGTTATAAGTATGTAGCCCTTCGTCAACTAGCTTATATAAAAAAATCACGCGCAGTTCACGGTGATAGCAAATTAAAAGATTTTCTAAGATTATGTAGCTGGTACGCCCTCCGATTGGTCAATCCCCGTTACTTTTACAAGAAAATTGATCAGCTAGTCAAAAATGCTGCAACCAGCACTCCTCAATATGAAGGAGGAGTTGGGATCGGTAAGGAAGGAATGAAAGAAGTCTTCCCAGTTGATACCTTTAAAGAACTCATCTTAACTGAGTTTGAAGGTCGTATGTTACCAGTTCCAAAAAAATATGACCAATTTTTAACTCAGATGTATGGGGATTATATGACACCACCATCAAAGGAAATGCAAGAGTGGTATAGTCACAGTATTAAAGCTTATCGCAAAAACTGATTAATCAGTAGTTTACAAGAAAAAATATAACAAAAAAGAGAAGATCGTTACACCTTCTCTTTTTTCTATTTAAATCGCTTCTGTGACAAAACTACGGCTTTCAAGTACCTTAAGCATGGCATTAGCTGTATCTAGGGCTGTGAAGAGGGGCACCCCGTGTTCAATGGCTGAACGACGGATTTGCTCTCCATCTTCGTCAGCAGTTCGTTTGGTTCCTACTGTGTTAATGATAGCTTGGATTCTTCCTTTGCGAACAAAGCTTGGGATATCCTGATCATCATCACCAATCTTACCAACAGGTTGGGCTTGCAATCCATGACTAGCAAAGAAGGCTGCTGTCCCTTCTGTCGCGAGGATTCCATAGCCAATATTTTGGAAACGACGAGCCAAGTCCAAGGCCTCTTCTTTGGCATCATCAGCGATGGTAAATACAACGTTACCAAAAGTTGGTAAGTGGAGGTAAGAAGCTTCAAAGGCCTTATAGAGAGCTTTTTCCAAAGTCGTATCAGAACCCATAACTTCCCCTGTTGACTTCATTTCAGGACCAAGTAAGCTGTCTACCTTAGCTAGTTTCGTGAAGGAGAAGACAGGTGCCTTGATATGAACGCGAGTGCTTTCAGGGTAAAGACCATCTTGGTAGCCAAGTTCTGATAAACTTTGCCCAAGAATGAGCTTGGTCGCTACTTGAGCCATAGGAATATTGGTTACCTTAGAAAGGAATGGAACTGTACGGCTGGCACGCGGATTGACCTCAATAACGTAGACTTTTTCATCCTTGATGACAAACTGAATGTTCATCATACCAAGACAGTTAAGGCCGATTGCTAGGCGTTTCGTATAGTCTGCGATGGTTTCTTGCACCTTTTGCGACAAGGTTTGTGGTGGGTAAACGGCCATTGAGTCACCTGAGTGGACACCGGCACGTTCGATATGCTCCATGATACCAGGGATGAGGACATTTTCTCCGTCTGAAATGGCATCAACTTCGCACTCTTGTCCAACGATATAAGAGTCTACAAGGACTGGATGGTCAGGACTAGCCTTAACCGCTGTACGCATGTAAGAACGAAGATCTGCTTCATTTTCTACGATTTCCATAGCACGTCCACCTAAAACATAAGATGGGCGAACTAAGACTGGGAAGCCAATCTTGCGAGCTGCAAGCACTGCTTCTTCTTCATTGGTAGCCGTTTGTCCTGGTGGCTGTGGAATACCCAGGTCTTTTAGAGCTTGCTCGAAGAGATCACGGTCTTCGGCACGGTCTAGGTCAGGAACCTGTGTACCAAGGATGGTCACACCTGCTTTTGCCAATGGCTCCGCAAGGTTGATAGCTGTTTGACCACCGAACTGAACGATAACCCCTTTTGGTTGCTCCAAGTCAATGACGTTCATAACATCTTCGAATGTCAATGGCTCAAAGTAAAGCTTATCTGATACAGAGAAGTCTGTAGAAACGGTCTCTGGGTTTGAGTTCATGATGATAGCTTCATAGCCAGCAGCCTGGATAGCCTTAACCGAGTGAACAGTTGCGTAGTCAAACTCAACCCCTTGACCGATACGGATTGGACCAGAACCTAGGACTAGTACAGATTCCTTATCAGATCTGATAGATTCATTTTCCCATCCATAGGTTGAATAGAAGTATGGTGTTTCAGAGTCAAATTCTGCCGCACAAGTATCTACCATCTTGTAGACTGGGACAATCTTGTTTTCCAAACGAAGCTGACGGACTTGGTCTGCAGTCGTTTCCCATAGTTCAGCAATCTTACGGTCTGAAAATCCATTCAATTTTGCAGTTTTCAAAACTTCAAGATCTTGTGGATGGGCACCCAACTCCTGCTCAATTTCAAAGATATGTAGGAGTTTATCGAGATAAAAGATATCGATTTTTGTAAGTTCTGCAATTTCTTCTGGTGTGTAACCACGGCGAATAGCTTCTGACACATAGAAGAGACGGTCATCTTGGGCCTTAACAACCTTTTCAATCAAGGCATCATCAGAAACTGCTGCAAGCTCAGGCATTTCATTGTGGTGCACACCAATTTCAAGAGAACGACAAGCTTTAAGGAGAGATTCCTCGATGTTACGACCGATTGCCATGACTTCTCCAGTCGCCTTCATCTGGGTACCAAGACGGCGCTCACCTTTTTCAAACTTATCAAATGGGAAACGAGGAATCTTAGCAACCACGTAGTCAAGGGCAGGCTCAAACATGGCATAGGTTGAACCTGTAACTGGGTTGATAACCTCATCCAAGGTCAAGCCAACTGCAATCTTAGCAGCCAACTTAGCAATCGGATATCCTGTCGCCTTAGAAGCAAGGGCTGACGAACGCGATACACGGGGGTTTACTTCGATAACATAATACTTAAAGCTATGTGGATCAAGGGCCAGCTGAACGTTACATCCACCTTCAATCTTAAGGGCACGAATGATGCTCAAGCTTGCGTCACGAAGCATTTGGTTTTCATAGTCTGACATGGTTTGCGCAGGGGCAAATACGATGGAATCCCCTGTGTGAATCCCAACTGGGTCAAAGTTTTCCATGTTACAAACAACCAAAGCATTGTCAGCTGAGTCACGCATGACTTCGTACTCGATTTCCTTGAAACCAGCAATGGAACGTTCAATCAAACACTGGGTAACAGGTGACAATTTCAAACCATTTTCAGCGATTTCACGCAATTCTTCCTCGTTGGCACACATACCACCACCAGTACCACCAAGTGTAAAGGCTGGACGGACGATGACTGGGTAGTCAATTGTTGCTGCAAAGGCAACAGCTTCTTCGACTGTGTTGACAATTTCAGATTCTGGAATTGGTTGGTTGAGCTCTTCCATCAATTGTTTAAAGAGGTCACGGTCCTCCGCTTGATCAATGGCAGATAGTTTAGTACCCAGAAGTTCAACACCAAGCTCATCTAGGATACCATTTTTAGACAATTCCATGGCCATATTAAGACCAGTTTGCCCACCAAGGGTTGGTAGCAAGGCATCTGGACGTTCCTTACGAAGAATACGCGTTACAAACTCAAGTGTAATCGGTTCAATATAAACCTTGTCCGCAATTTCCTTATCCGTCATGATGGTTGCAGGGTTTGAGTTAACCAAGACAACCTCATAACCTTCCTCTTTCAACGACAAGCAAGCCTGGGTCCCAGCGTAGTCAAACTCAGCAGCCTGACCAATAATAATCGGACCAGAACCAATCACCATAATTTTTTGAATATCAGTACGTTTAGGCATTTATAAGATATTAAGGGCGTCAAGCGGACAAAGCTAAAATAGGAGTTATGACGAAAAACTATCAGTTCTAGGAATAACTATCTTTTTAGCACCGTCCGTAGCCCGTATTCAGTTCAGCAAATACGGACCACCCTTCTCCTTTCTATTCGGCAACTCTCAGGTTGCCATTAAATAAATTCTCCGACGATTTTTTAGCGAAACGATACTTTTCGGTAAAAAATCTAGTGCAGGGAGTTTTTAGTTCGCCTGATAGCGACTAAAAGAAACGACCTGCCTTTATATTCGTCGCCTCACAGAGCGACATTAAATAAGATACAAAGGACGAATAGAGAGCGATTGAATTTTAGGAAACCAAGGAAGGATTGACAATCCAAGTTGGTTTCTCTAAATTCCGAGCTTTCCGTCCGTGTTCAGTTACATAAATTCTCCGACGAGCTTTTACTCGTTCTTAGTTTGATTGTTTAAAAGCTTCCATCATCTCGATAAACTCGTCAAATAGGTAGCTTGCGTCGTGTGGACCAGGGGCTGCATCTGGATGGTATTGAACAGAGAAAGCAGGTTGATATCTGTGGCGCACACCTTCCACTGACTTGTCATTGATTTCTTCGTGGGTGATAATCAAGTGTTCTGGCAAATCCTCACGGCTGACTGCATAACCATGGTTTTGGCTGGTAAAATCTACGCGTCCTGTAGCAATCTCCCGTACCGCATGGTTAAAGCCACGATGACCAAACTTCATCTTATAGGTCTTAGCCCCGTTTGCCATAGCAAAGAGTTGGTGCCCCATACAAATACCAAAGATTGGAATTTTTCCTTGCACACCACGAATCATATCTAGTGCAGCCGGAACATCTTCTGGGTTCCCAGGACCATTTGACAACATCACTCCGTCAGGATTAAGATGAAGAATTTCTTCTGCAGTTGTCGTGTATGGAACCACGGTCACATTACAGTTGCGCTTAGAAAGTTCACGTAAGATTGAGTGCTTGAGACCAAAGTCCACTAACACCACGCTCAAACCAACTCCTGGAGCTGGATAAGATGTTTTAGTAGAAACCTGCTTAATATTGTCTGTCGGCAATACTGTTGCTTGGAGCTGGTCAGTCACATGGTCCATGCTGTCCCCAACATGGGTCAAGGTTGCACGCATGGTACCATGCTTACGAATAATCTTGGTAAGTGCACGCGTATCAATCCCTGAAACACCAGGAATTTTCTTGGCTTTCAAAAATTCATCCAAGGTCATTTGATTACGCCAGTTACTTGCTCTACGCGCTTCTTCGAAAACAACAACTCCCTTACAAGTTGGAATAATGGATTCATAATCATCACGGTTAATTCCATAATTTCCTACCAAAGGATAAGTAAAGGTCAAGATTTGTCCATTATAAGACTGGTCTGTAATGGATTCTTGGTAGCCGGTCATCCCTGTATTAAAGACGATTTCGCCTGTTACATCAATATCTGCTCCGAAGGCCTTGCCTTCAAAAACTGTGCCATCTTCTAATACTAGAAGTCTTTTTGTCATATTTTCACCTCTCGTGGACGCTCACTGGCGTCTTTTAACGTCTTGTGTTTTAGTTGGCGTTTCTACTCGCCAGTACGGATTCTAAGATTGCCATTCGAACAAAAACACCATTGGTCATTTGTTGGACAATCCGTGATTTTGGTGCTTCAACCAAGTGGTCTGCGATTTCTACATCACGATTGACTGGAGCTGGGTGCATAAGGATTGCTGTTTCTTTCAAGCGCTCGTAACGTTCTTGTGTTAAGCCATGTTGGGCATGGTAGTCTTCTTTTGAAAAGACTGCACCACTATCATGGCGTTCATGTTGCACACGGAGAAACATCATGACATCCACCTGATCAATGATTTCATCAATAGTTACAAACTGTCCATAGTCTGCAAACTCTTGACTTCTCCATTCCTCAGGTCCAGCAAAATAAAGTTCTGCACCTAAGCGTTTCAAAATCTGCATATTGGATTTGGCAACGCGTGAATGGTCCAAGTCACCTGCAATAGCGACCTTGAGCCCCTCAAAGTGACCAAATTCCTCATAAATAGTCATCAAATCAAGCAAGCTCTGGCTAGGGTGTTGGCCCGAACCATCTCCACCATTGATGATGGAAGTCGTAATCGTGGGACTAGCAATTAACTCTCTGTAGTAGTCAACCTCTGGGTGACGAATCACACAGACGTCAACTCCTAAAGCAGACAAAGTCAAAATGGTATCATAAAGTGTTTCACCCTTATTGACTGAACTAGTCTTCACATCAAAGTCAAGTCGTTCCAATCCCAGTTTAATCTCTGCCACTTCAAAGGACTTATGCGTCCGTGTAGAATCCTCAAAGAAAAGATTGGAGACAATTGAATGGTCTTCATAGGGAAGCTGAGCTCCATTTTTAAACTCAATTCCTCGCTTGATCAATTTCATCACTTGATCGACAGTGAGGTCTTCCATGGACACCACATGGTTCAATGCTTGTTGATTTTCTGACATGGCTACTCCTTTAGCTTTCTAAGCTTCTTCAGTAATCAGAACTCTGTCTTGGCCATCAAGTTCTGTCATCTCTACGATGATTTCTTCAGAACGACTGGTTGGGATATTTTTTCCAACGTAATCTGGACGGATTGGCAATTCTCTATGTCCACGATCTACTAGAACTGCTAAACTCACGCGCGCAGGACGACCATGACCTACAATATTATCAATAGCAGCACGGATAGTGCGGCCTGTATAAAGCACATCGTCCACCAAGATAACTTCGCGGTCTGTCACATCGACAGAAACCAAAGAAGTATCTTCTCCACTTTTAACATCATCACGGAAAGGTTTTGTATCCAATTCCACAACAGGAACTGAAAGATTTTCTAGTTGCTCCAAACGTTCTTGGATTCGGTGGGCGATAAATACACCACGAGTTTTAATACCAGCCAAGACGATCTTATTCAAATCTTTGTTGCGTTCGATAATCTCATAAGTAATACGCGTAATCGCTCGTTTGACAGTCAATTCGTCTACAACTTCTTTTGCCTTCATGATAAACCTCCAAAAAGAAAAGTCTCCTTAAACAAGGAGACTTGAAATGTATAGCCAAGCGAGCCCTACTGCAAACAGTATAGACTTCACCCTACTACTTAATCGTTCTCCTTGCCTGCCTCACGGGACAGGTTTAAAGGAATATTTAGTTATCAAATACTATAGCACAAAGCATGCTTAAAATCAAGCAAAAACTTTTGAAACCCCATCTTATAAATTGCTAAAATCATATAACTGTGAGTACTGGTCACACTCTGGATTTTTAGGATGACAAATGGCTCTTCCAAAATAAATCATGGCCTGATGGGCAGCTAACCACTGCTCAGGCGGCAAGATATCCATGACCCGCTTTTCCACCTCAAGTGGTGTCGCTGATTTTTTGACGATATCGTGGTGTTTGCAAATACGCTCCACATGAGTATCCACTGCAAAGGCTGGAATCCCAAATCCTACACTCATGACAACATTAGCTGTCTTGCGACCAACACCTGCCAAACTCTCTAATTCCTCTCGTGTTTGAGGGACTTGACCATCAAAATCGTCTAGTAACTGTTGGGCACATTTTTTAAGGAATTTAGCCTTATTTCGATACAGTCCCAGGCGAGAAATGTGTGAAGCAATCTCACTTTCAGTCGCCACAGACATGGCTTGTGGCGTTGGAAAGGCAGAAAAGAGACCTGGTGTGGCCTTATTTACCGCTGCATCCGTTGTCTGTGCTGACAACATGACCGCAACCAAGAGTTCAAAATGATTGGTAAAATCAAGACTTGGCTTAGCATCTGGAAAAAGAGCAATGATTTCTTCTAGCACCTTTCGTGCACGTTTTTTTGACAAGACCATTATTCGTCTCCATCAAATAGTCCTTGTAAGCCAGCAAAAGGACTGTTTTCTTCTTTCTTAACAGCTTGTTGAGCTTGGTATTCTTCCTCAGTCATGATTTGCCAGTCATTTCCTGACACAAATCCTTGACCAGCTTCTTCTTCAGCCGTCAAGACCTTGATAGGAATGTTTAGTAGGATATTGTCTGACACGCTCTCAGCAAGGTCAAGTTCTCCATTTTCGATAGGCAAGACCAAATCATCATCTAAAACTTCTTGATCTAGCTGGTTGGTTGCGCCTTCCATGAAAACTTCCGTTACTGGATAAGATTCAACTAACTCAACTGGCTCCATACTGCGACTTGAAGCAAGAACAATGGTATAAGACAACTGATATTCTAAGAAATACATACGGTCTTCGTACTGTACTTTCCCAACTGCAAGGATATCTTTTACATCTAAAATTTCTTGATTACGTGCACGCAGGTCTGCGGCTAGGTCTAAGGTTTGTTCAAAATGCAAGCCTTCAGACTGCTTACGAATTTCTTGAATATTTAATTTCATACTTCCTCCATAAAGATTTACTCTCTTGATTATACCATGAAAAGGCTACAAATCAGCCCACCAAACTTTGTAATTAAAATTCGATTTTTTTAATATATTTATCACTATATTTTTTGGTGCTATACTATAGGCAAGAATACATGATAGCAAGGATGATGCCCCTATGGAAGACAAAGAACTCATTACAAATGCAACCCAACTCCTATCCGAGTTAAATAAAAGCTACCAAAACTGTAAACAAGGTACGGCAGATGATATTCGACTGCAAGAGCTGCTAAATACTACTCTGCAAGAGCTCAAAAAAGCGGAAAAGTTGAACAACAGTATCTTAATCGACCTTGAGAAATTTTACCAACGTACCAGTCTTCTGATAGGCCTCGGTAGCCTAAAACTGAACGACCAAGCACGCATTGCTTGGCGAAACTACGACAAATTCCATTACGAGCATGTCAAACACGTACTGACTCTTTATGGACCTGTTTTTGGATTTTAGAACTTGGAATTTCCAGTTTTCTGTTGACAAAATTTCCTTAAAGGTATAGTATAAAGATACTAATACTCGGAGGTAAGGGAGACATGAACAACTAAGTCTATCAAATAAAGAACCTTTATTTAGTAGATCTTGTTTTTGTCTCTTTTTGTGTACTCTTTTATGCTCTTTCTTCTGGCATTTTATACTCAATGAAAATCAAAGAGCAAACTAGGAAGCGAGCCACAGGTTGCTCAAAGCACTGCTTTGAGGTTGTAGATAAGACTGACGAAGTCAGTTACATATATCTACGGTAAGGCGACGCTGACGTGGTTTGAAGAGATTTTCGAAGAGTATTAATAGAGTTTTTTTGACATAAACTTTGGCTCTACTAGATAAAGTAGAGCTTTTTGTTATGCACTATTGACATTCTAGAAAGGGCAATCATATGATAAAAATCAATCACCTGACCATCACACAAAAAAAAGATTTACGAGACCTTGTCTCTGATCTAAGCATGACCATCCAGGATGAGGAAAAGGTAGCTATTATTGGCGAAGAAGGAAATGGCAAATCCACCTTACTTAAAACTTTAATGGGGGAAGCTTTGCATGATTTCACTATCAGGGGTGACATCCTGTCTGACATTCAGTCAATAGCCTACATTCCTCAAAAAGTCCCTGAGGACCTGAAAAAGAAAACTCTACACGACTACTTCTTTTTAGATACTATCGATTTAGATTACAGTGTCCTCTATCGTTTGGCTGAGGAGTTGCATTTTGATAGCAATCGTTTCGCAAGCGACCAAGAGATTGGTAGTCTATCAGGGGGTGAAGCTTTGAAAATTCAGCTCATCCATGAGTTAGCTAAACCCTTTGAAATCCTATTTTTAGATGAACCTTCAAATGACCTAGACCTTGAGACGGTTGATTGGCTAAAAAGACAGATACAGAAGATGAGGCAAACTGTTATTTTCATCTCCCATGATGAAGACTTTCTTTCTCAAACGGCAGACACTATTGTTCACTTGCGACTGGTCAAGCACCGTAAAGAAGCAGAAACGTTAGTAGAGCACTTAGACTATGATAGTTATAGTGAGCAGAGAAAGGCTAATTTTGTCAGACAAAGCCAGCAAGCTGCTAACGACCAGAGAGCCTATGACAAAACCATGAAAAAGCATCGCCTGGTCAAGCAAAATGTAGAAACTGCCCTTCGAGCTACCAAAGACAGTACTGCCGGTCGCTTATTAGCTAAAAAGATGAAAAATGTTCTCTCTCAAGAAAAACGCTTTGAAAAGACAGCTCAGTCCATGACCCAAAAACCACTTGAAGAGGAAGAAATCAGACTTTTTTTCTCAGATATACAGCCATTACCGGCATCTAAAGTCTTAATCCAACTGGAAAAAGAGAATTTGTCCATTGGTGAGCGAGTTTTGGCTCAAGGACTTCAACTAACTGTTCGTGGCCAAGAAAAAATCGGTATCATTGGCCCAAATGGTATTGGGAAATCGACTCTGCTAGCCAAGTTTCAACAGCTGCTTAGCGCCAAAAGAGAAATTTCGCTTGGTTTTATGCCACAAGATTACCACAAAAAACTGCAATTGGATTTATCACCAATAGCCTATCTCAGCAAAACTGGGGAAAAAGAGGAACTACAAAAAATCCAATCTCACTTAGCCAGTCTCAATTTCAGTTATCCAGAAATGCAGCATCAAATTCACTCCTTATCTGGCGGACAACAGGGTAAACTCCTGCTTTTGGATTTAGTCTTGTGCAAACCAAACTTTCTCCTGTTGGATGAACCTACACGAAACTTTTCTCCAACTTCTCAACCCCAAATCAGAAAACTCTTTGCAACCTATCCAGGCGGTCTCATCACTGTTTCGCATGACCGTCGTTTCTTAAAAGAGGTCTGTTCGACTATCTATCGCTTAACAGAACACAGTTTAGAGGTCGTTGATCTACAAGATATATAAATCTTGAACATAGCAAAAATCCAGAGATGACCTCTGGATTCTTTTTACATATGTTTTAAACGTTCAATCCGTTCTGAAATAGGTGGGTGGGTGTAAAAGAGTTTTTGGAACCCTCCCCCTTTCTTGGGATCATTGATATAAAGTGCACTGCTGGCATCATCTATAGGACGACTCATTGGTTTACTATTATCCAACTTACGTAGAGCATTAATCATCCCTTGAGGATTGCGGGTTAACTCGACACTGGAAGCATCAGCTAGGAATTCCCTCTGACGAGAAATAGCTAGTTGCACCAAGGTTGCAGCGAGAGGCGCCAGCACAATAGCTAGTAGGGAAACCACTAGCATAATGATTTCAAGACCATTTCCATCTCTATCATCGTCACTTCGTCTGCGACCTGCGCCACCCCACCACATCATACGACCTGCCATACTAGAAAGCATGGTGATAGCACTAGCAAGGGCAACAGCAATAGTCGAAATGCGGATATCGTAATTACGAATATGACTGACTTCATGTCCCATAACAGCTTCTAGTTCTTCACGATTCATGATAGCTAGGAGACCTGACGTCGCAGCAACCGCCGCATTTTGAGGGTTAGAACCTGTCGCAAAAGCATTTAAGGCTGGATCATCAATGATGAAAACACGAGGCATAGGAATCTGAGCCACCATAGCCATATCTTCCACTACATGGTAGAGGTCTGGTGCCATTTGCTCATCAACCTCACGCGCTCCATTCATTGACATGACAATCTCTGTCGATTGAAAAATCATAGACAAGGCATAGATAAAGCCGATAATCAGTGCGATAACCAAACCACCAAGCCCAGACCGCATAAAGAGGTAACCAACCGCATAGCCAACAAGAGCTAAGAGTAGGAAAAATACCAGCAACAAAATCCACGTTTTTCGTTTATTGCTTGCAATTTGATCAAACAACATCTTAGTCACCTAAACCGCTAAAATCAACTTTAGGAACTGCCTTTTCCTCTTCTGGTGTTTGAAGGAAATCTGCTGCTTTAAATCCAAACATTCCAGCGATAATATTGCTTGGGAAAGTTTCTAATTTTACATTGTAGTTGCTGACAACACTGTTATAGAGTTGACGAGAGTAAGAAATTTTATTTTCCGTGTTTGTCAACTCCTCTTGCAATTTAACAAAGTTGGCACTAGCTTTCAAATCTGGATAGCTTTCTGCAACTGCAAAAATACCTGAAACCTGACGAGTAAGGGCATCACTAGCTTTCATAGCTTCTGCTGGTGAAGTCGCTGCCGCCACTTGGTTACGCAGTTCTGCCACCTTTTCAAGGGTAGAACCTTCATATTTGGCATAACCTTTTACAGTCTCAATCAAGTTTGGCAAGAGATCATTTCGACGTTTCAACTGAACATCAATCTGACTCCAAGCCTCCTTTGTTTGCATACGATTTTTAACCAAACCGTTATAGCTAACAATCACAAAAATAACAATAAGAGCTAAAACTCCAAGAATAATCCAAGTCATTATATAAGTCCTTTCTGCTTTTAGATTAGTACCAGTATATCAAATTTTTTATGATTGTGGTAAAATAAGATGATACTAAAGAAGGAAATAACTATGAAACCAGAAACATTTTACAACTTGCTTGCCGAGCAGAATCTTCCACTTTCGGACCAGCAAAAAAAACAATTTGAACGTTATTTTGAACTCTTGGTCGAATGGAATGAAAAAATTAATCTAACAGCTATTACAGACAAGGATGAAGTTTATCTCAAACATTTTTACGATTCGATTGCACCCATCCTTCAAGGCTTGATTTCAAATGAAAATATCAAATTGCTTGATATTGGAGCTGGGGCAGGATTTCCTAGTCTGCCGATGAAAATTCTCTATCCTCAGCTAGATGTGACCATCATTGATTCACTCAATAAGCGCATCAACTTCCTGCAACTTTTGGCCCAAGAACTGGATTTGGACGATGTTCATTTCTACCATGGACGTGCCGAGGATTTTGCCCAAGACAAGAACTTCCGTGCTCACTATGATTTTGTAACAGCTCGTGCGGTTGCCCGTATGCAGGTCTTGTCTGAATTGACTATCCCCTACCTTAAAGTTAGTGGCAAACTATTAGCACTCAAGGCCAGCAATGCGCCTGAGGAATTATTAGAAGCTAAGAATGCCCTCAACCTCCTTTTTAGTAAGGTCGAAGACAATCTCAGCTACGCCCTACCAAATGGAGATCCGCGCTACATCACAGTGGTAGAAAAGAAAAAAGAAACGCCCAACAAATACCCACGTAAGGCTGGCATGCCAAATAAACGCCCGCTTTAAATTTTTAAGTAAAAAATATTTACAAAATCAGCCTCGCTCTTTTATTTCTAGGCTCGGGAAAAAATGATTTACAAAATCATTTTTTTCTGCTATACTATCCTAAGCAAAGGTTTTTAATGTCATCCCGTGAGGTGACGAAGACGCAGAAATATTTGAAACTCTTTAAAATCTAAATTTTAAAGAAGTCTTACTCTGAGGGCCTATTGCTGTAAAATAATGGGCTCTTTTTTGATGCCCAAAAGTGAGGTTTATATGAAACAAGAATCAACTGTTGATTTGTTACTAGACGTTGACCAACGTCCTTCGGCTGGAAAAGGAATTCTCCTTAGCTTCCAACACGTTTTCGCCATGTTTGGTGCGACCATCTTGGTACCATTGATTTTGGGAATGCCTGTATCCGTTGCCCTTTTTGCTTCAGGTGTTGGAACACTCATCTACATGATTTCAACTGGTTTTAAAGTTCCAGTTTATCTAGGTTCTTCATTTGCCTTTATCACAGCTATGTCACTGGCTATGAAAGAAATGGGTGGTGATGTATCTGCTGCTCAAACAGGGGTTATCTTGACTGGTTTGGTCTATGTCCTTGTTGCTACCAGCATCCGATTTGTAGGAACAAAATGGATTGATAAACTCTTGCCACCAATCATTATCGGTCCTATGATCATCGTTATCGGTCTTGGACTTGCAGGTTCAGCTGTTACCAATGCTGGTCTTGTAGCAGACGGGAATTGGAAAAATGCTCTTGTAGCAGTTGTTACTTTCTTGATTGCTGCCTTTATCAATACAAAGGGAAAAGGCTTCCTACGAATCATTCCATTCCTATTTGCCATTATCGGTGGTTACCTCTTCGCACTAACTCTTGGCTTAGTTGACTTTACACCAGTTCTTAAAGCCAACTGGTTCGAAATTCCTGGTTTCTACTTGCCATTTAGCACAGGTGGTGCCTTTAAAGAGTACAATCTTTACTTTGGGCCAGAAACCATCGCTATCTTGCCAATCGCTATCGTAACAATTTCTGAACACATCGGAGACCATACTGTTTTGGGTCAAATCTGTGGCCGTCAATTCTTGAAAGAACCAGGTCTTCACCGTACTCTTCTTGGTGACGGTATCGCAACTTCTGTTTCTGCCTTCCTTGGTGGACCAGCCAATACAACTTACGGAGAAAATACAGGGGTTATTGGTATGACTCGTATCGCTTCTGTCTCAGTTATCCGTAACGCTGCCTTCATCGCGATTGCCCTTAGCTTCCTTGGTAAATTCACTGCCTTGATTTCAACTATTCCAAACGCTGTACTTGGTGGTATGTCAATCCTTCTCTATGGAGTTATCGCAAGTAATGGTTTGAAAGTCTTGATCAAAGAACGTGTGGATTTTGGGCAAATGCGTAACCTCATCATCGCAAGTGCTATGTTAGTCCTTGGACTTGGAGGAGCTATCCTTAAACTCGGTCCAGTTACCCTTTCAGGTACTGCCCTATCAGCCATGACAGGAATCATCTTGAACTTAATCTTGCCATACGAAAATAAAGACTAAAAGCCTAAATACACCTAATCCACTCAGACAACTGAGTGGATTTTTCGCATATCATAATAAAAGTATCTTAACAAAATTATTAAAATCAAAAACGCATAATATCAAGTGTTCATAAACCTTGATACTATGCATTTTGTTATAATATTTGCTTTATTTGGCTCAATCTCTTGTCTTACTTGCGTTTCTTCTTCGCTTTCTTCATTTTATTCGCCATGCGTTTCATGGACTGTTTCATAGCAAATTCACCGATTTTACCTTTGAGTCCGCCACCAAACATTTGGCTCATATCTGGCATTCCTGCCCCTCCGAGAGCTGACAGGTCAGGCATACCGCCTTGTCCCATCATTCCTTCAAGGGCAGACATATCCATTCCTCCCATATTTGGCATATTTTTTGGAAGGTTGTTTGGATTGATTCCCATCTGCTTCATCATCTTGTTCATATCACCAGACATGACTCCCTGCATGAGCTGTTTAGCCTGGTTAAAGTCTTTGATGAATTTATTAACTTCGACAAAGGTATTTCCAGAACCAGCTGCGATACGACGGCGACGGCTCGGATTTAACAAATCTGGATTTTCACGTTCTTCAGGTGTCATGGAAGACACAATGGCACGTTTGCGCGCAATCTGGCGCTCATCTACCTTCATGTTTTGAAGGGCTGGATTGTTGGCCATACCTGGAATCATCTTGAGCAAGTCTTCCATTGGCCCCATGTTTTGCACCTGATCCAATTGATCGATGAAATCATTGAAATCAAAGGTGTTTTCACGCATCTTCTCAGCCATTTCAAGGGCTTTTTGCTCATCGTATTCTTGAGAAGCTTTCTCAATCAAAGTGAGCATATCCCCCATACCAAGGATACGGCTAGACATGCGATCTGGGTGGAAGGTTTCAATGTCCGTAATCTTTTCACCTGTACCAGTGAACTTGATTGGTTTTCCAGTAATGTGACGAACAGATAGGGCCGCACCACCACGAGTATCCCCATCAATCTTGGTAAGGATGACCCCAGTCACTTCCAACTGAGCATTAAACTCACGCGCAACATTGGCCGCTTCCTGACCAATCATGGCATCAACGACGAGGAGAATTTCATTTGGTTGAGCCAATGCTTTTACGTCACGAAGCTCATTCATCAATAGCTCATCAATCTGCAAACGACCTGCCGTATCAATCAAAACATAGTCGTTATGATTGGCTTGGGCTTGTTCCAAACCTTGACGAACAATCTCAACAGCTGGAACCTCTGTCCCAAGAGCGAAAACCGGCACATCAATCTGTTGACCCAGAGTTTTCAACTGGTCAATAGCCGCAGGACGATAAATATCCGCCGCAATCATTAAAGGACGAGCATTTTCTTCTTTCTTGAGTTTGTTGGCCAATTTACCAGCAAAGGTTGTTTTACCAGCCCCCTGCAAACCGACCATCATGATGATGGTAGGAATCTTAGGTGACTTGATAATTTCTGCCGTATCAGAACCTAAAACGGTTGTCAGTTCCTCATCAACGATTTTAATAATTTGTTGCGCAGGATTAAGGGTATCAATAACCTCATGTCCGACTGCACGCTCACGAACTTTCTTGATAAAGTCCTTTACAACAGGCAAGGCAACGTCGGCCTCAAGCAAGGCCAAGCGAATTTCTTTGGTTGCCTCTTGGACGTCAGATTCAGAGATTTTTCCTTTTTTACGTAGATTTTTAAAGACGTTCTGCAAACGTTCTGTTAAACTTTCAAATGCCATTTTTCTTCCTCTTATTCTCTATTATCAATACTTGTTAAAATTTCTATCTGCTCCTGCAGAAAGTCATCCTTGGGATAGCGCTCCAAAATCTGATCAAAAATCTGACTGCGGACAATGTAGTCCGAGTACATGTGCAATTTCATCTCATAATCTTCCAGAATCTTTTCTGTCCGCTTGATATTATCATAGACAGCCTGACGACTGACACCAAACTCTTCTGCAATCTCAGCAAGGCTGTAATCATCAGCATAGTAGAGTTCGATATAATTCATTTGCTTATCTGTCAAAAGCGCCGCATAAAATTCAAAGAGCGCATTCATACGATTGGTTTTTTCAATTTCCATAACTTTTATTATACCAAAAATTAGCCTAATCTACCACACTAGGAAGCCGCTCCAAGAAGATAGCTAGCTAAATTTGAAAAAGACATAATCCTAGCCCCAAGTAATTTCCAATTGATAGCTGGCAAAGGGATGTCCCTCTTGATTTTGTAGCTGATAATCTAGTTCAATCTTTTGCCCATCAACTTGATAATGGCTCGTTTGGATGACAAACTCCTGCATGCCCATAGGTGTGGGAATATAGGCTAAACTATCGCTATTTTTTAGAAAGCGCATAATGGTCTTGGGATTTGAAAAACGGCTCATCACCAGTTCTTGACCATGGAATTTAATCACTACTTTTTCCTTTTCCTCATTATAGAAAAGCAGGTAGCTATAATCTCCCTTTTCATGCACTTCAACATCATAAAGCTGGTCAATCACTTCCAACTGTTCATCAAACTGAATCGTATTTCGCATCCGAATCTTCACATCAAGTCCTCTTTCTTGTCTCTTGTCCTACTATTTTACCAAAAAGAGCAGGATTTTGCTATAATGGTCATATGAACGAAAAAGTATTCCGTGACCCAGTTCACAACTACATCCATGTCAATAATCAAATCATCTATGACTTGATCAATACAAAAGAATTTCAGCGTTTGCGTCGAATCAAGCAACTGGGGACTTCCAGTTATACCTTCCACGGTGGAGAACACAGTCGCTTCTCTCACTGTCTAGGAGTCTATGAAATTGCACGACGCATCACAGAGATTTTCGAAGAAAAATATCCTGAGGAATGGAATCCTGCCGAGTCTCTCTTGACCATGACAGCTGCTCTCCTACATGACCTTGGGCATGGTGCCTACTCCCATACTTTTGAACATCTCTTTGATACAGACCACGAAGCCATTACTCAGGAGATTATTCAAAGTCCTGAGACAGAGATTCACCAAGTCTTACTACAAGTAGCGCCCGATTTCCCAGAAAAAGTTGCCAGTGTCATAGACCATACCTACCCTAACAAGCAGGTTGTGCAACTCATTTCCAGTCAGATTGATGCAGACCGCATGGACTATCTCTTGCGCGACTCCTATTTTACAGGAGCATCTTATGGGGAATTTGACCTAACTCGAATTCTCCGAGTCATTCGTCCTGTCGAAAACGGTATTGCCTTTCAGCGCAATGGCATGCATGCCATCGAAGACTACGTCCTCAGTCGCTACCAGATGTATATGCAGGTTTATTTCCACCCAGCAACACGCGCCATGGAAGTTCTCCTGCAAAATCTCCTCAAACGCGCCAAGGAACTCTATCCTAAAGAAAAAGACTTCTTTGCCCGAACTTCTCCACACCTCCTACCTTTCTTTGAAAAAAATGTGACCTTGTCTGATTATCTAGCTCTGGATGATGGTGTGATGAATACCTACTTCCAGCTCTGGATGACCAGTCCTGATAAGATTCTTGCAGACTTGTCGCAACGCTTTGTCAACCGCAAGGTCTTTAAATCCATTACTTTTTCACAAGAAGACCAAGACCAGCTCGCCAGCATGAGAAAATTGGTTGAGGACATTGGCTTTGATCCCGACTACTATACTGCCATTCATAAGAACTTTGACCTCCCTTATGATATCTATCGTCCCGAATCTGAAAATCCACGAACACAGATTGAGATTTTACAAAAGAATGGTCAACTGGCAGAGCTCTCTAGCCTGTCTCCTATCGTCCAATCCCTTGCTGGTAGTCGTCACGGAGATAATCGTTTCTATTTTCCGAAAGAAATGTTGGACCAAAACAGCATCTTTGCAAGCATTACCCAGCAATTTTTACACTTGATTGAGAACGATCATTTTACCCCAAATAAAAACTAGAAGAGGAAATTTATGAGTATTAAACTAATCGCCGTCGATATTGACGGAACCCTAGTCAATAGCCAAAAGGAGATTACTCCTGAAGTCTTTTCTGCCATCCAAGATGCCAAAGAAGCTGGTGTCAAAGTCGTGATTACAACAGGCCGCCCTATCGCAGGTGTTGCCAAACTTCTGGATGACTTGCAGTTGAGAGATGAAGGCGACTATGTCGTGACCTTCAATGGTGCCCTTGTCCAAGAAACTGCTACAGGCCATGAGATTATCAGCGAATCTTTGTCTTATGAGGATTATCTGGATATGGAATTCCTCAGTCGCAAGCTCGGTGTCCACATGCATGCCATTACCAAGGACGGTATCTACACTGCCAATCGCAATATCGGAAAATACACTGTGCACGAATCAACCCTCGTCAGCATGCCAATCTTCTACCGCACACCTGAAGAAATGGCTGACAAGGAAATCGTTAAATGTATGTTTATCGATGAACCAGAAATTCTCGATGCTGCCATTGAAAAAATTCCAGCAGAATTTTACGAACGCTACTCTATTAACAAATCTGCTCCTTTCTACCTCGAACTCCTTAAAAAGAATGTAGATAAGGGTTCAGCTATTACTCATTTAGCTGAAAAACTCGAATTGACCAAAGATGAAACCATGGCTATCGGTGACGAAGAAAATGATCGTGCCATGCTGGAAGTCGTTGGCAACCCTGTAGTCATGGAAAACGGAAATCCAGAAATCAAAAAAATCGCCAAATACATCACTAAATCTAACGATGAATCCGGCGTAGCCCATGCTATCCGTACATGGGTACTGTAAAAGTATCATTTTTCAATAAGAATTGATTAGCAATATAATCCAATGAATTTTTTTAGCAAACTATTTAATTTAAAACAAAATAATCATAATAGAGACACAAATTCTGATTGTAACAATTTTTACCTAAACAAATTAGAGTGCGGCCTTACTCCTGGGCAACTCATACTCATAGATTGGACTCAAAAAACAGGGAGAAATTATAATTTCCCAAGATATTTTAAATACTCTCTTCAAATTGACCCTGAATCTACACACAATCAATTATACAAATTAGGATACTTCACTAAAAATAAGACTTTATCATATCTTAAAGTAGTAGAATTAAAAACTATATTATCTAAACATAATTTACCTACTTCTGGAAAAAAAGCAGAATTAATTACAAGAATAATTAATAATATCAACGTTGACAAATTAGATATTCCGTTCGAATTTAAACTAACAAAAGAAGCACAAAATCTTATTATCGAACATAGTGACTATATCAAAGCATACTATGATAAAGACATAACTATGGAAGATTATTGTAAAGAAAAAAATAATATCTCTTTTAAAGCAACTTTTGGTGATATAAAATGGAGTCTTTTAAATAAACAAGCTCATAGGAATACTGTATCAGGAGATTTTGGATGTTTATCTAACACACGAAAGGCTCAAGGAAGACATTTGGAACAAGAAGGTAATATTAAACATTCTTTAATATATTACATAGAATCTTTGATAATTACTAGTTCAGGATTAGAAAACAATTTTTCAGCCACTGATTATCCAGTATATTATCCCGATTCGATACCTGACTACTCACTAAAACATATTCAAACATTAATGGAATCATTATCTGATGACGATTATGATTTTGCTTTTGATGAAGCATTATTTCGCTTCTCAATTTTGAATGTAAATCATTTTTTATCTAAAGAAGATATTGACTATTTAAGAGTTAATTTACCTTGTTCTACTGCTGAAGAAATAAACAATTACTTAAAGAAATATGAATGTTATAGTCCTTTAAATAATTTAGAACTTGACGATTTTGAATAAATTGATTATACAAACATTTATATACTCGATATAGTCTCAATTTTATCTGATGATTGCCCAAATTTTTCAATAATAAAACGCATAATATTATGGAGATAATGAACTGCACCCCAAAAGTTAGACAGAAAAAATCTAACTTTTGGGGGTCAGTACATAAATCCCCTATATTATGCGTTCTTTTAATATCAAGGACTTTTTGACAAACTTCTTTGATGTCTAATTACTGCCCCCTGCCGGAATCGAACCAGCAACTACTCCTTAGGAGGGAGTTGTTATATCCATTGAACTAAGGGAGCTAGATAAAAACTCTGCTGAAAAGCAGAGTTTTTTAGTCGAATTAACGACGGATTTCTTTGATACGAGCTGCCTTACCTTGAAGAGCACGCAAGTAGTACAATTTCGCACGACGTACTTTACCGTAACGAACAACTTCGATCTTTTCAACACGTGGAGTGTGGATTGGGAAGATACGCTCAACACCTACACCGTTAGAGATTTTACGAACTGTGTAGTTTTCAGAAATGCCAGCACCTTTACGTGCGATAACAACACCTTCAAAAATCTGGATACGTTCACGGTTACCTTCGACAACTTTCGCGTGTACACGAACAGTGTCACCAGGACGGAATGATGGGATATCAGTACGAAGTTGACCTTCAGTCAAGCTTTGGATTAATGGATTCATTTTATTCTCCTATCTTTGTCAATCTTGAGGAATCTTCCTCAGCGGATAAACTGTATTTTTGTGCGTCCATTACACACAAGATACAGTTTACCAAATTTCCACAAAAAAGTAAAGAAATTTATAGCAGAATTCCTAAAAAAATCGCAACTAAACCACCTAGGTAAGTCAAAGTCAGGTAAGAATAAAAAACCTTCTTATCACTTAGCAACCTTTGGAGTTCGTCATTCAAGGTCGAAAAAGTTGTCAACCCTCCGCAAAATCCTGTTGCTAGAATAGCATAGACTTCCTTAGACTCCACATGATTGTAGAATAATCCAATCAAAAAACACCCTAAAAGATTTGCTATAAGCGTTCCAAGTGGCAATTTAGAAGATTGATTATAGCGGGAAAAGAAATAGCGCACTAAAGCTCCGCAACCACAAGCAATTGCAAGATAGACCATTACCATTTCTTCCTCCCCAGACAATAGGCTAAGAGCAGGCCACCACCAATGCTTAAAATGAGATACAAGACTAAGCTAACATAGCGCCCTGTATCAAGCAGTTTTACAACATCAAGCATGAGACTGGAAAAGGTTGTTAGACCTCCGCAAAAACCTGTACCTAGTGCTAAAACCAAGCCCTTACTGGTTCCTTTATAGACCAGATAGCCCTTGACAAGATAAACCAAGCAGAAAATACCTAGATAGTTAACAAGAAGGGTTCCCCAAGGAAAATCTGGACTGGCTGGTAACCAAGTGGAAACTAGATAGCGGACAAGTCCGCCCAACATAGCAGCTAGAAAAATCCCTAGCGGATAAAATTGTTCTTTTTTCATTTGATATTTTTATCCTGATAATCACGCGAACGTTTGAGTATGTCCGAAAAAGTCGCGACAATAGTCTCCTGATAGCGCTTGTCCTCTACACGACTTCTAACCTTTTCAAAAATAACCGCTTCTCTCTTAGTATCTAAAATCGGTTTACCTGAAGCTTTCTTATAGGCAACTACACCCTCAACCAAATGCATTCGTTCTTCTAAGAGCTTGACGATTTGGTCGTCGATTTGATCAATTTCTTGACGAATACTATCTAAATCCATACAGTCTCCTCCTTTATTTGAATTATTGTATCAAAAAGCCACTAAATAGGCTAGTAAAATCCCAAGTCACGATAAGAAAAATGCACTGATTGATTGCATCAGCGCACGTTTATGCTTATCCTACTTTAGCAGCCAATTCTTCTGCGAATTGTTCTAAGCGTTCAATATCTTCCTCCTCGGCAGAAAGATCAACTTTAACACACTCTGAACCTTTTTCTGCTCCTGTTGACACAAAGACACGATCAAAGTCATCAACAGCCTTACAGAATTCATCGTAGAAGGTGTCACCTGAACCAACCACTCCGTAGATTTTACCATTCAAATTGAGATCAGCTAGGTCTTCGTAGAAGTCCATCATCTCATCTGGCAATTCTCCATCACCATAAGTATAGGTCGCAACGATAGCGATGTCTGCTTCCAAGAAGTCTGAAGCGTCAACAGTTGTACATTCATCAACATCGACATCCAAGCCCAAGTCACGTAATTTGTCTGCTACAATATCTGCAATTTCTTCGGTATTACCGGTCATACTGGCAAATACAATTTTTGCTAATGCCATATCGTCCTCCTCAATTTATCTTTCTCCATTATATCACATCTTTTTCATTTTAAAAATAAAAATTCTTGTGCTACAATGAAATGAGAAAGAATTGAGGTTATTTATGGAAATTTGCCATCAAATTTTAGAAAAAATTAAAGAATACGACACGATTATCATTCACCGTCATATGAAACCAGACCCTGATGCCTTGGGAAGTCAGGTGGGATTGAAAACTCTTCTCAAACATCATTTCCCAGAAAAAACCATCAAAGCCGTTGGTTTTGATGAACCAACTCTTACTTGGATAGCTGAGATGGATCTTGTTGAAGATAGTGCCTACCAGGGAGCACTTGTCATCGTCTGTGATACGGCGAATACTGCTCGTATCGATGATAAGCGCTATCGTCAAGGTGATTTTCTCATTAAGATTGACCACCATCCAAATGATGATGTATACGGTGACCTATCTTGGGTAGATACTGATTCAAGTAGCGCTAGCGAGATGATTACCCTATTTGCCCAAACAACCCAACTGGCCTTATCAGATCGTGCTGCTGAGTTGCTCTTTGCAGGAATTGTTGGTGATACAGGTCGATTCCTCTACCCTTCTACCACTGCACGCACCCTCCATCTAGCTGCCTCTCTGAGAGAACAGAACTTTGACTTTGCGGCTCTCACTCGCAAAATGGACACTATGAGCTACAAAATTGCTAAACTTCAAGGCTACATCTACGACCATCTGGAAGTGGATGAAAATGGTGCAGCTCGCGTTATCCTGAGTCAGGAAATCTTAAAACGATTCAATGTTACCGATGCTGAAACTGCAGCTGTTGTCGGTGCACCTGGACGTATTGATAGTGTGAGTCTCTGGGGAATTTTTGTAGAGCAGGCTGATGGCCACTACCGCGTTCGCTTACGCAGTAAAATTCATCCTATCAATGAAATTGCCAAAGAACATGATGGAGGAGGCCACCCTCTAGCAAGCGGTGCTAATTCCTATAGTCTAGAGGAAAACGAAATCATCTACCAAAAGTTAAAAAACTTGCTTAAAAACTGATAAAATACTTGCCAAACTTTTCAGAATCTGATAGACTAGTATGGTAACAATCTATGGCTCGCAAAGAGACCATGGCAGAAAGGAACTATTGCAAAATGAAAAAAGATATCCATCCAGAATATCGCCCAGTTGTCTTCATGGACACAACTACTGGTTACCAATTCCTTAGCGGTTCAACAAAACGCTCTAACGAAACAGTTGAGTTCGAAGGCGAAACTTACCCATTGATCCGTGTGGAAATTTCATCAGACTCACACCCATTCTACACTGGACGTCAAAAGTTCACTCAAGCAGATGGACGCGTGGATCGTTTCAACAAAAAATACGGTCTCAAATAATGATAAAAAGAACAGTTTCGGCTGTTCTTTTTTCTTTCTTGAAATCAACTGCTGTTTTCATGTTCCAAACTCAAAAAAACTTTGCACTCTCGATAGCCACTCGATGGTTTTCAGAATATAGAGTTTTTTCTTGCCTAAAAAATAGAAAAGATATATACTAGCTATATATAGTATAGATTGGAGATATACCATGACGACATCACTTACTAAGCAATACAATTTTAAAATCAACGAGTCATCAATGGAACAAGCTAGAGCTATCATCAAGGAAAAAGGAATGACTATGACGGATGCTATTAGTCTTTTTATCGAGCAGATTGTTCTCGAACAGGATTTACCAATAAAAACCGCAGAAGATTTACACCGTGAACGATTGATTCAGGAGCTACAAGCCCAATCTGAACGCGCCTTAAGAGAATATGAATCTGGACAAGGAACTTCCCTAGACGATATGAGGCTACGATATGGCTTATAAAGTGATTCTATCTACTGAAGTGAGTCAGGCAATTGACAGTATTCATGACTATATTACTACCGTTCTTTTATCACCTCAGTCTGCCAAAAATACTGTTGCTAGAATTTTAGACGGCTTAAAAAGTTTAGAAACCTTTCCTGAAGCTGGCTTTGATGCAGATGAAAAAATTGGACTAAAAATCAACAGTAAGTACCCAACACGGGGAAAAATTATTGGGCAATATATCTTGCTTTACTTTATCGATCAAACCCAAAGAACTGTTTTTCTTTCCCACTTATTCCACACCAAAAGTGACTATGTTACCTTGCTACAAAGCAAAAATAATAAAAATTCAAAATCATCATTTTAATGTCCACTGCTCCCTTAATAGCCTTGTAATTATAAAGAATACAGTCTTCATTTTAACTAGAAACTCAAAAAAACTTTGCACTCTAGATAGCCACACGATGGTTTCCAGAGTACAAAGTTTTTTAATTTGACAAGATTTAGTCTTCCTTATCTTGATTTTCAGTTCCTTACCAATAAAAAACTAAGCCTAGGACAATCTCCAAAGCTTAGTTTGATCTAGTTTCTTAATTTCCAGCGTAATATTTTTGAATTCCTTTAATAATACCTTCAACTAACTTATCTTGGTATTGATCACTACGGATTCGTTGGTTTTCTTCTGGATTATCCATATAACCCAACTCTAATAACACAGCAGGTTTCGCAGTCTCACGAAGAACAGCGAAGGTGGCTTGCAAAAGCCCAGCATCTCTAGCTCCTGTCTCAGTCAAGAGAGATGAATGAAGGTCAGCTGCCAAACGATTACTTTCACTTATACGGTCTGGATTATTATGCCAGTACTGGTTAATCTTGCTCGGATAACCCACTTCTTCCTTATAAGAATAAGTCTGTATTCCCAGATTCAGTGTTGTGTCATTCCCAGTAGCATTAAAATGAATACTAATAAAGAAGTCTGCATTCGTCTTATTTACCATACGAGAACGCTCCGTCACAAAGTCAACATCCACATCACTATCACGAGATGTTAAAACTGTATAGCCCAGTTCCTCTAAACGTTTCCGTAATTTACGAGAGACCTGTAGATTCAAATCTTTTTCAGCTATTCCATAATAGTAAGCGCCCGAATCACGTCCACCATGCCCAGGATCTAGGAAGATAGTCTTACTATAGTGCCCCTTTTCAAATCCTTTTGGAAGTTCTTGCACCCATTTACCATTATCTTTGAAAAAATGACTACTTCCATCAATAGTATAAGTTCCAGTGACATAAACGCCATCTTCTTTAAGATAATACCAAGCTTGATAATCTTGATCATAAAGCCACTCTTTGTGAGCCATGTAGCCACCAGATTTTAGATAGTAAGAGCCAACCCATTGCTGTTCAGCATAATGTCCGCCTGACTTGAGATAAAACCAGCTAGAGTAGTTAGGATCGTACACCCATTCTTTATCTGCCATAGCCCCACTGGACTTCAGATAATAATTTCCCTTCCAGGTATTAGCCATCATGACACCATTTTGATCAAATGCATACCATTTACCATTGATTTGACGCCATTGGTTAGACAGATATTTTCCTGAACCATTGGCGTAGTACCACTTGTTAGCCATCTGATACCAGCTATTTTCAAGTAAGTAACCATTCTTATCAAATAGGTAGCCCTCATAAAGAGTATCTGTAAATTTGACACCTGTTTGACTATAATAAGTCCACTTCCCGTCTTCTTTTACCCAACCAGTTTGTAGCTTAGACTCAGTAGGAAGAGTTGGCTTTGTCTCCTGCTCACTCGAACTAGGAGTCGTTGGCTGGTTTTCTGTAGCTGCTTGAGAAACATTTGCAGAGCTAGTAGTTGAACTACCGATAGAGTTATTCGTAGGATGACTAGCATCATTAGCTAAAACTGTTTGGCTAGTAAATCCAAGAAGAGCTAGAGCAAGAATCGTAAATTTCTTATATGATTTCATTTATTTAACCTTTCTAGGGGAATGGAATCCCTGTTTTATTGAGTTCTTTGACTTCCTTGATGAAAGAAGATTTGTTCTACATCCTCTAAACTATAATTTATATGACATCATGGAGTGTTTAGCTTATTTAAAGATGTGAAACCTAAAAAGTATGGCTAAGTTGGAACCTTAAAAATTCAATTTCTGAACACCTAATTTCGCTTCAGATAGTTATCGAACAAGTCGAGTAGATTTCATTAAAATCATCTATTTATATTATACACCAAATTTAAGAAAAATTTTTGCTAACATCTAAATTTAAAATAAATCTAGTCCCTAGCTATACCGAATTTTAGTTTACTCTGCCCAGTAGAGATGTTATAATAAAAATAGGAGGACACAAAATGAACAATAAAACTAAAAAGTTCACACTTGCTACAGTTTTAGTACTTTCCTTGTTAGGAGCTGGAACTCTTACATCAGAATCAGTAGCCGCTAATGATAGGCTGCTTTCCACTCAAGCAATCAATGGTCAATCCTACAATATCTTAAACTCTGAGGTCACTAGTACTTCTTCTGGTACTACTCTAGTTGGGGTTGAAGGGACTTTCTTAACGCCAGATAAACAGGCTATCTTAGACCGTATCAATGCCATTCGAAAAGAGGCAGCAGACGAAGGTCTAGTTACTAGCTATGTTCCTATCAAATGGTCAACTGCGCTAGAAAAAACAGCCTTCGTTCGTGCAGCAGAAGCTTCGATCACCATTGATCACACACGCTTATCTAGTAAGGACATTTGGAGCGCTTGGCCTGCAGGAAATTTCTCCCTTTCAGAAAATTTGGCTTGGAACTATGACGGATTTATGAAGGCCATCCAGCAATGGTATGATGAAAAAGCCGATTATGTTAAATCTCGTAGTGGTGTCAGTGTTACAGGTCAAACTGGACACTACGAATCCTTAATTAACCCAAAATTGACCTATATGGGGCTTGCAGCCTTTGAAAACCCTGTCACTCAAAATGGATGGATTACCGTTGCACAAAGTTTCGGAACAGCATCTGGTGGCTCTGAAGAATTAGCTGGTGGTTATGGAAAGGCCATTCAATATACAGAAGCAAATTCTTCTCAGACTCAAACATTTGCGACTAAGGCGAATCTTTTTGACAAAGACTTGAATGCTATCGGAACCCATAAAACCAAAAATGAAAATACAAATTCAAGTCAGAAAAATGGGTTCAATCATTCCCAATACTTCGGAAGTTGGATTCAATCAAACGGACATTGGTGGTTTAAACACAATGACGGCTCATACACGAGTAATGGATGGGAAAAAATAAATAGAACTTGGTATCGCTTTGACAACTCTGGCTGGATGCAAACTGGCTGGATAAAAGACGGTAGCTGGTACTATCTCGACGGTTCAGGCGCTATGAAGACTGGTTGGCTCAAAGATAATGGTAGCTGGTATTATCTTGATAGCTCAGGTGCTATGAAAACAGGCTGGATGAAAGTATCTGGTAAATGGTACTATGCCTATAGCTCTGGTGCCCTAGCAATCAATACGACGACCCCTGACGGTTATCGTGTTAATTACAATGGGGAATGGGTAGGATAATTTAACTATAACAAAAAGACTCTATACTATCTCACAGTGAGTAATCTTCACTTTCAGATAGTATAGAGATTTTTATTTACCTAGTACAGGTCTTATCTTAGGCATTTATAACAAATTGAAACAAGAGTGGGACAAAAGAGCCTCGTAAAAGGTATTTCAACTTAGTAATACCTTTTTGAGGTGCTTTTTGATATGAGCCCATGTTTTCTCAATAGGATTGTACTCAGGTGAGTAGGGAGGAAGGGGTAAAAGTTTATGCCTAAATTATTCACATAAGAGCTCTAGCTTACCCATTCTATGGAATCTTGCATTATCCATAATAATAGCTGATGGTGTGTTTAATGTTGGTAAGAGAAACTTCTGAAACCAAGCTTCAAAAAAGTCGCTCGTCATCGTTTCTTCGTAAGTCATTGGAGCGATTAACTCACCATTTGTTAGCCCTGCAAGCAAAGAAATCCTCTGATATCTTCTTCTAGATACTTTACCTTTTATTAGCTGGCCTTTTAATGAGCGACCATATTCTCGATAAAAATAAGTATCGAATCCTGTTTCATCAATATAAACAGGTGCTAGATGCTTTAAACTATTAAAATTTTTAAGAAATAAAGCTACTTTTTCTGGGTCTTGTTCATGGATAGTATAGTACTTTATGGTTACCGAACAAGTCTAATGAAAAAATTCCGATGATAGTTCTAAATCTTAATAACCGTTTGGGTTCCATGATCCAACTCCAGCAAGACATCTATACTTGTATAGAAAATTCTGCCCTGAATAAGGAGATGTAAATATTGCTTTCCTCCAAAATGGTCATAGTTTTACTGGCAAATCTAACATATCACGGATAAATTAACAAGTGATTTCTGAATTGCTAAACATTTTCCTTTCTTATAGCATATTTTTAGATTTTCTCTTTAAAAAAAGTCATTTATAAGAAAAAGGTTTGATTTTTATCTATTTTCAAAAAATCCCAAAAACTGAATTGAAAGAATTTTTAGAAAATTTTTGTTTTTCTCTTTACAGTGAAAAAAAATTCTGTTATAATGACTCATGTAATAAAATATGACAATAAAAGGAGAACGATATGACATCTGCTAAAGAATATATCCAAAGCGTGTTTGAAACTGTAAAAGCTCGTAACGGGCACGAGGCTGAATTCCTCCAAGCTGTTGAAGAATTTTTCAACACTTTAGAACCTGTATTTGAAAAACACCCTGAGTATATCGAAGAAAATATCTTGGCACGTATTACTGAGCCTGAGCGCGTGATTTCTTTCCGTGTTCCTTGGGTTGACCGTGATGGAAAAGTTCAAGTAAACCGCGGTTACCGTGTTCAATTCAACTCAGCTGTTGGACCATACAAAGGCGGACTTCGTTTCCACCCAACTGTAAACCAAGGGATCTTGAAATTCCTCGGATTTGAACAAATCTTTAAAAACGTCTTGACTGGACTTCCTATCGGTGGAGGTAAAGGTGGATCAGACTTCGATCCTAAAGGTAAAACAGATGCTGAAGTGATGCGTTTCTGCCAAAGCTTCATGACTGAATTGCAAAAACACATCGGACCATCACTTGACGTACCTGCTGGTGATATCGGTGTTGGTGGACGTGAGATTGGTTACCTTTACGGTCAATACAAACGCCTTAACCAATTTGATGCTGGTGTCTTGACTGGTAAACCTCTTGGATTTGGTGGTAGCTTGATTCGTCCAGAAGCAACTGGTTACGGTTTGGTTTATTACACTGAAGAAATGCTCAAAGCTAACGGTAATAGCTTTGCTGGTAAGAAAGTGGTTATTTCAGGTTCTGGTAACGTTGCTCAATACGCTCTTCAAAAAGCGACTGAACTCGGTGCAACTGTTATCTCTGTATCTGATTCGAATGGTTATGTCATCGATGAAAATGGTATCGACTTCGATCTATTGGCTGATGTTAAAGAAAAACGTCGCGCTCGTTTGACTGAGTATGCAGCTGAAAAAGCAACTGCAACATACCACGAAGGTTCTGTATGGACTTACGCTGGAAACTATGACATTGCTCTTCCATGTGCTACTCAAAATGAAATCAACGGTGAAGCAGCTAAACGTTTGGTTGCTCAAGGAGTTATCTGTGTATCTGAAGGTGCCAACATGCCGAGCGACCTTGATGCTATCAAAGTTTATAAAGAAAATGGTATCTTCTACGGACCTGCCAAAGCTGCCAACGCTGGTGGTGTAGCCGTTTCAGCCCTTGAAATGAGCCAAAACAGTCTTCGCCTCTCATGGACTCGTGAAGAAGTTGATGGCCGTCTCAAAGACATCATGACAAACATCTTCAACACAGCTAAAACAACTTCAGAAACATACGGTCTTGATAAAGACTACCTTGCAGGAGCTAACATTGCTGCCTTTGAAAATGTAGCAAACGCTATGATTGCACAAGGTATTGTTTAAGATTCATTTGCTTAATCCTCAATCGCTTCGATTGAGGATTTTTATGTTGAGTTAAACAGTTGGATAATTACTTACTTACCCCATTTTATCCCATTTCGGAGAAAAAAGAAAAACCGCTACTCCCAAGAATAGCGGTTTAATCATGTTTTAAGCTACTAATGTAGTCACTCTATTATTTAAGAGTAACTGAAGCTCCAGCTTCTTCCAATTTAGCTTTGATTTCTTCAGCTTCTGCAGTTGCAACGCCTTCTTTAACAAGTGCTGGTGCACCGTCAACAAGTTCCTTAGCTTCTTTAAGACCAAGACCTGTGATTTCACGTACAACTTTGATAACGCCAACTTTTTTGTCGCCTGCAGATGTCAATTCAACGTCGAATGAATCTTTAGCAGCACCAGCGTCAGCAGCACCAGCTGCAGCAACAGCTACAGGAGCAGCTGCAGTTACACCAAATTCTTCTTCGATAGCTTTTACAAGGTCGTTCAATTCAAGGATTGAAGCTTCTTTAATTTCAGCAATAATGTTTTCAATGTTCAATGCCATTGTTATTTCCTCCAAATATGTTTTTAAATTTATAATAGATTTTCGTAGCTAGGCTACGCTGCGTAGCTTAAGATTAAGCTGCGTCTTCTTTGTTGTCTGCAACCGCTTTGACTGCAAGAGCAACATTGCGCACTGGCGCTTGAAGTACAGAAAGGAGCATAGAAAGAAGTCCTTCGCGGTTTGGAAGAGTTGCAAGAGCAAGAATCTCTTCTTTAGATGCGACAGCGCCTTCGATTGCACCACCTTTGATTTCAAGTGCTTCAGCGTTTTTAGAAAAGTCGTTCAAGATTTTCGCTGGTGCGATAACATCTTCGTTAGAAAATGCTACTGCAGATGGTCCAACAAATACAGATGCAAGATCTTCAAGACCAGCTTTTTCAGCTGCACGACGCAAGATTGAGTTTTTAATAACTTTATACTCAACTTCGCTTCCACGAAGCTCACGACGAAGAACTGTATCTTGCTCAACTGTCAAACCACGAGCGTCTACAACGACGATAGATGCAGCAGCTTTCATTTTTTCAGCTACTACGTCAACTAGTTCCGCTTTTTTAGCAATAATTGCTTCACTCATTAGTGTGTTCACCTCCGTAATTATTTTGCTTGGGGAATTTTTCCAAAAGAAAAACGCGCCCAAACCTAGACACGAAAGTACAATACGCTTCTTTTTACATGATACGTTTTGTCCTCGGTAGGATATTTATGAGTCGAGCTCCCCTACTGTCTTAGGCAGTTTTTTCAAACCGTATATAAGTATAGCATAGTCAAAAAAAGAATGCAAGATTTTTGCAAACTTTTTTTAAGATTTTTTCGTAATTTTTCTTTTAAAGTTCTACTGTTAGGACTTGACCTTGCTTAACAACCTGTTCTCCACCGATATAGACATCATCAACATCACTGGATTTAACAGCATAAACCAGATGGGAAAGCATATTTTCTTGAGGTTGGAGATGAATTTTCCCTTGTGGTTGAATAACGAGAAAATCTGCTTGCTTGCCGACTTCTAGACTTCCTATCTGATTTTCCATTCCTAGAACCTTAGCCCCTTCGATTGTTAGTGCTTTGAGAGCTGTTTCAATCGGGAATTGGCTGGCATCCCCACTCTTCATCTTCTGAAGAAGGGCTGCTGTCCGTCCTTCCTCAAACATATCTAGATTGTTATTGGAGGCAACCGAATCCGTCGCAATTCCGACTGCTACTCCTGCTTTTTGCAGTTGAATTATAGGAGCAATCCCTGATGCCAGTTTGAGGTTACTAATAGGATTGTGGGCAATAGACACTTGAGAAGTTGCCAAGCGTTCAATTTCTCTCTCGTTTAATTCGACCCCGTGAGCAAAGACAGACGGATGATCTAAGTAACCCAGTTCTTCTAGAAAGGCGAGGGGGCGTTTGCCATATCGTTTCAGGATGATCCCTGATTCCTCCTTGGTCTCAGCCACATGGATATGGATTGGAATAGCAAACTCTTTTGCCATGTCTATGCTTTCTTCCAGCAAGTCTCTATTACAGCTGTAGGGAGAATGTGGGGCTACCATAACCTTGAAATTTGGATTTTTATATCCAATAATTTCTTCAATGATTGCTCGAGTTCTACTTATAGTTTCAGCAGTTGTCTCTGCCTCTGAAGAAAAAAGAGAAGGTGAGAAATAACAACGCATCTTGGAATCTTTCACTGCCTGATAAATCCGCTCAATCTCCACTCCATTGGGATTATACATATCATTAAAGGTTGTTGTTCCTGACTGGAGCATTTCTGTCAGCGCTTCTTTGACCGCCTTAGTAGTCATGTCGAGAGTAAACTCAGCTTCTGCTGGCCAGATATAATCATTGAGCCATTCATGGAGATTGCTATCATCTCGGATTCCTCTCAATCCTGTCATAGCAGAATGGGTGTGACAATTGACCAATCCAGGCATAATCCAGGCTCCCTGATAGTCGATAATCTGCTCAGCTTGCTCTAAAATCTCTGACTGCTCTTGACCGACATATACGATTTGAGAATCCTTAACGGCTAAGATTCCATCTAGATAGACATGGAAATCTTGGTCACAAGTCACGATATTTACATGCTGATAGACTTTCATTATAGGCTCCTTTTCTAAAAAACAATTTACAGTGAATAATTTTTCTAGCTATTGTAACAAAAAAGTCACCTGAAGGCAACTTTTTTCGTCCATAAAATTTCAAAAGAGAAAGGATTATTCAGAGCTAAAAGCTGCAGCTTTTTGCATTTGGTAATACTTACCCTTTCTAGTCATGAGATCCTGATGGTTCCCATACTCAACAATGTCGCCATCCACCAAGACAAGAATCAAATCCGCGTCCTGAATGGTAGACAAGCGGTGGGCGATGATAAAACTTGTGCGCCCCTTCATGAGTTTGGCAAAAGCATCCTGAACCAGTACTTCTGTCCGCGTATCGATGGATGAAGTTGCTTCGTCTAAGATAAGAATCTTGGGAATAGCCAGAAAGACTCGGGCGATGGTCAAGAGCTGAGCCTGACCGACAGAGAGAGATTCTCCCGCATTTTCCAACTTGGTATCGTATCCCTGCGGCAACTGTTGAATGAAAAAGTCTGCATTGGCTGCCTTTGCAGCAGCAATCACTTGCTCCCGACTGGCATCAGGATTTCCAAAGGCAATATTGTCATGAATGGTCCCTTGCTTGAGCCAGGTTTCTTGGAGCACCATTCCAAACTGCTGGCGTAAAGAGGCACGACTATAGTCATAAATGGATCGTCCGTCTAGCAAGATATCTCCCGAGTTAATGGGATAAAAGCGCATGAGAAGATTGATAAGGGTTGATTTTCCGGCACCTGTAGGACCAACGATTGCCACCTTGCTACCAGCTGGAATATCAATTGATAAATCCTTAATCAAAATCTTTTCAGGATGGTAGCCAAAAGAGACATGTTTAAAGGAAATAGCTCCCTTAACTTGGTCACTGGTCAAGACTTCCTTACCTGTTTCAGCCACCTCAGGACTTTCTAAGACAGCATAAACACGCTCTGCACATGCCAAGGCACTTTGCAACTCGGCCAAAACTGAAGAAATATCGTTAAAAGGCTTGGTGTATTGCTGAACATAGTTCAAAAAGGTCACTAAACGCCCGATGGTCAAGGTGGACCCTATCATAATACGATAAGCTCCCACTCCAGCTAAAAGTGCGTAAATGAGTGCATTTACAAAGCGAGTCGAAGGATTGACCGTTGAAGAATAAAAGATGGCTGACTGCGAATAACCTGAGTAGTTGTCATTAGCCTCTCGCAGCCTTTGGATAAACTCTGATTGAGCATTAAAAGATTGAATAATAGTCTGCTGGCTCAACGATTCTTCAATTAATTGTGTCTGAATCCCCCTCGTCTCTGTTTGTTTTTGGAAGAGATGATAGGACCGTTTAGCAATAAAGCGTGAGATTACCATAGAAAGTGGTGTCAACAGCAAGACTAAGAGAGTCATGAGGAGATGAATTTGAAGCATGGCTAGAATACTAATCAAAATCATCAAGACTCCAATGAAAAATTGGTTAAAAATCATGGTCAAGCCAGCTGCCAACTGTTCTATGTCTGTGGTTACCCGACTGACCATTTCCCCACTTCCTTGTCGATCTACAAAGGAAATCGGTAAACGGTGGAGCTTATGGATAATTCGCTCTCGCAAATCTTTAGTATAAGAGAAGATTAAGCGATTATAAAGAAGAGGATTGATCCATTGAACTAAAGTGTTTCCTATGATCACCAAGATCATCTGAGTGAAAATGTGCCAAAAAACTGATGATGAATCGGCCACTAGGACTTGGTCAATAACCTGACCAATCAAGATAGGTAGGTAAATCGATAAGGCAACCTGGGCAATGGTTCCTATAAAGGCTAAGAAAAGGAGGAAGGGATGGCTTGCTAAATCTTTGGCCAAACGTTTAAGCGTCTGGTTTGCAGTTTGTCGTCTCATGCTAGTCCTCCTTTCCATGTTGGGATGCATTGATTTCGCGATAAACTTGACTGGACTTCATCAAGTCCTCGTGCTTGCCGATAGCTAAAAGCTCACCTTTTTCCAAGAGGAGAATCTGGTCAGCCATCTGTAAAGTCGAGGTTCGTTGAGAAATCAAGATTAAGCTTGTATTTGGTAAGTTCTCTCGGATAGCTTTCAAGAGCTTGGACTCCGTAATGGTATCCAACGCGGAGGTAGCATCATCTAGGATGAGAAAAGGGGCTTGGCGCAAGACTGCTCGTGCGATAGACAGCCTTTGTTTTTGTCCACCTGAGAAATTTCGCCCTCCTGCCTCAACTAGGGCATCTAAGAGTCCTTCCTTTTCACTGACAAAATCCTTAGCTTGCGCAATCTCCAAGGCCTGCCAGAGTTCTTGGTCAGTTACTTCTTGATCTAAACCTAGAGTCAAGTTGGAACGAATAGTTCCCTTAAAAAGTTCGACTTTTTGGGGTACATAAGCAATCCAGGACCGCCATTGCTCTAAATTATGAGGGCTAGATCCATCTCGATAAAGATCTATGCTTCCCTTATCTACTGGATAAAGACCAAGTAAGACTTGCACCAAGCTTGATTTACCAGAACCCGTTCCCCCAATGATACCAAGAATTTGCCCTTGCTGCATATCAAAGGAAATGTCTCTCAGAGAAGGCTGGGCCGCATCAGGATAGGTAAAGGTCAGTTCTTGAACTTGTAAAACCTGATCACTGGTAGCTTGCTTTTGTTCTAATTCTGAATGGATGTCTTCTGGAGCTTCGGCAAAGACTTCCTCAATTCGCTTAGCTGAGATATAGGACTGGTTGAGAGAATTTATCAGCATGGCTAGCTTGACCAATTCCACCAAAATCTGTAAGAGATAGTTGATAAGGGCAATGAGAGCACCTTGACTGAGCAATCCTCCTTGAATAGAAATATAGCCTTGCCATATAATGACGAGGAGAGTTCCATTTACAATCAGATAGGTCAGGGGTGTTAATAAACTGGACCAGAAACCTGTCTTTTCTTGTAATCTAGCATAGACTTGGTTAAGGGTTTGAAAAACTTGTAACTCTCGTTTTTCTTGACCAAAAGCACGAATAACTCGCATCCCTTGTAATTGCTGGCGTGTTTCCTGAACTAGTTGGTCCGTTTTCTTTCTCAGACTGCTGTAGAGAGGATTAACCAGTCTAGAGAGCCCTACAATAACAATGGTCAAAATGACAACCATGACCAAGAACCAAAAAGTCAGTTCAGCTGAGATTCTATAAGCCATAAAAATGGCACCAAAAACGATAATAGGCGCTCGTAAAAAGAGACGCAGGAATTGATTGATACCAGTCTGAATCTGGTAGGTATCCGAAGTCAAGCGAGTGACCAAGCTCGAAGTTGTCAGACGGTCTCTACTGTTCTTGGGTAAGGAAAGAATATGACGATAAAGGTCGTTTGTCAGTTCTTTGGTAAACCCAACCGCTGCCTTAGCTGAGTAGAACTGGGCTATTAAGGCCACTACAACACCAATCACTGCAAAGATAAGGAGCAGCCCAATTTGCATCCAAAGGTGCCCTTGATTTCTCTGGGGCAAGGATTGGTCAACAATCCCAGCAATCACCATGGGAACCAAGAGCTCAAACACAGCTTCTAGTAGCTTGAACAAGGGTGCTAAAATTGATTCTCTGATGTAGGGTTTAAAGTAAGATAGTAAGTGTTTCATAAATCCCTTCTATTCGTTTTCTAGAAATGAAGAAAGTGGGAAGCACCCACCATCTCTGTTTTATTTGTTTAAGTAGGGCAGTAGATAGCCATAGCCTGCTTCTTCCATCTCATCCTTGGCCACAAAGCGCAAGGAAGCAGAATTGATACAGTAACGGAGGCCACCAAACTCACGCGGTCCATCTGTGAAAACATGACCCAAGTGAGCATTGCCTGACCGAGAACGAACCTCGATTCGCTCCATTCCATGGCTCATATCCTTGTAATAATGAATCAATTCCTTGGAAATCGGACGGCTAAAACTTGGCCAACCACAACCTGAGGCAAACTTATCCTTGGCAAAAAAGAGTGGCTCACCCGTCGTGATGTCTACATAAATTCCCTCTTCAAAGGTTTGGTCATAGGCATTGGTAAATGGAGCCTCTGTAGCAGCTTCTTGGGTAACACGATAGGATTCTTCTGATAAGCTTTCCTTTAACACCTCTTGACTAGGCTTTTCATAGTTAGAGGCATCAATCAATGGCTTATCAGCATCGGTCACATCAATATGACAGTAACCTGAAGGATTCTTCTTAAGATAGTCTTGATGGTAGTCTTCTGCTAAAATGTAGTGGCGAAGTTTCTCCACTTCTACTGCAATCTTTCGACCCAGCATGCGCTCCTGCTCCTGCACCACTGTGTAGATAGCTGGCAAGTCTGCTTCGTCCTGGTAATAAATCCCAGTTCGATATTGGCGACCACGGTCATTCCCTTGTTGATTGATGGATGAAGGGTCGATGACACGGAAATAATAAAGTAAAATATCTCTGAGTGACACTGCCTTCTCATCGTAAATCACTTGAACCGTTTCTGCATGGTCTGTTTCCTTAAGCAACTGATAATTGGTCGTTTCGACTTGTCCATTAGCGTAGCCAACACTGGTTGCTAGCACTCCAGAAATGCGTGAAAAATATTCCTCTAGGCCCCAAAAACAACCACCTGCTAGATAAATTTCTGCCATCTTTATTTCTCCTTTATCAAGTTTTTAACTAATACTCTTCGAAAATCTCTTCCAACCACGTCAGCTTACATCTGCAACCTCAAAACACTGTTTTGAGCTGACTTCGTCAGTCTTATCTACAACCTCAAAGCAGTGCTTTGAGCAACCTGCGGCTAGCTTCCTAGTTTGCTCTTTGATTTTCATTGAGTATAAACTTCTTTTCAAAAAAAGGATAGGAAGCCCTCTGGTCAAGAGTTTCCCCATCCTATCTTCTATTCTTTATTTTGCTTCTATACGGACACCTTGGGTATCAACCTTCAAGTCATGAAGCTTTCCTTTGAAGGGTTGCTTTTCCAATTCTGCCTTAATCGTTGGCATCTTGTCATGAGAAGCCAAGACCATAACTGTTGGCCCAGCACCTGAGAGGTAGGTTGCATAGGCACCATTCTCTTTGGCTACTTGCTTAATCGTCGCAAATTCTCTCACCAAGTCCTGACGATAGCGCTCGTGGAAGAGGTCTCCCTCGATTGCTTGCCCAGCTGTCACCATGTCTCCTGCCAACAAGGCCGCAACCGCCACATTGGCGATAGAACTAGCTGCAACAGCTTCCTTATAGGACAATTTCTTAGGCAAGACACCACGGCTGTCTCGAGTACGCAATTCATAGTTTGGAATGTAGGCTAGAAAATCACATTCTGGGAAGTCTGCTACGATAGCAGAAACTTGTCCATCAACAGAGCTTGCAATAACGAGATTACCATAAATGGCTGGAGCCACATTATCTGGATGTCCCTCAATCTTGGTCGCTAACTGCAATTTTTCATGGTCTGTCAAGTTGAGCTTGCCCAATTGATTGGCTAGTTCAATCCCAGCAACAATAACCGAGCTTGAAGAACCCAAACCACGCGCCAAGGGAACATCACTGGTCATTTTCAAACGTCTTGGTTGCAAGTCTGGTACAATTTGCAAGGCAATTTTTAGTAAGAGATTACGCTCATCATGTGGAATCCATTTGCCAATCTGGTGTTCAATCAGCCACTCATCTCGTTCTTCACAGACCTCAATTTGAAGATACTTGGTTACAGCTACACCGACCGAGTCAAATCCTGGCCCGATATTGGCACTGGTTGCAGGTACAATAATCTTCATTTTATTCTCCTAGCACCTTGAAGGTATTCAAGAGGTCGAATTCTGAAACCTTCTTCAATTCAGCTGAGACATTTTCAAGCTGGGCTTTATTAATCTTGTGTGTAATGATGACAACACGCGCCTTGTCACCATCTTTTCCATCTTGGAGGATTTGCTTGAAGGAAATATCTTGAGCGTTGAAGATTTCAGCCAATTTCAAGACCTGACCTTTTGAGTCTGGAGCCAAGATTGAGAAGTAGTAGTTTGCCTTAACATCCTCAGGATTTGCCAAGACCAAGTCACGGCTGTATTCGTTGAAATCTTTGCCAATGGTACCATCATTCAAACGACGAACGATACGGACAATATCCGCCACCACACTTGTTGCTGTTGGTTTTTGACCAGCACCTGGTCCATAGTACATAGACTCACCAATACCGATAGATTCTACAAAGACAGCGTTCATTACGCCATTCACACTAGCAAGTGGGTGTGCTTTAGGTAGGAAGGTTGGAGTTACTTCTGCAGCAATTCCTGAAGGAGTTTCCTCGATAGAACCAACCAATTTCACTACATAGCCAAGGTCTTGGGCTACAGCCACGTCTTCTGGTGTGATGTTACGGATTCCCTTGTGGGCTACATCATCAAAGGCAACCTTCATGCCAAAGGCAAATTGGCTCAAAATCACCATCTTGTAGGCTGCATCAATCCCATCTACGTCATTTGTAGGGTCACTTTCTGCAAATCCTAGACGTTGCGCTTCCGCAAGAGCATCGTCGTAAGACCATCCTTCTTCCACCATCTTGGTCATCATGAAGTTGGAAGTTCCGTTGACTACACCAAGCACACGCGTAATTTTATCAGAAGCCAAGGAATTTGCCAAGGTACGAAGAATTGGAATCCCACCAGCTACTGCTGCTTCGTAATAAAGTGCTACATTATGCTCTTTAGCGATTTCTAACAATTCTGCGCCATGGACAGCCAAAAGGTCCTTGTTAGCAGTCACAACGTGTTTCCCAGCCTCCAAGGCACGAGTGATAAATGTTTTAGCTGGTTCGATACGCCCCATCAATTCCACTACGATCGTAATGTCTTGATCTGACAAAATGTCATCCACATTGGTTACAAAGTTAAAGTCATTCCCTGCTGCAAGCAAGCGATTCTTTTCATCTTCATCCTTGACCAATACCTTAGCAACTTCAATCTCTGAATGTGCTGATTGATTGATTTTTTCTCCATTTTCCTTTAGGAGGAAAGGCACGCCACTTGCAACGGTACCAAATCCTAGTAAAGCAATTTTAACTGTCATGTTTGTCTCCTCGAAATTTTCTATTATAGCCATTATAACAGAATTTTATGAAAATTCCTATTATAGTAAATCACTATTTCAATCTAGAAAAGAAAAAACGAATCAGACGATTCGCTCTTCTCGAAATCTAGAAATAGCTTTCCAGAAATGATTATCCAATCTTTTGCAGATTAAGTACTGCATCGTGATTCATCAAGACTTGACCATACTCTTGCAAGACCGAGCGACTGATATCACTATCGTCTGCAAACTCACGCATACGAGCCAACAGCCAAGCTGGATATGGACTTGGATGATTTTCAATATCCACTAAAATGGTCAAATAATAGCGCTCATTCATCTTGTAGAGTTCAGAAGTTTCCATTTCAAAAGTCACTGTCTGGGCAAAAGCTACCAAGTCAGCCAACTTAGCAAAAGACAGGATGTAATAGATGTAAGGCTCTTTCTTGCTCTCAGCTTCTTGTTCAACCTGCTCTTGCTCTTCTTCCTTGGCTTCGACTTGCTCTAGAGATTGAATGGCTTCGATATCATCCTTAGTTTTGTCCGCGATACTTTTTTCCAGAGTTTTGATAAATTCATCAGGCGACATTTGAGCCAATTCTTCCATATCTGGTAAATCCGATAAGTCTTCAAAATCTAGATTTTGGTCAATCTTTGATTTGGTTACAAAAACATCAACCTTATCAGGTTTTGGAGTCACACGGAAGCTCAACATACCTGTATCCAAAAAGCTTTCAGGCATCTCTAACTCATCCAAGATAGCATAAAAGAACTCTTCTGTTTTTTCTTGAGGAACGAGAAAGTCAGCAATCTCCATGCCACGATCCATCAAATCCTCTAAAGACATCGTGATTTTCAAAGTTGTATCACTAATTTGTTTCATTTTCATTGCTAGTAACCTCATACTTTCAGTTCTATCTATTATACTAGATTTTTACGATTTTATCAAAAGAAGGCTCCTCTGTCGGGATAGATTTTCCATAGGGTAACTTCTGTAGAAGACTCTAATACTCTTCGAAAATCTCTTCAAACCACGTCAGCTTTATCTACAACCTCAAAGCGGTGCTTTGAGCAACCTGCGGCTAGCTTCCTAGTTTGCTTTTTGATTTTCATTGAGTATAAGAGAAAATTTCTGCAAACAAATAGAAAAAGCCTCCAAAATCGGCTCTTGTCCGACTTTGAAGACCTAATACATCAGAAAGCTTATAGTTTAAAGGTTGCTACACCGAGGATTGAGCGATTTAAGTTTCGAAGAATTTGAAGACTTTGCTCAAACTTCTTATAACGAGTCACTCCGTACTCTTCAACAAGAAGGACTGTATCTCTTTCCAAAAGCGATGGCACATCTTGTAAATCGACAAAATGCATTCCTTTTAAAGACTCTTGATTTTGTTTCAATTTATCTAGGATAGCTTTGTTTGAGCTAACGATGGTCAATTCCTGTCCAGCATTTTTGTATGACAAGACATCTGCTAGGTTGGCAATTGTTGTAATCTCTGTTACAAAATCAATTTGATACTGAGAAAAATCACCTGCTCTATTGATTGTTGGATTAAAGAGATAAACCAATACATTTCCCATCACAACCAAAATCACACAGATTACTCCAATAACAGCTAAACGGAGAATCAAATTCTTCACATTTAATCCAAGCGCTGTCTCACCATTTGCATTCAATTCTTTAGAGTTGATGGTTTCCAATTTTTCAATTTTTACATTTGCATAAGTGTGTTTAAATTTCTCAATCAATCCATCAAATTTTCTCTCTAACAAGTCATTGACATCCTTGCTTGGTGTCAAAATTTTCACACCGACCCCTGCATCGTCAATCATATAGTAGACGGTCAGTTTTTTCCACCAATAATCATTCGTAGAATTTTTCAAGGTTGTTTCTGTCGTATCCAATTCACTGGCCATTTTTTTCAACTCACTGGGCTCTACATCATTGAAAAGATAAGCTCCATTCAAATTCCCATCAATCAATTTCCCATAAAAATCACTATAACCACCAATTTGATGATTCAAAATCGTTTTCGCTGAATCTTCTGGAGGAGTAATTTTATAGCTAAGATAAGTTGAATAACTTGTTGTGTCTTTGACAGTATTTTTATTCTTAACTGCTTTAATTGTAAATGGTACAGCAATGAGAGCAAATAAAGCGATGAGAGCTAAAATATTTGCTTTTCGTTTTTTATAAAGATTTGCAAACAAATCAGCTACTGAATAATGTTCAAACATGATTTTTTTCTCCTTTGTTTAGTAGATACTGGTTTTCCTTTGTAAGCATTTTCGCTACGAATATAATCACAAGAACAATTCCCCAGAATTGCATTGTAAATAGATTGAAGAAACTTTCTGAAAAGCTACTTCTAGGCATAAAGAATAGATTATTCAAGATGAGTAAGGACAAGGCAAATAGGATTGTTCTAGAGCGATAGGCTACTTGCAGCATGGCTATGAATAACATACCGAGTAAGAGACTAAGTAGAAAGACTCCTATCATACCATAGTCTGTATACAACTCCATGATATAACTACTTCCGATACCATGTCCTTTCAAATATTCCTTGTTCAAAACAAGATAGGATAAATTGTGGGCATAACTATTACTATCAATAGCCAATTCCACACTATTGGTTGTATGCTCAAATGCTTTTCCTCCAAAAATGGCCCCCAAACTCCCCCTTGCAAAATAATCAAGAACAGGACCAAAAGTAAAATTACGGAAATCTCGGTAAGGGAGGCTACTGTTAAATAGAAAACCTCGAGCCAAGACACCAAAACTAGTCCCTTGTTTATAGATAAAGTCAAGTAAGATATCCCAGAAACCTGTATGGGAAACTTGGACATTATCCCGTACATAATTGAGTACTCCCATCGCTAACATGAGAATAGGAGATCCTACAAAAATCGCTAACTTTTCTTTAAATCCAATCCATTTTCCTTTTTCAGTTTGCTCCCGCATAAAGTAATAAACAAAAGCAAATAAAATACTTAAAATAAAGGGATTTCGGGTCCCGATTGCCAAATGAATTGTATTGGCTGCAATAAAGGAGACAAGCACTGCTGTTGCCTGCCATTTCTTTGGCTTGGTTGCCAAATACATACACATTGCGTAGACCGTAAAGGTTGATAAGATATAGGTAAAATAAGGCAGCTTACTTTCAAAATTTGCATAGTAGGCATAGTAGGAAGTCTGCAAACGATACAGGAGTCGTTCAAATAACCGAATGAAATAGAAAGGATAGGTTAGAAGAAAAACTCCTAGTGATACAAAGCGCAACCGCTTGATGTAAACATCTTTTAGAGAACTTCCTATCTTGGGTACTTGTATCTTCTTTCTAGCTATAAAATAGCGAGCTAGGAGACCTCCTGTGGTCAAGCCCAGAATCGAAACCATGACGACTATAAAGGCAAAACGATAGGCTATGGGATGATAGGTATCCAAAGCACCATCCCTAAAGTAATCAATGGTCGGCCTTGATACCAGAAATACAAAAATAGTTAAAAAGAAAATAAAATGGATTAAGTAATACTTGATATCATTCCAACAAGCAATTAAGCTACTAACCAGTAAGAACAATAAAGTAGAAAGCAAGCTAACATTGTTATTATTAAACAGATACACAATTCCACTTACTAGCGTCAAGGCATAGCTGACTATGGTCAAACTAAATAATAATCGTTTCCCATCAATCACTTGCTCACCCCCGTTCTAATGTAATTTTTTAGATTTTTCAATATTTTTTAGTAATAAGAATCGGTATAAGGAAATATTTATGAATAGAGCCAAAGCACTAATTCTTCTCCCCTTACGGAAAATTGGATTCCTAGCAATAGTAAAGGCATGGCCTTTTAAAAAACGATGAATCTGAGAATAGGCTTCAAATTGTTTATACTGATCATCTAGTAACATCTTATCCAGAATAAAAAAGTAGGCATAGGCCAATCTGAAAAAAGCAACCTCTTTCAAGTCAGGATAGTTTTTCACAACTTCATTGTAAAACTTTTGATAGATATCAATATAGGCTAAATCCTTCTCTGCATAGGGTTTAGTCGTAATACTATCCCCTCTATGGAAATAGTAATAATAGGGTTTGGTATTAACAACGTACTTCTTGGCCAACTTGATTAAATCAAAATGGTAATAGGCATCTTCGTAAATCAATCCCTTTGGAAAGGATAGGGCAGTTGCAATCTGTCTCTTGATTAGCTTATTGCAAATCGTTCCAGGTATTTTTTCACCTATGAGGTATTCCTTTAGAAATGTTTGAGAATCACAGACAAAATACTCATCCTGATTGGCTGACTGTGGGCTTTCATCATTAGCATAGACATTCATGACACCACAGCTCGAAACATCCGCATCTTCTTGAATTAATTGCTCATATAAGCTCTGAATCATTTCTGGATGGATATAATCATCTGAGTCAATAAAAATCAGATAATCTCCGTGAGCCTGCTTCATTCCATCGTTTCGTGCTTGCGACAAACCTTCATTCTTTTTATGAAGCACTGACACCCTATCATCTTGTTCAGCGATTGCATCACACAAGCGACCACTTTCATCCGTTGCTCCATCATCAACAAGAATGATTTCCAGATTCTGATAGGTCTGCTTCTGAATGGAAGCTATCGATTTTTCTAGGTACTGCGCCACATTATAGACTGGCACAATGACACTAATTAGTGCAGTTTCCATGCTACTCCTCTAATAGTTTTTCTACTTGTTCGATTTGTTTGGCAATTGTGAATTGTTGAATGAATTGACTAGCCTCATTGACATCGAAGTTTGAAGCAGAGGTCATGTAGTCAGTAATTGCCTGAGCTGCCTCTTGATTGCTCTCAATGATTTGTCCAAATTGTCCGTCTTGGGATAATTCCTCAGCCCCTCCGACATCCGTAGAGACAAAAGGAAGTCCCAGACTCAAGGCTTCCACATACACTCCAGGAAAACCTTCTTGTTTAGACATAGACAAGAGAACTTTCATCCGAGACAAATACTGGTATGGATTTTTTTGATAACCAAGGAAATGTACATAGTCTTCAAGCTCATATTCTTTGACGCGTTTTTTCAGTTCCTCATCCATATCACCAGCCCCTATGAAGTAGAGATGATAGTATTTTCCCTCTTGGTGTAATAATCGTATCACTTCCACCACACGGTCAGAACCCTTATTTTCCTCAATCCGTCCGATAGTACAGATACTTTGAGGCGCAATCTCGATAGCAATCTTCTCTTGAGATTTTTCTAAAATAGTCTTAAAATCATATCCATTGTAGACCGTCCGTAATTTCGAAGCATAATCTGGATAGACTTCCTTGATAGAATGACTAGTCTTTTTTGAAATCCCTACAATAGTATCCGCGGCATCCAACTGGCGTCTATGTGATTCTCTTTTGGAGCTATCCTTAAGAAATTCTTCGATACTTCCATGAATCCAAGAGATTTTCTTGACTTCTTTTCTTTTAGAAAACAACAGTGGTGGATTCATAATGGTAAAAGAAACTTCAACATCATAGTCTTCTTTTACAAGCAAGCGACGAGTCAGCCTTGGAAAATAAATTCTCATTCTCCACAAAAAAGCTCGTAACCATCTAGCTTGGCGATAATCTTGAAGAGATTTTAAAATGCCTACATGCTTGGGAACAGATTCGTATCCCTTGTCAAAGTGCTCCATTTCAAGAATATCAATATCATACTTTTCTGGATCCAGATTTGAAACAATGGTAGACAGGATTTTTTCTGCACCGCCTCCGAGAGAAAAAGACCACATAAAAAATAAGATTTTTTTCTTAGCCACCATATTCTCCCTTGTATTCTGTATAAGACTTATCCATATCAGCGAGGACAGCATCATGATGTGGTACTTGCTTGTCTGCTGGCGGAGGAGTCATATAATCGCCAAAAGCAGTGCTGAGATAGGCATCATAACCAACTGGAATAGGCATCTTTGTCCCTTCAAATGGTAAGAAAAGATTATCCTCAAAAGATGCGATTGGGTACTTGTTTCTCATGTAGCCAGGACCTGAGCATAATTCTGTAACGCCATCACTCTCAGACAAATCATACTTGGTCATTTCTTTCTCAGCTTTTTTCCAAATGCGATAACGGAGAGATTTTGGAGTCACACCCAGTAAAATACGGCTTCCCCATTTCATAAGTGTACCATGCTTTTCTGGGACAGTTTGCGCACAAAAAAGAGAATAAATCAAGGCCCAGCGAACCTGTTTCTTCCGCTCAGCTGGATTTTTCGGATAATAATCCAAAGGCAAAACGTCCAAGGCCAAACCATGTGGCAATTCTAAATCCTGCTGATAAGGCTTGATACAGGTGGTTTCCTTGTCACGAATGGTAATAAAAAGATTGCGGTCAACAAAATCCTTGTGACTCTTTGACAAGAAATAACGTTCATCTGCATAACGAGGCCATAATTCTGCTAATTTCTCATAATCTTTACGAGGCATAAAAAAGTCTAGGTCGTCATCCCAAGGAATGAAACCCTTGTTTCGAAGGGCACCAATAGCACCCCCTCCACAGAGATAACAAAGTAAATCATGCTCCTTGCAAAAGGCCACAAAGTATTCAGCCATCTCCAGACTACGAGCCTGAATTGCTTTTAAATCAGTCATATTATTCATTATTCTTTCTATCGTATCGTTTCATTATACCACAAATAGGGGGTGAAAATCTATTGCAGACTGTAAAAAATCAAAGCCTGATTGCTATCCAAATAGCTATCAAACTTTGATTTTCATTGAGTATTATCTTATCTCAAGCCCATCTGAGCTAATTTATTCTGATACTTGTTTTGATCGACCAGCAAGCCTAAGCCTCCATAAACATCGTAGGCATCTACCCAGTCACCCAGTTCTGGAATCGTCAATTTTTCAATACCATTTTTTGCTCCATCCAAAACAGATAAACCGTTTGTTAGGAGGAAAGTATAGGGTGCATTGGTTGAGGTCATAGCAAAAACCTTTCCAAGAGCTTCAGAACCAGTGAAAAGTTTAGTAGGATCTTTAATTTGCTCTAAAATTGCTGTTAAAACTTGCTGCTGTCTTTTTGTACGGCCGTAATCCGCCTCATCATCATCACGAAAGCGTGCATAATTGAGCAGGGTCGAGCCGTTCATCTGCTGTTTTCCGACTTTGATGGTTTGGGTTGGAGACTCAGTCTCAGTAGCGTGTAAATCATCTCCGACTGTAGCTTCTGTTAGTGGACGCCCATTTAATGTTGAAAATTGGGCATCAATTGTCACCCCATCAGGGAAAAGGGTGTCAATCGCTGTGGCAAAGGCCTGAAAATCGACCAAGGCATAGTACTTAATGTCCAAGTCAAAATTATCTTTCAAGACTTGACGAACCATTTCTGCCCCTTTTTGTCCTTCTTGTTCCCCTAGTTCATAGGCTACGTTTAACTTGTTATCCGTCTGTTTTCTACCGTTAATGACTTGGCTGTAACCGTCTATATAAACCAAATTGTCACGCATGAAACTGACTAGCTTAATTTTCTTATCTGAACCTCCGACATTTAATACCATAATAGAATCAGTCCGCGTCTCAGCACTATTTTGGCCGATTCGACCATCCGTCCCCATAATCAAAATATTAACACCATCTCTGGTATCTTGACCATTAAAGACTTGAACCTGTGCTGCCTTGGCATCAGCAGTTTTCTTTGCACTAGCATCTTGGTAACCACGTAAAAACATGAATACCATGGCCAAAGCCACACAGACCAAAAGTGAAAAAATCACCATAAAAATGCGTTTAAGACGGAGCTTCCGTCTTTTCTTTTTGGGAGGAGCAGAGAGTGCTTGTGATTTGTATTGTGAGCGACTCCGGTTCGCATAGCTTGGTAAGTCAACCTGCTCTTCTCTTTCTTGTTCCAAGCTGGAACTACTATTTACCCTAGCAATAGTTAGCTTTTCTTGCAAATAGGCAAACTCATTTTTTTCTCTCTCATTGAGATAGTGAATATTTTTTAGCAAATAATCATAACGTAATTTTTCATGATGACTGAGAGGATTTTCTTTACTCATCTTCTCTCCTTTCCATGGTCTGATATTGGATAAATAGGATAGGCACCCAGAACTTTATACTGGATTCCGATGGCTTCTAGTTCTTTTTGGGCAAAGTGAACCAAGTCCTTATCAGTATAGTCCACATCGATAATGAAAAAGTATTCGCCTAGCGCTGTCTTGAGTGGACGACTTTCAATTTTTGTCAGGTCAATTCCTCGCCAAGCAAAGGTCGAAAGAGCCTTGTAGAGTGCACCTGGAAGGTTGTCAGGTAAGGTCAGGGCCAAACTCATTTTCTCAGTTTGTGCTTGCAAGGGAATACTAGGCTTTTCAGCTCCCAGAACCCAGAAGCGTGTGAAATTGGCTTCCATTTCCTGAATATCCTCGGCAATCAGTTCTAAGCCATATTCTTCAGCAGAACTTCTAGGTGCAATTGCTGCAAAGGGCTGATCTGGATGTTCGGAAATAAAGCGGGCCGCATAAGCTGTACTAGCAGTCACCTCTATTTGAGCCTCTGGATACTGTTCATCGATGAATTTCTTTCCTTGAGCCAAGGCCTGTGGATGTGAAAAAATCTTTTCAATCTTAGTATGGCCTGGAACCACCATCAACTGCTGATGAATAGGCTGAACGATTTCTGCAACTGCTTGAATGCGAGCCTGATGAAAAAGGTAGTCCAAGGTTTCATGAACACTACCCTCAATAGAATTTTCAACTGGCACCACAGAATAGTCCACTAATCCTTGCTCATAAGCCTTGATGACATCTGTAATATTGGCAAAGGCCTGCAATTCCTCATGAGGAAAAGCTGTCTGCACAACGTGGTGTGAAAATGATCCCTTGGGACCTAGATAAGCAATTTTCATCTCAGTTCCTCTATAATTTCCTCTGGGCTTAACTTGGTCACATCCAAAACCCGACTAGCCACTTCCTCATACCAAGCCTGTCTTTCTTGGAAAATTGTTGCTAGTTCTTCCTTACTATTATTTAGAAAAAGCGGGCGCTGATTGTCCTTATCAGCTGCGATACGATGGTAGAGGGTTTCAAAATCGGCTTTCAGGTAGATGTTATCTGTATTAGTCTTGAGTAAGTCACGATTTCGCTGAGAAATAACCACTCCCCCACCAGTTGACACAACTTGATCTGTTTGTAGTAACTCAGCTAGAACTTCTGATTCTATCCGACGAAAGGCTGATTCTCCCTTTTCAGCAAAAAAATTCGCAATGGACATACCTAGGCGCTTCTCAATCAGGGCATCCATATCAAGGTAATTAGGATCCAAGCCTCTTGCAATAGTCGATTTGCCAGCCCCCATAAATCCTAGTAATACCTTAGCCATGAATCAAGCTCTCCAAATCATCAAAGAAGCTAGGATAACTGGTATTGATGGCTTCTGCACGGTCAAGCTCCACCTCTCCATCTGCAACCAAAAGGGCTGCAATGGCTGTCATCATTCCGATACGATGGTCTCCAAACGTATTGACTCTAGCACCGTGAAGGGCTGATTTTCCTTTGATAATCATTCCATCTGCTGTAGGAGTAATATCTGCTCCCATGCTATTTAAGGCGTCTGCCACAACCTGAATGCGGTCTGTTTCCTTGACCTTGAGCTCCTCAGCATCCTTGATAACTGTAACACCTTGGGCTTGGGTCGCAAGTAGGGAAATAATAGGCAATTCATCAATCAAACGTGGAATCAAAGCGCCACCAATCTCTGTTCCTTTTAAATCAGAAGACTCAACAGTCAAAGTAGCAGATTTAGCGACTGGATTGATTTCAGTTATTTCCAATTTTCCACCCATGGCGCGAATGACATCAATAATACCGGTGCGCGTTTCGTTGATCCCCACATTCTGCAGCACTAGACGAGAGTTTGGAACAATCAAACCTGCGACCAACCAAAAGGCTGCACTGGAAATATCTCCTGGAACAACCACCTTTTGTCCTGTCAATTTTTGTGGCCCTTGGACTGTGATTTTCTTGCCGTCCACACTTAAATGACCACCAAATTGTTGCAACATATCTTCAGTATGATTACGGGTGCATTCTTTTTCGATAATAACTGACTCCCCCTTAGCTTGTAAAGCTGCAAACATCAAGGCTGACTTAACTTGGGCAGAGGCAATTGGCAACTCATACTGAATAGGTCTTAGGTTTTTCGTCCCTTTTAAGTGAAGGGGAGGCAGGTCTCGCTCAGCTTGCCCAGAAATGTTAACACCCATTTTTTTCAGTGGAATCGTCACACGGTCCATAGGACGTTTGGATAGACTGTCGTCTCCGAACATTTCTACTTCAAAGTCTGCACAAGCAAGAACACCTGAAATCAGACGAATCGAGGTTCCAGAATTTCCCATATCAAGAGCATTTTGCGGAGCTTTTAGGCCGTCCATACCGACACCTTGAATGGTAATAACCCCATCTTTATCCTCAATATCAACACCAAGGTCACGAAAAACCTGCACGGTCGAAAGAACGTCTTCACCTCGCAGAATATCATAAACCTTGGTCTCACCCTCAGCCAAACTTCCAAAGATAATGGAACGGTGGCTGATAGACTTATCACCTGGAACGCGGATACTGCCATGTAAGTGGCGAATGTTTGTTTTTAGTTTCATACTGGACCTCATACTTGCAATACTTTTACTTATTTTATCATAAAAAGTCAGAAATTCCTTAAAAATTCCTGACTTTATGATAGTTATTTTCTTATTTTAGCAATTCTGAAACTGGTTCAAAAACAATTTTTTCAATGTCAGAAAGGTAAATTGCCAATTGTTGTTGCTTAGTAAAGAATTCTGACAAGAGGCTATTTCCTTGAATCTGTTTACCAAAGCCTTCCATTTTCGCTTGGAAGGATGCATCTGGCATTTGACCTGTCTGCGCTAATCTTTGAATTTCCTCTTGGAAAGCAACATATTCTGTAAAGATTTTGCTTGCCTCAGCATCTGCTGAAATCGCATCTTTAGCCGCTTTGACAGCCTTGTATTCTGGTAATTCGCGTAGGCCGCGACTGAGTTCGTTTGCACTATCGTAAATATTTGACATGATGTTCTCCTTATTCATTTCTTTTAAAATTACTAGTCACTCTGTGGTCTTTATTATTGTGCAATCACTTTTATATGACCTCTTGAATGTCCATTCCTTAATTCCTTATCTGGTATATACTCGATCTTCAAAGTTCCTAAATTAGAACCTGTTTTTATTTCATTTGACATAAGATTATCAAAATAGTTCTCTATCTCATCATCAGATAAGGATGATTCAATCGATTTAACAATATCATGAAATACTTCTTTCATTCCTGCAACACCAGATTCACTATTTTCATTTGTCTGATTTATTGTTACGTTGATTTTAGCAGTATCATTTGCATGTAAAAGTTCCAAGTAGTATCCGTAGCTTGATGCGAAATATTTTATTTTTATATTTCCTTTTTTGATATTTTCCAATGGGCTATTAGAATTTTGATTATAGCTATTGATAAACTCATTAATAATTCTATCGTCTACATACTTTGAATTGGTTTTCTCTTAACTTATTTCCTTGTTGGATGGTTCATTTTTTGTCTCAACACTAGCTTCTGAAGTAGTTTTCACATCTTTTTTAACAGCGTAAGCTCTAAGTAAGATAAAAGAAATAAAGATAATACCAAATATGAATCTAGGCTCTATTTTAGGCATATTTTTCTCCTTATTTGACAACGACTGTGTAGTCGGTATTTTCTGTTATTAGATGCTCAGCTCTTTCCAAGTCTTGAGCATTTTTAAATGAAATTTGTAGAATCCCGTGAATATCCTCACGGTTTTCCTCGTTGATATGAATATTGACCAAGGAAGTTCCACGTAGTAGTTCCAAAATCCTCAAGATGACATCTTCTTCATCGGGAACGTCGACATAGAGGTCGTAAGAACTATCCACACCACCACGCTTATGAATTTCCATGGCCTGACGTTGCTCACGCGCTTGGTTGAAAAAGTTCCAGATTTGGTTTTCATCACCCTTACTGATAGCTTGTCCAATCTCGTCCAAACGCTCCTTGAAATCCCCAATTCTATCTAAAATTGTTTCACGATTGGACAAGAGAATGGAGGTCCACATACCTGGCTCGCTTTCCGCAATTCGGGTCATATCTCGAAAACCACCGGCAGCAAAACGCCTTGCCATCTCATGTTCTTGAGCATAGACCACGGTCTGTTCCATGAGACTAGAAGCCAGAATATGAGGAAAATGGCTAATCTGAGAAGTGACTCGATCGTGCTCCTTGGCATCAATCTCGATAAAACGAGCATGAAGACCTGAAAGTAAGTCCTTCATTTCCTCAAGTGTGTCAGGACTTGTCAGCCTCGAAGGTGTAAAGATATAATAGGCATTTTCAAAAAGATTGACATCCGCAGAAGCAGCCCCTGTCTTGTGACTACCAGCCATGGGATGGGCCCCGACAAAGCGAACAGGCTTACCAGCTAAATAGTTCTCCGCCGCATCTACAATGGCTGACTTGGTCGAACCAGCATCTGAGATAATCACGCCTTCTTTTAAGTCCAAGTTGGCCAACTCCTTAATGAAAGCAATGGTTTGCTTGATTGGCAAGCTGAGAATGATGATATCTGCCAAAGGAGCAAAACTAGCAAAATCATCCGTTGCACGGTCAATCATGCCTTCTTTCAAGGCAATATCTCTCGAAGCTTGACTGCGATTATAACCTAAAATTTCATAATCTGGATGATCGCGTTTGATACCAAGGGCCATCGAGGCACCAATCAATCCAAGGCCCGCGATATAGACTGTTTTTGCCATAGAAACTCCTTAATAGTTCTTTGTATAGTCTCGGTGCTTGACCACTGCTTCTTTTAATTCCTCTAGATTGTCTGATGAGAATTTTTCGAGGATTTCTTGTGCTAAAACCGTTGCCACAACAGCTTCCATAACTACACCTGCAGCTGGAAGAGCAGTCGGATCACTTCTCTCCACAGTTGCCTTGTAGGGTTCATGGGTTTCGATATCCACACTCATGAGTGGTTTGTAGAGAGTAGGAATGGGCTTCATGACGCCACGAACAACAATCGGTTGCCCATTAGTCATACCGCCTTCAAAGCCACCTAGATTGTTTGTACGGCGAGTATAGCCGTCTTCTTTAGACCAGAGAATTTCATCCATGACCTGGCTTCCTTTACAATAACCAGCCTCAAATCCAAGACCAAATTCTACCCCTTTAAAGGCATTTATAGAGACAACAGCTTGGGCTAATCGTGCATCCAATTTTCTGTCCCATTGGACATAGGAACCAAGACCAACTGGAACACCTCCAACGACTGTCTCCACAACCCCACCGATGGTATCACCGTCACGTTTGATTTGGTCAATATAATCCTTGATTTCCTGTTCTCTTTCTTGGTTGACAATAGAAACGTCAGACTGGGCAGCTCTTTCCTTAATCTCAGTGACTGTCAGATTTTCAGGTACATCGATTTCCTTGCCACCAAAGACTACGACATGGTTGGCAATCTCCATATCCAGCTCAGCCAAGAGGCGTTTAGCTACTGCTCCGACTGCCACTCGCATGGTGGTTTCACGAGCTGATGAACGCTCCAAGGAATTACGCAAATCATCAAAACGGTACTTGATGCCCCCAACCAAATCAGCATGACCTGGGCGAGGATGGGTGATTTTTCGTTTGCTTTTAAGACGGTCTTCAATGTCCTCCGCAGACATAATGTCCAGCCATTTTTGGTGGTCCTTATTGATGACATCCATGGTAATGGGAGCCCCTGTCGTCTTCCCATGACGAACGCCTGAAGTAAAGACAACTTGGTCGCTCTCAATCTTCATACGGCCACCACGACCGTAACCACCCTGACGGCGTTTAAGGTCCTCATTGATATCCTCTGCTGTCAAAGGTAGTCCAGCTGGAATTCCCTCAATAATAGCTGTCAGACGGGGACCGTGTGATTCTCCTGCAGTTAAATATCTCATACACTCTCCTTATTTTACCAAGTAGTCTTTCATCTCTTCCAGAGAAACTGGGTGAATAGTCGCTGAACCAAGCTCTGGTACCAAGACCAATTTCAAGGTATTGCCACGCGCTTTCTTATCATGAGTCAAAGCCTGATAAAGCTTGTCAACATCCCAGTTTTCATAGTCAACAGGTAGTCCAAATTTCTGACACATAGCTGTAATAGACTGGGTTATCCCTTCTGGCATAAGGCCTTTTCCCTCAGCTACCTTGGAAATCTGTACCATTCCCATAGCTACAGCCTCTCCATGCATGACCTTGCCATAACCGGCAGTCGCTTCGATGGCATGGCCAATAGTGTGGCCAAAATTGAGGTAAAGGCGAACACCATTGTCCAACTCATCCTCAACCACCATCTTGCGCTTGACCTGACAAGAATGTTCAATCAAAGTCTCCGCATGTTCCAGAATGCTCTCTACAGTACCATCCAGCTCCGTCAAGAGAGCCCACAGTTCTGGATCCTCAATCAAGCCATACTTGATAACCTCACCCATCCCTTCAATCAACTCTCTTTTTCCAAGCGTTTCAAGAACAAGTGGGTCAATCAAAACCCCATCTGGTTGGGCAAAAGTTCCTACCATATTCTTGGCAAATGGAGTGTTAACACCCGTCTTTCCACCAATAGAAGAATCCACCTGGGCTGTTAAGCTAGTCGGTATCTGAACAAAATGAATGCCCCGCATATAGGTAGAGGCTACAAAACCAGCCAAGTCCCCAACGACACCACCACCGAGAGCCACGATTCCATCGCTACGAGTCAACCCCTGCTTAACTAGGAATTCATAGACTTTCTGAACAGTGGTTAAATTCTTTCTTTCTTCCCCTTCTAAAAAGTCAAAAACAGCTACCTGAAAACCAGCATCTTCTAGGCTGAGCTTGACCTTCTCTGCATAAAGAGAAGCTACATGGTTATCTGTCACAATGACTACCTTTTGTGGTTGCCAGAGTTCTCGCAACCATTGACCAGCCTGAGCCAGACAACCTTTTTCAATCTGAATATCATAAGGATGATGAGGAATATCGATTCTGATTTTCATAGGAGAATCTCCTTTTCTTTATTGGTATTTTTCTGTTAAAGACTGCCAAATCTCTTCTGTTGGCATTTCCTTGCCTGTCCACAGTTGAAAAGCTTCTGCAGCTTGATAGAGCAACATTCCCAGACCATTAACCGCTGGTTTGCCCTGACTTCTGGCCCATTTTAAAAATGGCGTTTCAAAGGGTTGATAAATAATATCTGCCACCAAGATAGTTTCTGGCAAATTGATGCTTTCAGGAACTGGGGATGATTGACCATCCATGCCCACACTGGTGGCATTGACCAGTAAATCCGACTCAGCAATCCTTGCTTGCAGTTTAGGAACATCTTCTAAAGCGTACAAGTCCACTTTAAAGCCTGTTTGCTCCTGTAACTTGTCTAGGTAAGGTCTTGTTTTTTCCATAGAAACTGAACGAACAAAGACCGAAATCTGACTGACGCCGTCCAAAATAGCTTGTGCCAAGATAGACTTGGCCGCACCACCTGCACCCAGCAGGGTCATCTTCTTACCTGTAATTGTAAAAGAAGGCAAGCTCTTAAAAAATCCCTTGCCATCTGTATTATATCCAATTAAATTGCCATTCTCATTGACAACCGTATTAACCGCACCAATCAAGCGCGCTTCATCGCTCAATTCATCTAAATAAGAAATCACCTGCTCCTTATAGGGCATGGACAGGTTGATGCCAAACATCTGGTAGCGACGAATATTGGCCACTGTGACTTCCAAGTCAGCCGCTTCAATCTCCCAAGCCACGTAAGCACCATTGGTAGCTGTCGCCTCAAAGGCCCTATTGTGGATGAAGGGAGAAATAGAGTGCTTAATAGGATTGGCAACAACTGCAGCTAAACGTGTATAGCCATCAAGCTTCATCCAAAATCTCCCTGATTTTTTTCATGTTAGCTAGAGAAATCTGACCAGGGGCACTAGCCTCATCCAGACTAGCAAAGGACCAGCTAGAACCTGTCACATCCGCAGTGATACGAGAGACCTTGCCCACCTTGCCCATAGAAATAGTTACATACTCCTGTTCAGGATTGAGGGTTTTAAAGCCTCGTGTATAGTTCATCAAGTCTAAGACATCCTGCTCCGTGTGAGCCATAGCCGCAACTTTAACAAGTTTTGGATTTAAGCTCGTCAACTCTGACAAGATTTCCATCATGTTCTCAGGTGTTTCTTGGAAATTATGGTAACTCAAAACGAGATTTGGGAAGTCCAGCATTTCCTCAAAAACATCCTTGTAGGTATAGTATTCAAAATCAATATAGTCTGGTTGATAGAGTTGCGCCACTTCCTTGATTAGATGGATATATTCTTCTGGAGAAAGGTCGATTTCTCCCCCTTCAGAACGAGTTCTCAGCGTGAAAACCAACTCACGACCTGCGAATTTTTCAAAAATAGCTGGAGCCACCTGCAAAATCGCTTCCTTAGGCAGATAGTCGGCACGCCATTCAATGATGTCGGCATCCAGATACCTCGTGGCATCCAGAGCCTGGGCCTCCTCTAAACTTCTTGGCATTACTGAAACGATCAATTTCATTTACTAACCTTCATACTAATCACCTTGAGGTAATTACTACTTTCATCTTTTTTATTATAGGCGAAATCTGCTGGAAGACCATATTTATTTAAAATCTGATAACTTCTTCCTGCAAAGCCTTTATCAATTTGTTCTGTAAATTTCTGACGGGAAACATTGGCAGCATTGGTACTGGCAATAATAATACCGCCCGGATTTAAAATCTCAAGACTCTGAGAGATCAACTTGTGATAATCCTTGGCCACAGAGAACGTTTGTTTTTTGTTCCGAGCAAAGCTAGGCGGATCTAGGACAATGACATCGTAGGTCAAGCCTTTTCGTTTGGCATATTTGAAATATTCAAAGACATCCATGACTATAAAACGATGGTCGTCTGTGCTGATTCCATTTGCCTGAAAATGCGCTTGAGACAATTCTCGTGAACGTTTAGCTAGGTCAACAGAAGTTGTCTGGCTAGCTCCTCCCATAGCTGCAGCTACTGAAAAGGCTGCTGTGTAGGAAAACATATTGAGCAAGGATTTACCCATAGACAATCCATCCACTAAACTACCGCGAACTTCATGCTGGTCTAGGAAAATCCCTGTCATCAAGCCATCGTTCATAAAGACTTGATACAGAACACCATTTTCCAAAACAGTGAAAAAGTCAGGTGCTTCTTGACCATAAACATGGGCAGATTCATAGTCCAAACCCTTAAAGCGAATCTTCTCATAGGCTCCTAAAACCTCAGGAAAAACCTGTCTAAAAGCTTCTGAGATTGTCTGACGAATCTGATAAACATAAGAGTTATACCAAGAAAAGACGGCATAGTCGCCATAAAGGTCCACTGTCAGACCGCCAAAGCCATCTCCCTCTTGGTTGAAGAGACGAAAGGCAGTTGTCAATTCATCTTGATAGTAGGCGCTTCTCTTTTCTTTAGCTTGTCTAAACAGCGTTTCAAAGAAAGCTTGATTGAAGGCCACCTTGTCCTTACTAACAAACCAGCCCAAGCCCTTGTTTTGCTGGGAAAGGTAGACAGTACCAAGAAAGGTTCCATCTTGACTATGGACTTCTACTTCCTGATCCTTGAGATTGACATTCTCAAGATCACTGGCTTCTAGTAAAACTAGCCCCTTAGCGAGCTTCTTTTCAAGCCTTTTGCTGACTCTTATTCTATTCATAACTAACATTATATCAAACTTTTAGCCAATTCTCAAAAAAGAAACTACCCTTGCTTTTTTACTCTTCTTTTAAAAAATGGTATACTAATACTAATAAAAAATTAGGAAGTAAATGTGTGAAAAGCAATTTTAACAAAATCCAAAAAGCCATGGGTACCAGACTGGGTTTTGTCCTAACCCTTTTAATCCTCTATTGGCTCAAAACCTTATTAGCCTATGCCGTTGACTTTAATTTAGATATTCAAGTGGGCAAGTTGCAGGGAAATTACCTTGCCTTTATCGCCTTTTTCAATCCCCTTCCTTTGGGGCTACTCCTGCTGGCTCTAGCCCTCTATGCTCGCTCAACCAAGATTTTTTATGGCCTGAGTATAGCTATTTATAGCCTTTTATTCATTTGGCTTTATTCCAATGTCTTTTACTATCGAGAATTTAGCGACTTTATCACGGCTAATACCATGAAGGTGGTCAGCAAGGTGTCTGTTGGTACTGCAGAACTAGAGTTACTGCGCTTTTGGGATTTCATCTATTTTATGGATTTCCCATTGCTGGCTTTCCTTTTCTATAAAAAATTCATCCAGCTGGATAGGAGACCTTTCAAATTCCGCTCAAGTGTTGCTATCACTGCACTCTCAGCCCTGCTCTTTTCTGCTAATCTTTTCTTGGCTGAAATTGAGCGTCCCGATCTCCTGTCGCGAGGATTTTCTAATTATTATATTGTTCGTGCCCTTAGTTTGCCCGCCTTTTTAGGTTATAGTGCCAATCAATCCTATAGCGCCAACAAAGAACGTGCTAAGGCCTCTGAGACCGACCTTCAACCTATTACAGATTATATTCAAGAACATTCGGCTAAGCCCAATCCAGACTATTTCGGCTTAGCCAAAGGGAAAAATGTGATTTATCTCCACTTGGAGAGCTTCCAGCAGTTCCTGCTTGACTATAAACTCAACATAGATGGAACTGAGCATGAAGTCACTCCCTTCCTCAACTCCCTCTACCATTCGCAATCAACCCTAGCCTTTTCGAATATCTTTAACCAAGTCAAGGCTGGGAAGACCTCAGATGCGGAAACCATGCTGGAAACTGGTTTGTTTGGACTTGACCAAGGTTCCTTCATGGTCAACTATGGAGGTACCAATACCCAGCAAGCTGCGCCTTTTATCCTATCAAAAAACGGCTACCAATCAAGTGCTGTCTTTCACGGCAATATCGGGACCTTCTGGAACCGAAATACGACCTACAAGCAATGGGGCTACCAATACTTCTTTGATGCTTCCTACTTCACCAAGCAAGACAGTAGCAACTCTTTCCAATATGGTTTAAATGATAAAATCATGATGAAAGATTCTATTCAGTATCTGGAGCATTTACAGCAACCTTTTTATGCTAAGTATATCACGGTGTCCAATCACTATCCCTATGCTAGCAATCTGACAGGCGATGAGCTTGGTTTCCCCTTGGCTAAAACCAAAGATGAAACCATCAATGGCTACTTCCAAACAGCTAACTATCTGGACAGTGCTATCAAGGCCTTCTTTGACTATCTCAAAGAAAGTGGCCTCTATGAAAAATCCATCATCGTCATCTACGGAGACCATTATGGGATTTCCAACTCCCGCAATCCTGAGCTGGCACCCTTGATTGGCAAGACTTCTGAGAACTGGTCGAATTACGACAATGCCATGTTGCAACGAGTGCCTTTTATGGTGGTCATGCCTGGCTATGAAAAAGGACAAATCATCAATACCTACGGTGGACAAATCGATATCTTACCAACTCTCGAACACCTCCTTGGTATTGAGTCCAATTCCTTCCTTCAAGTCGGCCAAGACCTCCTATCACCAGACCACCAAGAAATCGTTGCCTTTCGAACTGCCAATTCCTTCGTCACACCAAAATATACCAACTACGACGGACGAACCTACTATACTGAAAGCGGTCTTGAAATCAGCAATCTTGATGAACAAGCTCAGACCGAACTGGAAAGCGTTCGACAGGCAGCCAGTCAACAGCTGAAAATCAGCGACCAGATTCAAACTGGCGATTTGATACGTTTTTACCAAAAAGATCATCTTGGAAAAGTTGATACTGAAAGTATTTCTTACCTCAATTCTTTACCAATTCTTCAAAAGATTGAGCAGGAAAAAGGTAGTCAATCAAACAGTCTCTTTAGCCAACGACAAGGTAAGACCAGTACTGACCTTTTCAAGGCACCAAGTTACCAAGAACTCCATCCCGAGTCGGCCGAAACCGAATCAAAATCACAATAAAAGATGCTCTTCCATCGTGGAGGAGCATTTCTTTTTATAAAATAAAATTCAATGAAAATCAAATAACAAACTAAGAAACTAACCTGTAAGATTGTAGGTAGAGAGGTTGTACCTGCAATATATGTCTGTCAAGTTTAGTGACGAAGATAGTAGAAGAAATATTAGGATATAAATCAGCTTCAGCAGGTATCTGGAAAATTTGATTTTATAGAAAAGCCTTTTGTTACAAACTAAATATACTATCAATAAATAATATTATAGAAGCAACAATAATTAAAATTTCACCTATTTGCATCATTCTATTTCGAACTTTAAATATATGTTCTATCAAAAATACTTGGATCACACACATTATAGGAATGAACGTTTTTGAAATTGAAAAATATCCCAATAAATAAACTATAAACAACAATAATAGAACTAGATTATATTTCTTATTCAAAACATTCCTCCCTATATATTTTTGATTACCAATCTTAATCATTTACAACTACATTCTAACAAACTATAAAAGCGTTTGTCGAATTAAATTTATCAAGCAAGCGACCAACTATCTCATCTTTTTTCTATTTCTGCCAATATGCGTGACAGGTAGTAATGATAGCCAAAAATAGCAAGACCAAGCAAGAGGATAAGAGCTCCTACTCCCAAGCTAATGGCAAGGATAGGGGAGAGAGACCGAACCAAGAATAAGCTCCCTATTACAAGGGCCATTAAGATAACACTATAAATTAAGAGTAAAACTATTGCTACTATACGATTTGAACGGTTCACCAGGTCCGTAATGTTACTCCAATTGGTTGACAGATTTTTAACGTCCTTAAGGTAATGGTGGCAAGAAAGGATGACACTTGCAAAGATCCAGGCCACAATAAGGTAAATCATCGAAAGGATGGGCAAGCCTAGATATAGAGAAAGACCAAGTAAAGTCAGGACTGGTAAAAAGGACTGGACAGCAAATATAATCCAAAATTTCACTTTCACATAACGAGCAAAGTCAAAGGGTAAACTCTTAAGAAAATCAACATTTTCTCTCTCCAAGGACAAGGCAATTGAATGCAGGCTGGTGATATTGTTATTGACAACTGCTATAAACACTCCTACAAAAAACAAGGGTAACCAGTATGGAGGATGAATGTCTGGAACTATCTGAGAATCTCGGATTTTGGAAATCAGACCAATCATCATGAGATAAGGAAGGAAAGCACTTGTAAAAAGCACTGTAATCACGCCAGTCCCCTGTCCCAAGAGGGTGAGGTGGTAGCGTAAAACCATACGGAAAAATCCTTTTTTAGTAGTTGAAATTCTCTCCTTACTGCGACGTTCTTTCTTGACCTTCTCCTCACTGTTAAGCAGAATCACGTCATAAAAATGAGGAAGAACCTTCTTTTTGGTCAGGTAAAGTAAGAAGACAGTTAGAGTTATCCAAGCGAGCAGACCCAGTATGGCTTCTGTCGAAAAAGGCTCCACTGCTATTTTGTAAAAGATATGAAGAGGATAAAGGAGAAATGGAATGTCTCTAACTTTGTCAACAATACTTCCAAAAGTCGACTGTAGAAAGAGGACAAATATTAAAGGTATGAGAACTCCTATCCCAATCATCACATTCGAAAAAATAGACTGATACTTTCTGAAGACCCTAGTCTGAGCCAAGAAATGTACTGCCACTACCATCACTAAAGTAACAGAGACAAATAATAAGGCCAAGGACAGCAGCATCAAAGGCAAGCCCAGCCAAAGAGAAGGAGCTAGCCTAATATAGAGGACTAGAAAATAAGCTAGGATTGGTACAATTCCAGCTAGAGCTGGCAAGAGAACAGACAGTCCTTTAGCAATTATAATCTCTGATTCTTTAAAGGCATAGGGCCTATACGATGCCAAGTCCTTACTCTCATAAAAGACATTGTAAAATGCAGTGAAAGAAGTTGAAAAGGCAAGCACCAGTAAAATAGCAACCATGCTACTAAAAAAACTTGGTATTTCCTCAAAAGGAAAACGAAAGGCTATATTTATAAACATGAAAAGCATCAAGAGACTAGAAAAAATGTAAGAACTTAGGACTCTAGCGGAAACATTTACTTTTTTCTCAGGATTCTTAGCTTGCTTCTTTCGTAGGTTAGCCAGATTAGCTTCTTGAGATGAATAGAGGATATTGATATCAACTAATTTTTTAATGACCTTGAGACGCATCTGAAACCTCCTCTTTTCTACCAGCAAGGCTAAGATAGATACTTTCTAAAGACTGGTTTGGGTGGTCTTTTCTCAAGTCCTCTACGCTACCACAATAAATCAAATGCCCCTTTTTCAAAATGGCAATCCGATCACAGACTTGCTCTGCCACCTCTAGGACATGGGTTGAAAACAAGACTGTCTTGCCTTTTTGCGCATGCTCCTTCATCATTTGCTTCAAATCAAAGGCAGCCTGGGGATCCAAACCTGTCAAGGGTTCGTCCAAGACCCAAATATCGGGATCGGACAAGAGTGCTCCGATGACAAAGACTTTCTGACGCATTCCGTGAGAAAGGGTTTCAATAACCTGATAGCAGTTTTCAGCAAAATCAAAAACGTTCAATAGCCTAGCTAGACTAGCCTCCAAGTCAGAGCTGCTCAAATCATAGGATGAGGCAATCAATTCCCAAAATTCATTGGCCGTTAAGCGTAAAAATAAGTCAGGCGAGTCTGCAACGTAGCCAATCTTTCGTTTAATAGCCAAGCGATTTTCCGATAAATCCTGACCATCTACCAAAATACGACCACTGCTGGGCGAAATGATACTGACTAGGGATTTTATGGTAGTCGATTTTCCAGCACCGTTATGGCCAATCAAGCCCATAATCTCCCCATTTTCAATCTGCAAATTGAGATTGCTCAAAGCCTCTTTATCACCATACAACTTACTAACATTTTGAAATTCAATCATGGGATGACTCCTATCTTTATCTATATTACATACTATTATACTAGCACTTTGATACAAAAAAATCAACACTTTATTTTAAGTAGATACAATAGTTTCCTTCTATTCTTACGCAAACGTTTGCGCCAAGAGATACTTTATGATAGAATAAAGAACAAGATTGACAAGTAAGAGGAAACATCATGCAAAATCAAACACTCATGCAATACTTTGAATGGTATCTGCCCCACGACGGTCAGCACTGGACGCGTCTGGCTGAAGATGCTCCACACCTAGCTAATCTCGGTATCAGCCATGTCTGGATGCCACCAGCTTTCAAGGCTACCAATGAAAAAGATGTAGGCTATGGGGTCTATGACTTATTCGACCTAGGAGAGTTCAACCAAAAAGGGACAGTCCGTACCAAGTATGGTTTCAAAGAAGACTATCTTCAAGCCATTCAAGCCCTAAAAGCACAGGGAATTCAACCTATGGCCGATGTGGTGCTCAATCACAAGGCGGCGGCTGATCACATGGAAGCCTTTCAGGTCATCGAAGTGGATCCTGTAGACCGTACAGTCGAACTTGGAGAACCTTTCACCATCAATGGCTGGACTAGCTTTACCTTCGATGGTCGCCACGATACCTACAATGACTTCCACTGGCACTGGTACCACTTCACAGGTACTGACTATGATGCAAAACGCCGTAAGTCTGGGATTTATCTCATCCAAGGGGACAACAAGGGCTGGGCAAATGAGGAATTGGTCGATAACGAAAATGGTAACTACGACTACCTCATGTATGCCGACCTAGACTTTAAGCATCCTGAAGTTATCAAAAATATCTATGACTGGACTGACTGGTTCATGGAGACGACTGGTATTGCTGGTTTCCGTTTGGATGCCGTTAAGCACATTGACTCTTTCTTCATGAGCAATTTTATCCGCGATATGAAGGAAAAATACGGTGAGGATTTCTATGTTTTTGGTGAATTTTGGAATCCAGACAAGGAAGCCAATCTGGACTATCTTGAAAAAACGGAAGAACGCTTTGACCTTGTCGATGTTCGTCTCCACCAGAATCTCTTTGATGCTAGCCGAGCAGGTTCCAACTATGACCTTCGTGGTATTTTCACAGATAGCCTGGTTGAACTCAAGCCTGACAAGGCTGTGACTTTTGTCGACAACCACGATACACAACGAGGTCAGGCTCTTGAGTCTACCGTTGAAGAATGGTTTAAACCAGCAGCCTATGCCCTCATTCTGTTACGCCAAAATGGCCTTCCATGTGTCTTTTACGGCGACTACTATGGGATTTCAGGGCAATATGCTCAACAAGATTTCAAAGAGGTCCTTGACCGCCTCCTAGCCATCCGAAAAGATTTGGCCTATGGAGAACAAAATGACTACTTTGATGATGCTAACTGTATCGGTTGGGTCCGTTCAGGCGCTGAAAATCAATCCCCAATCGCAGTCCTTATCTCAAATGACCAAGAAAACAGCAAGTCAATGTTTGTCGGCCAAGAATGGGCTAACCAAACCTTTGTAGATTTACTTGAAAACCACCAAGGTCAAATTACAATTGATGAGGAAGGTTATGGACAATTCCCTGTCTCAGCTGCTTCGGTAAGTGTCTGGGCAGCTAATACAATCTAATAGTGCATAATAATCAAGCCAGGTCCAAACGGATTTGGCTTTTTTGCATTCACAAAAAGACCTACCCAAATGGATAGATCTTTACTTGATTACAATTTACCTGCTACTGCATCCAACAATTCTTGGATCTTAGCTTGGTTGCTTCCCCCTGCCATGGCCATGTCTGGTTTACCACCACCACGTCCATCGACGATTGGTGCTAATTCTTTGACAAGGTTTCCTGCATGAAGGTCTTTTGTCTTGCTTGCTACAAGGACATTGACTTTGTCACCGATAGCGGCAACTAGGACAAGAAGATCAGAGTAGTCTTTTTGTTTCCAGTTATCCGCAAAAGTACGAAGAGCACCGGCATCTGATACAGACACTTGACTAGCAATGTAACGGTGACCGTTGACTTCCTTAACATCCTTGAAGATGTCGCCTGCAGCTGCAGCTGCGGCTTTTTCTTTCAACTCAGCATTTTCTTTTTGCAATTGACGAAGTTGTTCTTGAAGTCCTTCTACTTTATGAGGTACTTCCTTGACTTGAGGTGCTTTCAAGGTTGCTGCGACAGCTTTAAGTGCGTCTTCTTGTTCACGATAGGCTTCAAAGGCTTCCTTACTAGTCACTGCTAAAATACGGCGAGTTCCTGATCCGATACCTTCTTCTTTGACTATCTTGAAGAGACCAATTTCAGAAGTGTTGCCAACGTGGGTACCACCACAAAGCTCGATAGAGTAGTCACCGATTGTAACAACACGGACTTCCTTGCCGTATTTCTCACCAAAGAGGGCCATCGCTCCCATTTCCTTGGCAGTGTCAATATCTGTTTCAACTGTCTTCACTTCAAGTGCTTCCCAGATTTTTTCATTGACTTGCTGTTCAATAGCACGCAATTCTTCTGCAGTTACTGCTTGGAAGTGGGTAAAGTCAAAGCGAAGGAATTCAACTTCGTTAAGAGATCCTGCTTGTGTCGCATGATTTCCAAGGATATTGTGAAGAGCAGCGTGAAGCAAGTGAGTCGCAGTGTGGTTTTTCATAACACGGTGACGACGATTTGTATCAATTGCCAAGGTATATTCTTGGTTCAAGGCAAGCAGTGCAAGGACTTCAACAGTGTGAAGAGCTTGTCCGTTTGGTGCTTTTTGAACATTAGTCACAGTAGCCACGACCTTACCTGACTCATCCAAGATTTGTCCGTGGTCAGCCACCTGTCCACCCATCTCAGCGTAGAATGGAGTTTCCGCAAAGATAAGAGAGGCAGTTCCTTCAGATACAGCTTCTACTTCTGCATTGTCAGCCACGATAGCTACCAATTTAGAAGACAATTGGCTAGCATTGTAGTTGAAGACACTTTCTACAGTGATGTTTTGGAGGGTTTCATTTTGCATACCCATTGAACCACCCTTGACAGCTGACGCACGCGCGCGTTCTTGCTGTTCTTTCATGGCTGCTTCAAAACCTTCACGGTCTACAGTCATACCAGCTTCTTCAGCGATTTCTTCAGTCAATTCAACTGGGAACCCATAAGTATCATAGAGTTTGAAGACATCTGAACCAGCAATGACAGATTGACCTTTTTCTTTCAAGTCTGCTACGATTCCTTGGGCAAAGTGTTGACCTGAGTGAAGGGTACGGGCAAATGACTCTTCCTCGCTCTTAACGATTTTTTCGATAAAGTCACGTTTTTCAAGCACTTCTGGGTAGTAGCTTTCCATGATTTTTCCAACGGTTGGAACGAGTTTGTAAAGGAAAGGCTCGTTGATACCCAATTTTTGACCATGCATAGACGCACGACGAAGGAGACGACGAAGGACATAACCACGACCTTCATTTCCTGGAAGGGCACCATCACCGATGGCAAATGACAAAGAACGAATGTGGTCTGCGATGACCTTGAAGTTCATGTTGTCGCCATCTTGGTCATAGACCTTACCAGACAATTTCTCTACTTCACGAATGATTGGCATGAAGAGGTCTGTTTCAAAGTTGGTCTTAGCCCCTTGGATAACGGCCACCAAACGCTCCAAACCAGCTCCCGTATCAATGTTCTTGTGTGGCAATTCCTTGTATTCGCTACGAGGAACAGCAGGGTCTGCGTTAAATTGTGATAAAACGATGTTCCAGATTTCGATATAACGGTCGTTTTCAATATCTTCTGCAAGCAGGCGAAGACCGATATTTTCTGGGTCAAAGGCTTCCCCACGGTCAAAGAAGATTTCTGTATCTGGTCCAGAAGGTCCCGCACCGATTTCCCAGAAGTTGTCCTCAATTGGAATCAAGTGACTTGGATCCACTCCCACTTCAATCCAGCGGTTGTATGAATCTTTATCAGCTGGATAGTAAGTCATGTAAAGTTTTTCAGCTGGGAAGTCAAACCACTCAGGGCTTGTCAAAAGCTCATAAGCCCAAGTGATCGCTTCGTCACGGAAGTAATCACCGATAGAGAAGTTCCCCAACATTTCAAACATGGTATGGTGACGTGCAGTCTTCCCTACGTTTTCGATGTCGTTGGTACGGATAGCCTTTTGCGCATTGGTAATACGTGGATTTTCTGGGATAATAGTCCCATCAAAGTATTTCTTAAGAGTTGCTACCCCAGAGTTAATCCACAAAAGAGTTGGGTCATTTACAGGAACCAAACTTACTGATGGTTCTACAGAGTGACCTTTGGTCGCCCAGAAGTCAAGCCACATTTGGCGTACTTGTGCACTAGATAGTTGTTTCATATTGTCTCCTTATTTACTTGTTTAATGTGATTGGCTTTCCAGCATTTCCACATAGTCAATCGCGACACAGAGAGAAATGACTAGGTCTGCATAAGCGTCCTCAAGGACTGTTACGTTATAGGTAGAGGTCAGATGGAAGAGTTCCTTTTTAATTTCTGCAATCAACTGATCGCGATCATCCAGCAATTTGAAATTCAAATCCCAGATATTGCCCTCGATACGAAGACCTAGATTATCAAACTCATACTTATCTCGCCAGAAGGTCAACTTCTTACGAATGACAAAACTCGAGCCATCCCGAAGCTGAATCTCAAAACGAGGAAGCAAGGTCAAGATTTCTTTACTGATCTGACTAACCTGTTCACCATTAGCATCATAGATGGTAAAAGTTTTGGGAATCTTAAAAAATGATCCCTCCACCTGATAGGCGATTTCTCCCCTGTCATCCTTGATAGCGAAGCGTTCGCCTCCAAGACGAAACTTTTGTTTGACAAGAAATGTTTTCATCAACACCTCCAAAAATCAAAAGACAAGCTCATATCACGAAGGGCGAAAAACCGCGGTACCACCTTCATTCAATGAACTTGTCATTCTCTTATTCTTATGCAATTGTATGATTGAGTAGCATGACTTTCTAGCTTAGATGGCTCGCAGCACCGCCATTTCTCTGGACTAAGACAACTGAAAATCAATTCTCAACTTCCTTATTATAACGTTTTTTTAAGCTTGCGTCAACTGGAAATGATTCCCATTTAAGAAACCCCATTCCCCACATCTCAGATTACTTTTTCAGGATATATTTTTTCTTACTGCCATTTTTCTTTTTATCCCAACTTTTATCCCAAGTTTTCGAATTGCTAAATATAGCTACGCAAATATTTGCAAATATAAAGTTTCCTATCACCAAATATATAGACTCAGTTGTTAGGTATTGTCGATCCAAACCATCCTTTAGATAAAATAGTATATATGTTTGCTGAACAGTCAAAAAGGTTGGCCAGAAACTTTTTTTGAAAAAAGTAGACATTTTCATTATTTGTTACCGCTTTCTGTAATGTTAAGCTTAGTATACTACTAGGCAAACAAATAAGCAACTAATACTCTTCGAAAATCTCTTCAAACCACGTCAACGTCACCTTGTCGTACTCAAGTACAGCCTGCGACTAGTTTACTAGTTTGCTCTTTGATTTTCATTGAGTATAAAATAGAAAATATAGGGCTGTAAAAACTGACTTCTATAAAAAAACGAACCAGCTTGACTGATTCGTTTTCGTACATTCTACTCCTACTTCCGATACATTTTAAATTGTAGGAAGAGGTCGCTATATTTTCCTGTCCATTTATGGTCAAATTTCTCATAAACTTCTAGGTGTTTCATGGTTTCAACATCGGGATAGAAGGCCTTGTCTTCTTTTGTTTCCTCTGGGAGCAATTCCTTAGCTGGTAGGTTTGGTGTTGAATAGCCCACATACTCCGCATTTTTAAGAGCATTTTCGGGTTTCAACATAAAGTTGATAAAGGCATAGGCTGCGTCTTGATTTTTGACTGTTTTGGGAATGACCATATTGTCAAACCAAAGGTTGCTGGCCTCTGTCGGTACCACATAGCGTAGATTTTCATTTTTTTCTAGCATTTGGCTGGCTTCACCAGAGAAGGTCACGCCGATAGCAGCGTTGTTCTGAATCATGTAGCCCTTCATCTCGTCCGCAACGATAGCCTTGATATTTGGAGTCAGCTTGTAGAGCTTATCCACTGTCTCTTCTAATTGCTGTGGATTTTTAGAGTTAAGGCTGTAGCCAAGCGAGTTAAGCCCGAGTCCCAATACCTCACGCGCCCCATCAAAGAGCATGATAGAGTTCTTATACTCTGGCTTCCAAAGGTCATCCCAATGCTCAGGCGCTTCATCTACCATGGTTTCATTGTAAACAATTCCTAAGGTACCCCAGAAGTAAGGGATGGAGAATTTATTGCCTGGGTCAAAGGACTGGTTGAGGAACTCTGGTCCGATATTTTCAAGACCTTCAAGTTTTGAATAGTCAAGCGGAACCAAGAGATCTTCGTCCTTCATCTTGTTAATCATGTATTCACTAGGAATGGCAATATCGTAGGTCGTTCCACCCTGCTTGATCTTGGTATACATGGCTTCGTTGGAGTCAAAGGTCTCGTACTGGACTTGGATTCCTGTTTCTTCCGTGAACTGCTCCAAGAGTTCTGGATCGATATAGTCTCCCCAGTTGTAGATAACCAGTTTTTGACTATCTCGGCTATTGATTTTACTATCGAGATGAGTCGCAATTCCCCATAAGACGAGGATAATGGCTGCAATTCCTGCTAAAAATGAATAGAGTTTTTTCATGCTTGCTCCTCCTTCTCACGTGAGATAAAGTAATATCCAACCACTAGGATAATACTAAAGAGAAAAACAAGGGCAGAAAGGGCATTGATTTCTAGGGAAATCCCCTTGCGAGCACGAGAGTAAATCTCGACTGACAGAGTTGAAAAGCCATTTCCCGTTACGAAGAAGGTCACAGCAAAGTCATCTAGCGAATAGGTGAAGGCCATGAAATAACCTGCAATGATAGACGGTGTCAGGTAAGGAAGCATGATTTCCTTGAACATCTGAAATTGACTGGCTCCCAGGTCATAGGCCGCATGAATCATATCCCCATTCATTTCCTTGAGTCGAGGCAAGACCATCAAGACCACGATAGGAATGGAGAAGGCTACGTGACTAGATAGAACGGTCAAAAAGCCAAGTGAAAACTTGAGTTGGGTAAAGAGAATCAAGAAGCTGGCACCAATCATAACGTCAGGCGCAACCATGAGGATATTATTGAGTGAAAGAAAGGCTTCTTGGTATTTCTTACGAGACTGGTAGATATAAATAGCTCCAAAAGTCCCGATAATGGTCGCAATCAAGGCTGACAGAAAGGCCAAGAAAAAGGTCTGAGTCACAATCAACATAAGGCGACCATCGCCAAACATGGTTTTAAAATGACTCAAACTAAAGCCTGTAAACCTGTTCATGTCGTTGCCTGCGTTAAAGGCATACCCAATCAGGTAAAAAATCGGCAGGTAGAGGACAAGAAAGACCAGTCCCAGATAAAGGTTGGCAAATTTTTTCATCGTTCTCTCCTTTCCTTGGTCACCCACATGGTGATGAACATGGTCAGGATGAGAATCACACCGATGGTTGAACCCATTCCATAGTTGTCATTGGTTAGGAAATTCTGTTCAATAGCCGTTCCCAGCGTAATAACGCGATTCCCACCAATCAAACGGGTTAGCATGAAGAGGCTCAAGCTGGGGATAAAGACCGACTGAACTCCACTTCTCACACCGTTCATAGACAGAGGAAAGATGACATGACGGAAAGTCTCCCACTTGGTCGCACCTAGGTCATAGCTGGCATTGATGAGATTGTTGTCCATATCATCCAAGACATTAAAGATTGGCAATATCATAAATGGAAGCTCGATGTAGCTTGCGACAAAGATAAAGGAGAAATCGGTAAAGAGCAACTGCTGTGAACCGATTCCGATAAATTCCAAGAATTGGTTAATAGAGCCATTTTGACCAAAAATTCCAATAAAGGCATAGGCTTTAAGGAGCAAATTGATCCAGGTAGGCAGGATAATCAGCATGAGCCAGAGTTGACGGTGCTTGAGACGGGTCAAAAAGAGGGCCGTTGGATAGCTGATAAGCAAGGTCACAAAGGTCACAATCCCTGCATAAAGCACTGAGTTGAAACTCATTTTTAGGTAGGTCAAGTTTTGTGACGTAAAGTAAGATTTATAGTTTTCTAAACTGAATTGTCCTTCAATATTGAAAAAGGATTGACCGAAAATCAAGACCAAGGGTGCCAATACAAACAGGGCAATCCAAAGCATGTAGGGCACTACAAAGAGTTTAGAGTTTGTTTTCTTCATCTCTTTCCTCCTCGATTGCATTGATCAGACCTGCTTCTTGCTCTTCGATTTCCACGTATTCTTCGATACGAGCATCGAACTCTTCTTCGGTTTCGTTGAGACGCATGATGTGGATGTCTTCTGGTTCAAAGTCCAGACCGATTTCCTCACCAACGATAGCCTTACGGGTCGAGTGAATCATCCATTCATTTCCGAGCTCGTCATAGGCAATAATCTCATAATGTACCCCACGGAAGAGCTGGGTATCGACCTTAACTTGGAGCTTGCCTTCTTCAGGAAGGGTAATCCGCAAGTCCTCTGGACGAATAACGACCTCAACAGGTTCATTTGGCTTCATCCCTCCATCGACCGCTTCGAAGCGTTTGCCGTTAAACTCAACTAAGTAGTCCTCAATCATGGTTCCTGGCAAGATATTTGACTCACCGATAAAGGTCGCAACAAAATGGTTAATCGGCTCATCGTAGATATCCACAGCTGTTCCAGACTGGACAATCTCGCCATCATTCATAACGAAAATCCAGTCACTCATGGCAAGTGCTTCTTCCTGATCGTGAGTGACAAAAACAAAGGTAATGCCCAATCGTTGTTGCAGTTCACGCAACTCATACTGCATGTCTGTTCTTAATTTCAAGTCCAACGCTGACAAAGGCTCGTCCAACAAAACCACACGGGGTTGGTTGATGATGGCACGGGCAATAGCCACACGCTGACGTTGTCCTCCAGAGAGTTTACGAATGGAACGTTTTTCATAACCTTCCAACTGAACCATCTTGAGAACTTCCGCTACGCGTTTCTCGATTTCTTTCTTGTCAATTTTACGCAAGCGGAGTGGAAAGGCAACATTTTCAAACACATTCATATGTGGAAACAAGGCATAGGATTGGAAGACCGTATGGACGTCTCGCTTGTTGGTTGGGATGTCATTGATACGGACACCATCCAGCAAAATATCTCCTGTCGTCGCATCCAGTAAACCTGCAATGATGTTAAGGATAGTTGATTTCCCTGAACCAGACGCGCCTAGAAGAGTATAGAACTTCCCTTCTTCCAACTCAAAGTTGATGTCTTTGAGAACCTTGGTGTTGCTGTCTTCAAAAACTTTAGAGACGTTTTTGAATTCAATAATTGGTTTTTTCAATTGTCATTTATTCCTTCTTTTTCATAGATTAACAGATCAGGGCTCTGTCAGGCCGCCACTACCTCGTGTAGGAGATTAAACTGCCTACATTCTTCTGCACTAACGATAGGCTTTCACCCCCTTTCCATGATATAGCAGCAGCTTCTCAACTACAGCTTCCTACTTGCTTTCACCTAAAATACGGACTTCTCTCTCAAGAGTAACGCCAGAGTGTTCCTTGACTTTTTCAATCACAGACTCAATCAAGTCTTCGTAGTCTTTGGCCGTTCCATCTGCGACATTGATCATAAATCCTGCGTGCTTTTCAGACACTTCAACACCACCGATACGATAGCCTTTCAAACCAGCTTCTGAAATTAATTGACCTGCAAAATGCCCGACTGGACGCTTAAAGACCGAGCCACAAGATGGGTATTCTAAAGGTTGCTTGAGTTCACGTAGGTGCGTCAAGCGGTCCATTTCCTGCTTGATAACCTGATGGGTTCCTGGGGCTAGGGCAAATTTAGCTGACAAGACAATTGCACCAGACTCCTGAATGGCTGAATGGCGGTAACCAAAAGCCAGATCCTTAGCAGACAGAGTCTCGATTTCTCCATCTTTGGTCAAGACCTTACAAGACTGCAAGATGTGGGCAATCTCGCCACCATAGGCACCTGCATTCATGAAAACAGCTCCACCGACGCTCCCTGGAATGCCACAAGCAAACTCAAAACCAGTCAAGCTATGACGGAGGGCAATGCGAGTTGTTTCAATCAAGTTAGCCCCTGCTTCAGCTTCGATGGTATAGCCATCAACGGAAACATTATTGAGCTTGTCACACAAGATGACAAATCCACGAATCCCACCATCACGAACAATGATGTTGCTAGCATTTCCAAGAACCATCCAAGGAATATTTTCTTGATTGGCAAATTTAACAAGGCGAGCCAACTCAAAACGATTTCGTGGAAAGACCAAATAATCGGCCTCTCCACCTACTTTTGTATAACTATAGCTATGCAAGGGTTCCTTAAAACGGATATCAATTCCTTCTAAGATTTCAAGCATTTTTTCTCTTACAGACATATCACTCTTCCTTTTACAAAATTCATTCCATTATACCATTTTTAAGACCATTTGACGACCCTAAAAAAATCTTAGGCTTATTTTAAACAAAAAAGAGGTTCCCCCCCTTTTTCTTATGATTTTTTGCAAAAGATTGCCTTTGTTCCATAGGCAACCAGAACGAGCTCTAGTGCTAGGACAACTTCCGCCAAGACTGGATTGGTCAGCCAGCCAACTTGGACTAGAGATGGTGCCAGATCAAAGAAGGCATGTAGGCCATAGGCTGCTAGGAGATAAATCCATTTCTTCTGGCGAACAGCTTGGTAAACCCAAACTGTCAAGAGTAATTGAAAACCTAGCGCCAAGATTCGCTCAAAACCAAGCAAATAAATCTGCCAGACCGATAGCGACTGGATAGTCTTCAACATATTTTCAGACAGTAATTGCATAACCTGTGGATTCTGCGTTTGAACTGCTGAGAGAACGATGTAGAGATTAAACAAACTAGCAAGACCCAGGAAAATTAATTCCAAGCCACCATGCCCCAGTCCATAGGCCAAGGCGTCTGCCTTTTCCAAACTTCTCTTTTTCTCCAACCATTTGAAGAAAATAAGACGAGCCGTTTCCTCAAAAAATGCTGCCATGGCTAGGCCATAGAGGATATAGACAAGCGGATAATCTTGCAAAAGGGCAATACTGCCGTCCTTTTGAGGATGCAAAACCAAGATATGCACCAGTTTTTCCAAAATCTGTGAAGAGACAAAGAAGGCGACAGCCCCCAAGCCCAAGACAGCTAGATTAATCTGGTATTTCTTTTTGGCATACCAAATGCTCCCTATCAAGAAAGCCAGCAACAGCACCATGGTAATGATAATATGAATGGTCATTTTCTTCTCCTATTCCGCCTTTTCAATATCTTTTTTCATCTCGTCAACATTGAACTTAGCAAACAAATATTGACGGTCTTGGACTGGGAAACGTTGGTCCAATTGGTCAACAGCTCCCACCTCAATAATGCCTTCCTTGATAACAAAGTCCATGACATGTCCACCGAAGGTCAAGTCATCTGAAATGAAGTGTAGATGATAGCCTGCCACACTGACCCCATGGAAAATCTCAGGCGTCCAGAAACCAACGATGGTTCCCGCCACATTGTCACGACTATATTCAGGTTGATGGGTTGCGACATCAGCAAACTTGGTATCTGGTGTCGACTTGGGAATCATGCGCACATGCATATGCGAAAATTCCCCCCGAATCTTGATAGAGCGGAAAAGATTTTCCCCGTCATAATAAGACTCGATTCGCTCTTCCAATTCCTTGTCTGTCATCTCAAACCGCTGGCGGAAAATGACCTCTGCCTGATGCGGTACCACTGCTGCGTAAGGAATAAGGGCATCTGGTGACACTTCCACAATCTCTGGTTGCTCTCCTGATCCTTTAGCCTGATAGGCCTTGCCATCCAAGACAATCAATTCTCCATCAATGGAATCCAAGGTTCCCAAACCAAGATCACCATGCTCTAGCAATTCTCCCACTGTCATGGTACCACCATAAAGGCCAGCCATCAAGGCTCCAAGGGTATTGTATTGAAATAATTTCACTGGTTCCTGCACGTTCTTATCCATTCACTTTCTTGTCTGTTATTCTATAAATCTTACTCCTAAGTATACCACATTTGCTCCTAGATGTGAACGAGAGAAACACTCTAGACATTGCCAAGAAGGAAAAAAAAGGGTACAATGTAACAAAATCAAGGGAGGTCTGGAATGAAGAAACAAAGCAAGTACCAAGAGGTTGTTTCCTATCTGAAAAATAGTATCGAGTCTGGACGATTTCCGACGGGAAGCCGCCTGCCTTCTATTCGTCAACTGAGCCTTGACTTTCACTGCAGCAAGGACACCATTCAACGAGCCCTGCTGGAATTACGGCACGAACAATACCTCTATGCCAAGCCCCAGAGTGGTTACTATGTCCTAGAACAAGGGCAACACCAGGACCTAGAAATTGAGGTTACGGACGAACACGCCAGCGCCTATGACGATTTCCGACTCTGTGTCAATGAAACCTTAATTGGCCGGGAAAACTACCTCTTCAACTACTATGACAACCAAGAAGGATTAGAAGACTTAAGACAATCCATTCACCAACTCCTCTTTGACCAAGCCCTCTACTGCAAGGCTGACCAACTGGTACTGACCTCTGGAACCCAACAAGCCCTTTTTATCCTTTCTCAAATTTCCTTTCCTAGCCAAGCCAAGGAAATCTTGGTGGAACAACCGACCTACCATCGAATGAATCGCCTCTTGATTGCTCAAGGTCTGGACCATCAAACGATTGAACGAGGCATTGATGGGATTGACTTGAAGGAGCTGGAGCGACACTTCAAGACAGGAAAAATTAAGTTTTTCTATACCATTCCTCGATTTCACTATCCTCTAGGCCATTCCTATTCAGAGCAGGACAAACGGGCTATTCTTGACTTAGCTGCCAAGTATAGTGTCTATATCGTAGAGGACGATTATCTGGGTGATTTGGACTCCAAGAAGGGCCAAACCTTCCACTATCTGGATACAGAAGAGCGCGTCATTTATATCAAGTCCTTCTCAACCAGCCTCTTTCCAGCCTTGCGGATAACAGCACTCATCCTTCCAAATGCTATCAAGGAAGCCTTTGTGGCCTACAAAAATATCCTAGACTACGATAGCAACCTCATCATGCAAAAGGCCTTATCACTCTATATCGACAGTCAATTATTTGAGAAAAATCGTCTGGTTCGCTTGTCCAATCAGGAAGCTCACCAGAAGCAAATCGAGGAAAGACTAGCTAACACTCCTTGTCCCCTTCCTCATTATCCCCTTCACGATGGTTTATTACTAGACCTGAGACAATATCCTAAAATTGCTAGTCTCAAACACAGCCAACTGGGCTTGGATTTCTTTGAAGAGGCCTATTTAAGCACCTGTCCTTATCAATTTGCCAAGGTGTCCTTAGACAATCTGGAAAATGTTTTAGACTATTTAAAAGCAGAATTGGACTGACTTCCAACTCTGCTTTTTCTTATACTCTTCGAAAATCTCTTCAAACCACGTCAGCGTCGCCTTACCGTAGATATATGTAACTGACTTCGTCAGTCTTATCTACAACCTCAAAGCAGTGCTTTGAGCAACCTGCGGCTAGCTTCCTAGTTTGCTCTTTGATTTTCATTGAGTATTATTCTTCAATTTCTGTTAGGCTTGCTGCCTTTTCAAGATATTTTTGGTAGGTACCGTCATCCTTGAGTTTTTGGATGACCTTGTCCACCACTTCTTTCAAATCAGCACTATTTTTTCTAAGGGCAACTGCATTGGCTTCGCCGTCCTTCATCTTCAAGCTAACAGTTGCGACAGCTAGGTCTGTATTTTTAGCAGCATAGCTAAGAGCAACAGGCTCATCCATATGAACGGCATCTACTTTTCCAGCCTGTAACTCATTGACAGCTTCACCCATATTAGTTAGGGAAGTCAATTGAGCTTTTGGCAATTGTTCCTTGACCATAGCTTCTGGAACAGTCCCTTTTTGGGCTGCAATATTAGCACTTTCAAGGCTAGTTAAATCCTTGTATTTTTCTACATCAGCCTTACGAACCAAGAAACTAATCTTGTTTTCATAGTAAGGGATTGAAAAATCAAAGACTTCTTTTCTCTCGTCAGTAGCGCTAATTCCCGCAACCGCTAGATCAGCCTTACCTGTTTGAAGACTAGTCAAGACATTGTCAAAACTCATGCTTGAGATTTCCAACTTAACCCCAAGTTCATCAGCGATAGCTTGGGCCATATCAATGTCCGCACCGACTACCTGGTTTTTTCCGTCAACCAATGATTGGAACTCAAAAGGTGCATAGTCAGGACTAGTCGCCACAACTAATTTCCCCTTTTGCTTAATGGCCTCAACAGCTGACTGAGAACCATTAGAACCCGACTGGCAAGCTACTAAGAAGAAACTTGCAAGAAAACTACATAAAACAAATATCCATTTTTTTGATTTCATAAATAAACAACCTCTCTGTTAATTTTGTATAATTATAACGCTATCCAAGTTACTTGTCAAGTGTTTTTTGAATTTTTATCTTAAAAATATTTTTTTCATTCAAGAAAAGGAGCTATCAGTTGATTTCAAGCTCCTTTTTATACAGAATGAATCTGTTTTATAGTTCGACAATCTTGCCTGTTTCAAAGTAAACAACCCATTCACAGATATTCTTGGCATAGTCTCCAATACGTTCCAAGAAGGCAATCACTTGGAAGTAATCACGACCTGTAACAATGGCATCAGGATTTTTCTTGATTTCTTCTGTAGCCAAGTCACGAATGCTATCAAAGTAATGGTTGATTTTTTCATCCATGGCTGCTACTTCATAGGCCTGGTCTACTGAACCATTGAGATAGAGTTCAAGGGCTGCTTCAACGAAGTTCTTGACATCGCGACCCATTCTCTTGATTTCTTCTTCAACAGCTGGGATGCGTTGCTCCCCCTTCATACGAATTGCCGCCTTGGCAATGGAAACGGCATGGTCCCCCATACGTTCCAAGTCAGATACAGCCTTCAAGACTGTCAAAACAGTACGCAAATCTTGAGAAACGGGTTGTTGAAGGGCAATCATTTCAAATGATTTCTTCTCCAACTTCACTTCGTATTCGTTTACTTCTGCATCGTCTTCGATGACTTCCTTGGCCAAATCACGGTCGTGCGTAACAAAGGCACGCACTGTACGATTGATTTGGGATAGCACTTCTTGTCCCATAGCGTAGAACTGGTTGTGCAATTTCTCTAAATCTTCTTCAAATTGAGAACGTAACATCATTTATCTCCTTATCCAAATTTTCCTGAAATATAATCTTCTGTTTCCTTGTGTTGTGGGTTTAGGAACATCTTCTTGGTATCGTTAAACTCAATCAAATCTCCATCAAGGAAAAATCCTATCTTGTCAGAGATACGAGAGGCTTGTTGCATGGAACGCGTAACCAAGAGCATGGTGTATTTATCTTTTAGACCATACAAGGTTTCCTCAATCTTACCAGCCGAGATAGGGTCCAAGGCTGAAGTCGGTTCATCCAAGAGAATGATTTTAGGACTGGTTGCCAAGACACGGGCAACACAGACACGTTGCTGTTGTCCACCTGAAAGACCGATAGCTGAATCATGCAGGCGATCCTTGACCTCATCCCAGATAGAAGCTCGTTGTAGGGCTTTTTCTACCGCTTCATCCAGAACCTGCTTATCCTTAACTCCATTGATACGAAGCCCGTAAACAACATTTTCGTAGATAGACATAGGGAAAGGGTTCGGTTGTTGAAAGACCATACCGATTTCCTTACGCAATTCAACCGTATCGGTACGTGGACTGTAAATGTTGTGGCCGTTGTAAACCACCGAACCAGTTGTAGTCACCTCTGGATTGAGATCCCCCATGCGGTTGATAGCCTTGAGAAGAGTTGACTTCCCTGATCCAGATGGACCAATCAAGGCTGTAATTTCCTTAGGTTGGAAAGATAGGGAAACACTATTCAAGGCCTTCTTTTGATTGTAGTAAACGGACAGGTCTGACACCTGTAAAATCGCTTCTGTCATACTGTTTCCTTTCTATCCAAAGTGTCCTGTTACGTAGTCATTGGTTGACTGTAATTTTGCATTTTGGAAAATATTAGAGGTCTTATCGTACTCGATCAAGTCACCCAAGTAGAAAAATCCTGTGTAGTCACTAGCACGCGCAGCCTGCTGCATACTGTGGGTCACGATGATGATGGTAAAGTCCTTCTTCAATTCCAACATGGTTTCTTCTAGCTGAGCTGTCGCAATCGGATCCAAGGCTGACGCTGGCTCATCCATCAAGAGGATATCTGGTTTGACAGAGATGGCACGAGCGATACAGAGACGTTGCTGCTGACCACCTGATAGGGTCAAGGCCGACTTGTATAAATCATCTTTGACCTGGTCCCAAAGGGCAGCTTGACGAAGAGAGGTTTCTACAATTTCATCCAAGACTTGCTTGTCCTTAACCCCTGCACGTTCATGGGCAAAAGTGATATTGCGGTAGATAGACTTAGCAAAGGGATTTGGTCGTTGGAAGACCATCCCGATATGCTTGCGCATTTCATAAACGTTGATTTCTGGACGGTTAACATCAATTCCTTGATAAAGGATTTGACCTGTTACCTTGGCAATATCAATGGTATCATTCATACGGTTGAGACTGCGGAGGTAGGTTGATTTCCCTGAACCAGAAGGGCCAATTAAGGCTGTAATTTTATTTTTTTCAAATTGCATATCGATGCCCTTGATGGATTCATTTTTACCGTAGTAAACATGTAAATCCTTAGTAGAGAGGGCCACTTTCTCTTCAGGAAAGGTGATGATATGCTTTTCATCCCAATTATATTTTGACATGGCTTCTCCTTTAGGCAGCGGTTAATTTCTTATGTAGGTAACTTCCGAGTTTACGAGCTCCAAAGTTAAAGATGAGAATAAAGATGAGGAGCACGGCCGCAGAACCTGCTGATACGATAGTTCCATCAGGAATAGTACCTTCACTATTGACTTTCCAGATGTGGACAGCCAAGGTTTCTGCTTGACGGAAGATAGAGATTGGGCTAGTAACACTGAGAATATTCCAGTTAGACCAGTCAAGGGCTGGAGCAGATTGTCCTGCTGTATAGATAAGTGCAGCCGCCTCACCAAAGATACGACCAGAGGCCAAGACGACACCCGTTACAATACCTGGGAGAGCTTCTGGAATGACCACATGGACCACAGTCTCCCAACGAGAAATCCCAAGGGCTAAACCAGCTTCACGTTGCGTATGGTGAACGTGTTTCAAGCTATCTTCAACATTACGTGTCATCTGAGGCAGGTTAAAGACTGTCAAGGCCAAGGCACCTGAAATGATTGAAAATCCATACTCAAACTGAACTACAAAGATCAAGTAACCAAAGAGACCCACAACCACTGATGGTAGTGAAGACAAGATTTCAATACAGGTTCTGACAAAATTGGTCACAGGACCTTTTTTGGCATATTCAGCTAGGAAAATCCCAGCTCCCATAGACAAAGGCACAGAGATAATCAAGGTGATGACCAGAAGGAAGAAGGAATTATAGAGCTGAATTCCAATCCCTCCGCCTGCTTGGTAAGAAGATGATTTGCCAGTCAAGAAAGACCAAGAGATGTGGGGCAAACCACGAACCAAGATATAAAGAATCAAGGATGCCAGGATGGCAACGATAATTCCTGCAATTGAGTAGAGGACAGCTGTTGCAATTTTATCTAATTTCTTAGCGTGCATAGTTTTTCTTTCCTCTTTCTTTCGTAATCAATTTAATCACACTGTTGAAGGCCAAACTCATCAAGAGCAAGACTAAGGCCAGTGACCAGAGAACGTTATTGTCAACTGTTCCCATAACGGTATTTCCGATACCCATGGTCAATACAGAGGTCAAGGTCGCAGCAGGTGTTGTCAATGAAGTTGGGACAACGGCTGAGTTTCCGACCACCATCTGAATGGCCAAGGCCTCACCAAAGGCACGCGCCATCCCAAAGACCACTGCGGTGAAAATCCCTGAACGCGCTGCCTTTAAGGTCACGCGCCAGATGGTTTGCCAACGAGTGGCCCCCATAGCCAAACTAGCTTCGCGGTAATGACGAGGCACCGCACGCAAGCTATCGGTTGTCATAAAGGTTACCGTCGGTAAAATCATAACAAAGAGAACGAAAATCCCTGACAAGATCCCAAAACCAGTTCCACCAAAGACACTGCGGACAAAGGGAACTACGACCTGCAAACCAATAAATCCATATACGACTGAAGGAATCCCAACCAGCAATTCAATGGCTGGCTGCAAGATTCTAGCACCTTTTGGTGAAACTTCGGTCATGAAGACTGCCGCACCAATGGCAAAAGGAGTTGCGATAAGGGCTGATAGGATTGTGACAATAAAGGAACCCAAAATCATTGGAAGGGCACCAAATTGTTTACCTGAAGGATTCCAAGTTTGTCCAAAGAGGAAATCAAAGATGTTGACCCCATTGACAAAGAAGGTCGACAAACCTTTTTGGGCTACGAAAATCAAAATCATAGCCACAATGATGACAATCAAAGACAGACAGGCAAAGGTCAAGCCTTTTCCTAATTTCTCTAGACGAGAGTTCTTTGAGGGAGAAAGTAATTTTTTAGCTAATTCTTCTTGATTCATTAGTGACTCCCTTCTAGTGCTGTCACCGTTCCAACAGCGTCTTTTTCAACCTTCATTTCCTTGACAGAAATATAGCCCATTCCCTTAACGATTCCGCTTTGCGCTTCATCAGAGAGGACAAAGTTGAGAAATTCTGCCACCAATTCATTTGGTTGGCCTAGGGTGTACATGTGTTCATAAGACCACAAAGGCCAGTTATTGGTCGTAACATTTTCTGAAATCGGCTCATAGCCATTCAACTTCATGCGTTTCACCGAGTCATCCACATAGGCAAAAGCTAGGTAAGAAATGGCTCCTGGTGTTTGGGAAACAATGTTTTTGACCATCCCGTTTGAATCCTGTTCTTGACTCTGCATAGCAGATTGGCCATCCATAACAACACTATCAAAGGTTGCACGCGAACCAGAACTTGCCGCGCGGTTGATAATGGAAATGGCTAGGTCTTTCCCACCGACTTCTTTCCAGTTGGTCACTTGACCTGTGAAGATGCTACGGAGTTGTTCAGTTGTCAGATTTTCAACGTCAACTTCCTTATTTACAATCACTGCCAAGCCCGCTACAGCAACCTTGTGGTCTACTAGAGCGGATGCGTTGATACCGTCTTTTTCCTCGGCAAATACGTCTGAATTTCCTACATCAACGGCTCCAGATTGAACCTGAGACAGACCTGTACCAGATCCTCCACCTTGGACGTTGACTGTTTTTCCAACGTGCAGAGAGCCAAATTCATCTGCTGCTGCCTCGACCAAGGGCTGAAGAGCCGTTGAGCCAACAGCTGTCATGGATTCTCCACGATCAATCCAGCTAGCACATCCCGCCAAAGAACCTGCCAGCAAAAGAGCCGCAAGGGATAGAGCGAGTTTTTTCCTTTTTTTCACTGTTTTTCTCCTTGAAAATAATGGTGAATGCTGTGAATTTTTTCAACTATTTATTTATGTTTTTCTTTTGATAATTGGGAGCCAACTAAAGTTCTTATACTCAATGAAAATCAAAGAGCAAACTAGGAAACTAGCCGCAGGCTGTACTTGAGTACGGCAAGGCGACGTTGACGCGGTTTGAATTTGATTTTCGAAGAGTATTAGCTTGGTTTAACTAGAAATTTGCTTAGTTACCTTTCCACCAATTTTGACTTAAAATGAAAGACAATTTGAAAAAAATCCATACTTCCACTATAACATAGACAAGCTACTTTGACTAGCATTTTCACTTGAATCTGAGGCCTTTAGGAAAATAATTTTTCAAAACATTTCCAGTCACCTTAGCAAAGCCCAAACCATTGCCTTGAACCAAAACTTGGTACCAACCATTTGGCATACTTTCCGCCAGCTGAACGGTTTCTCCAGCCACATACTTTACAAACGCTTCTTGGTCAATTTCAACTGACTGCTTGACCTGACTCGGTTTCAAGGCTAGACCAAGAGCGAAACTGGGTTCAAAGCGTTTCTTCTTAAAAGTACCCAAATGCAGACCATTCCGAGCAATCTTGAGTTTTCCTAAATCTGGCAAGAGTTCTGGCAAGAGATAAAGCTGGTCTCCAAAAGTCTGCAAGATACCCGGTAGATTGACCTGCAAATGTTTTTGGGCAAATTCCTGCCACAAGGCAACTTGTTCACGGCTGAGATTGCTCTTACTTGCCTTACATTTAGGTGCTGTATTTTCTCCTTTAAATTGCAAATGGGCTACAAACTGACCTTCTCCCTTAAACTGATGAGGATACATCCGAGCCGTTTCTGGCAGGTCAATACCAGCTACCATTCCATTGATATGCTCTACTGGCAACAAGTCAAAATCATAGTCCTCCAGTAGCCAATTGACAATCTCTTCGTTTTCCTCAGGAGCCCAGGTACAGGTTGAATAAACCAAGCGACCACCTTCAGCTAGCATGGTTACTGCATCTGCCAGAATTTCTCTTTGCAAGCTAGCGCATTGACTCGGATAATCTAATCTCCAATAGTCCATAGCATCTGGTTGCTTACGAAACATTCCTTCACCAGAGCACGGGGCATCAAGAACGATTAGGTCAAAATAGCCTTTAAAAACCTTAGCCAAACGGTCAGCAGATTCATTGGTCACCACGACATTTGTCGCCCCAAATCTCTCCATGTTTTCTACTAAAATCTTAGCCCGTTTGCTTGAAATTTCATTGGAAACGAGAAGACCCTCCCCTGCTAGATAGGCTGCTAGCTGAGTTGATTTACCACCTGGAGCAGCGGCCAAATCCAAGACCTTCATCCCAGGACTGGGCTTGGCTACCTGAGCCACCATCTGAGCAGCGGGTTCTTGCGAATAAACTAAACCAGTAGCATGCTCAGGCGATTTCCCTGAAACCTTCCCATAATGTCCCCAAGGAGTTTGAGGAATGTCATCAGGAAAGGAAACTGGCGCTTCTTTTAAAGGATTGACCCGAAAAGCCGAAACCGCTTCCTCCTCAAAAGAGGCAAGAAAATCTCTTGCCTCATCTCCTAGTATCTCTTCATATTTTTCAACAAATCCTTCTGGAAATTGCATTTAAGTTCTTTTCCTTTCGTAAATATAGGACTGAATTTCCTCCAGCATCTCAAGAGGCACCATCATGACCGGCTGTCTGGTTTGAAAATCAGGAGCTTTACCAGAAAGGGTCACCACCCGATAGCCCAGACCTTCCCCTAAAATACTAGCTGCAGCATAATCCCATGGTTGCAGATAAGTGACATAGGTCAATAAACGCCCTGACAAAATCTTGGCAAAACTAATGGCCGCACTCCCATAGACACGAACACCAAGTACTGCTCGACTCAAATCAGCCAGCCCCCATTCGTTGGTTTCCAGCATGCCACTATTTCCCGCAATGAGAAAATCTCCAAGTGGTTTGGCTTTAAAGGGAGCTAGGAGCTTATCGTTTCGACAAACTGGAAAGGCTCCACCACCATGGTAACAATCCCCTTTGACAACATCATAAATCAGTCCAAACTGCCCCTGACCATTTTCAAAATAAGCCATCATGACAGCAAAATCTTCCTGCTGAGCCACAAAATTATTGGTACCATCAATGGGATCAATGACCCAAACCTTGCCCTCTTGAACCGAGGCTCGCAGACAACCTTCTTCAGCACAAATCTTATCCTCAGGATAACGGGACAGAATCTCACCAACCAAGAGTTCCTGAACTTCCTTGTCCAATCTGGTCACCAAATCCGTTGGAGAGGACTTGGTCTCAATCTGCAAGTCTTCCTGCATATGGTCAAGTATATACTGGCCTGCCTTCTTGACGAGCTCTTTGGCAAATTCAAATTTACTTTCCAAGAGAAATCTTTCCTTCCCCTTTTTCCTTGGCAGCCTGAACTGCTCGGTAAAGCGAATAGCCACTAACTGTTTCAAATTCTCGTCCCAAACGTTTTTCTTCGCTCTTGCTTGGCACGACCGCCTTGAATCCCTTATAAGAGTCCAGTAACTTTTTAGCCTCTACCTTGCCTTCATAGGCAGCTTCAACATCATTAAAAAAAGAAAGCACTGAAGCAAGTTCTTCAGTGCTCCACGACAAATCTAGTGGGTAACTATACTGTTTGTTCATTAACTAATACCAGCTCTCATTCTTGCTTCTTTTAGTTCTTGCTTACGGTAACTACGAGGGAGAAAAGCACGAATCTCATCTTCATTAAAACCGATTTGCATGCGTTTGGCATCGATAATAATGGGACGACGCAAAAGACTAGGATACTGCTCAATCAAATGAAGCAATTCCGATACCGAGATACTCTCTACATCAATATTCAGTTTTTGAAAAATTTTTGAACGAGTTGAAATGATGTCATCAGTACCATTTTCGGTCAAGGAAAGGATGTGTTGCAATTCTTTTCTTGTTAAAGGACTGGTCATAATATTGTGTTCCACAAAGGGAACCTTATGTTTTTCTAACCAGGCCTTAGCCTTACGACATGATGTACAGCTCGGTGATAGAAATAGTGTAATCATGCTTTTCTCTTCTTATCTATACTTTGCTACTTCTATTATACAAAAAAATAAAGCGCTTGACTAGAGATTTTTAGAAAAAAAGCCTATTTTTTCAAGAAAAATAGACTGTTCGCGAACGATTGATACAATTGGATTTGGTTAATTCACTCTTAACAATGATTTCAAATGATATACATTTTTATATATATAAATTAAAAACATCTTTCTTTTCACTTCTTACGACTTTTTAGACACAGATAGCCAAAGAAGCTTTCATAGAGGGCAAAAAAGAGAAGAAAAGCATGAAGGAAAAAGGTCTCTGGCAAAATCAGAATAACTGGATCCTTGGCTGGATCAAAAAGCCAGGTATCATCTCCCACAAAGAGAATTTGATGGAAAAGAGTAAAAAATTGGTCAAAACCAATCAAAACTCCCCCAAGACCAATCACCAAAGGCAAAACTACTAGAGTCAGAAGTCCCTTACTAAATAAAGATAAAAAGCCCTTTTTCACAATCCCTTTGACAAAGACATAGAAACTTGGTAATGTCACTAGAGCAACTAGTTGAACTAGATGAAAGAGGTCCTTGACCACCGCAAAATGGTGCAGCCCAGCTGCTGACGAACGAAAATCTGGCATCTGCAAGACCTGACTAAAAGGATCGGTCAGGTAATCCATCAAGATATGAAAGTTGTATTGAATGGTTTCTGGTTTTAAATAGACCCTATCCATTAAGTTCAACCACTGAATTTCCAGCGGATAAAAAATCCAAGCCAAATAAATGGTCAAAAGGATTGAGAGGGAGAGGAGAAAGAGCATAGAGCTCCAAAAGGTCAGTTTAGTTTTCATCAAAATCCCACTCCGCAAGACTAGAAACCACATGTGTCGGTGCGATTAGAAGGTCTGCTACTTCTTCTGCCTTAGTAAAACCTGTTGTCACTAAGAGCGTTGGAATGCCATTGTCAATCCCTGCTCGAATATCAGTCAGGTAATTGTCCCCAACCATGATTAATTCTTCACGTTCCAAGCCTAAGTGCTCAACCGCCTTGTCCATAATGATGGCATTTGGTTTTCCGATATAAACAGGCTTCACTCGTGTTGCTACTTCAAGAAGGGTAATCAGTGAACCAGCACCTGGCAAAAGCCCTCGTTCTGTCGGGATGTTGAGGTCTGGATTAGTTCCGATAAAGTGAGCATCCTTTTGGATAGCCAGAGTTGCTGTCGCAAATTTTTCATAGTCGACTTGCCAGTCCAGACCTACTACCACATAGGCAGGATTATCCTTGTCTTCCACATAACCAGCCGCCTTGATGGCTTCCTTGAGCCCTGCTTCTCCGATGACATAGACCGTCTTTTCAAGACCCAAGTCATTCATATAGTCGATAGTCGCCAAAGTAGCTGTGTAGACAGTCGATAGGGGCGTATCGATATTAAAATTCTGAGCCAACATCTCCTGAACACTCTCTGGAGTGCGGGTTGTATTGTTGGTCACAAAGAGATAGGGAATGTCCCGCTTTTGCAATTCATGGACAAAAGCCTCTCCTGCTGGAATTCGGTCTTTCCCCTTATAAATGGTTCCGTCTAAATCAATTAAATAGCCTTTATATTTCATCTATTTCTCCCTAATCCTTTTTTATTTCTTGCCAAGCGATGATAGCTTGGGCATTGGTCGCACCGTCGCTTGTAATCTCATGCTTGCTTTCCAGTCCAGTCCGTTCAACATCCGATGTAATCACCCCACCTGGTCGAACTTCCTTGACATACTTGAGGTTAATTTTTTGGGGAATATAGTGGGTCAAAAAGTCCGCTCCCATGATCTCAAAAATCCAGTCCAAGTATTTACTGTTATTGACATGACCATTCATATCCAAGTCGTAAAAACGAACATGGTAATCCTTACTGATTGGCTCTTCCAAGGACTCATACTTTGGCCCGCGGATAAGTTTTTTATCAAAATCAGACTGGTAAGGAGCCACAATCTCAGGTTCGACAGCATGGACTTTTCGACTGTCTCGATCCATGAGAACAAAGGTCGCCATCATGTAGATAAGGTCCTGCCCCGCTTCATCATAAATGGTAAAGCGACGGTAGCAAAAGAGTCGATTGTAGCTCAGGGCTTCCGTTTCGATGGTAATTTCTTCCGCAAAACGAGGCAAACGAACCACCTCAATATCGTATTCTGTGATAATCCAGACCAGATTATAGTTTTCCAAAATGGCCTTATCACTAACTCCCAGTTCAATCGACTGCATCCCTGAAACTTGCAGGGACAGCAAAATCACATCTGGAAGCTTGATATGACCGTTCATATCAGCCATATCAAAAGGAATTTTCATTTTCATTTGATAAGTTAAGCCCATCATCCTACTCCAAAATAAATCGTTCTGCTACGATGTCTCCTAAAAAGAGACCTCTTTTTGTCATGCGCACGCGATCACCGTCTATTTGCATGAGACCTTGTTGAACCAAGTCTCTGACAATTTCTCCATAAAGTCCATCGAAAGACCGTCCAAATTTTTCTTCAAATCGCGCCATAGAGACCCCTGATTTCTTGCGGAGCCCCAAGAACATTTCTTCTTCCATTTGCTCCTTTTGACTCAGGTGCTCTTCTGTGATGCGAGCATTACCTTCCTCAACTGCACTGAGATAATGACGAATGGGACCATGATTTTTATAGCGCACTCCATTGACATAACCAGATGCTCCAGCACCGATGCCATAGTATTCAGCATTGTCCCAGTACATGAGATTGTGACGACTTTCAAAACCGGGTTTGGAGAAATTGGAAATCTCATAATGCTCAAAACCAGCTCGCTCCAGCGCTGCGATGATGTACTCAAACATCTCAGCTTCCAGTTCCTCCTTAGGCAGAGGTAATTTCCCTCGTCGCATACGATTCATAAAGACCGTGTGATTTTCCAAAATCAAGCTATACAGACTCATATGGGGAATATCCAACCCAATGGCTTTAGCCACATTTTCCTTGACCTGCTCCATGGTCTGACCAGGCAACGCATAAATCAAGTCGATAGAGATATTGTCAAAACCAGCCAATTTCAGGCGGTCGATATTTTCATAAATATCCTTCTCCAAATGACTGCGCCCAATCTTTTTCAGCATTTTGTCGTCAAAGGTTTGCACACCTAGCGAAACACGATTGACAGCCGAGTTCTTCAAAACAGCAATTTTATCCGCATCCAAGTCCCCTGGATTTGCCTCAATGGTCAACTCTTCTAAGACAGACAGGTCCAAGTTTTTAGTCAAGCCCTTCAATAACACCTCTAGTTGCGTAGCCGACAGGGCTGTCGGTGTTCCACCACCGATATAGAGGGTTCTCAACTTTTGAATATCATAAGAACGAAACTCTTCTAACAGATGCTCTAAATAACTGTCGACTGGCTGATTCTTGATAAAAACTTTTGAAAAGTCACAATAATAACAAATCTGGGTACAAAATGGAATGTGCACATAGGCTGACGTTGGTTTTTTCTGCATAGTAATTATTATACCACAAAAGCGAACAATACTTAGAATTCCCTTTAACAAAATCCTAGCATTGTTCGCTTTCTTTATCTAAACATTCTTTGTATTTTATGACGAACACGATTCCCAGAACCAATCTAGTTTGTCTTTACAATACAAAAGAATGAATGTTCATTTGACTAAATTTTTAGTCTTCTTTTTTCTTTCTAAGAGCAAGTCCGAGACCACTTAGAATACCAAGAAGTCCTAGAGATGCAAGAGTCGCATTTGATTCTGTTCCTGTATTTGGCAATACATTTTGAGAATCATTTGATTTAGCTCCGTTATCACTAGCATCTGTAGTATCTTCATGATCTGCATTCGGTGTAACTGCATCTGGAATTGGAGTTGTTGGTGCAGGCATAGGCGCAGGTGTATCTTGACCAGAACCTCCATTAGTGTCAGGTTTGACTGGCGTATCAGGTGTCACTGGTGCAACTGGATTTGTATCTGTTGGTGTTGCTGGTGTTACCTTAGCTGGAGTTTCTACTGGAACTTCTACAGCTGGTTGACCTGGTTCAGTAATCTTACCTGTACCTGGAACTTTACCGTCTGGTAATTCACTGTTTGGTATTGTAGCTTTTCCGTCTTGTCCAATTATTACGACAATTGGTGTGCCATTCTTACCTGGAATTTCTACCTTCGTTCCTGGTGGATATGTTGAACCATCTGGTTTCTTAGGCGTTACTGTAACGTCACCTGTATTTGGATCTTGATAAACATCTAGTGTTGGTATCTTACGGGCTGGGGTTGTTACAATTACTTCTACAGGATCTTTTCCTGGTTCAGTAATCGTTCCTTTTCCTGGTTCTATTCCATCTGGTAAATCTTTATTAGGTATAGTTCCTTTTCCGTCTTTTCCAATTATTACGACGATAGGTTTACCATTCTTACCTGGTATTTCTACCTTAGTATTTTCTGGATATAGTGTTCCATCTGGTTTCTTAGGTGTTACCGTCACATCCCCTGTATTTGGATCTTGATTCAACTCTACTGTTGGTGTCTTACGAGCTGGGGTTGTTACATCCACCGGATTAGATGGTTTCTTACCTGGTTCTGTTACGGTTCCTTTTCCTGGTTTAGCTTCTTTTGGAAGTTGGTCATTTGGAACTGTTCCTGAGCCATCTTTTCCAATTGTCACTACTATAGATGTTCCATTTTCTCCTGGAATTTTCACCCTACTACCTTCCGGATACGTTGTTTTATCTGTTTTCTTCTTCGGTGTGACGACTGCATCTCCATTTGGTTTTATTGTGATTTCAATTGTACCTAATTCTGCCGTTTCTGGCGCAGTAGGATCAATTTTTTTCGGTGTTTCTACCTTAACTTCAACTGTTGTCTTACCTGGTTCCTTAATCCTACCTGTTCCTGGAGTATCTTCATCAGGTAAATCATTATTTGGAACTGTTCCTGTTCCATCATTTCCGATTGGTACAACGATTGGCTTGCCATCTTTCCCTGGAATTTCTACCGTAGTTCCTGGTGGATATGTTGTTCCATCTGGTTTTTTCGGTGTGACGGTGACATTTCCTGTAGCTGGATCTTGTGTCAGCTCTACTGTTGGAGTCTTACGAGCAGGTGTCGTTACAGCTACTGGTTGTGACGGTTTCTTATTCGGCTCTGTTACAATTCCTTTTCCTGTGACAGCTTCTTTTGGAAGTTTATCATTTGGAACTGTTCCTGAGCCGTTATCTCCAATCGTTACAATAATAGATGTTCCATTTTCTCCTGGAATCACAACCTTAGTTCCTGATGGATATGTTGAGCCATCTGGTTTCTTAGGTGTAACTACTGCATCTCCATTTGGATTTCTTGTAATTTCAATCTTACCTGATTGGTCTGTTTGAGGAGCGATTGGATTGATTTTACCTGGCGTTAGCACCTGAGCTTCCGTAGTTGGTTTTCCTGGTTCTGTAATCTTACCTGTTCCAGGTGCATTTCCATCTGGTAAGTCGTTATTTGGAACTGTTCCTGTTCCACCTTGTCCGATTTCTACTACAATTGGATTACCATTTTTACCTGGTATTTCGACCTTAGTTCCTGGTGGATATGTTCCTCCACCTGGCTTCATAGGAATCACTGTTACATCTCCAGTTTTTGGATCTTGATCCAAACGTATAGTTGACGGCTTACGAGCAGGCGTTATCACATCCACTGGTTGTGACGGTCTAGCTCCTGGCTCTGTTACTATTCCTTTTCCTGGCACTTCATCTTTTGGAAGTTTGTCATTCGGAACTAATCCAAAACCATCTTTTCCGATTGTCACAACAATAGGTGTTCCATTTTCTCCTGGAATTTTCACAGTCGTTCCTGCTTGATATGGTGTTCCATCTGGTTTTTTCGGTGTTACTGTGACATCTCCAGTTTTTGGATCTTGATCTAATTGTAGTGTTGGAACCTTTTTAGCTGGTGTTGTAATATTCACTGGTTGTGATGGTTTTTGATTTGGTTCTGTAATGATAGCTGTTCCTGGTACATCTCTTTCTGGTAAATCACCATTTGCAACTGTACCTGAACCATTTTCACCGATTACTACATCAATCGTTTTTCCATCTTTGCCTGGGATTGTTACAGTAGTTCCTGTAGGATAGTTTGAGCCATCTATTTTCTTCGGTGTTACTGTAACATCTCCTGTGCTTGGGTTTTGAGTCAACTCTACCGTTGGTGTCTTACGAACTGGCGTTGTTACATCTACTGGTTTTGATGGTTGTTTGTTTGGTTCTGTTACGACACCTTGTCCTGGTACTTCACCTTTTGGAAGTTGATCATTTGGTACTGTTCCAAAACCTTTGTCACCTATCGTTACTACTATTGTTGTTCCATTTTCACCTGGAATTTCTACCTTCGTATCTTTAGGGTACGGTTTTCCGTCTGGTTTTTTCGGTGTAACAATTGCGTCTCCATTTTTCTCACGTGTAATAGTTATTTCCACAGGAGTTTGTGTTGTAGCAACTTTTGGATCTGTTCCGTTTTTCTTTTCTTCCTCATCTGAAATTCCATCATTATCATCATCTTTATCTGTCACATCTGGATCTCCATCTCCATCTGTATCACGTTGAATAATAACTGGAACTTCTACTCGAATTTCCTCATCACCATTCTTAACTTTAACTGGAATGTTGATTTTACGTTCTTCATCACTACCCCAATTAGTTACGCTCGGTGTTCCTGTTAATTTACCATCTTTATCAACACTTAATCCATTTACTGGGTTTTCTGTTGTAATTGTTGAACCGTCTTTATTCGGTGTGACAACTTTCGCTAATGTTGAAGGAACTGGTTTCTTCTCTGTAACTTTAGTTGGATCTGAAACTTTTGCAGTTAGGTTGTTTGCATTTTTCGGATCTGTTCCATTTGCTTTTTCAACTTCATCTGGAATTCCATCGTTATCATCATCTGTATCTGTAACATCTGGATCTCCGTCTCCATCTGTGTCACGTTGGATTGTTACTCGAACTGTTACGTCTTTTTCTTCCGTTACTTCTTCTTTACCATTTTCTGTGAATTTTTCTACAACTTTAGTAACTTTAACCGGAATGTCGATAGGGCGTTCTTCTTCCTCTTTATCCCAATCATTTACTGTTGGGATTCCTTCCAGTTCGCCTTTATCATTGACTTTTAGTCCGTTCACTGTTCCATTTGGGGCGTTTGTTACAATCGTTGAACCTTCTTTATTTGGAGTTACAACTTTTATTGGAGTAACTGGTTGTTTCTCCTTCACTTTGTCTGGATTTGTAACTGCTACTTCTAAATCATTTGCAGCTTTTGGATCTGTTCCGTTTGTATCCTCTACAGTGTCTGGGATTCCATCGTTATCATCATCTGTGTCTTCTGAATCTGGGATTCCATCATTATCTGTATCACGTTGGATTGTGACTGGAACTTTTACTATGATTTCTTTATCACCATTTTTTACTTTAACCGGAATTAAGATATGACGTTCTTCTTCGTCTTTTTTCCAATTATCTACTGACGGTGTTCCTTCTAAGTTACCTTCATTATTGACTTTCAAGCCATTCATTGGATTTTCTGTCGTAATTGCTGAATTTGGCATATTCGGTGTGACAACTTTTGTTGGAGTTACTGGTTTTTTCTCTTTAACTTTAGTTGGTGAAGCAACTATTGCTGTTAGATTATCAGGAACTTTTGGATTTGTTCCATTACTTTTCTCTACTTCATCTGGAATTCCATCATTATCATCATCTGTATCTAAAACGTCTGGTGTTCCATCTCCATCTGTATCACGTTGGATTGTTACTGGAACTTTAACGGCAACAGTTTCTATAACATTTTCTTTACCATCTTTCTTTCTCGTTACTGTAACCGGAATGTTGATAGTTTTTTCTTCATCATCGCCCCAATTGTCCACTGTTGGAGTTCCTGTTAATTTACCTTCTCCATTAACTGTCAGACCGTTCACTTCTGGCGTAGTTGTAGTAATTGTTGCATCTTTTTTATTTGGAGTGACAACTTCTTTTGGAGTAACTTCTTTTTTCTCCAGCACTACATTCGGTTTTGTAACTTTCACACTTAGTCCGTCTGCAGTTTTTGAATCTGTTCCATTATTCTTTTCATCTTCATCTGAAATTCCATCGTTATCATCATCTAAATCGTCAACGTCCGGAGTTCCATCGTTATCTGTATCACGTTGGATTGTCACTGGAACATGTACCGTAACTTCCTCTTTTGGAGTTCCTTCTTTTTCTCTCGTAATTTTAACAGGAATTGTGATATTACGTTCTTCTTCTCCGCCAACCCAATCATTTACGGTTGGTGTTCCTTCTAATTTACCTTCTCCATTCACTTTCAATTCATTTACTGGATTTTCTGTTGTAATTGTTGAACCTTCTTTATTTGGCGTTACAACTTTTGGTAAAGTCGTCGGTACTGGAGTTTTTTCTTTCACTTTAGCTGGAGCTGTAACGATTCCTGTCAGACCATTTGCTACTTTTGGATCTGTTCCATTTCTCTTTTCATCGTCATCTGAAATTCCATCGTTATCATCATCTGTATCTGTCACATCTGGATTGCCATCTCCGTCTGTATCGCGTTGGATTTTAACCGGTACACTTACATTAGCTTCTTCCGAATCCTTCTTAACTTTTACTGGGATAGTAATATCACGTTCTTCTTCACCTTCACCCCAAGAGTCTACTTTTGGAGTTCCTGTTAAACTTCCATTATTATCAACGGTTAATCCATTTACAGAAGCTGGTGTTTCAATCGTTGATCCTGTCTTATTTGGTGTAACAACTCCTGGTTCAGTCACTTGTTTATTCTCAGTAACAGTAGATGGTTTTACTGCTCCTGTTAGACCATATGAGGTTGGCTTGTCTGGTTTATCAAAAATCTTTGGATCTGTTCCCTTTGCCTTTTCTTCCTCATCCGTAATTTTGTCACCGTCATCATCTGGATCTGTAGTGTCTGGTTCTCCATCTCCATCCGTATCACGTAAAATTGTAACTGGTACGCTTACTGTGATTTCTTCGTTTCCATTCGTAACTTTAACTGGAATTGTGATAGCACGTTTTTCTTCGTCTTTGCCCCAATTTTCTACTTTTGGCGTTCCTGTTAATTTACCTTCTCCATTAACTGTTAATCCATTCACTTCATCTGGCGTTGCAATCGTTGAACCCTCTTTATTTGGTGTGACAACTTTTTTAGAGTCAACTGCACGTTTCTCCAAAACTTCATTTGGTTTCGTAACTTCTGCTGTCAAATTCGTAGGTACACTAATATTTACACTAACGTTATCTGTTGTTTTATCTGGATACTCTACCACAACAACTGCCGAGACAGTTTGTCCACCTTGGCTCGTATCTGGTGGCGTTAACCAATGATATTTTGTTCCTTGTGGCAAATCTTGTTTGTTTCCAATACTATCTTCTGCGTTAGGTGTTGAGTTTTTAGGAACTGTTCGATTGATTCCTACTGGGTTATACTTGTCATTTTGTCCTTTAACTACAATTTCAATTGTTTTTTCAGCCTTATTATCATTCTTATCATAAGCTGTAATCGTTACTTTTGTTACTCCTGAGGCTCCAGTTGGAGTTCCTACGATTTGATTATTTTCAAATTTCAATCCATCTGGTAAGTCTTTTACTTCGATTGGAGTATCTTCACGCATTCCAACTCCACCATCGTTATCTTTAGCTGTTACTGGAATTGGTATAATTTCCTCACGATTTGTAACTGTAGCTCCATTAGCTGAAATCGTTGGTGCTGTTCTATCACGTGGTGTTACATCAAATGAGAAAATCACTGGTGTAGCTTTATTTCCTGCATCATCTGTTGCGTTAAATATAATTGTATTTTGTTTACCAACATCTTCAGCTATAGTATTAATTGTAATCTCTATTTCTTTTTCTTTTTCTGTATTTTTCACATATCTAGACGACACTACTCCTGTTGTTCCAACATTGTACCTCTTAAAATATTTAGCTAAAAATTCAGTCGCTTCAAAAGTAACATTTTTATCATCTTTTGCTTTTACTCTAAATGTTATAGTTTCGCCTTCTACTACTTTTAGGTTGTTAGCAGATAGTGTTAAAATAGGTGGTTCATTATCCGGTTTTATTGCAGTTGCTTTTGCTGGTTCTGAATCATCACTCGTTCCATTTTTGGTGATAGCTGTTACAACTGTTTCATTTTTTACTTTTTCAGCAGGGATTGTAATTTCACCTGTGTCTTCATTGATGTTGATTTCTGGATCATCTGAAATCCATTGATTAAATGGATTTTTTGTTCCTACTACTGTTTTTGGTGAATCATCTTCTCCTGTGTAAGTAACCGTAATTTTATCTGCTTTGGTTGGATCTTGTGGTTTTGCTGTTACAGACCCATCCTCATTTGCCGTTACTGTTGGTTTTTCTGGTTTTGGTGCTCTTGCTGTTTCTGTTGCTGGGTCTGAGTCAACACTATTTCCATTTTTTGTGATAGCTGTTACTACGGTATTATCTCTTACCTTATCAGCTGGAATTGTAATTTCACCTGTATTAGAATCAATAGTTACACCTGGATTGTTCACAACAGTCCATGTACCATCATTTCCTTTATTACCTACTACCGTTACATTTGTTCCATCTTCGTCTTTATAAGTAACCGTAATTTTATCTGCTTTGGCTGGATCTTGTGGTTTTGCTGTTACATTACCGTTATTTGGTGCAGTTAAGATTGGTTTTTCTGGTTTTGGTGCTTTTGCAGTTGCTTTGGCTGGAGCTGATTCATCACTGTTTCCATTTGTTGTAACTGCTGTTACTTCTGTATTATCTTTGACTTTATCAGCTGGAATTGTGATTGCACCAGTACTTGCATCGATTTGAACGTCTGGATTACCCGTAACAGTCCACGTTCCATTTCCACCTTTATTTCCTTCAGCCGTCTTATTAGAACCATCTTCTCCTGTGTAGCTAACTTTAATTTTATCTACTTTCGTTGAATCTTGCGGTTTAGCTGTTACAGATCCATCTTCTTTTGCTGTTGCTGATGGAGCTTCTGGTGTTTTTGCCTTATCCTCTGTAACATGAATAGGTGCATCTACAATAAATGTTCCACGTTCTGGAATAATGACTTCCACTTTACCATACACAGGTGCATTTGGTGCTGTAGCTTTTGATACATCTGGATCTTTAAACCAACGGTATGTTGTACCAGCAGGTAACTCTTTTGTATTAGCAATACTATTAATTGCATCTGGAACGACACCTTTATTAGTTGTTTGCTCTTTAGATACTGGTTTAAGATTATATTTAGCTGCTTCGTCTGGTTTCAACGGTAATACACCGATAATTGCATTTTCACCAGTTCTATAGCGTCTATATCCACCCTCTGTATATCCTCCATAAGCAAGGAATGGGTCATTGGCTAGACGTTTTTTTATTTCGTCAAGCATAGGGTTATTAGTGTTTTTATCTCCCCAATCCGACATAATACTATCATTTAGCTCTTTTCCTTCAAGAATTTTCGTCTTGAAAGTAATAATTGAACGTTGCCCTGCAACTACGTTCATTCTGTCTTCTATAACACCTCGAACAAGATTGTATTCAAGACCATCTTTACGAATCCCCAATATATCACTAACACGAGAAAAGGCATCGTTGTTAGGTTCTGTACCATCTCCGCTATTTTTACGATAAATATTAAACCTCCAATTATTCAGTCTAGTACCAGCCTCTGGGTTTATATATTTAAGCCATCCGTCTACATTTTCAGTATAAGCCGCCCCTGAACGTCGGACGCCATCTTTTACATAAGCACGAAAAGCAGAGTGTTCATACTCCCATGCTGATGCACTAACATAATCCTTATGGAAGGTCTGTTTTCCATCTTGGTATTTTGTATACGTAAATTCATAAGGATCTCCAACCGTACGTGGAATCGCAAGTGAAATTTTTTTAGAAACACCAGCCAATCCATTTGGTCTTGGCCCTGAATCTAATATCCAGTAATAATATTTATCCCCATTATTTTCAATACGCATTTCACGGTAAACACGAATATTGTCATAGGCTTGATCAGCAGTTCCCTTACTTACGAAGGCATATTGTTTTGTATCTGGAGAGAACACGTCACGATGTGAATAGTTAATCATAGGGTTTTTAATCCAACCAACCCCGAAGTCTGTTACTTTCGTGTTACGTACTGTACTTGTTCCACGACCAACTTCTTGACCATTCTTTTTGATAACAGTTGTAACAACCGCATCGTTTACCATTAAGTTCGTATCAACATTGACTGTGAAGTATCCATTTGATTGTGATCTAGTTGTGTATTTTCTTCCGCCGATTGATACTTCTACATCAGCTTCTGCCGCTGTATATCCATCAACTTGTGCAATTCCTGCTAAACTATCATTAAAAGCTACTGTATCTGTTTGTTTTACTGTAGTAGTAGTAACAGTCTGTCCATTAACCACTAATTCAACAACATCTCCAACTTCAATACCTGGGGCATTTAATTTAAAAGCTCCAGTATCGTCTAGTGTAGAAGTCAATACAGTTGTGCCATTTCTTTTAATCTCAATTGTTGAAGATGGCGTTGCATATCCTGTAATAAATCCAGAGTTGGCTACAACGATTCCTAACTCACCACGTTTGGTATTTTTATCAATAGGTGCTGAGCGAAGATCAGATCCTTCTTCCATGGTTTCGCCATTACGTGAATCACGAGACCCAGTATTGGCAATCGTATTTTCACCTTCTTTTAAAACCTTCTTAGGCGCATTTATCTTAGGCATCGAAGATAAGACAAAAATCTTCTCATTAAGTTTTTTAGCGATTGCATCAATTTCAGCTTGTGTCAATTCAAGACTATTGTTATTAAGCACACTATTAGCTGCTTCTAAATCTGCCTGGATTGCGGCAAGGGTCGAAGCTGGAGCTTTTTCCTTGTTGACCTTATCCAAGAGTTCTTGAACTTTTGTAATATTAGCTTGTAATTTAGTCTTATCTAATGTTTGTTTTTCAACTACCTCTTTATCAAGGGCAGTAGTCTCGTTTTCAGATGCATTCTCAGTTGAAGTTTCAGGTAGTTTCTCAGATAAAGTCTCAGCCGGATTCTCAGCAGTGGTTAGTGATTTTTCTTCTTTACCTGTAGTTAGAGAATCTTCTGTTTTAGGCAAATCTACTATTGTAGCAGTATGAGCCTCTTCTTTATCTGGGATAACCGGTGCTTCAGTAGTATCTGAAACTTGAGCAGCCTCAACTCGAACAGCCTGATGCCCAGACAAAAACATCAATGCCGCAACAGCTACTGAAGCTGCACCAAAGCTATATTTACGAATCGAAAAGCGCAGTACCTTTTCACCTTGCTGTCGATTTACTTTATATGAATTCGATTTGTGTTCCATTTCTCCTCCTAAGGAAAATATAATAAAAAAGCAATCTTTATAACTTCAACTCCTTAAAAAGAGTTAAGCTACAAAAATCACTATGATGATTGCTATAGGCAAATAACATCACAGCTATCACAGCTATCACAGCTATCACAGCTATCACAGCTATCACAGCTATCACAGCTATCACAGCTATCACAGCTATCACAGCTCAATTATACTATTTTCTACATACTTAATCAAATATTTGGCCTTATATTCTTTAACATTCGAAAATATTGTATATTTAAGTATAACATTGTGAATATATTGATATTTTTTTAAAAACAACTCTGTTCACAAAAAAGTAGATTATACTTATCTATTTTCAAAAATCATTAAATTTCTTTTTATTTAAGGTTTTATCCACATAAAAAAACCTATAAGCTCTATAGAGGTATAATCCACTAGAGAGTTTATAGGACCTAGAATAGTTACTATTTCTTTTATTCTTCTGTTATGTCAATCACAATCTCTTCTGATTCATCAAGAGTTTCGGCCTTTTCTTGCCATTGCTCTTTGAGATTATTGAATCGATCTTTTGATGCTTCTGTCGCTTGGCGAGCACATGATTTGGCTTGAGCAAGGATGCTGTCCACAGTGATTTCACCTGACTCAACCTGTTCTTTGGTTTTCAGAACAAAATCTGTAGCTTGCTCCTTAACTTCTGTCAGTTTTTCACAGACCTGCTCCTTGGCATACTCTGGATCTTCTCTCAAATCATCCAGAAAATCTTGAGCCTGACTGCAAACTTGTTTGCCCTTGTCACTTGTTAAAAACAAGGCAAGAGCTGCACCTGAAACGGTTCCTAAAAGGATTGAGGATAGTTTACCCATAAGGATTCTCCTTTTTATTTTTTGAAAAATTTACTTGCAAGACGAAGAGCTGACAAACTTGCCCCAGTCTTGAGTGTTTTTGAACCAGCTGATGAAGCTTTCTTGCTCAAGACACGCGCATGGTCATTGAGGTCTGAAACAGATAGAGACAAATCTGCAACAGCACTAAAGAGTGGATCAATCGTTGCCATCTTGACATTGATATCATCTGCCAAGACATTGACCTTAGCCAGCAACTCATTGGTATAATGCAAGGTCACATCTACATCTGAAGTTAATGTTTTAATCGTCTTTTCTGTTTCATCGATAACACGTCCAAGCTTTTGCACAGTAATGATTAGATACACTAAAAATACAATCAAAGCAAGGGCTACAAGAATATATGCAACTTCTAACATTTAGTTTTCCTCCTCTGAAATATAGTAAGGGGCCTTCTTTCGATTTTGATATAGAATGATAAAAATACCCAGTCCGATAAGGACAACTGATAGCCATTGCGATACCCGAAGGCCAAAGAACATGAGACTATCTGTCCGCATGCCTTCGATGACCATACGACCGAAACCATACCAAATCAAGTAGAAAGCAGTGATATGACCTCGTCTGAGGCTCTTCCATTTTCGTCTCAATATCAGAATCAAGGCAAAGCCAAGCAGATTCCATAGAGACTCATAAAGGAAAGTCGGTTGACGGTAGCTCCCCTCAATATACATCTGGTCACGGATAAAGCCAGGTAGATAATCCAAATTATCTACTGCTACACCATAGGCTTCTTGGTTAAAGAAATTACCCCAGCGACCCAAACTTTGGGCAATCATGACGCTAGGCGCCGCGATATCTAGGAAATCCCAAGTGTTAATGAGTTTACGATCAGCAAAGATATAGAGGACAAGAGCCCCTGTAATCAAACCGCCATAAATGGCCAAACCACCATTCCAAATGGCAAAAATCTCTCCGACATTCTGACTATAATAATCAAAACGGAAAATGACATAGTAGAGACGAGCTCCTAAAATAGCCAAAGGAAAGGCTATCAAGATAAAATCTAAAATATCGTCTGGTATAATCTTCTTTCTAGGCGCTTCTTTCATGGTCAAATAAACCGCAAGAATCAAGCCTGTCACAATACACAAGGCATACCAACGAATGGCTAGGGGTCCTAGTTGAATAGCAATTGGATCAAGCATTTTGCACCTCATTTCGAGCGATGAGATTTGTCAAGCGTTCTTCGAACAAACGAGTCGTATCAAAGCCCATTTCCTTTGCACGATAATTCATGGCAGCAGCCTCAATCACGACAGAAATATTACGACCTGTTTTAACTGGAATACGGATACGAGGAATGGCTACGCCAGAAATTTCGAGTTCCTCTGGATTATTGCCAAGACGATCAAAAGTTTTATGCGTATCGTAATTTTCCAAATAGACAGCAAGCTGAACCTGTGAAGAATCCTTGACAGCACTGGCACCGTAGAGACTCATAACATCGATAATCCCAACCCCACGAATTTCAATCAGGTGTCTCAAGATTTCAGCCGGTTCACCCCAAAGAGTAATCTCATCCTTGGCAAAGATATCGACCCGGTCATCAGCTACCAAGCGGTGACCACGTTTGACAAGCTCTAAACCTGTCTCACTCTTACCGATTCCACTATCTCCCTGAATCAAGACACCCATCCCATAGATATCCATCAAGACTCCATGCACACTGGTCCGTTCTGCCAAACGAGAATCCAGATAGCTAGATAACTCTCCAGACAAACGACTAGTAGCCGTACGGCTGGTTAAAATGGCAATCTTACATTCTCTGGCTGCCTTTAACATCTCCTCTGGAACCACCAAACCACGGGCAACAATGACCGCAGGTGTCTCAGGTAGAAACATTTTTTTCAAAACTTCATAACGGCTGTTGGAAGGCATGCTAATCAGATAAGACCACTCCTTCATCCCCAAGAGCTGAATCCGCTCTGGCGTGTAGTAGTCAAAGTAGCCTGTCATTTCAAGACCAGGTCGCGTAATATCCGCTGTATTGATTTCCTTTTCAAGCAATTCTGGTTCGCCATAGACAATGTCTAGTCTAAGCTTTTCAATCACTTCTTTTACTAAAACCGACATCATTTCCTCCTTCAATCGAGTTCTTTTTACTATTATATCAAATTGTAAGAGGATATTTGAGATTTTTGCAGGATTTGGAGTATTTATTTATACTCAATGAAAATCAAAGAGCAAACTAGGAAACTAGCCGTAGGCTGCTCAAAACACTGTTTTGAGGTTGTAGATAAGACTGACGAAGTCAGCTCAAAGCACTGCTTTGAGGTTGTGGATAGAACTGACGAAGTCAGTCACATACATACGGCAAGGCGACGTTGACGTGGTTTGAAGAGATTTTCGAAGAGTATTAAAAGAAAAAGGACTAGATTTCTCTAGCCTTTCATTTCAATTAGAATTTTTTACGTTTACGAGCTGCTTCTGATTTACGTTTACGTTTTACAGAAGGTTTTTCATAGAATTCACGTTTGCGTGTTTCTTGAAGAGTACCAGCTTTAGTAACCGCACGTTTGAAACGACGAAGTGCGTCGTCAAGAGATTCATTCTTACGTACTACTGTTTTAGACATTTTTTTCACTCCCTTCAAGTTCAATATCTATTTTATTCTACACGTAAAAGGAATAATTGTCAAGCAAAAATGCGGTTTAATTTTGATTTTTTCTTACATTTATACAAGAGTTGAAAGCGTTCAATAGAACATTGCTTTTTATTTTTCAAGTAAGCTGAGCGCTTCAGCATCCGCAATAATGGTCACATCAGGGTGATTTTGGAGGCTACTTGCTGGTAGATTCTCAGTCACCGGTCCTGATACTGTTCCAGCGATGGCTTCTGCTTTTGACTCACCGTAAGCAAAGAGAAGGATAGACTTGGCATCCAAGATATTCTTAATCCCCATTGAAATGGCTTGGGTTGGGACGTCTTCAATCTTGTCAAAGAAACGTGCGTTTGCTTCGATAGTAGACTGGTCCAGTTCGACTAGATGCGTTTGACTGTCAAATGGAGTACCAGGTTCATTAAATCCGATATGTCCATTGCGACCGATTCCCAAGATTTGGAGGTCAACTGGATGGTCAGCCAAAATTTGGTTGTAGCGTTCAACTTCAGCTTCAGCATGATCCTTAACACCACGAGGCAAGAAACTTTCTTTAAATGGTTTTTGGTTGAACAAGTTTTCTTGCATGAAGTGACGGTAAGACTGAGGATTGTCGCCATCAAGACCTACATACTCATCAAGGTTGACACTGGTTAGATTTGAAAAATCAAGGTCACTTTCAACAATTTCCTTGTAAAATTCAAGTGGGCTACTTCCTGTCGCAAGTCCTAGAGTTTGAGCGCCATTTGCCAACTTTTCTTTCAAAATCTCAAAAGCAACTTTTCCACCTTCGATTTGGTTTTCAACTTTAATAACTTTCATCTTTTCATCCTCCATTTCTATCTATATTTATTATATGGTATAGACCAATTTTTGTCAAGTGAAAACGGTTTAATTTCTAAAAAAAGAGCGTCCAAACTTGAAACATGTTATAATGGATAAGATTAGAACTTAGAAAGAATGAACAGATATATGAATACAGCTGATTTTGATTTCCACTTACCCGAGGAATTGATTGCCCAAACACCCCTTGAAAAACGGGATGCTTCTAAACTTCTCATCGTCAACCGTGAGACAGGAGAAATGCAGGATAAACACTTCCACTCTATTATTGATATGCTGGAACCTGGTGATGCCCTTGTCATGAACGACACCCGAGTTCTCCCCGCTCGCCTCTATGGTCAAAAAGAGGAGACAGGAGGTCATGTGGAACTTCTCCTACTCAAAAATACTACTGGAGATGAGTGGGAGGTTCTGGCTAAACCTGCCAAGCGCCTCAAGGTTGGCACTCGCGTCAGCTTTGGTGATGGTCGCCTCAGCGCTGTCGTTACAGAAGAATTGACCCATGGGGGCCGTATTGTCCGCTTCGAATACCAAGGAATTTTCCTAGAAGTTTTGGAAAGTCTGGGAGAAATGCCTCTGCCACCTTATATCCACGAAAAACTGGATGACCGCGAACGCTATCAAACTGTTTACGCCAAGGAAAGTGGCTCTGCTGCAGCACCAACTGCTGGTCTTCACTTCACCAAAGAGCTGCTGGCAGAAATCCAAGCTAAGGGTGTTCATCTAGTCTATCTGACTCTTCATGTCGGACTCGGAACCTTTAGACCCGTTTCAGTTGACAATCTGGACGAACACGAAATGCACTCAGAATTTTACCAACTTTCTGAGGAAGCAGCTGCAACCCTTCGCTCTGTTAAGGAAAATGGTGGTCGCGTCATCGCTGTCGGAACCACTTCTATCCGCACCTTGGAGACTATTGGTTCCAAGTTTGATTGGCAAATCCAAGCAGATTCTGGCTGGACCAATATCTTTATCAAACCTGGCTACGAATGGAAGGTTGTAGATGCCTTTTCAACCAATTTCCACCTGCCAAAATCAACTCTGGTCATGTTAGTTTCTGCCTTTGCAGGCCGTGAATTAGTCTTAGATGCTTACCATCATGCCATCCAAGAACACTACCGCTTCTTTAGTTTTGGCGATGCCATGTTTATTTATTGAGCAAGAATTTCTCTAAATCTTCTAATACCAATAAATCGCTAAGACATTATTTCAAAGAACATCTACAATTGAAACTCTAGCTAGCTGTAGAGGACGCCTAGTACATTGAAATTAAAATGCTTCCCCCTAGCTTCGAAAATATTGCCATATATTACATTGACTCTCCAAATTGTTTCATCTATATTTTATTTCAGCTTCCTATATTTTCTTCGCTGTTTGTAAATCAAAAAGCAAGACACATGAGTAGCACCATATTTGTTACTCTTATCTGTCCTCTCAAGAGACTATTATGAGTTGTTTCAGAATCATTCACTACTTTGACCCTGACTCTCCTTAGTCTCAAAATCAAAGACTTATACTCTTCGAAAATCTCTTCAAACCGCGTCAGCTTCATCCACAACCTCAAAACAGTGTTTTGAGCTGACTTCGTCAGTTCTATCTACAACCTCAAAGCAGTGCGTTGAGCAACCTGCGGCTAGTTTCCTAGTTTGCTCTTTGATTTTCATTGAGTATTAAACAAAAAGTGAACAAACCTGAATTCTAATGTACAGAAGACTAGGCTTGTTCACTTTTTTATAGTCGCTATAAGATGAGCTTATCTATAGCTTTTTATACATAATTATATATTCAGACATACTATTATCAATTTTGTCGCAGGGAGGAATCTATTAACGCACCCATTCACCATTATCATTGACTCTATAGCCATCTATACTTGTATTGACCGCTAGCTCACCCGATGCATTTACATAATACCATTTACCACCAACTTGGAACCATTGATTGGCTTTCATAGAACCGTTGCTGTTGAGGTAGTACCATGAACCATTATTTTGTAGCCAACCTGTCTCCATGGAACCATTATCGTTTAGATAGTACCATGAACCATCAACTTGCTCCCAACCTGTTGCCATGGAACCATTAGAGTTGAGGTAGTACCATGAACCATTCACTTGTACCCAACCTGTTGCCATGGAACCATTAGAGTTGAGGTAGTACCATGAACCATTCACTTGTACCCAACCTGTTGCCATGGAACCATTAGAGTTGAGGTAGTACCATGAACCATTCACTTGTACCCAACCTGTTGCCATGGAACCATCAGTATTATAAAAATACCACATAGCATTTTCTTGTTTCCAGCCTGTTGTTGGAGCAACTGGTTTAGCTGGTTCTACTGCTGCATCTGTTCCTTGATTAGATGTAACAGATCCAGGATACGAAGGAATAGATGATTTCTTAGGAACAACAACTTTTTCAGGTTCTCTCGTCCCTCTCCTTATACGTCTTTTTACCATCTCTTTAGTAATTTGACGAGAAGTAGTTTCTTCAATTGTTCCATCACGTTCATCTACAGTATACATTGTAGTAAGCGTAATTTCACCAATTTCTCCTGCTTCTTCTACTTCTTGACCCTTATCAAGAGTTGGGTCATCGAGATACTCTGTTTCGATTGGAATTACTTTTGTTTCAATGCTATCCTTAGCCGGAACCTTAACGATAATAGGTGTAGCTGCTTTAGTAACCATCTCTGAAACATCTGCTACCGTAATATCGCCTGTCTTAGAATCAACTTTATAACTAGTCGTAACTGTTTTCAGTCCATCTTCGCTTGGAATAGTCGTAGGTTGGCTTCCTCTTGTATGTTCTGGATCCTTTTCATATCTCACTTCCGTAGAAGTTGTAAGTTCAGTTGTTTCAGTCGGCTTTGTTCCAACTTTAACAACTTTCTTAACCATCGCAGTTGTTACTTCACTGGTCTTCTTATCTTCTACTGCCTTACCACCTTCGATTTTATAAGTAGTCGTAATGGTTTCAGTTCCTACCTTACCTGGACGAGTTGGATCATCTTTCTTTTCCCCTTTAACAAGAGTTGGATCTGCTTCATACTCTGTTTCGATTGGAATAGCCTTTGTTTCAATGCTATCCTTAGCCGGAACCTTAACGATAATAGGTGTAGCTGCTTTAGTAACCATCTCTGAAACATCTGCTACCGTAATATCGCCTGTCTTAGAATCAACTTTATAACTAGTCGTAACTGTTTTCAGTCCATCTTCGCTTGGAATAGTCGTAGGTTGGCTTCCTCTTGTATGTTCTGGATCCTTTTCATATCTCACTTCCGTAGAAGTTGTAAGTTCAGTTGTTTCAGTCGGCTTTGTTCCAACTTTAACAACTTTCTTAACCATCGCAGTTGTTACTTCACTGGTCTTCTTATCTTCTACTGCCTTACCACCTTCGATTTTATAAGTAGTCGTAATGGTTTCAGTTCCTACCTTACCTGGACGAGTTGGATCATCTTTCTTTTCCCCTTTAACAAGAGTTGGATCTGCTTCATACTCTGTTTCGATTGGAATAGCCTTTGTTTCAACGCTATCCTTAGCCGGAACCTTAACGATAATAGGTGTAGCTGCTTTAGTAACCATCTCTGAAACATCTGCTACCGTAATATCGCCTGTCTTAGAATCAACTTTATAACTAGTCGTAACTGTTTTCAGTCCATCTTCGCTTGGAATAGTCGTAGGTTGGCTTCCTCTTGTATGTTCTGGATCCTTTTCATATCTCACTTCCGTAGAAGTTGTAAGTTCAGTTGTTTCAGTCGGCTTTGTTCCAACTTTAACAACTTTCTTAACCATCGCAGTTGTTACTTCACTGGTCTTCTTATCTTCTACTGCCTTACCACCTTCGATTTTATAAGTAGTCGTAATGGTTTCAGTTCCTACCTTACCTGGACGAGTTGGATCATCTTTCTTTTCCCCTTTAACAAGAGTTGGATCTGCTTCATACTCTGTTTCGATTGGAATAGCCTTTGTTTCAACGCTATCCTTAGCCGGAACCTTAACGATAATAGGTGTAGCTGCTTTAGTAACCATCTCTGAAACATCTGCTACCGTAATATCGCCTGTCTTAGAATCAACTTTATAACTAGTCGTAACTGTTTTCAGTCCATCTTCGCTTGGAATAGTCGTAGGTTGGCTTCCTCTTGTATGTTCTGGATCCTTTTCATATCTCACTTCCGTAGAAGTTGTAAGTTCAGTTGTTTCAGTCGGCTTTGTTCCAACTTTAACAACTTTCTTAACCATCGCAGTTGTTACTTCACTGGTCTTCTTATCTTCTACTGCCTTACCACCTTCGATTTTATAAGTAGTCGTAATGGTTTCAGTTCCTACCTTACCTGGACGAGTTGGATCATCTTTCTTTTCCCCTTTAGCAAGAGTTGGATCCGCTTCATATTCTGTTTCGATTGGAATTACTTTTGTTTCAACGCTATCCTTAGCCGGAACCTTAACAATAATATTTCCTACTTCATCAACATCAGTCTCCGGTTCCTCTCCTTTACGGCGGGTATCGTCTTTAATAAATGTCACTCCTGTTCCATCAGCATGAACAAAACTTGTATTCAGGATTCCTCCTAAAAATAAAGTTAGCCCGATTATCACAGAACCAAAAATCTTTCCGAGTTTACGTAATGCATAGCGCTTATTGGTATTAGATTTTGCCATTACATCCTCCTTCTAAAATTTACTACTTCTAGTATAGCATCTTTTCTGGCAAATGTTAAATAATATATTTCATATATCAAATAAACTTAGAATGATATATTGATTATTGAACTAACACTTTAACTATATCGTAATCAATCTCATATATAGAGGATTGCAGACATCTTATCCAAATACATGCTAATATATTTAGATACAAACATTCCAACTTGATAATTTTCACTCATCTTTCATCATTCTTTATACAACTATGCAGTAGCAATCGAATAGTTTGCTCATCAGAATGAGACTATTTTAATGTTAGATATTTTGATAGAAAAACATAAATAAAATTGGTGGAATTTAATTCCCTAACTCGATAGAGGATTCTATTTTAAATTTAACAACAGCTAGGATTACACTATAAAAAGCGTATTACCACCTGTTCGACTGGAGAATCTAGTCGATTAGCTCCCTCTTAGTTACAAGCTTAAAGAAGGAACTAGAACATCTGTCTTGTACTAATCAATGTGCTATTTTAAAGTTGTAAATAAACTTGGGATGCCAATTATTGTATTTACAATAAATAGTTGACTTCGATGGAAACAGAAAATAGAATTCAACATTCTTCCCTACTTATACCATAATAAATAAGGTCCGCAAGATAGCCTTTTCTCTCTACACCATTGGTAATAGTTTTTAGATAAGACATTCCAGCCTTTTCCATGACACGACCTGAAGCTGGGTTGAGACTGGCATATCGAGCCCTAACCTTTTGAAATCCTGCTTGAGTAAAACAGAAATCTAAGATAGCTTTTAAGGCCTCTGTCATAAAACCTCGACCCCAATAGTTTTTTCCTAAAACATAACCAATTTCACAAGAAGAATCATTCTCATCTATTGCAACGATACTGATATCTCCTATCACCTGCTCTGGGTCTTCTTTTAGACAAATGGCCCATTTGTAATAGTTGGGATTAGTATAGGAAGCAACCCAATTGCGAATCGAGTTTCGAGTAATTTCGACATCAGGATGGGGATCCCAGGTAACATAGGTCAGATTCTCAGCGGATGAAGCCCAATTTTGAAACATGGCTTCTGCATCACTTTCCACAAATCTTCTTAAAATCAAACGGTCTGTCTGTAATGTTTGCGTACCGATAGATTTCATGATGCTACCTCACTTTCTGATAGATGTTTCTCTGTCCAATCTCCATCGAAACTTGTTTTGCTTTTGAATTTCAAGGTAATAAGCTAAAAAGGTCCACTGGACCTTCCTCGCTTACCTGTTTCCATGCTCGGGGTAAAAAGATTAAACTCAGTGACAGCTAGAAAATGAGTTTTTCATATAATTTCTTGACGCAGTCGCTGTCTGGTTTGAAATGCGCTTTCCCAAGCTTTTTCAAACCTAGTCATCGTTGCGGGGGTGAGACTACGAAATCGAACTCTTCGAGTTACCGAACCTTCTCTCACTTTCTTATTTCAAGGTGAGAGGCTGAAAACCTCCACTGGAGGTTTTTCTTGCTTTTTAATTTCAGGGCAAGAAGCTAAAAAGTCCCCCGGACCTTTTTACTCCCAAAAGTCATCAAAGACGGTGATTGGTAGGTGGCGTTTGTGTTGGCCTTTGTGCCACCAGTTTTCGATTCTTGCTTGGGCTTCTGGGTTAATTGTTTTGCCTTCTAGGTAGTCGTCAATCTCTTCATAGGTGACTCCGAGGGCTACTTCGTCAGCTAAGCCTGGTTTGTCTTCTTCTAGGTCTGCTGTTGGGATTTTTTCATAAAGGGCTGGATCTGCACCAAGTTCCTTCAAGAGTTGTTTTCCTTGACGTTTATTGAGGCGGTAAAGAGGGAGAATATCCGCACCACCGTCACCAAACTTGGTAAAGAAACCTGTGATATTTTCCGCGGCGTGGTCTGTTCCAATGACCGCTCCGCTATGGGAACCAGCAAGGGCATACTGAGCAATCATACGGCAACGTGCCTTGATATTGCCCTTGTTAAAATCTGAAACAGGACTACCTGTCGCTTCAACTGCTGCCGTCATGGCGTCAGCTGATTCCTTGATATTGACGACTAAACTGACATCTGGTTGGATGAATGCTAAGGCTTTTTGAGCATCTGCTTCATCAGCTTGCACTCCATAAGGCAGGCGGACAGCGATAAATTTATAGCTGTCGTCTCCCGTTTCTGCTCGCAGTTCTTCCATAGCTAATTGGGCCAAGCGCCCTGCCAAGGTTGAGTCCTGCCCTCCAGAAATTCCTAGTACAAAGGTTTTTAGGAAAGGATGTTTTTTCAGGTATCTCTTTAAGAAATCAATGGAACGACGGATTTCTTCCTGGGCATCAATCACTGGTTTCACGCCCAGTTCTTGGATAATCGCTTCTTGCAAACTCATTCTTCTTCTCCTTCACCAAGGGCTTCCTTGCGCATCTTATCAATCAAGTCCATCTTGTCTTGCCATACATCACGCGCCAAATCTACTGGATAATGTTGCGGATTGAGCACGCGCTTGTACTCATCCCAAAGCTTGTCAAATTCCTTACGAGCATAGTCCTGAATCTCAGTCAAGCTAGGCAGATTGTAAATCAATTTTCCGTCTTTAAAGATATCCACCAAGAGAGGCACGGCATCAAAATTACGAACGGTCTTCTTGATATAAGTATAGGTCGGATGGAACATCTTGATTTCTGTCATGCTGGCAACATCTACGCCATCATAAGTGATGTAGTCGCCCTCTGACTTGCCTTTTTCACGACTGGTAATGCGCCACACCTGCTTCTTACCTGGCGTCGACACTTTTTCCGCATTATTTGACAGCTTGATGGTATTACGCATCTGGCCATTTTCATCTTCGATTGCAACAATCTTGTAAACTGCACCAAGAGCTGGCTGGTCATAGGCTGTAATCAGCTTAGTACCTACTCCCCAAACATCAATCTTAGCATGTTGCATTTTGAGGTTAAGGATGGTATTTTCATCAAGGTCATTTGATGCATAAATCTTAGCATCAGTAAATCCTGCCTCGTCCAGTTGTTGACGAACTTTTTTAGAAATATAGGCAATGTCTCCAGAGTCAATGCGGACACCAAGGAAATTAATCTGGTCACCCAGCTCACGCGCCACCTGAATGGCAGCGGGTACCCCAATTCGAAGTGTGTCATAGGTATCCACAAGAAAGACGCAATTTTTATGGGTCGCAGCATAAGCCTTGAAAGCCTCATAATCATTACCATAAACCTGCACCAAGGAATGGGCGTGAGTCCCCAAGACAGGAATATCAAAGAGTTTACCAGCACGCACATTGCTGGTTCCATTGGCACCACCAATCACCGCTGCGCGTGTTCCCCAGATGGCCGCATCCATTTCTTGAGCCCGACGTGTCCCAAACTCCATCAAAGGCTCATCTTCAATGACTGAACGAATACGAGCTGCCTTAGTCGCCACCAAGGTCTGGTAGTTGACAATATTCAAAAGGGCCGTTTCGACCAATTGACATTGGGCTAGAGGACCTTCCACCTGCACAATCGGTTCATTAGCAAAAACCAAGTCCCCTTCTTGGGCAGAACGAACGGTCAACTCCAACTTGAAATTGCGGAGATAGTCCAAGAATGCTCCATGATAGCCTAGCAACTCCAAATAGGCAATATCACTATCTGAAAAACGCAAGTCTTCAAGATAATTCACAATTCTTTCCAAACCAGCAAAAACCGCATAGCCGTTCTTAAAAGGCTGTTGGCGGAAATAAACCTCAAAGACCGCCTTTTTATTGTGAATCCCTTGGTCAAAGTAAACCTGCATCATGTTAATCTGGTACAAGTCCGTGTGCAATGTCAAACTATCATCTGGATACATACTTTTCCTACTTCCTTAACTAGAAATACATGAAAATTTTCAAAAACTTTCAAGCATTTCAATAAATTAGTACTATTATATCACATTTTACCTGTATTGAGAAAAGAGTAACAAGCTATTCTCTACTCTCCAGTTCATCCATATCTTGTTCAAACTTTTTCTGAGCCCATTCACCATAGCTCTTCAGACCAAGATTGCCGATAAAAACCCAAGGAAGGTAAAGGACATAAGTAATTGCCCAAGCAGACAGGTATTTAACGTTCAAAGGATTGTGCTGATAAATTTCTATGTTGAATTGATAATTCTGTAACATCAAAAGAGCCGTAATAGCCAATGTTAGGAAAAAACAACCCAAAATCGTAAAATGAAAACGACTATAGTAGGTCACTCCCAGATAACGGGCACGGTTGAAAAAGAAGAAAATTCCTACTATCAGAGTATAGACTAGAAAATTCGGATTAAAAAGAGAGGGAGCTAATACAGCCACCAAATAGCTTAGAAGCACAAGTCCAATGAAGAGGGAAAAGGATTCTGCCCCAGCTTTATTGATTAGTTGTTCTTCTCTTTCGTCAAGTAATTGATAATGAATGAATTTATTTACCATCTTCTTCCTCCCAAAATAGTTGGTCTAGGGTTTTCCCTAAACATCTGCAAATGGACTGGCAGAGCGAGAGACTGGGATTATATTTTCCCGCCTCTATCAAACCAATAGTCTGGCGCGTCACCCCAACAGCCTCTGCCAGTTGACCTTGAGTTAAATCAAGCTCTACACGAGCTAATTTTAATTTTAAATTTTTAGCCACTTGCGTCCTCCTTTTAATTTTAAAAAGTTGCGCCTCTTTTTAACAACATTATATCATATATCCAACTTAATGCAATATATAAATGTCATTTTGTAAAATTTTATTAACAAAAAACCTCTACCACATAAATGATAAAGAGTTTTCTGCTTATTCAATTTTTTTCAAAATATCGACGACATCACTTCTTTGTTTAATTTGATAGGCTTTGGATACCTAGCTCCGACTTTATCACTTAAAAAATAAAAAAGGACAGCTAATCCCTTGCACATCAAGGGATTTCGCCATTCTTTAATCTCGTTTAAGTGTTGTATATGGAGCTTTGCATAATTTTTTAAAACTAAACAACTACATTAAGCACGAACTGTGACGCTAGTTCCATCTTCTTTGTAGAGATTGATGAGTCCTTCTTTTAATGCACGAACCATGTCTCCTGCTTGAACAGGTTGAGGCACCTTAATAGTCAATAGTTCCATTGGATTTGGAGCACGGTCGATTTTATTGCCTTTGGCATCGTGAAGATCCTCAATATAGGTTTCAAAATGACGGAAACCTGGTCCATAAAACTCAACTTGATCGCCTTCGTTGATGACATTCCGTTGACGAATGGTTGCCGTTTGAGTCGCATCATCATAAGAAACCACTTCAGCGACAAACTTATACTCAGGAATTTTACGACGCGCACCAAACAACTGCTCATTTTCAGATGGTGTACCATAGTAAAATCCTGTAGCCAGTTCACGTTGGGCAACCTTCCACATCTCGTCCACCAAGTCTTGTTTGATAGCTTCAAACTTTTCAGGACTTTCAAGATAGGCATCCACAGCCGCCTTGTAGCAGTTGGTTACTGTTGATACGTAGTGAATAGACTTCATACGTCCTTCGATTTTTAGACTGTCCACACCATTTTCAATCATATCTGGAATGTGGTCAATCATAGACATGTCAACGGCTGACATTGAAAATTCTTCTGGAATCTCACCCTGCAAACTCTTACGTTCTTTCCCAAATGGCATGTCGTAAAGGTCGTATTTCCAACGGCATGACTGAGAACATCCACCACGGTTGGCATCACGCATACTCATGTGGTTTGAAAGAGTACAACGTCCAGAGTATGAAATACACATAGCTCCATGGACAAAGGCTTCAATTTCAACATCTGTACGTTTGCGGATTTCAGCTAATTCTTCCATTGAAACCTCACGCGCTAAAACGACACGAGTCAAGCCTAGCTCTTTCCAGAACTCAAGGGTTTCATAGTTAGTGGCACTGGCTTGGGTAGAAAGGTGGATTTCAAGGCCTGGTGCTTCAGTCGCTGCAATCATAATCAAGGCTGGGTCAGATACTATAACTGCTGCAATGCCGATATCACGCAGTTTACGGAACCACTCACCAGCACCAGCTTCATTTCCTTCGTGCATAACCATATTAGCCGCTACATAGACCTTGGCACCATACTTGGCCGCAAACTGGACACCTTCTTCCATCTGTTCGAAAGTAAAGTTTCCGGCACGGCTACGAAGACCATAGGCCTGACCACCGATAAAGACAGCATCTGCTCCATACTGAACAGCTACTTTTAGCTTCTCTAAAGTCCCTGCAGGTGATAAAACCTCAGGACGTTTTAATATTTTTGTCATGTTTTCTCCTATTTGCAATATAAAAGTTTGACGTTTTTCCTTCTCATTTTATAGTAAATAAGCCATAAAATCAAGCCTAGACAGATTGTTTTGACAATTCTAATCTTTTAAACTTTGCATAATAACTGTTAAACTGTCGAAAATTAACCCAGTTTTAACAGGTAGTCAAAAAGTCTAGAAAAGTAAAAACCAGTACCCAAAGATACTGGTTCATTAAACTACATAAATTAGTCCTTAGATGACTATTCCCATTCTATTGTTTTCTAAATTGATAAGGTTTGATATAGTTTAAAATTAAGGATTTATACTAGTTATTTTTATAATAATTTATTAGAATTAATTTCTATTGTTTGCAGAGTTGAAATTAATGTGTAACAAAAACACAACATTTTTTGTATAATAGTATTAGTAATAAAAAGGTGGTGATATAGTAAGATTAGCTGTTAGACTAGCAATAGAAACACGAAATAGTATCGATGCTCTAAAAAAGAAATAAAAGCAACTGGAGAATTTGATAATCTTCATCTTACTAATGGGTTTGTCGTAAATCAAGCTTATTTAGATTCTAAAAAAATTACTGCTGAACAAAACTGGGATAAAGTATTAAAATTTGGGTCTCAAGTTGAAGAACGAAGTGCCCCAAAAACTCGAACTGATTTACAAGTAAATCAAACTACTATTGATGATATTGCTGAGTTAAAAAAGATTTTACCTCTATATACAGAAACAAATTATGTAACCACTTCTTTTGTTATCAGAATGATAGTGAGGGGTTCTCTTTTAGTGCGTCACGGAAAAATTTAGGCTTCAAGCCTATTTTTTTTATTTCAATTTTATGTGTCGACAAAACACGACACTTATTTTATAACAGTGGCGTGAAATAATTACAACACTGAAATTATATAAAGGAGAACTAACAATGATTAGACCAATTTTGAATGCAGAATGCATTTATTTGACTATTTTTTGTAGTGTTAAATATTTTATGCGTTTAACTTTACATTTTAGGAAGAGGAGAAGTTTATAATCAGTTTTTGAAGAAAAAAGTATAAAAAATGCTATAATAGAATACATATAGTAGGGGAGGAGAATTACAATTGTTACCTAAAAAAATTATCACACCTAAAGTACCACCTATTAAAATCCAAGGAATAAAAACTAAATTAGTTCCATTTATTGCTGAATCAATAAAGTGGGATGGTAAAGGAACATACTTTGAACCATTTATGGGATCTGGTGTAGTAGGTTTTAATTTAGAACCACAGAAGGCTATTTTTAGTGACACTAATCCCTATATCATTCAATTTTACAAAGATATTCAATCAAAGAAGATTACTGCTCAAACAGTTAGAACTTTTTTAGAAAATGAAGCAACTAAATTATCTAGTACTCCGGCTGATAAGACATCTTATTACTATGAGGTTAGAGATAGATTTAATAAAGAACATAGCTCTTTAGATTTTTTATTTTTACAACGTTCCAATTTTAATGGAATGATACGTTTTAATAATAAAGGTAATTATAATGTTCCTTTTGGACGAAAACCAGAGAGATTTCAAAAAGCATTGATTACAAAAATTGTAAATCAAGTTTCATGGATTGAAAAAATAATGAAGGGTAAAGATTGGGAATTTATCTGTATTCCTTTCACTAAAGCATTTGAGATGATGGGAGAAAATGACTTTGTTTATTTAGACCCTCCGTACATTGATCGATATGATGGATATTATGATTCTTGGAGTGAAGAATACGCGACATTACTCGCAGAACTTACTCAAAAAGGAAAAGCAGGATACGCCTTTAGTATGTGGTACGAAAATCAGTATAGAAAAAATACCCACATGGAAAAATGGACGGATGGAAAGTTGTTAACTACTGAACATTTTTATCACTTAGGAGCAAAGGAATCTAATCGAAATAAAATGATAGAAGCCCTAGTAATAAGTGAATCTAATTCAAACCTAAATGAAGTGCATCCTGAACAAGAGCAAATTAGCCTTTTTGAAATATAAAAAATAGAGCGAACTGCTCTATTTTTTATCAAATGTTTCCTCGTACTGAGATAGATAATCTGAATATAATTGTTTTAATTCTAGCGATTTAGGTTCATCTGTTTTAGAAAGCCAATCAAAATATCCTTCAAGATTATTATATAAAGATTGTTTTACCTTTTGGGTATCAGTATATCTTGGGTAATGTTTCCAATAATCTTTAAACACATCATCTCCTAAAACGGAGAAAGGGCCTGCACCATAAACAAAAGGCTTAATGGATGTTGAAGTAATTGTTCCAATATTATCGGTATTTCCACTACCTTTCTTATCACCACATATTCTATACTTTTCTTGAACAAACATTTCTATATTTTTATATGCAGGAATTATAGAATCTAATTTCTCAAAATTAACTTTTCCAGTAGTTGGTTTCGTCTCTCGAGTATAGACAACACCTAAAATATAATGACCGTCATAATCAGAGTAATGACCTACAATATTCTTTGTTCCATTTCTCATAAAACTTGTAAAACTACCTCCAGTAAAGCCAAATTTCGTATTTTCGCTTCTTCTGTAAGTAGTTTTTATATCGATGGCAATTTTTCGCCCATCTTGCTTTTTAAAATAAAAATCAGGGTATACAGTTTGTTTTTCAGATTCATGTAAAGTATAGCCCAATTCATTGGCTGAACGTTGCAATGCTTCAAAAGCTATAACTTCAAACAATCTACCTATAATCTTTGAATCACTCCCAAACGTGTAGATTTCCTTCTTTTTGTTTATAAAACCAACGAGTTCCCATTCATTTTCATTTTTTGGTAAATACTTAGCAATAGTATCAATTATTTTATCTGTATAAGGTGTCATTTACTCAGCTCCTTTGTTTGCGAATTGTTTGCGATTATTTAATTAAAGGCTCTGAAACATTGATTTCAAAGCCTTTTTATTGTAATTTTTCCTACTCCCACTCTACTGTTGCAGGTGGTTTACTTGTAATATCGTAGACGATGCGGTTAACGTGGTCCACTTCGTTTACGATACGTACTGAGATTTTTTGAAGGACTTCCCAAGGAATTTTGGCAAAGTCAGCAGTCATACCATCAATAGAGGTGATGGCACGGATTGCAATCGTGTAGTCGTACGTACGACCGTCACCCATAACACCAACTGAACGAACGCCTGTGTTAACAGTGAAGTATTGCCAGATATCACGGTCAAGACCTGCTTTAGCAATTTCTTCACGAAGGATAGCATCTGACTCACGAACGGTTTCTAGTTTCTCTTCAGTAATTTCACCCATGACACGGATAGCAAGACCTGGTCCTGGGAATGGTTGGCGCCATACGATGTGGTCTGGCATACCAAGCTCTGTACCTAGGGCACGAACTTCGTCCTTGTAAAGAGTGTTGAGTGGTTCAATCAATTCAAACTGCATGTCTTCTGGAAGACCACCCACATTGTGGTGTGACTTGATAGTTTGAGCTGTATCCGTACCAGACTCGATAACATCTGTATAAAGAGTTCCTTGAGCAAGGAATTTCACATCTTTGAGCTTGCTTGCTTCGTCATCGAATACATAGACAAACTCGTTACCGATGATTTTACGTTTTTGTTCAGGGTCAGAAACGCCAGCAAGTTTGTCAAGGAAACGTTTTGCAGCATCTGCTTTGACGATATTCAAACCAAACTTACCACCAAGCATGTCCATAACTTGATCCGCTTCTCCTTTACGAAGAAGACCGTGGTCCACGAAGATACAGATCAATTGATCACCAATCGCTTTTTGGAGAAGAACTCCAACAACTGAAGAGTCAACCCCACCTGATAGACCAAGAAGGACACGTTTATCACCGACTGTTTCACGGATTTTTTGGATCTGCATATCAATGAAGTTATCCATTGTCCAGTCGCCTTTAGCCTTACAGATGTTAAGAGCAAAGTTACGAAGGATATCATTTCCGTATACAGAATGACGGACTTCTGGATGGAATTGGATACCGTAAATGTGTTTATCTGGGTTTTCGATGGCTGCGTATGGGCAGTCAGCTGATGTACCTGTACGAACAAAGTCAGCAGGAATTTCAGTAACCGCATCACCATGGCTCATCAAAACAGTCTGTTCATCAGGTGTTGATTCAAAAAGAGCTGATGGTGTGTGTGTAAGAGTTGATTGACCGTATTCACGATTTCCAGCATCACCTGCAGGGACAACTTTTCCTCCAAGTTTATGGGTCAATAACTGCATACCGTAACAGATTCCCAAAATTGGAATTCCGAGTTCGAAGATTTCTGGGTCAATATCAAATGAACCATCTTCGTATACAGAGTTTGGACCACCTGATAGGATAATTCCTACAGGATTGATTTCACGAACTTCAGCAGCTGAAATTTTATGGCTTTTTAGTTCTGAAAAAACACCAATCTCACGGATACGGCGTGAAATCAGCTGGTTGTACTGGCTACCATAGTCCAGCACGATGATTTTTTCTACATCTTGCAAATCAGTTGAAATGTTGCTCATCTTTTTCCTTTCTCAAAAGAAATATCTTTTTTCAATATTCTATCACAAATAAGGGCGAATTACCAACTAAACAAGGCGAAGATTGACTTTTTCTAGTTTATTGAGGTACAATAGAGAAAAGATAGAAATGAAGTGAAAAATATGCTACCCGCTTATATGAAAATCCATGATCAGATTAAAAAGGATATTGACGAGCACCGTTGGGCTATTGGTGAGAGGCTTCCTAGTGAACGAGATTTAGCAGAGCAGTTTGCGGTTAGTCGCATGACCCTCCGCCAAGCCGTATCTCTATTAGTCGAAGAAGGCGTCTTAGAGCGCCGTGTAGGAAGTGGCACCTTTGTATCCAGTACACGTGTACAAGAAAAGATGAGAGGGACAACCAGTTTTACTGAAATTGTTAAGTCCCAAGGTAAAGTTCCCTCTAGCCAGCTCATTTCCTACAGAAAAACCATTCCCAATGAGCAGGAAGTTGCCAAGCTAGGAATTTCTCCAACGGAGAATATTATCCGAATGGAACGTGTTCGCTATGCCGACAATGTTCCTCTGGTTTATGAAGTTGCTTCTATTCCTGAAAAATTCATTAAGAACTTTAAAAAAGAAGAAATCACCAGTCATTTCTTCCAAACCTTGCAAAAACATGGCTACCGTATTGGTAAATCACAGCAGACCATCTATGCTCGCCTCGCTAAGGAAAAAATCGCCCACTATTTGGAAGTTGAAAAAGGACACGCTATTCTTGGTCTGACTCAGGTTTCCTACCTAGAAGATGGAACTGCTTTTGAATACGTAAAAAGTCAATATGTAGGCGAACGTTTTGAATTTTATCTTGAAAATAATTAATACTCTTCGAAAATCAAATTCAAACCGCGTCAACGTCACCTTGCCGTACTCAAGTACAGCCTGCGGCTAGTTTCCTAGTTTGCTCTTTGATTTTCATTGAGTATAAAATACTAGGCAAAAACTCTCTGTCACGGACAAAGAGTCTTTTTTATTTTTCTAAGAGTAAATCTTTCAACGAAATCAGAGTTACAGCAAACAATATCATTGCCATACCAAGAAAATCAATGGGATAAAATTGTTCATTCATGATTAAGAAGGCAAAGAAAACCGCCGATATTGGCTCAATTGAAGCCAACAAGCTTGACTTAACCGGTCCGATCAGACTGGCTCCTTTTAAGAAGGCTGTATAGGCAAAGACAGTCCCGATAAGGATAATACCTGCAAAAGCAAGGAGAAAATCAAGACTGGTCGGTATATTGGCCTGTAGAACCCCTGTAAAAGGAAGGGCGACCAAACCTGCTATGACCATTCCCACACCAATGACCAAACTGCTCCCCCACTTCTTAATCAGGGCTATGGGCAAAATGATATAAAGTGCATAAGTCAAGGCAGAAAAGAGACCCCAGAACAGGCCTGCAGGTGTCATAGATAACTGGTCCAACTGCCCATGAGTGGCGATCAGGAAGGTCCCTCCAATGGCTAATATGATGGAAATAATTTCTCCTAGCGTCGGAGCCACCTTATCCTTGATACAGCTATAAATCAAAATTCCGACAGGACAAACATACTGAAGCACTGTTGCAGTACCTGCATTGGTTTCCTGAATAGCAGTTAGATAGGCAAATTGATTGAGGAAGAGGCCAATCAGAGCAAAAATGAGAAGAGACAGCAAACTTTTTCTATCCTTTAAAAAGGCCAGCATTCTATCCTTTGCAGTAGCATAAGCCAAGACCATGAGAATCCCACCAGCGACTAAAAGACGCAAATTGGTCAAGACCAGAGCCGAAATTCCGTGTGCCATCAGGTATTGGCCACTCGTTCCTGACAAGCCCCAAGCAATACCAGCCACAACTGTTAGTAAAGTCCCTTTTAAACTATTTGACATGTCTCTCCTTACTCTTCTTTGCGAATCAAGTCCATCACTTGATTACGGTCTACAATCCACTGAGTTCTCTCATCCTTTTCATAGGTACGATTCGATAGGAAAATAGCCGCTTCTTGCTTCTGACGATTCCACATGATAAAGGTACCTGTATATCCCGTATGGTCTAGCCAATCTCCTTCCAAATTCCATGCTAAAGAACGTTCCTTGTCAACCAAAGGAGAAAAATTTTGACTCAAATCTCTTGCAAAATCATCTGCTAAATAGTGTTCTAAAAAGATTTGTAAATCCTTTACAGTCGAAAATAAACCAGCACTACCTGCATGTCTGCCCAGGAGACGAGCCTTGGGATCATGTACCACGCCAGACTCTACACCTCTGACTGTTGGAACAGCAAGCCCAACAGGACTAAACTTGGTTTCCTTCATTCCCCAAGGATTAAAAACTTGCTCCTGCAAAATCACATCCAAGTCTTGATTAAAGATTCTTTCCAAAATAAAACCCAACAGCAAAAAATGGACATCCGAATAAAGAAAGGCTGGCTGATTTCGTCTATTGAGATGAAACATCGCTTCCTTTAATTCTGAATCTGTTAAAAGATCACGATTGGGAATAAACGGATCAAGGTCTGTAGCGTGAGTTAAGAGCTGACGAATAGTAATATCTGGATAATCACTTTCAGGTAAAAAATCGGTTACTGGTCTGTCAATATCTAATTGACCTCTTTCCCACAAGAAGGTGAAAACAGTACCTACCCCAACAACCTTGCTGACACTAGCTAGGTCATAAACGAGTCCTGCCTCTGTCTGCAAGCCATGCTCTGGGTCACTCTGGCCTAAATAGAACTCTGTCCATTGATGGTCCTTAAAATACGCAAAAGAGGCTCCGGGATAGATCCCTGCCTCGATTTGTTCTTCTATTTTCTTAATAATCTTGGTCCACTTCATACTTCTTCAAACCACAATTCAACATTATTTCGATCTTTACCAAGGAAGAATTTTTCAGACTTAGGAATAAAATATTCGGTAGACTCAAACTTCTGGCGAAGACTTGCTATATCTAGTTCATTGACCAAGAACTTGAGCATAGATAAGTCCCAAGTAACCGTATTATCCACAGTCAAATCTTGCCCCTGAGCTGGTATAAAATCAAGTGATGGCACAATCTCAGATAGTTCCAAGAAACTATCTACATCCGTTGGGAGGTGTAATTCCATAGAAATTTCAAATTTACTTAAAGAAATTGACTCCAGATCTGTTTGAAATTCTGGCTTTTCTCCTACTTCTACTAGACTTGCTCTGTCATCTTCCGCATGAATCAAAATCAAATCATCTTCTGGTGAAAAAATTTCAAAAGCGTAGCCATTTTGCCCCTTATATAATCGATGAATCGAATCTGTCTTAGATAAGAGTCCTTCGATTTCCATGGGATTTTCCACCTTGATAATCAATCTGGCCAGTTTTTTTCTTCCCTCTACCTTACGAGTACGCATACTGGGAGCTTCTTCCAAAACCAGCTTCTCAAGACCTGTTTGATCACCTAGTGACAGAAAGGCTGACTCCTCTAACAAGACCTTCATACCAAGGGTTTCAATATAAAATGTTTCATTTAATTTTCTATTATTAACTTTTAAAGTAGGAATAATCCGTACAATCTGATTTACATTCATAAATTCCTCCGTCACTTTTTATTTTAAAGGATTTTAGAATTTTTTACAAGATATTATGCTCAAATTTAACATTATTTAGCTATTTAGTAAAGATAGTCTTTCAAGGCTTTGGTCAAAACCTGATAACCGGCAACACTGAGGTGCAGCCCATCAGTAGTATAGTCTTTTTTGAGTTGGCCTACCTGATCTGTCAAACTATCAAAAACTGGCACAAATTCTACCTGCATATAGGTAGAAGCAAGCTCTTGATAGGCTTGATTCCATTTCTGAATTTTTTCATTCGTGCGGATATAGACTGTCTGCTTGTACTCCTCTCCCTCATTGACTGGCAAAATGGAAAGCAATTTTATCTCTGCCAGTGGATAATCGCGAGCAATGGATTGAATGAACACTTCGAGATTATTGAGAGCCTCATTCAAAGGCATATCTTTTCCAATATCGTTCGTCCCAATCAGAAGGACAATTTTATCTACTGCTCCACCGTACAGATGCGCATCGAGGTTCTCAAGTAACAGCTCTGTCTGATAACCTCGAATACCTCGATTGACAATCGTCTTTGCAGTCCCAAATAGTTCCTGCAGAGGATAATACTCGACAATGGAATCCCCAATAAAAAGAATGTCTGGCTCTACAACAGAAACCTGATTTAGGTGACGATACTTGGTTTGGATTTTTTCTTGTTCCTTTAGTAACCAATTTTCTAATAACTGTACTGCCACTTCATTCTCCTTTTTCTAACCAGTTTTCCAAGACTTGATAAACTCCTCCTTGGCTGTTGGCTGGCGCTAGAGCAGTCGCCACAGCTTTGGCTTTGTCATCAGCATTTTCCATCGCATAGGCAATTCCAGCCATTTCAAGCATTTCAACATCATTTTCACTATCACCAAAAGCCATGATTTGTTGGGCTTTCAAGTCCCAACGCTTGAGTAATTCTTCCAAGCCCCATGCTTTATGAATTCCAGCTTGGAGGATATCAATGCAACCATAGCCACTCGATACAGCCCGAACACGGCCATCAAAGAGGTCATTGATTTCTTCCAAGACCGAACTCAAACGTTCCTCACCAACAACCATACTCATCTTGAGCACACCACCAAAGAGGTCAGAGGTTAATTCGTCCACAAACTGCATCCGTTGATAGAATTTTTCAATCATTTCTGGAGTCATAAAACTTTCAAGGTCTGTAAAAATGGTACCTTCCTTGACGAAACCACCCTTCATCCCCGTTACAACAAACTGGTTCTGACACTCTCGACCCTTGAAATGAGCCAAAGCCTTATCAACAATGGCATCATCCCAAGTCTGAGCCTGAATCAGTTCATTGTTTTCAAAAATACGAGCACCGTTGGCAACCACCAGAACCACTCGATACACCAAGTGCTCCAGTAGTTGCCTCATGCGGTGAATTTCATTGCCCGTCGCGATGACAAAACGAATACCCTTTTGATCCAACTGATCTAAAATCTTTTCCAATCGTGGGAGATCCAGCTGGCCTCTAGCATCCAGCAAGGTCCCATCCATATCTGTCGCAATTACTTTAATCATCATTTACTTTCCTCTGGATTCAAGCTAATCCCACTTCAATCCCACATGTTCGTTCATTTCTTTGTAGGCTGTATCAATTCGTTCCTTAGTCGCTTCGTCTAACTGGTCACGATGACTACCACCCTCGATAAAATCTTCTAAGATATAGGTTTGATAATGATATAGGGGATATCCTTCTGGTGAAAAAGTTCCCTTTGGTGTTCGATTGACCCAAGTAGGATGAGCTTTAGCTGTTCCGATAGTTGTTTTTCCATCCTTCTTCTTAATGGTCACATCCATGAGAACGCCACGTTCAGTCCACTTAGCATTTTCTTCATCTCCCATAGATTCAATCCGTTGATTGGAAATGAAGTTCCCCATTGAATAGATAATGAGTTTCTTTTCTCCATCTTTTTCAACCGTTTCAGATGGTTCAACAACGTGAGGATGCCCTCCAAAGATAATATCAGCTCCCCAATCAATCATCTTGTGATAAAGAGCCTTTTGTTCTTCAGTTGGTTCCAAGCGATACTCAACACCCATCTGAGGCATGATAATGGTGATATCTGCTTCCTTCTCTGCCCGTTCAATTTCAGCCTTCATCTTATCTTCGTTTAAATCTGAAAGATAACGATTATAGTCTTCCTGAGAAATATACTGCTCAATGCCATTGAAACCATAGGAATAGGCTAACAGTGCAACCTTGATACCATTCACTTCCTTAATGACCAGCGGAGCCTGATCACGTGGCTCGTGCGTATAAACTCCGATTGGAGTGATTCCAGCTTTCTCAATAATATCGGCCGTTGAAATAACTCCCTCAATTTGCGAATCCAAAATATGATTATGAGCTAAATCCAGCACATGATAACCTGCATCCTTAATGGCATCCATAACTTCAGCAGGAGCATTAAAGAGAGGATAACCTGCTAAATAATGATCCTTATTGATGGTTCCTTCAAAATCACCAATAGCTAAGTCTGCTTGCTTAAGCCAAGGAGTCACATACTCAAAATTCTCATGAAAGTCATAGGTACCGTCTTCTTTTTTAGCTGAAAAGAAAAGTCCATCGTGGTAGAGCAAATCCCCATTGGCCATAATTCTGGCAGTTTTTTCCTCTTCCTGCTCCTGAGACTTTTGCTTAGTCCCCTCTTGAGAAATAGTATCTCGTTTTTGACTGGTTAAAGGGATTCCTTGGAAACTTTCAAACAACAAGACCAAGCCCATTGATAAAGCAACTGCTAGCAAGAGTACCGCCACAAATCCTTTATTGCTCCACCTGCGATAACTCCTAAAAAAGTTTACCAAGCCCTTCATAAAACAAAAAGCTAAACCACCCTGATTTCTATCTTGTCTTCTTTTCATCTTCATTCTCCCTACTTTCTTATGCAAGCCTTTTCTTCTTATTATAACACAGATAAGGATTTCTTTCACAATTGAATTGAACTTCCTATTTATTTTCTATAAATCCTAAAGGCTGTAATACTTTCAATCCTTGTCATTTTATGTTATCATGTAGAGGTAATGAAAGGAGAGAAAATGTCTGCTATAGAACGTATTACAAAAGCTGCTCACTTAATTGATATGAACGATATTATCCGCGAGGGGAATCCAACTCTACGCGCGGTTGCTGAGGAAGTCACTTTCCCCCTATCTGACCAGGAAATCATCCTAGGCGAAAAGATGATGCAATTCCTCAAACATTCCCAAGATCCTGTCATGGCTGAAAAGATGGGGCTACGCGGTGGGGTTGGACTTGCTGCTCCTCAATTAGATATCTCAAAACGCATTATCGCTGTTTTGGTGCCTAATATTGTTGAAGAAGGAGAAACTCCAGAGGAAGCCTACGACCTTCAAGCCATTATGTACAATCCAAAAATCGTCTCTCACTCGGTTCAAGATGCTGCTCTTGGCGAAGGAGAAGGTTGTCTGTCTGTTGACCGCAACGTGCCTGGCTATGTGGTGCGCCATGCTCGTGTTACTGTTGACTACTTTGACAAAGATGGAGAAAAACACCGCATCAAACTCAAAGGCTACAACTCCATTGTTGTTCAGCATGAAATTGACCACATCAACGGAATCATGTTTTACGATCGTATCAATGAAAAAGACCCATTTGCAGTTAAAGATGGTTTACTGATTCTGGAATAAAGAAAATCCCGTTGCAAGACGGGGTTTTGTGTTATAATAGATGCATGAAAACAAATGATATTGTCTATGGCGTTCACGCCGTTACCGAAGCTCTACTTGCAAACACAGGAAACAAACTTTACCTCCAAGAAGATCTCCGAGGTAAGAATCTTGAGAAAGTCAAAGAACTGGCTACAGAAAAGAAGGTGTCCATTTCCTGGACTTCAAAAAAATCCCTCTCTGAGATGACTGAAGGTGCTGTCCACCAAGGTTTTGTTCTACGAGTATCTGAATTTGCCTATAGCGAGCTAGATCACATTCTTGCCAAAACGCGTCAAGAAGAAAATCCTTTGCTATTGATTCTGGACGGGTTAACTGATCCTCACAACTTAGGCTCCATCTTAAGAACCGCTGATGCGACCAATGTTTCAGGAGTCATCATTCCCAAGCACCGTGCTGTCGGAGTTACTCCTGTCGTTGCCAAAACGGCCACAGGTGCTATTGAGCATGTTCCAATCGCCCGAGTGACCAATCTGAGTCAAACTCTAGACAAACTCAAGGATGAAGGCTTCTGGACCTTTGGAACAGATATGAATGGGACTCCTTGCCACAAGTGGAATACAAAAGGGAAAATTGCCCTCATCATCGGAAATGAAGGAAAAGGCATCTCTAGCAACATCAAAAAACAGGTTGATGAGATGATTACCATTCCGATGAATGGACATGTTCAAAGTCTCAATGCCAGTGTTGCTGCAGCCATTCTCATGTACGAAGTTTTCCGAAATAGACTATAAAAAAGTTTCCAGTCATCTGATTGGAAACTTTTTTTATGATTAACTATGTTCGGTGATAAACTTGTAAACTTCTTGACCGGCGATGGCCCCATCTCCAACTGCTGTTGTTACTTGGCGAAGGTCTTTCAAGCGAACATCTCCAACTGCAAAAATACCGTCAACTGCAGTTTTCATGTGGTTATCTGTCACAATCCAGCCAGCCTGATCTTGGATATTCAATTCTTTAACAAAATCGCTAAGAGGGTCCAATCCAACATAGATAAAGACGCCACCGAAGGCTTGTTCTGTCACTTGACCTGTTTTCACATTTTCAAATACGACAGATTCTACTCGGTTTTCACCTTTGATTTCCTTAACTACAGAATCCCAGATAAAGCTGATTTTCTCATTCGCAAAGGCGCGGTCTTGTAAAACCTTTTGAGCACGAAGTTGGTCACGACGGTGAACAATGGTAACAGTCTTAGCAAAACGAGTCAAGAAGAGGGCTTCTTCAACAGCTGAATCTCCACCACCGACTACCAACAAATCTTGGTCACGGAAGAAAGCACCATCACACACGGCACAGTAAGAAACTCCACGACTGTTCAGTTCTTCTTCTCCAGGTACTCCCAAAGGACGGTGTTTAGAACCAGTCGCTACGATAACGGTACGAGTTTCATATGTTTGGTCATCAGTAATCACTTTCTTAAAATCACCATGATCTTCGACATTTTCAACATAACCATAAATGTGCTCAACACCAAGATTTTCAAGCGGTTCAAACATTTTTTCTGCCAATTCTGGTCCACTAATATTAGCGTATCCAGGGTAATTTTCAATATCAGATGTATTATTCATCTGACCACCTGGCAGACCACCTTCAATCAAGGCTACTTTCAGATTGCTTCGAGCAGCATACAAGGCTGCAGTCATACCTGCAGGTCCAGCACCTATAATAATAGTATCGTACATATAGATTCCTTCTTTCTTGTTGTAACTATCTTTATTCTAACTCTTTCTTGTCAATCAAGCAAGGATTATGCCTTGAAAACAAGAATTAAACTCATAACCGCAAAGGATAATACTGGAACAACCAAGACCCCAATCATAATCATATCATAGAGATGGGCTTGGCGAGCCTTAGCTGTCTTATCAACTCCCGACATGGCTCTCAGTCCAATCCAAATCCCTAAAAAAATCAGGACGAGGATGGTGGTCAAGATCAAACTCTCGAAATATAAAGAAAATAGTTGCAGTAGCATGATTTCTCTCATTTCTATCTTTTTTAAAGAGTAAACTCAGCTAGTCCAGCTAACTGAGTTTTTCTTTATCTATTATATCAAATATAAGTCCGTTTGTAACTAGCGAAGAATTCTTTTGTCCGCTCTTCTTTAGGATGGTGGATAATCTCATCCGGTGTTCCAGACTCGATAATTTTCCCCTTATCTAAGAAGAGAATCTTATCAGCCACTTGGGCTACAAAGGACATATCGTGACTAACTAAAATCATGGTCTGACCTGACTTAGCAGCATCTGCAATAGACTTTTCTACTTCTCCGACCAATTCTGGGTCAAGGGCTGAAGTTGGTTCGTCTAAGAGCAATACATCTGGTTTCATAGCAAGCGCACGCGCTAGGGCAACCCGTTGCTTCTGTCCACCTGATAAATGGCGAGGATAATGGTTTTCACGGTCAGAAAGCCCAACCTTAGCCAACTCTTCCTTGGCAATCTTGGTTGCTTCTTGGTCAGATAATTTCTTAACAACAACCAAACCTTCTTTCACATTATCAAGTGCCGTGCGGCGTTCAAATAAATTAAACTGTTGAAATACCATAGATAACTTGCGACGTAGGGCAAGGATTTCTTCTTGAGTGATCTTAGAAAAATCAACTGAGAAATCATCAATCTGAATCGAGCCACTGTCAGGTGTTTCAAGATAATTGAGACTGCGAAGGAAGGTTGATTTTCCAGCTCCTGAGGAACCAATCAAGGCTACAACTTCCCCTTTTTGAATATCCAAGTCCAGATGATCCAAGACAGTCTGTCCTGAAAAGGATTTGCTTAAATTCGAAATCTTAATCATTAACGAAGATCTCCTTTCACATCTGTTTGCACTGTATCAGGTGCAGAAATAGCCATTTTTCTCTCGATGAAACGACCGAGGCTTTCAATTCCGATATTGACTACCCAATAAACAAGAGCAACGGAGATAAAGCGTTCAAAATAGCGGTAATCAGCTCCACCCAGAATCTGAGCTTGGGCAAAGACTTCCACAACACCCGCACTAAAGGCTAGAGAAGTTCCTTTGGTCAAGCCGATTAGGGAATTGATCAAGGTTGGAGTCGCCACAACGGCCGCATTTGGAATAATCACTCGACGATAAACTTGTGCTCGGGTCATCCCCAGACTGCGTGCCGCTTCAATCTCACCAGGATTGACTGAGAGAATAGCTGCACGAATGGTTTCACTGGCATAAGCCGCTTCATTAAAAGCAAAGGCGACAATCGCAAAAGCAGCGGCTGGAATCGCATTGATATTGAGACCAGTTCCCCATTGCTGATTGAGGGCTTTCAAAGCCAAAGGAATTCCGTAGTAGGTCAACATGAGCTGCACTAAAATCGGTGTCCCTTTTAAGAAACTAACAAAGAAGGCCTGCAAGGGATATAAAATCTTGACACGATTGATTTTCACAATGGCAAAAAGAAGCGCCAAAACCAAGCCAAAAAGAGCACCACCAATGGTCAACATAATCGTTGTTGGAAGTTGTTGAACAATTCTTGGAATCCCATCAAAGACCGAACGCAGGCTAAAAAGCTTGCCATCCGGAATCAATTGCATCAAGTTTTGGTACCAATCTGATGCTAAAATCGTTGTAACATTCATAAAAACATCCTCTCCTGATAATGATTCATTCTACCATACTTCTGCCGTCAATGAAATTATTTGCTACGGTCAGATACAGACTTTGTCTACCTACTAGTTTATCATACTTTGAAACAGGGAGGTTATATATTTTATCTATCAAAGAGATAAGTAAAAACTATTTCAGTCCCAATTCTTCATAAGCTTTTCGATAACCGATTTGCTTAACAGTTCCATTTTCTACTAAAATCGGTCGTTTTAATAACATACCGTCGCTTGCTAGCAACTGAGCTGCTTCTTGATTTGATAAACTTCCTACCTTATCTTTTAGCCCTAATTCACGGTATTTAATTCCACTGGTGTTGAAAAATTGTTTCAATTCAAATCCTGAGGTTTTTAGCCAGTTCAAAATGACTTCTTGGCTGGGTGTTTCTTCCACGATGTGAACAGCTTTGTAGTCCACACCGAGTTGGTTTAATTCTTGTTTTGCTTTTTTACAAGTTGAACATTTTGGATATTCGATAAATTCTAACATATGTTTCACTTTCTATTGTTTCTATCTTTAAAATCTGCACCTTCATGCTCCAAGAGCCAAGCTTTCTTTTCCACTCCTGCAGCATAACCTGTCAGACGCTTGCCTGCTCCCAGCACACGATGACAGGGTACTAGGATAGACCAAGGATTTCGCCCCACTGCTCCACCAATTGCTTGAGCAGAAGCCACTTGTAGGTCTTGGGCTATTTGTCCATAGGTCACTGTCTGACCATAAGGAATTCCCTGTAAGTAGACCCAGACCCGCTTTTCAAAATCCGTTCCGATTGGAGCCAAGGGCAAGTTGGATAAATCCTGATACTTGCCTTTAAAGTAAGCATCTAAGCAAGCAATAACTGGGTCTAAAATGGGATGACTAACAACTTCTTCTATCGTTTCATCTCCTAGTCCCCTCTCAAAATACTTCTGGTCCTGCACCCAAATGCCATACAGATAATGGTCATCAGCTACTAGTGATAGAATACCAATTGGCGAAAAGTAGAGTATTTTTACGTACTTCTTTTGCATTATTTCTTCAATTTTTGATAGGCCAAGCGTTCGCCATCAACTGGAACCTTACCAACCTGTTTAAAACCGAGTTTTTCAAAGATATGCTGCATGACCTTGTTTGCAACATGCGTATCTAAGCGAAAATCTAGGTAATCAAATCCTTCAATTAAGCCTTCTAGGAAAGTCTGAGCAACCCCCTGTCCCTGGACATCTGCTGCCACAGCAATACGGTGAAAGACTAGGTACTCTGACTCCCCAGCTTGCCAGTTGCCTTCATAAATGGCTTCATAGGCTGCCTCTGGACTCTTGGTCACAGCTGCATAAGCTAGTAGTTCTCCCTCTTCCAAGGCTACGTAGGCTTGACCTGAGATAATATCTTCAATAATAATATCAGCATTTGGATAACCATTTTGCCACTGGTCACTACCAGCATACGCTAAACATTTTTTAGCATCCTCCATCACCTGCATGATGGCATCTACTTCATTTGGAAAAGCTAAACGAATCTCCATCTTTTCTCCTCATTTCTGACTAGTTTCTCCCATCATAGCATAATTTAAGTCTTTCTACAAGCAGTTAAAACTTGACTTTATGTTTTTATTATTTTATAATCTAGTTATTAAAACTAGATAAAAAGGAGTTGAAAATGAAAACTACCTTTTCCTACCCCAAATGGGCAGAAATCCCAAATATTGACCTCTATCTGGACCAGGTTTTACTCTATGTCAATCAGGTCTGCGCCCCTATCTCTCCTGATAAAGACAAAGGCCTAACAGCATCTATGGTCAATAATTATGTCAAACATGGTTACCTGACAAAACCTGATAAGAAAAAATACCAACGCCAACAGATTGCCCGTTTGATTGCTATCACAACCCTCAAATCTGTCTTTTCTATTCAAGAAATCGCCCAGACACTGAATACTCTACAAACTCAAGCAAGTTCAGACCAACTCTACGATGCTTTTGTGGACTACATGAACCAAGGAATGGATCCAGCTAACCCCATTATCCAAACCAGCTGCCAAACCGTTAAACTCTATCATCAAACCCTAGACTTAATCCATCATACTGAAGAGGAGGTAATCCAATGAACACTAGTCTTAAACTCAGCAAACAACTCAGTTTTGGAGAAGAAATTGCTAATAGTGTGACCCATGCTGTGGGTGCAGTCATCATGCTCATCTTACTGCCTATTTCATCCACCTATAGTTATGAGATACACGGATTTTTATCCTCTATCGGTGTCTCTATTTTCGTTATTAGTCTCTTTCTCATGTTCCTCTCATCCACCATTTACCACTCTATGGCCTATGGTTCGACCCACAAATATGTCTTGCGAATCATCGACCATTCTATGATTTATGTTGCTATTGCAGGCTCATACACGCCCGTCGTCTTGACCTTAATGAATAACTGGTTTGGCTATCTGATTATTGCCATCCAATGGGGAACAACCATCTTTGGTATTCTCTATAAAATCTTTGCTAAAAAGGTCAATGAGAAATTTAGCCTTGCTCTTTACCTGATTATGGGCTGGTTGGTTCTAGTTATCATTCCAGCCATTATCAGTCAAACGACACCCATTTTCTGGAGTCTCATGGTAACTGGCGGATTCTGTTATACAGTTGGGGCTGGATTTTACGCCAAGAAAAAACCTTATTTCCACATGATTTGGCATCTCTTTATCCTAGCTGCATCTGCCCTCCAATACATCGCCATTGTTTATTACATGTAAAAAAGTTGAGAAACTCAGTCTCAACTTTTTTCTTTACACATATTGATAAAGTACTGGTGCAAGCGCACATCATCAGTCAATTCTGGATGAAAAGAAGTTACCAACATATTTTTTTCTTGGGCTGCAACGATTTGATTATCAACTGTTGCTAGAATTTCTACATCTTCTCCAACACTACTGATAATCGGACCGCGAATAAAAGTCATTGGAATCTTACCAACTCCCTTACATTCTGCTTCGGTATAAAAACTTCCAAGCTGGCGTCCATAAGCATTGCGCTCGACCACCATATCCATAGTTCCTAGATGACTCTCTTCCTGGGAAGCAATTTCCTTAGCCAGCAAAATCAAGCCAGCACAGGTCCCAAAGACTGGTAAACCAGATAGAATGGCTTCTCGGATGGGAATCAACATGTTCTGGTCTCGTAAGAGCTTGCCCATGGTTGTAGACTCACCTCCAGGTAATATCAAACCCGACAAGTCACTCTGATTTTGCTGAAAATCCTCTAAATTTCTGATTTCAACACTCTCGACATCTAATAGATCTAGCACTTCTGCATGTTCTGCAAAGGCACCTTGCAAGGCCAATATTCCGATTTTCATCTATTTTCCTCGCTCAGCCATGAGAATTTTGATTTCATTTTCATTGATACCAACCATGGCTTCTCCTAAATCTTCAGAGATTTGAGCTAAGACTTGAGGATTACGGAAGTTAGTCACAGCCTTAACAATAGCACTCGCTCGTTTAACAGGATCTCCTGACTTAAAAATACCTGAACCGACAAATACACCTTCTGCCCCTAATTGCATCATCAACGCAGCATCTGCTGGCGTTGCAACGCCTCCAGCTGCGAAGTTTACAACTGGCAATTTCCCATGTTCATGGACATATTGAACCAATTCTACAGGAACTTGCAAGTCCTTGGCAGCAACATAAAGTTCGTCCTCACGTAGGTTTTGAATGCGACGAATTTCCTGATTCATCATACGCATATGACGAACAGCTTGGACGATATCCCCCGTCCCCGGTTCTCCTTTGGTACGAATCATAGAAGCACCTTCAGCGATACGACGCAAGGCTTCTCCCAAGTCCTTAGCTCCACAGACAAAAGGAACTTGGAATTCTTTCTTATCCACATGGAAACGGTCGTCAGCTGGAGATAAAACCTCACTCTCATCGATATAGTCAATCTCAATAGCCTCTAAAATCTGAGCTTCAACAAAATGCCCGATTCTGACCTTGGCCATTACTGGAATACTAACCGCTTCTTGAATTTCCTTAATCATCTTTGGATCACTCATACGGGAAACACCACCAGCTGCACGAATATCAGCTGGAATCCGCTCCAAGGCCATAACAGCAGCCGCACCAGCAGCCTCTGCAATACGAGCCTGTTCAGGATTTTGAACGTCCATGATAACCCCACCTTTGAGCATCTGCGCCAAGTTTTTATTTAATTCATAACGATTTTCAGTCATTTGTTTTATCCTCATCATTTGTATTGGTAGCTACCATTTCATTTTAAGTTAGATTAGAATGAATCACAAGATAAAAAAATCGAAATTGTATGGGGACAGATTATCTAAAAAACTATCTGACCTTAACTTAAGGCCAGATAGTTCATCAAATTTTATTTTTCAGCTGTAAGAGCAGCCATTGTGATGTAGTTGTATGGTTTGTTGAAGTGTGGCAAGAAGAAGAGGTCTGTCAATGCCAATTTATCAATTGTCACATGCTCTTGGATAGCAAGTGAGAACATGTGGATTCCCATGCTGATTGCAGAATCGTGTGAAACCATTTGGGCACCAAGAATTTCACGGCTATCTTTGTCAAAGACAATCTTGATTGCTACTTCATGGTTGTCATGTTTCATGAATTCTGGTTTTTGAAGATCGTTAAAGCCTGTTTCAGTCGCATTGTAACCAGCAGCTTTCGCTTTTTCAAGAGTCAAACCAGTTGAAACCATGTGAAGACCGTAGATAGAGATACCGTTTGAACCTTGAACACCGATACCTTCCAATTCATGGCCACATGCGTTGTAAGCACCAACGATACCAGTACGAACAGCATTTGAAGCAAGGGCGATGTAGCTAGTGTCTTTACGAGCATTGTCATAAACAGTCGCACAGTCACCAACTGCAAATACACCTGGGATAGATGTTTCTTGTTTCTTATCTACAAGGAAGGCACCGTTGCGGAAGAGTTCAATTTTACCATCAGCAAGAGCTGTGTTTGGACGGAAACCAACTGCAAGAACAACCATATCCACATCGAAAGTTTCTTTATCAGTAATCAAGCGTTCAACTTTACCATCACCTTGGATAGCTTTTACTGTTTGACCAAGCGCCAAGCGGATGTTGTTTTCTTCCAAGTTCTTCGCCATCATTTGAGTGAAGTCTTTGTCGTAGTAGCCGTTCAAAACAGTGTCTACGATATCAACAAGGACAACTTCTTTTCCAAGACGCTCGAAAGCTTCAGCAAGTTCAACACCGATATAACCACCACCAACAACAGCGATGCGCTCAAGGTGTTTGCTCTTGTCAGCAAGTTTTTCGATGACTTCTTCTGCGTTTTGGTACAACTTAACAAATTGAACATTTTCAAGTGTTGCTTTGAATTCGCGGTTACCCTTAACAATTTCAACACCTTCAATTGGTGGCAAGATTGGTGTAGAACCTGTAGCGAAAATCAATTTATCGTAAGATTCTTTATGTTCTTGACCTTCAACTTCTGCAGTCACAACTTTGTTGTCGTAGTCAATTGAAAGAACAGGTGAGTTCATGTAAACTTTAGCACCTTTTGCTTCCAATTTTTCCTTATCAGAATAGAACAAGCCTTCAGCACCGTCAATTTGTTCCCCAATCCAAAGGGCCATTCCACATCCTAGGAAAGAGATGTTAGAGTTTTGGTCAAATACAACAATTTCGTTCTCATTTCCAAAATTATCCAACATGGTATTGATACATGCTGTACCAGCGTGGTTAGCACCGACTACAACGATTTTACTCATAGAAAAATTCCTACCTTCAATTTTAAATTTACTCTACTAGTATAACATTTACTGTTAGCGTTTACAAGTGGTTTACTATTATTTCAGGATTTTTTATCAAAAATAATTCTCCATTTATCCTGTTTTCAAGCCTCATGAATTTTATGAGCATATTTCTTGACTTTTTCCAAATTTTATTTGTGAAAAGTCTAACTTTATGGTATTCTAATAACATGAAAATAAAATGTAAGGGCTTCAATTTAGATAATTACTTGATATTACAACTTATTTTCTATAAGAGAAAGGAGTTGGTAGCTTGCCTCTAAGTTCACATTCCGAACGGCTAATGGGGACTACTATCACTATTTCATTAGTAGATGAGCGAGCCGATGGCTTGCTCCAAAAATCCTTTGATTTACTCAGAGAGCTAGAATACCGCTTCAATGCCAATAGTCAGAAATCGGAGTTGATGGAAATCAATCATCAAGCTGGAATAGCTCCAGTCAAAGTTCATCCAGACCTGTTTAAATTGATTTCACTTGGGTTAGAGCATAGCCTAGCACCCTCTAGCTATCTCAATATCAGCATTGGTCCCCTAATTCAAACCTGGCGCATCGGTTTTTCAGATGCCAAAGTCGCCCAACCTCAAGAAATTGAATCGGTGCTGCCTCTAATCAATCCTCATTTTATCGAGTTAGATTCTTCTACTTCTACTGTGTTTTTAAAACAGAAAGGAATGAAGATCGATCTTGGTTGTTTAGCCAAAGGATACAGTGCGGATAAGGTTGCCCAATTTCTGAGAGAAGAGGGAGTGACATCTGCCTTAATCAATCTGGGAGGGAATATCCTGACCATTGGAAAAAATCAGGCAAGAGGAAATCAGCCTTGGCAAATAGGGATTCAAGACCCAGCCAATCCGAGGGGAAATCACTTAATGACCATTCCTGTTGTCAATCAATCTGTCGTGACTTCAGGCATTTATGAACGTTACCTGACCGTCGATGGACAAGATTACCATCACATTTTTGACAGCCAAACAGGATACCCTGTTGAAACAGAACTCGCTAGTCTCACAATCATCTCTGATAAATCAGTTGATGGCGAAATCTGGACAACTCGACTCTTTGGAGAAAGACCAGCTTCTATCCTCTGGCAAGTCGAAAGTTTGAAGGGCATCGAAGCCATCCTCATCGATAAGGAAGGCCACCTAAGCTGTTCTTCAGGAATTCCTACTCTATAGAGACAACTGTTTCAATGGAGTTTTAAAATCGTATTATGTAAAAAGAGAAAGGAAATCTCATGTTAAAACTTATTGCTATTGTTGGAACAAATTCAAAACGTTCTACAAACCGTCAATTGCTTCAATACATGCAAAAACACTTTGCTGACAAAGCTGAAATTGAACTTGTTGAAATTAAAGACATTCCTGTCTTCAACAAACCAGCTGACAAGCAAGTACCTGCTGAAATTCTGGAAATTGCTGCTAAAATTGAAGAGGCAGATGGTGTTATTATCGGTACTCCTGAGTACGACCACTCTATCCCAGCTGTTTTGATGAGCGCTCTTGCTTGGTTGTCTTATGGTATTTACCCACTCTTGAACAAACCAATCATGATTACAGGTGCTTCTTACGGTACGCTTGGTTCATCACGTGCTCAAATGCAACTTCGCCAAATCTTGAATGCTCCAGAAATCAAAGCAAGTGTCCTTCCAGATGAATTCTTGCTTTCACATTCTCTTCAAGCCTTTAATCCAAGTGGAGATCTAGTAGATCTTGATGTTATTAAAAAACTGGATGCCACTTTTGACGACTTCCGTATCTTTGTAAAAATCACAGAAAAATTGCGCAACGCACAAGCCCTACTTCGCAAAGATGCTGAAGACTTTGACTGGGAAAATTTGTAAGATAGGAGACCAAAAAGAATGAAATTTGTTGGACTTGTAGGATCAAACTACGATCAATCATATAACCGTAAACTCTTGGAATTCATCCGTCGTCACTTCAAACTCAAATTTGAATTAGAAGTTCTCGAAATTGATGAAGTTCCAATGTTTAACCAAGACGAAAAATGGGATGAAAGTTTCCAATTACGTTATTTATATAACAAAATTACTCGTGCTGATGGTGTCATTATTGCTACTCCTGAGCACAACCACACAATCTCAGCTTCTCTAAAATCGGTTCTTGAATGGCTTTCATACGAAGTTCATCCATTTGAAAACAAACCAGTTATGATTGTGGGAGCTTCTTACTACGACCAAGGTACTTCTCGTGCCCAAGTTCACCTTCGTAAGATTCTTGACGCTCCAGGTGTCAATGCCTACACTCTTCCAGGAAATGAATTCCTTCTTGGTAAAGCCAAAGAAGCTTTTGATGTTGATGGGAATATAACAAATGAAGGAACTGTTAATTTCCTTGAAACATGTTTAGACAACTTTGTAAAATATGTGGGAGTCGTTTCAAAATTGAAAAAACCAAAACCAATCGCACCAGAAGATTTATATTGTACAAAACCAATCGCAACTACAATTCAAGGTGTTGACCCTGATGATCCTGAATGGGTAGAAAAAGCAGCTGAGCTTGTTGGAGCTGTTTCAGGAGATACTTACGTTAAATTAGACCACGGTATCTTGACAGTTAACCAAATTGATATGTTCTTGAAAGCAATGCCATTTGAGTTGACATATGCGGATGATAATAACCAATTCTTGTACTATAATAACGCCCATCAAGATCCAAATACAATGTATGGTAAACGTGTGCGCGTTCAAGCAGGTAGCCGACTAGGAACAGTACATGCTTCCCTACCACCTGAAAGAATGAAAAACGTTGAATGGGTTGTCGGTGTACTACGTAACGGAGATCAAGAATATGTCCGTACAATTGTGCCGGGAACACCTGAAGGTGTTATCAATACACATAACTACAAGGCAATGTACTATCCAGATGGTTCATATGCTGGAATCAATGAAATCATCTTCAATTTCCAACCATGGCTCGATTGGTACTTGGAAACAACTGGTCAACGTCTAGTTGGTGGAAATGCTGCAGCTCCTGCTGGAGGACATGGCGGAGCAGATGCTACATCTGGAGCTTCTGATTCAAGTGATGCTGGAGGTCACGGTGGTGGCGCAGACGCTACAGCTGGTGCAAGTTACTAATGATAGTTTTAGGAACCATTTTGGTTCCTTTTTTAGTTAAAAAAGACTAGCAGTTTGTATCTGCTAGTCTTTTGATTATTATTTCACCTATCCTTGTTAAAAGAAAGAATACTTATTATGAATTTGGGTCATCAAGACTACGGCCATGTAACCCTTTTTCACGTTGGGCTTGGCGTAGTTTTTCTGGTGTAACATCGTTCCCTTCTTCGTCTACAATTTTGATTCCCTCAATGTGATGACGAACAGTGCGACGATAACCTTCGATGTACTCCTCACGTAGTTTGGCTTGTTCTACTTTTTCTTCTGGGGTCAAGCCTTCTGTTTTTTTCTTTTTAGCAAGTTCGTTGATACGATCAATTTTTTTAGGATCCATGTTTCTCTCCTTTATGATAAGATTTAATCCGTTTAACAGATTTTATTTGGTATTGATTTGGTTAAAACGTGCAAGTTTAGCTGCTTTCTTGGTTAATTGCGACAAGATTGCCAAACGATTTTGTCGAACAGTCTGATCTTCAGCCATAACCATAGTATTCTCAAAGAAGGCATCGATGACAGGGCTAAGCGCAAAGAGATGTTTCAATTGTTGACTTGCAGTCCCTGACAAAACAAGTGATTCTACTGCTTCTGCCAAGGCTTTCTCTTCTTCATTTTCAAAGAGAGCTGAATCAACTGTAGCTACTACTTCTGCCTTCTCAGCCAAGTTAAAGGCACGAGAAAGTGATTCAACAGATGGTTTAAAGTCTTCTTCCTTGCTTGCTTCTACGAGAGCACTTGCTGCTTCCAACATATCCGCCACAACAAAGTTTGAACCTGCAAGAACGGCTTCCTTGATGTCTTTTGGAGTAGATCCCATCATCTTATCAACACGAGCCTTGATAAAGTCCATAACCTCTGCCTTATTTTCATAAGTCAAGCTGTCAAATGTTAGAGCATAAAGGCTATCAATCAGCTCGTCCATAGCAATGTGCCAACCAAAAGCATCCAAGATACGAACCACACCTTGGGTCGCACGACGAAGGGCATACGGGTCATTAGAACCTGATGGAATCAAGCCTACTGAGAAGAAACTCAAAATCGTATCCAATTTATCTGCAATGGCAAGCACTGCGCCGACCTTGCTCTCTGGAAGTTCTCCTTCGGCTGATGTAGGCATGTAGTGTTCACGAATAGCAGCTGCTACCGCTGGAGTTTCCCCAGCAAGAAGGGCATATTTTTCACCCATAATTCCTTGAAGCTCGTCAAATTCGCCAACCATACCTGTCAACAAGTCAAACTTGTAAATGGCTGCTGCACGGGCTAGGTCAATCGTTTCATCCGCTGACAAGCCTGCTTTTTCTGCTAAGAGAATAGCAATCTGACCCGTACGAATCATGTGTTCACGAAGGGAACCAATCTTCTCATGGAAAGTCACATTGTTTAATTTTTCAACAAGATCTGAAATGACCAATTTTTGATCTTCACGCCAGAAGAATTCACCGTCTTCCAAGCGGGCTACCAAGACTTTTTCATTACCTTTGATGACATTTTCCAAATGCTCTGCGTTTCCGTTACGGACTGAAATGAAGTTTGGCAAGAGTTTACCATCTTGATCACGAACAACAAAGTAACGTTGGTGTTCTTTCATTGAAGTCACCAAAACTTCTTCTGGAACTTCAAGGTATTTGGCATCAAAACTTCCCATAAAGGCAGTTGGGTATTCAACCAAGTTCAAGACTTCATTCAGCAAATCAGCATCAATTTCGATACATACACTGTGTTCAGCTTCGATTGCCTTAATTTGGTCAATAATCATTTGCTCACGTTCACGTGGATCCGCGATTACAAACTGTGCACGAAGGTCTTCTTCATAGCTCAAAGCTGACTGAATCTTGGTTTCTTTTCCTAAGAAACGATGGCCACGGCTCACACGCCCTCCCTTAATATCAAGGAAATCTAAGTCAAACTCTTCTTCATCTAAAAGAACAGTTAAAGTGTGAACAGGGCGGATGTATTCAAAGGTGTTGTTAGCCCAGTGCATGCTGACAGGGAAAGTCAATGACTTCAAGACATCTACAACACCAGGAACAATGGCTTCAACTGCTTGACCAATTTCTTCCTTGGTAACATAGACATATTCTTCACCCTTAATTTCACGGAATTCGATATCTTCAACAGTCAAGCCTTTTCCACGGACAAATCCTTGAGCTGCTTTGGTGAAGTTCCCATCACTATCCAAGGCAATTTTCTTTGCTGGCCCCTTAAAATCTTCTGTCAAATCAGCCTGTTTGTCTGCAAGACCAGTTACACGAACAGCCAAACGACGTGGTGTTGAGAAGGTCTGAATAGCTTCAAAAGACAGACGGTTTTCCTTGAGGAAGGCTGCCATTTTTTCGCCTAGTTGTTTTTCACTTGGTGTGACAACATAGGCTGGTAATTCTTCAAGACCGAGTTCTACTAATAAGTTTTTTGTCATGTTTTTTCTCCGAAAAATATCTTTTTATTTTCCAGTTTGCCTTATGTGATTGGCACGCAAGCAACCAACTTCGTTGTTTCATTGCTAAAATTGGAGCCAAAAGTCTCCAATTTTGCCTAGTATCCTTAGCTTCACTAAGGATACCTTCATCACTGCGGCAACTGGTTCAGGGCTCACACTGTTCGCCCATTTTCGTAATTTGTCACTCTCTTTATTCTGCGTCTTCTGCTAAGAGTTTAGCTCGTGTTGCTTCATCTAAAAGTGGGTAGCCTAGGCGTTTTCGTTCTGCGACAAAGGTTTTAGCTACGACACGGGCCAAGTTACGGATACGAGCAATATAGCCTGCACGCTCTGTTACAGATACGGCACCACGCGCATCAAGCAGGTTAAAGGTGTGTGAACATTTGAGAACATAGTCATAGGCAGGGTGCACCAAGCCTTCTTCTAATGCACGACCAGCTTCTTTTTCAAACTTATCAAAGTTTTCCAGCAACATTTCTTGGTCCGAAATTTCAAATGAATATTTTGAGTGTTCGTACTCAGGCTGGATGAAGATTTCTCCGTATTTTACACCATCAGCCCATTCAATATCATAGACAGAATCCACTTCCTGAATATAAGAAGCCAAGCGCTCCAAACCATAGGTGACTTCCGCAGTCACAGGGCCAGTTGTCAATCCACCTACTTGTTGGAAATATGTGAACTGGGTGATTTCCATCCCATCAAGCCAAACTTCCCAACCAAGACCAGCTGAACCAGTTGATGGGTTTTCCCAGTTGTCCTCAACGAAACGAATATCGTGCTCCAAAGGATTGATTCCCAATTTTTCCAAAGACTCAAGGTACAGTTCCTGAATATTTGATGGAGATGGCTTCATGACCACTTGGAATTGGTGGTGTTGGTAGAGACGGTTAGGGTTTTCCCCATAACGACCGTCAGCAGGACGACGTGATGGCTCTACATACGCTGCATTCCATGGCTCAGGTCCGATAGCACGAAGGAAAGTGTAAGGACTCATGGTTCCCGCACCTTTTTCATTGTCATAAGCCTGCATGAGCATACAACCTTGGTCATTCCAAAATTGTTGCAAAGTAAGGATGATTTCCTGGAAAGTCAATTTTTTAGACATTGTTTACTCCTTTTTCTATAAATTACTTGCGACACGAGTCTGCCTCGTCGATCATACGAGGCAAGACGAGTTAGTACTGCGTCTAGCTCAGACACTCTAGTGCTGAGCGTGGAGCAGCCCGACTGTAAGGAGATCTCTGCCACTGACGCAGTGAAATGTTAATTTTTTAGACATTGAATACTCCTTTTTTATAAATTACTTGCGACACGAGTCTACCTCGTCGATCATACGAGGCAAGACGAGTTAGTACTGCGTCTAGCTCAGGCACTCTAGTGCTGAGCGTGGGGCAGTCCGACTGTAAGGAGGTTTCTGCCACTGACGCAGTGAAATGTTAATTTCTTAGATATTGAATACTCCTTAATAAAAAATGATTTCTTGCGACACGAGTCTGCCTCGTCGATCATACGAGGCAAGACGAGTTAGTACTGCTTCTAGCTCAGGCATTCTAGTGCTGAGCGTGGAGCAGTCCGGCTGTAAGGAGGTTTCTGCCACTGACGCAGTGAAATGTTAATTTTTTAGACATTGTTTACTCCTTTAGTTTTTATATTTCTTTTTCAATTAATTTCTGCTGAACAAACCAATCCAACAAGGGAAGAGTTTTATCTGTATTTGCCCATAGATGATAAGAATCAAAGACCGCTTGTACACTACCTAGATTCTCTACCAACTTATCTATTGTCAAAAAACTACGCCAGTATTCGTAAAAAATACTTGCATAGTTCTTATCATAAGTCGAAGAACCAAAATCATTCAATGAATGCCAACCATACTTCTTCTGAAAAAGTTCTACGAGAGATTGATTACAAATTTTTTCCGCTTAAAATTCCTCTTCTGTCAAGAAATACTTGCGACTAATATATTCAACCATCCCCTCTTCGAACCAGATATAAGAGTCGTAACCATCAAAATCATCTAAAAAATGCTCCGACCAATGAGCTAACTCATGTCCTACAATCTGTAAGAGGAAATTTTCAGATAAAGAATGATAGTGACTTTCTATTGCTTGAGTTTGCTCAGAACACTCGTAGCCCATCAACTGATACAAATACAACTCTTTCCAAACAGCTAAATCAGGCGTCATAACCATTCGTCTATTATTTGTATAGGCTGGAACAGCGCTTTCCCTAATAATCTGTGTAGCAGCATTAAAACTTGACCAAATAACGGCTTGCGGTAAATCACAGACTGCAAGTTCATTCTTTAAAAAAGATTGATAATCTTTCAACTTTTCAGTATTTCTTACTACAAAATCACGAAATGCAGCTAGTTGACTATCGTCTTTTACAAGATAAAGGTTTTCCACGTCTCTCCTTTCTTTCACACAATAGACTGAATAAGCAAAAGAACCGCGTCCGACAATCCTAGGTTGATTTAACCTAGGGGCGTCAGAAACGCGGTTCCACCCTAATTTATTACTTCATTGTTTTTGAAAATACTACAGAAAGCGCCAGCTCTTGATTTTGTTCTACTTGGCTCCCACTATCCCAAGCTCGCTTGAAGAACGCCATAAGACTTTCTTTCCTGTTGACTATTATATCAAAAATTAGAATAATGTACAATTCTTTTTATGATTTTCTAAAAATCCATATCATCAACTCGTGGAGCACCCGACTGAACCGCTATCATTTTTAAGGTTTCTCGTTCCTCTTGGCTCAGTTCAATTCCGAAACAATCAAGATTAGCCTGAATACGAGAGGCTGTGACAGATTTTGGAAGTGGTAGAAATCCTTCTGCCAAGCTCCAGGCCAAGGCTATCTGAGCAACAGACTTTCCGTGATTTGCTGCGATTTCTTGCACTTGCTTGCTATCAAACAGTTCTCCCTGACCAAAAGGTCCCCAAGCTTCCAATAAAATTCCTTTTTCTCGACAGTAAGCTACGACTTCCTCTTGATAGACACCTGGTGCCAAGCGAACCTGATTGACCGCTGGAAGAATTTTTGCTGTTTCAAGCAAGGCATCCAAATGATGGGGAAGAAAATTGCTAACGCCGATAGCACGGATTTTCCCTTCTTGATAGAGGTCTTCCATCGCTCTCCAAACTTCCGCATTGCGAGTTTTCCATGCGTCATTTTCTCTAAGTGGTTTTGGGTTCGGCCAATGAATCAAATACAGATCCAAATATTCCAATCCCAGCTTCTCTAAAGACTCTTCAAAAGCCTGACAAGCTTGCTCATAGGTTTGCTGACTATTCCAAAGCTTGGTAGTTACGAACAATTCCTCTCGTGGAACTCCGCTATCTTGAATGGCACGACCAACGCTTTCTTCATTCTGATAAATCGCTGCCGTATCAATATGACGATAACCAGCCTTCAAGGCTTCTAACACTGCACGATAGGCTTCTTCTCCATCCTTAGCCTTAAAAGTTCCAAATCCCAATACTGGAATTTCTACTCCATTATTTAATTGATAGGTATTCATATGCTTCTCCTTCTATTTTATACTCTCTTCAAACCACGTCAACGTCGCCTTGCCGTAGGTATTGTTACTGACTTCGTCAGTTCTATCCACAACCTCAAAACCATGTTTTGAGCAACCTGCGGCTAGTTTCCTAGTTTGCTCTTTGATTTTCATTGAGTATTATTTATCATTTATAGCATAAATTTTTTTACTAATTAGTACTATCTTCTGTAAAAAATAAGTCTATCACATATCTGACAGACCTATTTTTTCTTGCTTATTCATCACGACTATAATACAGTTCATGAGCTTTTAGGCGAGTATTGAGCATCTCTGGTATGGTCACAAAGGTATAACCTTGATTTTTCAAATACTCAATGACCCTTGGCAAGGCATTGACTGTCGGACTGTGAATATCATGCATCAAAACGATAGAGCCGTTAGCTACTTGATGCTGAATTTCCGTCAAAATAGCTGCTTCATTTTTACTCTTCCAGTCCAGACTATCCACATCCCACATGATAAAGCTCAAATCGAGGCTATTGCGAATATCATCTGTAATAGCTCCATAAGGCGGACGCATGAGTTTAGAACTAGAACCCAGCACTTTAGTTAGCACATCCTCAGTATCAGTAATCTGCTTTTTAGCTTCATCAAGAGAAAGTTGCGAGAGAATCGGATGGCTCCAACTATGGTTTCCAACAACATGACCTTCAGATTTTATCCTCTTCACCAAGTCCTCATTCCCAGAAACATTTTTCCCAAGCACAAAGAAAGTGGCTTTAACACCATATTTAGCTAGGGTCTCTAATGCCTGCGGGGTCGTTGCTGGATTTGGACCATCATCAAAGGTTAGAGCGACAACTTTTTGATGTTTCTTTTCAAAGTAAGACTGGTACAAGGCTGCGTCTTTTTCAAGTAAGTACGAAGATTGGATAACATCAAAGAAAGCAGATACTGGCAAGGCTATCTCTTCTAAATTTTCAACCACAGGACTTGGATAAAGGATAATCTGACTATCCTTGTAATCAAAATTCCATGCAGACAAGTCTTGGTCAGAGAAGCTTTTTACAATCTGGTCACTCTGGTTTTGCTCTATTTTTTTATCCTCTATAAAGGAGGTGATTTCTTTTATCAGCTGTTCCTTAGCTTTACTAGCATCTGAAAACAGTTGGTCAAGTGTAAAAGGTTGCCCATCTTCTGTTAAGTGAACCTTTCCTAGACTGGTCTTTTCAGTCTCTTCAACCTTAAAATCAACTAAATCATAGATTTGTTTGGTTACATTACGATTGACGACTCCCTTTAAACCTGACTCTTCTTGCTCTGTATAGTAGAAAACAAGAGTGTCCTTACTTTCTAGCTTGTCCTTAATGTCTTTATTTATCAGCTCCTTAGCAGACGAAATCACTTGTTCCCCTTGGAGAGGATAATAGGCAATCACTTCGGCTTGACCCTTACGAAAATGCTCCTTCTGATTTCCCTCACTCAATTGATCGTCTTTCTCTTTTTTGAGCGATTCAATTTTTTGCTCAAAACTTTTTTGCTGATACATTTTAAAAGCAATAAATCCGCCTAATAAGCAAATAGAAATTGCTAAAATACCAATCAAAGCCAATAATACATGTCTCTTTTTCCCGTGTCTGCCACGTCCCAGTCTACTTTTATTCATATTTATATCATAACAAATTTGAGCAATAATTTCAATGATACAGTTTGGCAATCCACAATTCCCCTAGAAAGCCAAATCATCTCACATCAACTCGATCAGCCCTATCTGTAGAGATTATGTAGTTTTCTATCTATGGAATTTCTAGTGGATTGAAGCTAGAATAGACACCGTGACTTCTAAAAACATTCTGAGAAATTGATTTATTTTTCTCAATCTATTTATCCTCAAACATCCCTACACCTCTGATATTTTCTTGATAATACTATATACCCAGACACTTGTAGTTTTACCTTCAGCTAGTAATGTTGACTTTTCTTCTTCAGATAATTTTTTCCGTAAGTAGTCAATCTGCTGAGAAGTAATGTTCTCTTTCCCCATTGCCTTGACAGATTGTATCACCATTGCAGTTAAGGTTGACATATTTGAAATATCTCCATTATTTCTATGCTTAAATTCTATCCTTGCCTTACCAACATTAAAACTGGCATACCTTCCATCTGATATATAGGTCCATTTTGCTGGTACCTGCGTAGATAAACCAAGTAAATTCAGGGCTGTGTTTCCCGATGGAGCAATGGTCCAATTATATTTTCTAGCAATAGCATCAGCAACTTCATCCACAGACGCCATTGCATACTCTCCAATCAGTTCTATATATTTTGGTTTATAATAAATACCTTTCAAAATGCGAGTAACCTTTTTGTCTTTTACAAGACGATTTAATGTACTACGAACAGTTTCATATCCTGCAATATCAAAGAAATCATTTGCTATAAAAACTTGATTCGATTCAAAATTTTCTATCCTGTTTACTATTTCCTGCTTATAGTTCATCTATCACGCCTCCTTTGCACCGAATATGATGCTATTTTTGGTGCAAAAAGTCAAATGAGAGTCATTTTATCAAGAGGGAACAGACCTCTTACAATTTCTTATGTAACATCTCTATCCATTTTTATCCTATTTCTTATTTCAGTAATAGCTTGATTATAAAAATCATGATAGTCAGCCGTATTTATTTCTTTTATAATACCGCCATATGTACACAAGAGTATTCTCACAGTAACATCTAAGTCTCCAACTTTAGAGTAAAAATATACCTTTGTAAATTCAAAATGTTTCTTCTTGTATGCGAGTAGCCACCACAAATCGATTTCAGCTAAATCTAAAGCAAAACCAAGGATATGAACATCATTGCTTACAAAACAATCAATCCATGAATGATGATAAAAATCATTTTTAGAATTCCATCTCCTTAATAATTCAGACGTATATCCTATCACCTGCGAAAGCAAATAGCCATAATAGTATTGTCCTAGTATAATAGACTTTTTTCTGGTTGCTATTCCATGTATATGCCATAGTTTTTTTCGATCACCTAATTTTATATACTGGTAAATTCCTAGCTCCTTTTCCTTTTTACTGATTTCACCCTCCTTCCCATATCCATATAGATTTAAGATTTTTCCAATAGATGGATTAGTACAGATTGTTTTTTCAAATTCAAAGCTGTAATTCGTCGTCAAAATATTCTCTACTTCTAACGTTAATAAGTCCTCAAGAAACTCTTTCTTTCTTTTTGAAATCGTCATCTTATCCTTCAAAAAATCAGTTAGTTCCTCTGCGACAGTTTCTTCTTTCCCCTCATAGTTTACTGAAATCCTCATCGGAAAACTTAAAGAATCGCTTATCTCAGCATGTAATGAACGTTTCTCCGCCTCTTTTTCACCTCTAAACTTGTCGACATTAAAGAAATCATCATTTTCTGGCTCGCTTGCAAATAATCTATTGATTCCATTCCCTACTAATAAAATAGGTTTGTTTTTTCTACTTTCATGTTTCCCCATTCCATTACCCTTTCTATTTTTAAAGCGCTTACATACACTCCTAAAGAAAGATGGATAGAAAGACGCTTCTCAACTTCTTTCTATCCATTACTTCCTTCAAGAGTCCACACCAGCAATTCTCAGTTCCATTTCATGAACTATCTTACTTGTCTCGTGTTTCTTCTTTATCTTACTCTGCCATCGAAGACTTCTACTGATACTAAGGAGGAAGCATTCCCATCCAAAAGACGGTGTCCTGTCCCCAGAACCATTTCCCCGCTAGAAACTGGTATATTCCCACTACAGGTTTGCTACTAACTTTTCCTATCGTTATTATCCAGCAATGTAGTAACTTCTATGGTCGCCTGCGATATTTCACATGTCGCTTATCTTAACTGAGCAAGAATAGCTTTGAGTTTCTCAATCAACTCATCTTCTGTGTGCTCAGACTCTTTCTCATTGGCTAGGAAGGCAACTGCTTGAGCGAGAGCTTCTCGTGCTTGGTCAAGGACTTTCGCATCTACACTTGTAAGGTCGCCATCTTGCAGAACCTTAGTCAATTCCTTGGTCAATTTCTTGAGTTCTGACTCTTTCTTACGACGCGCGATGAGGAAGAGAAGGAGACCAAGAAGAGCGAGAAGGCTGCCAATCATCGTACCGTATGGAAGATGACCTTGCTCTTTCCTTGTTTCTTTCGTTTCTTCTTCATCCTTAGTCGCTTGCTTGCCTTTCAAGGATTCGAGTGCTTCTTTGACCTTGACAGTAATCTCTCTCAAGCCTGTCTCTGTCAAGTTAGCATTTCTAAGGGCTTCTTGACCCTCTCCGAGAATAATCTTCGCAGCGTCGATGACAGATTGATCAATACCATCCAAGTCTTTCAAACGAGTTTCCAATTCTTCAACCAATCGAGCAAGTTCAGACTTGTCAACAGGACGAGTCTCGCTAGGAGTTGTTGTATCGCCTGAATTGTTTGGAGTCGATGTAGAAACTGGAGTCTCCTGAACTGGAGTACTTGCTTGAGCCTGTCCAACAGTAGACGATGGAGTAGCAGGATTGCTATTACTACTATCGTCTGTCGTCACACCAGAGGCTGGAGTGTTGCCACTGTTACCTGGTGTCGCACTGTTGCTATTGCTGTCAGCAGGGGTGGTAGTAGCGCCGTTGTTAGTGTTAGCACTGTTATTAGTGTCGCCACTAGTATTGCTGTTACTACTATTGTCGGTATTATCACCGTTGTTGGTGTTAGCACTATTGTTAGTGTTACCATCATTACTTGGTACAGAAGTTGGTTTATCTACCAAGCCTTCTTTGGCTTTATCAAGTTCTTTCTTCGCTTCATCCACTTTCGCTTTCGCATCCGCTACGTCTTGTTCCGTTGCGTTCGCGTTCGCAATCACTTTTTCAGCTTCGGTTACAGCTTCTTGAGCTTTTGCCTTCGCGTCTTCATAAGCTTTCTTACTTGCTTCTGTCTTACCAGATGTTGATGCTCCTGGAGTAAGGGCTGCTTCCAAGTCCTCTTTCGCATTCGTCAGAGCTGTCTTGTCTGCTTTATCGACTAACTTCTCTTTCGCTTTGTCTAACTTACCTTGAGCTGCGGTTACTTTTTCTTGCGCTGCTTGAACTTCTGCTGCTGTCGCATCGGCACCTTTAGCTTTTGCGGCTTCTGCTGCTTGCTTAGCTGCTGTAACTTCGGCTTCTGCTTCTTTCTTAGCGGCTTCGTAAGCTTTAATACTTTCTGGTGTCTTACCTTCTGTACTTACGGCTTCATCTAACTTCGCGTTGTCTTCTGCTAATTTAGCTTTCGCTGTTTCTGTAGCTGCTGCGGTTACTGCATCTTCTGCTTTCTTCAACGCGTCTTTGGCTGCGTTTACTTTCGCTAGCTCTGCTTGAACAGCTTCTGGTGTCGCATTATCGTCCGCTATTACAGCTTCCGCTGCTTGCTTAGCTGCTTCTGCTTTTGTCTTAGCGTCGTTATAGGCAGTCACTTTGCTTGCTGGCTTGTCAGCTGTTGTTGGTACACTTGTGATTTCGCTTCCTAAGGCATTATTCGCATTCGTCAGAGCTGTCTTGTCTGCT
>NZ_CAMPPO010000004.1:0-433860 GCF_946901205.1 Streptococcus sp. Marseille-Q5619
TTCTGCTTTTGTCTTAGCGTCGTTATAGGCAGTCACTTTGCTTGCTGGCTTGTCAGCTGTTGTTGGTACACTTGTGATTTCGCTTCCTAAGGCATTATTCGCATTCGTCAGAGCTGTCTTGTCTGCTTTATCGACTAACTTCTCTTTCGCTTTGTCTAACTTACCTTGAGCTGCGGTTACTTTTTCTTGCGCTGCTTGAACTTCTGCTGCTGTCGCATCGGCACCTTTAGCTTTTGCGGCTTCTGCTGCTTGCTTAGCTGCTGTAACTTCGGCTTCTGCTTCTTTCTTAGCGGCTTCGTAAGCTTTAATACTTTCTGGTGTCTTACCTTCTGTACTTACGGCTTCATCTAACTTCGCGTTGTCTTCTGCTAATTTAGCTTTCGCTGTTTCTGTAGCTGCTGCGGTTACTGCATCTTCTGCTTTCTTCAACGCGTCTTTGGCTGCGTTTACTTTCGCTAGCTCTGCTTGAACAGCTTCTGGTGTCGCATTATCGTCCGCTATTACAGCTTCCGCTGCTTGCTTAGCTGCTTCTGCTTTTGTCTTAGCGTCGTTATAGGCAGTCACTTTGCTTGCTGGCTTGTCAGCTGTTGTTGGTACACTTGTGATTTCGCTTCCTAAGGCATTATTCGCATTCGTCAGAGCTGTCTTGTCTGCTTTATCGACTAACTTCTCTTTCGCTTTGTCTAACTTACCTTGAGCTGCGGTTACTTTTTCTTGCGCTGCTTGAACTTCTGCTGCTGTCGCATCGGCACCTTTAGCTTTTGCGGCTTCTGCTGCTTGCTTAGCTGCTGTAACTTCGGCTTCTGCTTCTTTCTTAGCGGCTTCGTAAGCTTTAATACTTTCTGGTGTCTTACCTTCTGTACTTACGGCTTCATCTAACTTCGCGTTGTCTTCTGCTAATTTAGCTTTCGCTGTTTCTGTAGCTGCTGCGGTTACTGCATCTTCTGCTTTCTTCAACGCGTCTTTGGCTGCGTTTACTTTCGCTAGCTCTGCTTGAACAGCTTCTGGTGTCGCATTATCGTCCGCTATTACAGCTTCCGCTGCTTGCTTAGCTGCTTCTGCTTTTGTCTTAGCGTCGTTATAGGCAGTCACTTTGCTTGCTGGCTTGTCAGCTGTTGTTGGTACACTTGTGATTTCGCTTCCTAAGGCATTATTCGCATTCGTCAGAGCTGTCTTGTCTGCTTTATCGACTAACTTCTCTTTCGCTTTGTCTAACTTACCTTGAGCTGCGGTTACTTTTTCTTGCGCTGCTTGAACTTCTGCTGCTGTCGCATCGGCACCTTTAGCTTTTGCGGCTTCTGCTGCTTGCTTAGCTGCTGTAACTTCGGCTTCTGCTTCTTTCTTAGCGGCTTCGTAAGCTTTAATACTTTCTGGTGTCTTACCTTCTGTACTTACGGCTTCATCTAACTTCGCGTTGTCTTCTGCTAATTTAGCTTTCGCTGTTTCTGTAGCTGCTGCGGTTACTGCATCTTCTGCTTTCTTCAACGCGTCTTTGGCTGCGTTTACTTTCGCTAGCTCTGCTTGAACAGCTTCTGGTGTCGCATTATCGTCCGCTATTACAGCTTCCGCTGCTTGCTTAGCTGCTTCTGCTTTTGTCTTAGCGTCGTTATAGGCAGTCACTTTGCTTGCTGGCTTGTCAGCTGTTGTTGGTACACTTGTGATTTCGCTTCCTAAGGCATTATTCGCATTCGTCAGAGCTGTCTTGTCTGCTTTATCGACTAACTTCTCTTTCGCTTTGTCTAACTTACCTTGAGCTGCGGTTACTTTTTCTTGCGCTGCTTGAACTTCTGCTGCTGTCGCATCGGCACCTTTAGCTTTTGCGGCTTCTGCTGCTTGCTTAGCTGCTGTAACTTCGGCTTCTGCTTCTTTCTTAGCGGCTTCGTAAGCTTTAATACTTTCTGGTGTCTTACCTTCTGTACTTACGGCTTCATCTAACTTCGCGTTGTCTTCTGCTAATTTAGCTTTCGCTGTTTCTGTAGCTGCTGCGGTTACTGCATCTTCTGCTTTCTTCAACGCGTCTTTGGCTGCGTTTACTTTCGCTAGCTCTGCTTGAACAGCTTCTGGTGTCGCATTATCGTCCGCTATTACAGCTTCCGCTGCTTGCTTAGCTGCTTCTGCTTTTGTCTTAGCGTCGTTATAGGCAGTCACTTTGCTTGCTGGCTTGTCAGCTGTTGTTGGTACACTTGTGATTTCGCTTCCTAAGGCATTATTCGCATTCGTCAGAGCTGTCTTGTCTGCTTTATCGACTAACTTCTCTTTCGCTTTGTCTAACTTACCTTGAGCTGCGGTTACTTTTTCTTGCGCTGCTTGAACTTCTGCTGCTGTCGCATCGGCACCTTTAGCTTTTGCGGCTTCTGCTGCTTGCTTAGCTGCTGTAACTTCGGCTTCTGCTTCTTTCTTAGCGGCTTCGTAAGCTTTAATACTTTCTGGTGTCTTACCTTCTGTACTTACGGCTTCATCTAACTTCGCGTTGTCTTCTGCTAATTTAGCTTTCGCTGTTTCTGTAGCTGCTGCGGTTACTGCATCTTCTGCTTTCTTCAACGCGTCTTTGGCTGCGTTTACTTTCGCTAGCTCTGCTTGAACAGCTTCTGGTGTCGCATTATCGTCCGCTATTACAGCTTCCGCTGCTTGCTTAGCTGCTTCTGCTTTTGTCTTAGCGTCGTTATAGGCAGTCACTTTGCTTGCTGGCTTGTCAGCTGTTGTTGGTACACTTGTGATTTCGCTTCCTAAGGCATTATTCGCATTCGTCAGAGCTGTCTTGTCTGCTGGTTTCACCACATACGGAACTGTTACTTTTTCTGTACTTTGATCTGCATAAGTAATAACAACGTCAAGATTATGACTACCTACTGTAGTTGGATATTGTGTTCCTTCTTTCAGTGCAGCTGATGCTTTGTTATCTACATTTACCGCAGCAAGTAACTCTGCATTCGTAGGATTTTCACCGATTACTTTTGTAATCGTCTTAGTCGTCACTGTATGTGCAGGCGCTGAAATCGACGTTGGTGTTTGCGCACTCTTCGTATCACCACTTCCCGCTGTCGCAACTGCTGTTACTTGACGATTTCCTTGTACTGAGTTCGCTGGGAAGACCCAAGTATTTCCACGTTTTTCAATACCATCTGCTGTCCAGCCATTCGCTTTACTTACAGTTATTGTATTTACATTTGTATCAGTTGTAGGAACAGTAAATACTACTTCGTCTGCATCTTCTGGAATAGTTACAACAGTTTCACCATTTTGTTTATTCTCATAAGTCAACGCTGCTGGTGCTGGATTTGTCACTGTAATCGTTACATCGTATTCGCCGACTTTATTTGTGCCGGTTGCAGAAGTTTCAGTTAATTGAACCTTATACTTTCTTGTTCCAACTGTTTCAACGTCAGGTGTCTCTTTCCATGTAGCTGTAAAGTCACTTGGGAAGTCTTTTTCTACATCTTTTTCAGTATATTTAATACCTTTTCGAGCATCTGTTTTCAAGTCAGTCAGAGTTTGACTTCCCTTAGCTGCTGTAATGGTTTTCCCTGCGAAACTACGCTCTTTGGCTACATAAATCTTGCTTTCATCGCTTTCCGCAGTAAAGACAGTTTGTTTTACTTTAACAGGTTGGTCTGACGATCCAATTTCAGCTGTTTGGTCTGTCTGACGTAAGTAGGTATTATCTGGAAGTTTATAGGTCCAGACACCATTTTTCAGTGCACCTTCACCTGGTTGAAGATTAGCTGGGTCTTTTCCATTATTAGCGTCAATTTCAACAGTTCTACCAGTTTGTAAGGTCAATACAACCTTCGTAGCACTTTCAAGGGCTGTACCAGAAATTGTACGATCCACATCACTTAGTTTGGCATCTTCGCCACTTCCTACAGTTGCATTAAATGTCGGTGCTGTTGGTTTGGCTACTTGCGTATGAGAAATGTCAATAGTAGAACCATCTTCTGGGAAGTTAATCGTAGCTACTTTCGCCTTATCATCCGTAGTTCCCTTAGTATAAGTTACATCTGCAGGTAAGTTATTATTATTTGCATTAACTTCTTGAATTTTAGCTACAAAGCGCTCTTTGGCTGCATCTATAAAGTTACCATTAGCAATATCACTATTACCATAAGTCACTTTTTCAGCATTCGTTGGATAAGTGACTTGATCTCTGTAGAAGTCAGCATAGTTTTTAACCGTAACCGAATCGCTATTAGTAGAAGATACTTCATAATCAGTATCTACTTGTGTACTTCCTTCTGTTTTTTTGTATGTTCCAGAGACAAGGACATTAGCATTTAGTTGCTCTCCTAATGTTAAGTCTTTCTTGTAGTCAGCTGCCGCGAATGTTACTGTTGCCTCCCCTGCTGTAACTTCTTTTTCTGCTACAACATTACCTTGAGCGTCTTTAAGTTGTACTTTTACAATTGCTCCTGACGCTAATTGCGAAGCTTCTGGTAGGTTAGATACCGTAACGGCAGGTCTAGTTCCTGCTTGTCCTTGAAGTGTTGGTGCTTTTGGTTTAACAGCTAGAGCAACTTTGATGTCTTGCTCACTATAAAGATTACTATCGTCACCACGTAGACCTAAAATACTATTTCCATAGTGAACATTGACATTTTCTTCACGTAATCCTATAGTTGTTTGTGCTTTATCTACTGGAGAAGCACCATAACCATGATTCCCCCATCCGATGAAAACTCTTGATGGAGTACTTAAATTAGTACTTGGTTTGACATAAGAATTGACATTTGTATTTTTAAATGCTTTTCCTACTTCTGTTTCAAAATACTCTTTTCCTGTTGGATAATTTGGCTCATAGTTATATGTTTTGAAAGTAACTGTTTTTACTACAGTACCAGTTCCATTTGGATAAGTAACAATTATTTTGTGTGCCATTTCTCCTGCTACTATGCTTAGAGGCACTCCATTCTCAAATTCAACCGTAGTCCCTGCTGGTCTGTCTCCTTCAAATGCTACATAGAAGTCTGCTGTAGGAGGTTGTGTTCTACCTCTAGTTCCCCATAAAGCTGATGTCAATGCTTTACCAACAATCTCATAGTATGTTGCCACTTCTTTGTTATTAACTTTGCGAAGAGTAACAGTTGGATACACCGTTACTGGAATAGTCAATTCTGTTCTTTCACCATCTAGATTAACTTCTACAGTTTTATTTGTACTTCCTACTGTCGCTGTTGTTGGTTTGTCGCCATCTTTCCATGATGCAGAAGTTAACGTAACCCCTTCAGGAATTTCTACAAAGTTAGCTGCATTATCAACATTCTCAATAGTTGCATCTTTAATAGCGAAGATAGGTTTAAGTTTAACAGCAGTAATCGTAATCATCTTCTCTGCTTTATTACCGTTCTTATCTAAGACAGTTACCTTAATTTCATTTTTAGAAACTGAATCTAAAGTTCCTGTGATTGATTTAGTAGCTTTGTCATAGCTTAGACTCGTTGGCAATCCTGTAACTTTAATATTTCCTTCGTCAATACCTACACCTGTTCCATCTGATAGGTCAAGAGGAATATTAACATTTGTTCCTACTCCTACAATTTTCGAAGAAGCTCCGATAACTGGATTTGTTTGATCTCCAGTTGCAACTTGAGCCACAGAGTCATCACTTTCTACTCCTTGAGCTGCGACTTTAGCTGTTACAGCTGCTTGACCTTTTACTACTTCATCTTTCAGTGTGATTTCACCAGTGCTTGGATCTATACTAATACCGTCTTTTTGACCGGTTGTAATAGTCCATTGGTTATTAGTACCCTTAGTAGCTACAATCTCCGCAACTGCTTGAGGCGTTTTCGTTACATCACCATTATCTTGAAGCTGGTTGTTGTCTGCTGGAGTGTAAGTTACTTTTAGTGTATTAACATTTGGTTTATCCACTGGAGTTATTGTAACATCTCCGTTACCCGCAGGAGTTACTGCTGGTTGACTTGGTTTAACGTTTACTGTAACATGCTCTACATCTTCACTTGTTCCATCTGGATACGCTACTGTTATTGTCGCTTGTTTGACTCCTGGTGCTGATGTATTTAAAGTTCCTGCTTTCCATTCAATCCTTGTATTTTCTGGTAAGCTTGAGGCATTTGATATACTGTCTCTAGCTTCTGGTTGACTATCTTTTTCTACTGTTTTCTCTACTGCTGTTGGTGTGTAAATGTCTCTTTGTGACGGCGCAGTTATCGGAATATCAATAGTTTCCGAAGAACCATCTGGATATGTAATCGTTGCTCCAATTTTGTAACTATTATTAGTTGAATCACGCGTGATAGCACCACCATTATTCATAGAGATCATCATGTTTGCAGTATTATACGCTACTTTTACATCACCTTTTGTAGTAGTGAATTTAAGGTTTTGTTTCATGGCTTCAAACTCTTCTTGAGTCACTGTTGCATTATCTAGCGCAATATCTTTTCCAAGATGTTGAACTGTTATCGTTGGCGTATACTTAGTTGCTTGTGTTCTAACCTTGAATAACACACGTGTTGGACTGGCTTTATCATTAAGTTTATTTCCTGGAACTGTGTGTAAATCATTTCCTGCTGCATCGATTGCACTTGCATAACGAGTTATAATTACGTCTTCATTTGCCCATACTCTTCCATTTTTTTGTAATTTATTCAACGTACCCGTTACAATTGCTGTCTTCGGTGCTTCGTATATCGTATCTCCATTTGTTGGATATCTATCATAATCAATACCCACATCACCTAAGTCAGCAAAGTTTCCATTATATTCAACAAATCCTACTTGCGATAATTTATTTGAATTATCATTAAACGTTGCCACTGGTAAATTAGTTTCTTCTGTTGGTGTGATGTATACTACACGATTTCCATCTGCATCTTCTTCCGTATTTTGGAATTCAACTGTAGGGAAGACATGATCTCCATCTTTAGCAACTCCAGTTGCCTCGCTACTTTCAAGATTACCATTTGTAGTCATGAAGGCTTTAACTTTTACTGTTGAGCCATCTTTTACAGAACGGTCTTTAATTTTAACAGTACCTGTTGCTCCATCAATTGTAATTGGAGTCCCTGAGCCAAATGACCATGTATCTCCATTTTTAGATGCAGTATAGGTTACTTCTTGCGGATTAGTTGCCTGTGTAGTGTAAGTCACTCTTAGACGATTTACATTCGTCTCATTACCATGTGTAATAATCACATCACCATTATCTTGTGGCGTTACTACTGGTGCTGTTGGTTTGACTTCAAAATTAATTGTTTTTTCAATGTAACGACGTCCATTAAGCTGATTATCAGCATTCCCTGTTACTACAGTTCCAATCCCTTCAGTTCCTGCATATCCAACTGGGAAGTATGCTCTAGCTTTCACTACGTAACGTCCTGGTGCTTCTGGTAATTTTGTAATAACCTCACCAGCTTCATTTACCATACGGAATGTCATGCCACTAGGGAAATTACCATTATCTTGACGATTTGTCCCATCGTTAACCGTTAAGTAGTTATTCGCATCTTCAAGACTTTGCCCTGCAGTTGCCGGTACTGTAATTGATGGTTGATTCGCTTGTTTAGAACGTGATGATTCAAAATCTAAATCTACTACTTTCAGACGGAATTTGACTTCTGTTTTATTCCCTGAATCAACTCCATTACTTCCATCAGACACCTTAAGCGTTACAGTTCTAAGTCCTAATTGTGCATTCGCTGGAATTCTTCCTGTGATAGTATGCGTTCCGACTGAATCTTGTGTTTTTCCAGTCTCTGTTAATGTATCACTAGTTCCATTAAACTGAATTCCATTTGGTAAACCACTTACATACTTAAGATTTACTCTACCATCTGAGTCATTATCAAAGAATGTTAATGGTAGATTTAAATTAGCTCCACGATAGACAGTCACTACTGGAGAAGTAGATTCATTAGCATTTAATGTTACGACTCTATCAGCATCTGTTCGATTCGTTAATTTAACTGTTGGGGCTACCTTATCTGCAGTTTCAACTGGTATTCGAATGTCCTTAGTTGAACCATCTGGATACGTAATCGTAGCTCCTACGTAATATGAACCACCCTCACTCTTAATAGCACCATTCTCTTTCATAGTGATATTCATATCTGGAGAATTGTATGCTACCTTAACATCTCCTCTATTTGTAGAGAATGTTAAGTTTGATTTCATCTTATTAAATTCTGCTTCAGTTACACTTACACCGCTTACTGTAAGATCTTTTTTAAGTGTTTGAGCGTTGATAGTAGGTTCATACTTAGCAGCTTGCGTCAATACTTTGATTTTCACACGAGTTGGATTTTGGTTATTATCGCTAACATCTTTCAACTCATTATCTGCAGCATCTTTGGCATAAACATAACGAGTTACAACACTGTCATTGTTATTCCATATACGACCTGTATTTGAATTTATTTTTGGCAGTTTCCCTGTAATCTCAATATCATATGGCGCATTAAACTCAACATTGTTCTCACTAGATTTTTTGTTGTAATTTAAGCCAAATTCCATATGAGTATCACGTCCATTACCATGATATAGCACAACTTCTCTTAACTTACCAGAATTATCATTCACAGTTCCTAATGTAATCGAACCACCCGCTAAATCCTCTGTCGGTGTTACATAAACAACACGTTCTCCACTCACAACTTCTGTATATTTATTACTAAAAGTAAATGTAGGCGGAGTCTTCTCGCCAGCTAGTGAAGTTGCAGGTGTACCAATACTTTCTATACCTTGTGCCTCTACCTTAGCTGTAACTTCTGTAGCATCTCTTACTTGACGATCTTTAATTGTCACAGTTCCAGAAGTAGCATTGATTGTCACACCGTCCGCAGGAGCATTATTCAATGCCCATGTATTACCTGTCTTAGTAGCTGTTACTGTTTGTTGTCTATTATCTTTATCTGTATAAGTAAAGCTCAATGTGTTAACATTCGGTTGATTTGAATGTGCTACTACTACATCCCCATTAGCCTCAGCAGTAACAGTCGGCGCTGTTGGTTTAACATGGAATTCAATATCACGAGTCGTATATGTACGATTTCTAATTTCATCAAGTCTATCTCCTGTTGCATTAGCTGGAGTTGTTGATAAACCATTTGTCGGTACATAAGTTGTTGGGTAGAACGCTCCCGCTTTTACAAGATATTTCCCAGGTGCAGTGAATGTTAAATTTGTTTTAAATTCATTATTATTTGCTCCAGTAATATAACGGAATGTCATACCTTGCGGGAATAATCCATCCCTTCTATCTGTTCCTGTTATTGCAGTTAAATATTCATTCGGATCTGAAGTTTGCTCATTCAGTCTTAATTCCTTAACAATTTTCGTAGCTCCAGTAGTTGATGAATATCTTCCTTCAAAATCAATATCTAAAACACGAATATTGAATTTAACCTCTTTTTTATTATCTTGATCTACATTACCATTAGCAGCATCAGATACTTTTAATGTAACTGTCTGCACTCCAAGAGGCGCATCTGTAGCCACTCTACCTCTTACAGTGTAAGTTCCCGGAGTAGATTCTGTCTTACCATTTTGGTTAATAGTAGCATCGCTAGTAGCTGTTTCACTTTCATTGAATTTTACTCCAGTAGGAAGCCCAGATACATAGCTAATATTTACTTTACCAGTATTAGCATTATCATAATACTTAAATGGTAATTCAACAATCGCTCCACGATATACATCAATAGTTGTAACCGATGGATTATTCGTTAATGTAACTTCAGTATTGTTGTTTGCTTTATTTGTTAATTTAACCGTTGGCGCTACTGTATCTTGAACATTGAATGTAATAGCTTTTTCCACACTTGTTGGGGCATAGATCGTATATTCATTGCCATCAATTGTCTTTTTAACAGGAGTCGTACTGTTAGGTATATTCACTGTTGCTTTGTATTTAGTAACAGTGCCTACTGTGTCTAATTTTGTATTATTCGCTTTAGTTGTTGTTCCCTCTTTCCAAGTATAGGTAACCTTATCCGGAAGATACTTAGACGCTTCAGTTCCTGAGCTATTATCAACCACTTTTAAGTAATCTTGTGGTTCCCCTAGTGTTGAATTAACCGCAACATCTTTAGGTGTATTTTTCGCTTGTACATCTACTACTGTATATTGGAATTTATATGTTTTTTCATTTCCACGAGCATCTCTTACTACAACATTTGCTTCATGTGTACCCAGTGGGGCACTCGCCTCTACCACATTATCGTGTGAAATTTGGTACGTTGCCTCAGCAGAACCATTTCGCATAGTCCCCTCTTTAGCTAAATCACTACTTCCTTGTTTGTTAAACCATACACCATTAGGTGTATCATTCACTTTAAGATATGTCGTTGTTCCAGAATTATCATTAACAACAAATGTCGGATTAAATGCTGCTCCTCGATAAATAGCAAAACGATTATCTGTCGCAGTTTCAGTTAATGCTTTTCCATTCATCGTTACAGTTGGTGCTTCTGTATCACGAGTAACAACTTCATATTTGAAGTAATAATCTTTTTCTTTATTAGATTCATCAGCAACCGTTATCTTAGCTGTATATGAACCTACAGCTTGATTTTCCTGAACACTTCCATTGAATACTGCGTCAAAAGTATTTCGTTCAGTCGCATTATTTTGCGGTGTAAAGTTGGCATTAGCTGTAACACCTGAAGGTAAGTTAGAAATTGTAAATTTATTTAACTTCCCAGCATCATCCCATACCTCAATACGCGGACGGAATCGTTCTCCTTGGACTACTGTATATAATACTTGTGCATTTGCTGCCGTACTTGTTGGCAACAATTCAATATTTCCTACTTTTACTTTCGGTGCTACTATTGCTTGCTTTTCTGTTGACTTTTCAGAATCCACAGTTTGGTGTTTGTTCCCACTGTAGTCAACATGTCCACCTGTTGGAACAACAGAACGAACAAAATAAGTTCCTTTTTCTATTGTAGTAGTTTTAAAAGTTACTTCTCCTCTAGTGTTAGCTACTTGTGTATCTATTTCTCTTGCCTTAGCCTCACCTGGCACTTGAAGGTATAAAGTCATAGGGATACCATTAGTCCCATTAGAAGCTGTTAACGCTCTAGACTCACCAACAAATCCTACATCACCTGTAAAATTAGGCGTTTTAGGTTTCGTAATAAATCTGAAACTTCCTTTATCTGATGAACCATCACCCATCCTACGAATGTAGAAATAAGAATGTTTACCAGGAGTCGACGCTACTTCTTTTGATAAGTCGATTCCAGAAATTTCTGTACCATTTTCTCTATAGAAAGTAAAAGTTTGGTCTACTCCATTAAGAATAACATCTTTTTTCCCTTTTTCTGTAGTCTCAGCTCCATCTTTGTATTCAAGATAAGAATAAAAATCAATCTTACGTTGTTGATCTGGATTAGAACTATTTCCTCCATATGAGATAACTCCGTTCGCACGAGGATCAAATGGTTTATTAACTATATCTCCTCCAGAATATAAGTTTCCACCTAAAGAGGCACCATATCCTGAAAAAGCAGTAGAATAAATTCTATCTTGATCAACTAAGAAATCTCCACTTCCTTTAATCGAGAATGGATATTTATCAATCTCTTGTGATTCTGCTGGTGTTTTTGCAGACCATTGGTTAACAAGGTAAATAGTAGTTAATCCGTCTTCTTGTTTCGTCCCCTTAGAACCAACCGCATAAGCTAAATCACCTATCCTGTGATAGTTACCCGTCGTTTCAAAACTCAGGTGATAACTATCTTTTGTATCCGGCATTTCAAAATAATACAGATTACTATCTTTGCCATTAATGATGTTAAATTTATTATCGGCTAGTGTTCGCTCTGCAGAAGTTTCTTTCGACCTATTATATAAAGCCGAACCTTTTACTTGTCTTGCTAATCTATCTAGTGAACCTACTTCCATTAATTCAGTTAACATTCTACCTTTTCTTGTGATACCTGTTTGATTATTGTTACCTTGTGTTTCATTATCAAACCCTAAGTAATCAAGTTTCAACATATCTAAAATTGTATCGCTATTCGGTGATTCTGCTGTACCTGATGTTTTCCCTGGTGAAATGCGCTCTGCCGTAGCTGTATTAGCTTTGTATCTTTGATCCTTAGGTACTGTAAACCAGAACCCAGATCCTGCTAATTGATGGTTACCTTGATTAATATATAAATCCCATCTGAATCCAGTTTTAGTAGGTGTTACATCGGCATAGATATATCCTTTCCCCTCTGAAACAGAACGGTCTACATTATCAACAGCTACACCTCTTTGTACCCTATTGTAATATACATAAGTATATTTTAAGTAAGGCGACGCACCATGTTTTCCATCTTCGAAATAGTTAACCTTACTATTATCATAAGAAGTTGAACCATTATTAGCTACCGAACGCTCTTGACGGTTTAGTATCGCTTCAGGCTTAGGTATTTCTGTTTTACCACCATTTTCCTTATCCTCTAAAAATCCTTCGATAGTAGCACGAGCATAGTCAAGATCTTGCAGCGCTTTATTGAAGTCTTCTTCTGATATCACACCATCTTCGTCAGCAAGTCCAAGTTTTTCGTTTAACTTGTCGGAATTTGCTTTGATTAACGCTACTTTTGTCTCATCGCCACCATTTTTTCTTAAATAAGCAACGATTTTATCCATTTCATCTTTTAATGCATAAGTACCTGAACCATTTGTGTACGTTGACAATTGTTTCGGTGTTTCTTTTGCTTCAGTCGCAGGTTGTTCTACGCTTTCAGTTCTTTTACCACGTCTTTTAGGATTCGTTTGAGAGCTAGCTTCAGGAGCCGTCTCCTTTCCTGCATCAGTTGGACTAACTTGGTTTGCAACTGACTCAGGCTCGATCACTTCCTCTCTTTTACGACGCTTTCCTCTGCTTGCTCGCTCGGTCACAGATCCTTCTGAAGCGACCAGCTTATTATTTGCCGAATCTGCTTCTCCCAAGTCTATCAATTTTGGTTGCGATGGCTCCAAGGCTTGATTAACACGACGAATTAGAGCTTCCATAGCTCTTGCTTGCTCATCAACCTGCGCTTGCGTCGCTTTTGGATCTTCCAAAACTGCCTTAGCTGCTGCTAGGCGCGCTTCCACTTCAGCATGCAGTTCCTGCATTGAGCTAAGCGTTAGTTTTGCCAACAAAGCTTGCAGATTCCCTTGGGTTGATTTGGCTGCTGTCGTATCAGCGACGGTCGGCTGTTCTTGCTCTTTTACTTCTCCTGCTTGAGAAGGTTCTTGGTTAGCTGGATTTGTCTCGGACTGAGCAGAGTTAGATTCAGCTCCTGCTTGCCCTTGATTGGTTTCCTCAGCTGGCGCTTCCTGCGTTTTCACCTCATCAGCTGCTGTGAGTTCAGCTGGCTGGTCAGTTAGAACCTTGTTCGAGTCTCCCTCATCCGAGCTTCCTAAATCACCGTCTGCCTTTCCATCAGAACCCACCGTAGCTACTTCATTTGCCGTAGCTGGAGTGATGGGTTCATGCGCTGCTACTGCCCCGTTAGCAAAGAACATCAATGCCGCAACCGCGACACTGGCAGCACCAAAGTGATATTTTCGAATCGAATATCGGAAAACCTTTTCTTTGTTATATTTTCCAAAGTCCATGAAATTTTTCTCCTTTTTTGTAAGTTGTTTTGAAAACAAAAATAGCCTTATCATCTTCAAACTCACATGATATTAAATAGTATTGATAGAACTATTTAACCCACTGCACCCAGTGTACAGTCTAGTAATAATTATACCATACCCCCCCCCCGAATTTACCATCTAATCATCCAAAAATCTTGATTTTTAGAGAATTTTTTAGCATATGTTTATTATATTGATTATAGATATACGCTTTTTTGATTTATTTCCTATAAACTAATAACTTTTCTATATCTTTATTTATGAAAATTTTAGTATAATAATAGTTATAATTGGCTGATTTTTAGTAGTGTGAATATATTAAATATAATTTAGAAACCAAGTATGGATTCAAATTTTAGTTTGAAAAAACCTCCCTATTTTTTGATTGGAAGAGCTTATCATCAGTTTCTAAAAAATGTCTAAGACTTACGGAACTTGTCCGATACCTATTTGCAACAAGATTAAATGGTTAGCTGGTTAGAAATTGAATTGTTCAGCTTTTATTTCATCTCACTATCCCCTATTCCTAGAGCCACAATCTCCTTATTCCTTCCTTTGACGATTCTCATCTCCAAAATCACTCCTATCCCTAGAGCGCTTTCAGCCCTTACCTCATGATAATCAAGCTTGGAAATATAATAGATTGAAATAAAATATGAACAAATTGATAAGAGGATTTTAAAGTATTTTCTAACAATGCTTTAGAAACTATGATGTGCTATTCTAAATTTAACTCACTATAAAGATCAACTAAAACAAAATAAAACAAGAATCAAACAAATTAGTCTTGGAATTTCAATCAATTTATAACAATATTTTAAAAGCCCCTTGTACTATCCCAGCTTCAGCTTATTATATTTGTTCTAAATCCATTGATTATCATTCTACTCTTATCCTCAATCTAAGATTAGTATTTTGAGCTATCCTACATAAGTCTCCTGGCTTGCTTTTTGATTTTCGTTTATAGGATATTGAATTTGGAATAGTTCACTAGTACTTCTAAAACATTCATAGAAATTACTTTGACTTTCCTGACTGATTTGTTCAGTTCTTATTTCATTCATATATGCTATGCATTAACCGATAGCGGATACCTACGGAGAACTTGCCACTCAGATGTAGGACCTGCCCATCATACAAAAAAACAGACTTCATCCCACAAAGAGATAAAATCTGTTACTATTTTCTACACGATATTTCCTAATTTTTAATCCAGCAGTTGGTCTACTTGGCTGATGGCTCGCTCGGGGCGCTGGGTAAAGGGCTTGTTCCCAAAAAACTCCAACCACGGTTTACGAACCTTGTCTTTGCTGGTTTCTCTGTATTTTTTTCTTATTTATGGTGGTCCTTCAATAGCGCCTCAAACTCAGATACTGATATACCCAACTGCTGACTGGCAAGCTCAGGGGCCAGAAGTCCTTGGCGAACCATATCTAGGAAGGCAAAAAGTTTTCCACGTTCAAGTCCTTGTTCTAAACCTTTTTCGATGCCTTGTTCAATCCCTTCAGCTCGTCCACGTTCAAGACCACGCTCTAAACCTTGTTCAATACCTTCTGCACGACCTCTCTCCAACCCTTTTTCTTCAGCTTGTTCCAAGGCATAGTCATGAGCGAGTAAGGCTTGTTCTTCTCGCATACGTAGTTGGCTAAACATTTTCCTGTCCTCCTCGGACCAGCTCTTGTAGTCCAGTAGTTGATCTGCTTGGCTGATGGCTCGCTCGGGTTCTTGGGTAAAGGGCTTGTTGCCGAAAAACTCCAACCATGGTTTACGAACCTTGTCTTTGCTGGTTTCTCTGTATTTTTTGAGTTCCAAGAACGCCATCTTGACCAGATGGTTTTCTTGTCCATTGTTTGTAATTGTTAAAATCTCACCTGTCGTGTCCTCGCGCATACTAAAGCTATGGAAAGCCAAATCATCTGAGAAGTAGTTGCTATCCACAATTGCGATAGCGTAAACAGGTGCGATGTGTTTGTAACTTTGGTGTGTATCACCTTCTCGTTGGCGAATTTTTTCAAGATTTTGATTGACCTGGCTGCATAGGTAAGCCCATAGGCGATTGATGAAAAAATTCTGATGATGGACTTGAATCTCAATGATAACTTGCGTGCCATTGTCTAGTTCAGCTAAAACATCTATACTGGTATAAAAATCCTGTGCCGAGTAGGGCAGGGAAGGCAAGACATGAATATTGCTCCCCTCCAAAATGGTCACATTTTTAGCTGGCAAGTCCAGCATATCGCGAATAAATTGACAAGTGATTTCTGGATTGCTAAAAATCTTCTTAGCAACCAAGTCATTAGTTGGACTGATGCCCGGATGTCTTAAAATCATCCTTTTCCTCCTTCTATTATAGCACATTTTTTAATCTAGATTTGCTAGATTCTATGCTTCTATCTATTTATTCGTAAAAGAAAGCTAATCGCTAATCGCTTATTTGAAAATTTTTACCCCCTGTTGGATAGTCTCGTCTATCTATGTTATAATGAAAGAAGGATTTAAAATCGGAAAAGGAGTATCTATGCTAAAATTAGGTGTCATCGGCACTGGCGCTATCAGCCATCACTTCATAGAAGCAGCCCATGCTAGTGGAAAATACCAGCTGGTCGCAGTCTATTCTAGGAAACTTGAAACCGCAGCAACCTTTGCTTCTCACTATGAGAATATCCAACTATTCGATCAATTAGAAGACTTCTTCAAGAGCTCCTTTGATGTGGTCTATATTGCCAGTCCAAACTCCTTGCATTTTGCTCAGGCAAAAACTGCCTTGTCTGCTGGTAAACACGTCATTCTTGAAAAGCCAGCTGTCACTCAGCCACAAGACTGGCTGGATTTGGTTCAAACAGCTAAAAAAAATCACTGTTTTATCTTTGAAGCAGCTCGTAATTACCATGAGAAAGCTTTTACTACTATCAAAAACTTTTTAGCAGACAAACAAATTTTGGGAGCAGATTTCAACTATGCCAAGTATTCTTCCAAAATGCCTAACTTGTTATCTGGACAGACACCAAATGTCTTTTCAGCCCGTTTTGCTGGTGGAGCTCTCATGGATTTAGGGATTTATCTCCTCTACGCTGCCGTTCGTCTCTTTGGAAAAGCTAAGGACGCAACCTATCTGGGGCAACAACTGGACAATAGTATTGACCTAAATGGAGATGGTATCCTCTTCTACCCAGACTATCAAGTTCACATCAAGGCTGGAAAAAACATCACTTCCAATCTTCCTTGCGAGATTTATACAACAGATGGTACCTTGACCCTCAACACGATTGAGCATATCCGCTCAGCTATTGTTACCGACCACCAAGGCAATCAAGTCCAGCTCCCTATCCAACAGGCTCCTCATACGATGACTGAGGAAGTCGCTGCATTTGCACACATGATCCAGCAACCAGATCTGAATCTCTACCAAACTTGGCTGGATGATGCAGGCTCTGTTCATGAGCTACTATATACCATGCGCCAGACTGCTGGCATTAGATTTGAGGCAGAAAAATGAAAACCAAACTACCGACTGAATGGCAAGAACTGAGTGACCAACTCGGTTTCCAAGAATTCACCCCCATTCAAACTCAACTATTTGAGCCCATTCTTGCAGGAGAAAACCTCCTAGGAGTGAGCCCAACAGGAACAGGCAAGACCCTAGCTTATCTCCTACCAAGTCTTCTCAGACTACAAAAGAAAAAAGCGCAGCAACTCTTGATTCTAGCACCAAATACAGAACTTGCTGGACAGATTTTCGATGTATGTAAAACGTGGGCTGAAGCTATCGGTTTGACAGCCCAACTCTTCCTTTCAGGTTCGAGCCAGAAACGCCAGATTGAACGCCTAAAAAAAGGACCAGAAATTCTGATTGGAACCCCTGGCCGTATCTTTGAACTCATTAAATTGAAAAAAATCAAGATGATGAATGTGGAAACCATCATCCTGGATGAATTCGACCAATTGCTTGATGATTCTCAGATACACTTTGTAGAGAAAATCACTCACTACGCACCGCGTGACCACCAACTGGTCTACATGAGTGCGACGGCCAAGTTTGACCAAGAAAAGATTGCGCCAAACACACGTACCATTGATCTCTCTGACCAAAAACTGGACAACATCCAACATTTCTATATGCAGGTAGACCAACGTCACCGAGTGGATATGCTACGAAAACTAGCTCATGTGGAGGATTTCCGCGGTCTGGTCTTCTTCAATAGCCTGTCAGACCTTGGAAGTGCAGAAGAAAAATTACAGTATCGTGATATCTTGGCTGTTTCCCTCGCTAGTGATGTTAATGTCAAATTTAGAAAAGTCATCTTAGAAAAGTTTAAAGATAAGCAACTAACCCTACTCCTTGCAACTGACCTTTTGGCTCGTGGAATTGATATCGATAGCCTCGAATGTGTTGTAAACTTTGATGTCCCTAGAGATATCGAAACTTACACTCACCGTGCTGGGCGTACTGGCCGTATGGGCAAGGAAGGGTATGTTATTACTCTCGTAACCCATCCAGAAGAAATCAAAAAACTCAAAAAGTTTACAAGTGTACGAGAAATTGTCTTGAAAAACCAAGAACTCTATATCAAATAATCCCCCATTGCTCTATACACATCTAGTGTATGGAGCTTTTTTATAAGCAATTCAATTTTATACTCTTCGAAAATCTCTTCAAACCGCGTCAGCTTCGCCTTGCCGTATGTATATGATACTGACTTCGTCAGTTCTATCTACAACCTCAATACGGTGTTTTGAGCAGCCTGCAGCTAGCTTCCTAGTTTGCTCTTTGATTTTCATTGAATATTAGTTCAATACCTGAAAAAAAGAACCTTGCAAAGCAAGATTCTTTTAGTGTCTGACTTAAATAATTGTTCTTCTGGGAACTAAATCGAATTAAGCTTCGATTTCTGTAACCATACCTGAACCAACAGTACGTCCACCCTCACGGATAGAGAATGTAGTACCTTGTTCTACGGCGATTGGGTGGATCAACTCAACGTCGATTGTCACGTTATCACCAGGCATTACCATTTCAGTACCTGCTGGAAGTTCGATTGAACCTGTAACGTCAGTAGTACGGAAGTAGAATTGTGGACGGTAGTTGTTGAAGAATGGAGTGTGACGTCCACCTTCTTCTTTAGTAAGGATGTAGACTTCACCTTTGAATTTAGTGTGTGGGTTGATTGAACCTGGTTTAGCGATAACTTGTCCACGTTCGATTTCGTCACGTTGAACACCACGAAGAAGGACACCTACGTTATCTCCGGCAAGACCTTCGTCAAGTTGTTTACGGAACATTTCAACACCAGTAACAACTGCTTTTTGAGTTTCTTCTTTGATACCAACGATTTCGATTTCGTCGTTGACTTTAACGATACCACGGTCGATACGTCCTGAAGCAACTGTACCACGTCCAGTGATTGAGAATACGTCTTCGACTGGAAGAAGCAATGGTTTGTCAGTGTCACGTTCTGGTTCTGGGATGTACTCATCAACTGTGTTCATCAATTCCATAACGATGTCTTCGTATTTAGAGTCACCTTCAAGGGCTTTAAGAGCTGAACCTTGGATAACTGGAAGATCGTCACCTGGGAAGTCGTATTCTGACAATAGGTCACGGATTTCCATTTCAACCAATTCAAGCAATTCTTCGTCGTCAACCAAGTCAACTTTGTTCATGAAGACGATAAGGTGTTTAACACCAACCTGACGTGAAAGAAGGATGTGTTCACGAGTTTGTGGCATTGGTCCGTCAGTTGAAGCTACTACAAGGATAGCTCCGTCCATTTGAGCGGCACCAGTGATCATGTTTTTAACGTAGTCCGCGTGTCCTGGAGCGTCGATGTGAGCGTAGTGACGTTTTTCAGTTTCGTACTCAACGTGCGCAGTGTTGATAGTGATACCGCGTTCGCGTTCTTCTGGAGCAGCATCGATAGACGCATAGTCTTTAGGTTGGTTAACTGATGAAGGCAAGCGACGTGCCAAAACAGTTGTGATAGCTGCAGTTAGGGTAGTTTTACCGTGGTCAACGTGTCCGATAGTACCAATGTTAACGTGTGGTTTACTACGATCGTATTTTTCTTTTGCCATTTGAGTAAAAGCCTCCAATAAAATATATTTTATAGATAGACAGTAGGCAATACAGTCTAACTTTCCTTACTATTTTATCAAATTTCAGCTAAATTGCAAGTGTTTTACAACGTTTTTGTGAATTATTCTTGGTAAAAATTTAGCTAGCTAGTAGAAAGTACTAAATAGACTTATCCTTCAAGGAGTTTTCAGCATTATTCATCCACTCACTTGCTGAGAATGTAAACACTCTCTGGTTTATACTACAAAAGCAAACTAGGTAGCTAGTATAAGTTACTCACAACATCGGTTTAATACTCTTCGAAAATGTCTTCAAACCACGTCAGCATCGCCTTACCGTAGGTATAGTTGAGACTGGTCAAAAAGTCTTTGCAATCAGAAAAGCATATAGTATCAGGTCTTGAGAAACCTTGGTACTATACGTTTTATTGTGGGAAGATTTACTTCATTTTCTCCTAAAATCGAGTTTTTGCCCAACCTCTTCATCTACAACCTCAAAACACTATTTTGAGCTGACTTCGTCAGTTCTATCTACAACCTCAAAGCAGTGCTTTGAGCAACCTGCGGCTAGCTTCCTAGTTTGCTCTTTGATTTTCATTGAGTATAAGATTGCAGATAAAACGATAACAATCATAGGACACAGCAGAGCCAATGTCGGTCGAAGAATAGCCCCCCTAATCGCTTATTTTATTGCAAAATGAAATAAAAACTGAACATTTTGTTGAGGAAGGCAAATCAATTCCTCACAGTGTTTGAGAAAGAAGGGCGGACTATTCCAACCTCAACCCACTATAAAGCAGACTTAACAGATAGGGAACCCATCTCCGATAATATATAGTAGAATGAAAACTGCACAATTTTATTGGGGAATTCAAACCAATTTCTCACAATGTTTTAGAAACAAGGGTCTATTATTTCAACTGCAACCTACTATAATAGCCCATTGAAGCTGGAAGAGCCTACTAAGACTTCTAAACCACTGCTGGAGAGGAGTTTGTTTCGATTTTCTTTCATGTCCCTAAAAAATCAAAAAGAGAGAACCAATCTGGTCCTCTCTTACTTATAGATGGTGCTCACTCAAATGTTAAAGGAGCTATTTCTTAGAGATAAAGGAATTTGAATACAGCTACTGCCGCAATTGCTGCTGCAATAGGTGCTACTACTGGTACCCAAGAATACCACCATTTTGAATCGCCTTTATGCTCACCAAGAACTGATTTTGGAAGGAAAGCATGAAGGAGACGTGGTCCCAAGTCACGAGCTGGGTTCAAGGCAGGTCCTGTAGGTCCTCCAAGTGATGTTACCAAAGCCATAACGAGGAATCCAAGTGCCAAGTGAGCCACAGAAAGTCCTGAAGCAGTGTGTGGAGCCACCTGTGCTTTAATAGCCAAGTCAGAAAAATCAACTGTTTGTCCTGCTTGTGTTGCCATTTGTTTCATGTATTGAAGCACTTCAGCACCAAAGAAGTTTTTAGTCAAACCAAGAGCTGCAAAGAACAAAACAAATGAACCAACAAACTCGTTAATAAAACCATTGACAGTTGCTGCATAGCGACTTTCTTTTGTACCATGGTCAATACTTGAAATAGTTGAGAAAGTTCCCAAGATGTTATTTGAGTTTTCAGTTTTCAAGTAGAATGGACGGTGTGTTGCTACAACTAAGGCTTGACCAAAGATAGCCCCCAAGACTTGCGCGATAATGTAAGGTACCACTTGTGCCCAAGGGAAAAGACCGCTAACTGCAAGACCTAGAGTGAAGGCAGGGTTGATGTGGTTCCCAGATACGTTACCAAACATCAAGGCTGGGATCATAACCCCCATACCATAACCAACAGCGATGACGATCCAGCCACTTTGGTGACCTTTCGTACCTTTAAGTTCAACGTTGGCAACTGCACCATTCCCAAGAATGATCAAAATGGCAGTTCCCAAAAATTCAGTGGCATACTTCAGTGCCCATGTGAAATCCATTTGCTAGATTCTCCTTAAAATTTTTTAGACATTCCTTATTTTATCAATTTTTACCCTATTTAGCAACTAGTTTCTGGAAAGATTTTTTAAAAATAATACTCTTCGAAAATCTCTTCAAACCACGTCAACGTCGCCTTGCCGTAGATATATGTAACTGACTTCGTCAGTCTTATCTACAACCTCAAAACGGCTATCTTGGGCTAGGTAAGACAGAGAAATATCTTTTTTCTTATTGATTTATCCGCTAGTTGGCTCCTCTTCTCCAACTAAAATCTTCAAAAGAGTAGACTTACCTGCACCATTTTTCCCAACAAGGGCAATCCGATCTCGTTCATCAACCTGCAGGTTGATATTATCAAAAAGAACCTCTCCTGCAAAAGAACGTTCAATTTTATTAGCTTGTAAAATAATCATACAAGTAGTATAGCATGTTTCCCTAAGGCATTCAAGACAATCGTCTTAACCCAAATATCCTAGAAAAACCGGCTCTGCTTATTCTTGGTATTAAAAAGTATTTGGATTATAAACTCTACTTATTTTTTGCAAGATAGCTAGCTAAACATTTTCGCTCGTTTACAAGAGTGACTCAAACTCAGCGACAGTCATTCCTAACTGCTGGCTGGCAAATTCAGAAGTTAAAACATGTTGACGAACCATGTCTAAGAAGGCAAAAAGTTTTCCACGTTCTAAACCTTGTTCAACCCCCTCAGCCCTAGCGGTTTCCAAAGCATAGTCCTGTGCTAACAAGGCTTGTTCTTCGCGCATACGTAGTTGACTAAACATTTTTCTGTCCTCCTCGGACCAGCTCTTGTAGTCCAGCAGTTGGTCTGCTTGGCTGATGGCTCGCTCGGGTTGTTGAGTAAAGGGCTTGTTCCCAAAAAACTCCAACCACGGCTTGCGAACGCTATCTTTGCTGGTTTCTCTGTATTTTTATTATTCTTATTTACAATGGTCTTTCAATAGCTCCTCAAACTCAGCAACTGTCATTCCTAACTGCTGGCTGGCAACCTCAGATGTCAGAAGACCTTGGCGAACGAGATTTAGTAGCATAGACAAACTACCTTCAACTTTTCCACGCTCCAGTCCTTGTTCAAGACCACGCTCCAGTCCTTGTTCAACCCCCTCAGCCCTAGCGGTTTCCAAGGCATAGTCCTGCGCTAACAAGGCTTGTTCTTCGCGCATACGTAGTTGACTAAACATTTTTCTGTCCTCCTCGGACCAGCTCTTGTAGTCCAGCAGTTGGTCTGCTTGGCTGATGGCTCGCTCGGGTTCTTGAGTAAAGGGCTTGTTACCGAAAAACTCCAACCATGGCTTACGAACCTCGTCTTTGCTGGTTTCTCTGTATTTCTTTAATTCCAAGAATGCCATCTTGACTAGATGGTTTTCTTGACCGTTATTGGTAATGGTTAAAACCTCACCTGTCGTATCCTCGCGCATGCTGAAACTGTGGAAAGCCAAGTCATCTGAGAAGTAGTTGCTATCCACAATAGCTATTGCGTAAACTGGTGCGATATGCTTGTAACTCTGGTGAGTATTGCCCTCTTGCTGGCGAATTTTTTCTAGGTTTTGATTGACCTGACTGCACAAGTAAGCCCACAGGCGATTGATGAAAAAATTCTGATGATGTACCTGAATCTCAATGATTACTTGTGTTCCATTATCCAACTCCGCCAAAACATCTATACTGGTATAGAAATCCTGTGCCGAGTACGGTAAGGAAGGCAAGACGTGAATGTTGCTTCCCTCCAAAATGGTCACATTTTTTGCTGGCAAGTCCAACATATCGCGAATAAATTGACAAGTGATTTCTGGATTGCTAAAGATTTTCTTAGCAACCAAGTCATTGGTTGGGCTAATGCCCGGATGACGTACAGTCATGTTTCTTCTCCTCTCATTATAGCACATTTTTTAATCTAATTTACTAGATTTGATGCTTCTATCTATTTATTCGGAAAAAGAGTAGAAAAAACAAAAGAAATTCAAACTTTATAGCAAAAGGAAATAAACTCTGAACAAATAGGATAGTAAAGTCGAATCAATTTCTAGCAATGTTTTATAAGTTATAATGTTCTATTCTGAATTTAAGATAGCATATAATTTAAAGAGACTGGACCAAAACTCAACTTCCGGAGAAAATAAAGTAAATCTTCCCACAATAAAACGCATAGTCTCAAGTTTTGAACACCTGATACTATGCGTTTTTCTGATTTGAGAGGCTTTTTCTCAGCCTCTTCTTAATCTTATACTCAATGAAAATCAAAGAGGAAACTAGGAAACTAGCCGCAGGTTGCTCAAAGTACTGCTTTGAGGTTGTAGATAAGACTGACGAAGTCAGTTACATATATCTACGGCAAGGCGACGTTGACGCGGTTTGAAGAGATTTTCGAAGAGTATTAGCTTTTCTCCACCCCACTACAGTTGACAATGAGCCAAAAAAGAAGATGACGAATCATCTTCTTAAAAACTATGAGTTTTTAGTCTTCTTTTTTCTTGAAGAATCCTAGTCCTAGACCAGCTAACAAGGTCATGATACCAGCGCTAGCCAAGGTAGCATTAGCTTCTGTACCTGTGTTTGGCAACTCTGCTTTATCAGATGTTTTCGTAGATGTTACACTATCTACTGTCTTTTCTGATGTAGCTGTAGCCACTGCTTCACCTTTTTGTTCTGAAACTTTAGATGGTGCTGGGCTTGGAGTTTGGTCTTTTGGAGCAGGAGTTTGAGCTTGCTTGGTTCTAAACACATGAACTGTCAAGTTATCTCCCTCACGGTGACTCTCAACAAATTCATAGCCTGGAACTTCACCTGCTTCTTCCTTATCAACTGATGGAACCTTCAAGTCTTTTCCGTTTTCATCGCGCCATACTGTACGAACCGCTGGAGTTTCAGCTTTGTTTGGTTTTTCTGGCGTTGAAGTTGATGGCGAACTTGATGGAGTCATTGGATGACTAGTTGGGCTTTCTGGTAAAATTGGAGTTCCATTCGCTACTTTCTCAAATGTATGCGTCAAAATACCTTCTTCTAAGCGACTAGATAACCACTTGTAGCCTGCAATTTCGCCAGCCTGTACTTTTTTGCCAACTACTTTTTCCTTAATCTCCTTACCTGCTGTATCTACCCATAGCGTTACTGGATGCTCTGGGTTTGCTTCTTCGATTGATAAAGCAGCGTATACAAACGGCGTATAACCACTCGTTTTATGCTTGGCTTGAGCTTGGACTTTTTCTTTATTGACAACTGATTCTCGTGGAATGGTTACAGTACCAGTTTTCTTGTCTAATGTAACATTTTCAGGTTGTTTGTCTAAAGTCCATTCGCCACTAGGTTGCTTGGTAAGAGTGAGAACCTCCTCACCAGAGCCATCACTCTTAGGATAAGTGATTTTGACTGTATCCGCATCTTTCTTAGGTGCTTTTACTTCGATGCTTGCTTTATTTGGTTCTTCCACAATAGCGATAGTCGGCGGAGCTACCTTAAGATTTGGTTGGTCTTCAGGCTCAGATGGCTGTCCTGGTTGAGCTGGTGCTTCCTCAGGAGCGGTTGGTTGTTCAGGTTGTGGAGTCTCTGGTGTTTCCACTACTTTTGGTTTTGTTCCAACTGTTATAATTTCTTCTTTTGGTTGTTCTGTATCCGTTGTTGGAGCATTTTCTGTGACTGTACCATTCGTTGTATCCAACGTATAAGTAGTTGTTTTTGTTTCCTTACCCTTAACACCTTGTTGGGTTGTTTCTCGATAATCCTTGTCTTTGGTTTTATCTTCTACATAGCGTGTTGTAAATGGTAGTTCTTTTTCTTCTACTTTTGGTTTTGTTCCAACTGTTATAATTTCTTCTTTTGGTTGTTCTGTATCCGTTGTTGGAGCATTTTCTGTGACTGTACCATTCGTTGTATCCAACGTATAAGTAGTTGTTTTTGTTTCCTTACCCTTAACACCTTGTTGGGTTGTTTCTCGATAATCCTTGTCTTTAGTATTATCTTCTACATAGCGTCTTGTAAATGGTAGTTCTTTTTCTTCTACTTTTGGTTTTGTTCCAACTAAAACAACTTTATTAACAGGTTTTTCTGTTTCCTCTGTTGTAGATGGATTCGCAGTACGTGCACCTGTCTCTGGATTGACTGTATAGGTAGTTGTCGTTGTAGAAGTACCTTTTTTACCAGGAGTTTTTTCTATTTGATGTCCTGCGACATCTTGATCATTTGGCTCATAAATCGTTTTAAAATCAATCTCATTGGTTGTGACTGTTGGCTTTGTACCAACTTCATAGATGTCATCGTCTTTGTCAGCTGTGTCTCCTTTGTTGACATGGATACGATAATACTTAGATAGTACAACACTACCATCTTCTTTCACAACATTTTCGTCTGCCTCTGGATTGACTGTTATCGGTTTATTGGCATCTACAATAGTATCTTGATCATCAATCATACCATCAGCTCTATCTGGTTTACCATCGTTATTACTATCATATGTCTCAGTAATATTCGTTACCCCTGAATCAACACGATGAGGATATTTAGGGTCAATTTCACTTATTCTAGGTTCCTTAAAACCTGACCCATCTGTAAGATCGTCACCTGCATGCTCATTTATAGTAGCAGCATCCTCTCTTTTATATTTCTCATCAGTTTGACGATCTTCGTTTTCATCATATAATTTTGTGAATAAATTTTCTAGTTCATTTCCTTCTTCTTCAAAATAACCATCTATTTCACTTTTACTCAGATTATCAGCTTCTTCAGCTTTTAAGATAAAACTTCTACCATCATGACCTTTATGTTTCAATACAGGATCAGTACTTTCAATCTTGTCATTTCCTACATATTTTTTCCCTTTAGGAATTCGTACTTCATACCCATCTGCGTTACTACTTAAATCTGTAATATCCTGAGGCTCTCCCCCGATTCATTACCTGAAGCGTAGACTACATTAGGTGCCATTATTGCAACACCACCTAGGGTAAGGACAGTAGCCACCACGCAGGAACCGAAAACTTTTCCGATTTTGCGTAGAGCATATTTTTTATTCTTAGTTGATTGTCTTGACATATTTTCCTCAATTTTACTTTTATTTTAGTTTCTAGGTTGTTGACTCCGAGCCAAAAGCCAGATAACTCATCCAACTTTTGGCAAGAAGCAACGTTTTCTATATTATTCGGATTCATCTTCTTTTTTCTTGAAGAATCCTAGTCCCAAACCTGCTAACAAGGTCAACAATCCTGCCCCAGCTAAGCCAGCATTAGCTTCTGTACCTGTGTTTGGCAACTCCTCTCTCTTACCTGTCTCATAAGTCGGAACTTCTGGGTCTGGACTCACTGGAGTTTCAGGTTCAGGAGTTGGCTCTGGTATTGGAGTCTCTTGATTTGGTAGTTCTGGGCTTGGTGTCGGAGCACTTGGATGCTCTGGATTTGGTTGTGGTCTCGGCTCCTCAGGTCTATCTGGAATTGGTTCGTTAGGAAGAACTGGCGGTATCTTTTCAAATCTATGAATCGTAATACCATCCTCCGTTACAGTTGTAATATATCTGTATCCTGGAATATTTCCAGCTTCATGAGTACCTGGTTGATCTGGTTTAAGTGGATTACCATCTTTATCAAACCAGACTGTAATTTTATATTCTGGCTTATCTACAGATGGAGAACCTGCAAAGAAAATATGTGTGACTTTATTTCCTTCCAAACGACTTTCCAACCAAACATGATTTGCAATTCGACCTTTTTCATGTAAACCGTTTTCAGTTGGTCTTAAGACATTTCCATTTACGTCAATCCATTCTGTTGTTCCTTCAAATTTAGGTACATCAAGAATATTCGGCATAACACTAACAATCTTACTTTGTTTGTATTTATGTTTTGTTTGCGTATCTACCCATGTCTTCGGTTGAACTTGTTCACTTGGAATGTAAACACGACCATTCGTCGGATTGATAGTCACTCCAACTGGAGATTTTTCAATTTTCCACGTACCATCTTTATCTTTCTTCGTAACGATAGTTTCTTTTTCAGTACTGTTTCGTTTTGTAAATGTAATAGATAAAGTATCAGCATCTTTATTTGGCACGTCAACTTCTACAGTATTACCGCTTGGACGTTCGACAATTCTCGGTGTCGGTGGAATAACATAGATTTGACGTAACTTCACGACAAAGACTTGAGACGGATCTTTTCCTTCTTCATCTTTTACGTTGTCAAATGTCGCTCCATCTTTCAGAGGATTGTCTACTAACTCGTAGTCACCATTATTAACTGGGTCACCTGTTAGTTTCTTCAATGTATCATTAAAGTTTTCTGTTGGGATTTTCTCTCCAGTTTTACCTGTCAGCGACATCCTTGAAGCAACAAGCTCCGTTTCTTTTCCATCTTCGCCTATGACAACAAATTTGACAATAGCTCTTTGTCCATCTGGTGTATACTTGATTGGTGTATCCATCTTAGGATCATTTGGCGTTTCTGGAACCGGTGGCACCTTATATCCTTTTTCTGGATGTTCTGGATCTATAGGTACTAATGGAGTTCCGTTTGGTGTCTTAGGTGTATAGCCTGGAACGTATGGAATCACTGGCACTTTCGGTACTGGTTGCCCTGGTTGTGGCGGAGTGGTTGGATAATCTGGAGTTTTAGGCTTAGTTGGATCATCTGGATCATTTGGATACGGAATTGGTGTCGGTTCTTCTTTTCCTGGTACTTTTGGCACCCATGAACCGATTTTTCTGTATTCAACTACTTCTTCTATTGAATCAGATTCTGGCGTTACCTCTTTAGAAGGTACTGACACTTTATTTGCTAAATATCCTTCTAAAACTGGTGTATCTACTTTAGGGAACTCTTGTTTTTCATGATTCCAAGTTCCAATTTCCGTTAAACCTGTTGTTAGATTAGTTGTTGTATCTCTTGAAAACTCAACCTTATCTACTTTCATCGTGATTTTTTCCGTGTTAAGTTCTGTTCTGACTTCTTTTCCATCTTGAACATCAACTTTAACGTATTTAATTGTACGTGTTACAGTTGTAGACTCTTTATCAGCTGAGATTTTTTCTCTTACTACTAATTTATATGTCTGAGTCGGTTCTTGTTTTCCAGCGTCAGACTCTGTATCATATTTTGTAGTTGCAGTTAGTGGATTTACTGTATCTACAATGTATCCACGATTTCTTAGTGAAGTTATCTTAGCATCAACAGAATTTTTATCAGTTTCTTTAACCGTTTCTCCTGATTTGCCGTTAAATTCTAATTTTTCATTGTCTAGTGGCACTTCTACCCCTGTAGTTACATTAACTACTTTAATTAAAATCTTTTGTGGATTTCCTTCATAAGTAATCGGTGTATCCTTACCTGGTGTTTCTGGTACTGGTGGTACTTTGTATCCTTTTTCCGGATAGTTTGGATCAACTGGTTCTAACGGTTTGTCTCCAATTTTTGGTGTGTATCCAGGTACATATGGAATTACCGGTGTACCAGGTGTGATTGGTTGTCCTGGTTCAGGATATACTGGTGTTCCAGGTTTTGTTGGATCTGCTGGATGGTTTGGATATGGTTTTGGATCGAAATTCGTTCCTTCTGGTGGTGTTACACCTGTTGGCGGTGTTAATACCCATGATCCTAACTTAGTGTACACCACATTTACATTTTGATTTTTAGAAGCTTCTGTTAAGTTTTCACTTGCTGCTACACTTGTTCCATCTGTTGATACCAAATTACCTTGTGAGTCTTGATTTGATTTTAAGATGTATCCTTTTACTACTGGTGATGTTACTTCATCGAATGTTGTGTCATTATCTTTAGCTGTCCATTCTCCATAAGTAATCTCACCTGTTACTACGTTAATCTTAGCTTCACGTGTAAAGGTTACTTTATCTGTTTTTGGCTCTTTTGTTTCTTTACCGTTATCCGTATATGTTAGCTTAGTTCCTGATTCGTCAACATAATTAATTGTACGTGTTACTTCTTTTGTAGTTTCCGCGTTCTTAACTTTATTGATTAAATCCTCTGTCCATACTGGTGTGTTTGGATCAACAGGAGTATTAGGATCTACCGGCACATCTGGATCAATTGGTTTTCCAGGTTCAAGTGGTTTTTCTGGTGTTGGCGGTGTTACTGGTACAAGTTTTTCATGTACTTTCAACTTAAATACTTGAGTAGGATCTTGAGAATCTGAATCTTTTTCACTATCAAATTTTTCTCCATTTTTTAGTGGCTCTTCATCAATAATATATCCACGTTTTTTCAATTCTTCAATTTTATCTTTCAATGATTGAGTAGGAATAACTTCATCAGTTTTACCATTCATTGTTAACTTGTCATTCGTTAATTCAGTTTCCACACTATCCTTGACATTATAAACTTTAACTACTGCTTTTTGCGGATCTGCTTCATACGTAATCGGTGTATTCGTTTCTGGTGTTTTAGGTAAATCTGGAACTTTATATCCTTTTCCTGGATGTTCTGGTTCTACTGGTACCAACGGTTTCAGTGGGTTTGTATTTGGATCTACTGGTTTTGTTGGGTCCGTAGGAACCATTGGTGTGTATCCTGGTACGTATGGAATTACTGGCGGTTCCGGTGTATTCGGATCCTTTGGAATTCCTGGCTCAGGGTATACTGGTGTTCCAGGTTTTGTTGGATCTGTTGGGTGATTTGGATATGGTTTAGGTTCAAAATTACTTCCATCTGGTGGCGTTACGCCTGTTGGAGGTGTTAATACCCATGACCCAATTTTTCTGTATTCAACTGTCACCTCATATGATTCTGTAGCAGGTTGAACAGTTTTATTTTCTACAGATGCGACATTTGCAAGGTAGCCATCTAATACAGGTGTATCAACTTTTAATAACTCTTTTGTTTCAGCATCCCAATTGCCAAATTTTGTTATATATGTTGTCAAACTAGTAGATGCATCTCTTGAAAATTCAACTTTATCTACTTTTGTTTTGATTTTTTCTGTATTAAGTTCTGTTTTGACTTCTTTTCCGTCTTTAACATCGATTTGAACGTATTTAATTGTACGTGTTACTGGTATAATTTCTTTATCTTTTGATATAAGTTCATTTACTACAATTTTGTAAATTTGTGTTGGTTCTGTAGAATCGTCCTTTGTATCATATTTAGTTGTTTCTGATATAGGGTTCTTCGTTGATACGATATATCCTCGTTGTTTTAAAGATGCAATTTTATTATCAACTTTTTCCCTATCTTCTGTTGTTACTACTTGATCAGAAACGCCATTGAATTCAAGTTTTTCTTTAGGTAATTCTACTTCTTCTCCAGTTGTGACGTTTACAACTTTGATAAGAATTTTTTGTGGATTTGGTTTGTACTCAATTATAGTATTATTTTGAGGATCCTTTGGTATTTCTGGTACCTTGTATCCTTTTTTAGGATCTTTTGGATCAACTGGTTCTAACGGTGTTTCACCAATTTTTGGTGTGTATCCTGGTTCGTATGGAATTACCGGCAATTCTGGAGTTTTTGGTTTTTCAGGAGTTCCTGGAGTTTCACCACCTGGGGTCTCATTGCCTCCACCGGGAGTGTTATTTCCTCCTGGGTTCTCAGGTTGAGGGTTTGGTGTTTCTCCTGGATTTACTGGTGTTGTTGGATAATCAGGATATTTAGGTTTTGTTGAATCTGTCGGATTGTTTGGATATGGAATCGGTGTTGGAGTTTTTCCTGGTATTTTCGGTACCCATGATCCTAACTTAGTATAAACAACTTTTTTGTTAATGTTTGTTATTTCACCTGTCTCAGTAGGTTTTGGAGCATCTTGCCCTTCTACTTGTTTAATATCCGCTACATAGCCAGTTTTTAATGGTGTATCGACTGCTGGTAATTGACTTGCTGGATGGCTTTCATCCGTAGTTGCCGTCCATTCCCCATAAGTGATTTTTTTAGTAACCACATTATATGTTGCAGTTCGTTTGAATAGAACTTTATCTACCTTATCTTCTACTCCACTTGGCTCTTCTTGTCCATCCGCTGTTTCTTTCTTAACGTAAGTAATTGTTCTTGTTACTTCTTTTTTAAGATCTGACTCTTTTAGTCCTGTTTCTGGCCATTTTGGTCCTTCTCCGTTATTCGGATCTACTGGATCGTTTGGATTTTTCGGCTCTGTTACTGTTTCCACTTTTTCTCTTACAGTAATCGTATAAGACTGCGTTGGCTCTTCTCCGTCTTTATCCTCTTTGTCGTCTCCTTTTCTTGAATCAGGAGTTCCCTTTGTAAAGGTATTATCGACGATTTCATATCCTAAGTTTTGCAACTCTTTTACTTTGTCTTCTACAGATTTTGATGGGAATTCTTCGCCTACTTCTGTTTCAAGATTTAGCTTATGGTCAACTAATTCGACAGGGTCTCCTGCTTCTTGTTGCTTCTTCACATGAACAACCGCTTTTGCCTTGGCTGGCTCCCCTTCTTCGTAGACAAAGGTTACAATCTTATCAGCTGAAGTTACTTCACCTCTGACAGCTGCTGAGTCATTGTATAGCCCATTATTTAGAGATCTTTTTAGACGGTATTTTTTCTCACCTGCGTTAATCCCACGTAATTTCTTACTTGTTACATCGTAGCTTGACCCAATAAGGGCTTCTTTTTCTACAAGGTAGGTACCATTATCAGATTTTTCTCCAACTTTTTTAGCTTCTTCATCAGATAGTGGTATATCTTGTCCCTGTTCATCGACATAACGAACCTTTACATTCCCTGAGATAGCTTTTCTAACTTCCGATGTTTTCTTACTTTCATCGATTTTTCCTTTGAGTTTTTCCCCTTCTTCTGGTGGAATTTTCTTCTCTTTCACCTGTTTATCAATGATCCGTTTGGCTACCTCTTTAGACGGTTCTACCGTATCTTGGATTACTGAGAAGTCGGCTAGGATAGGTAAGTTATATTGAAGTCTTGGACTTTGCTTATTAACACCGACACGCTTTTTATTTTCCGCAAATACTTGTATCTTGTAGGCTACAACATCTTTGTCCAATGGAATATCCCCTGTTGAGAAGTAACCCCCTTTACCTAGTTTATCCCGATCTCCACCAATTGCCTTAGTAATTTCTTTGGATAATTCCTCATCAGAAATTACCTTATTACGTATAACGTTTCCTTTTTCAACAAAGTAGGCAGTGAATGCTTTAAGACCATCATCATCCTTCGAATCATGTTGCGCAGCAAGTTCATTAGTATGATATTTTTTATAGTCAGCGTCCGTCATCTCATTTGTTGGAGGTTTAGTTTTCGCTTCCATGTGTGAGCCAAGGATTTTTGCTTCTTGACTACCGTTTCTTGCTTCCAGGTAAGTGTAGGCGGTTGTGGATCCAATGGCTGCTTTTAAGGCAGAGATTTCTTTGTTTAGTTTAGTTTTATTAGTCTCATCAGCTGTTTCTAATTTTGCTTTTTTATCATTCAACTTCGTCTCAAGCTCTGCACGGTGTTTTTTTACTTTATCTGGATCTGTTTGGAGTTCTAATTGATCTGTATCTGCATGATAGATAATTTTTTTCGCAGTTGGTAATACAAAATCCAATAATTTATAGACACGATCTGGGTCTTTACTTTTTATTGTTCCATCTGCATTTTTTTCCGCAGAAGCATTATTCCATGCTGGAGAGTTTTTTTGCACCTCTGGATCCAAAGTTTGTCTAAAACTATTATTAAGCCTATTGGCTACAGTTGTATAACCATCTGCAAAAGGAATCCCTTCTTTAAAAGCGTTTTTTCCCTGAAGTTGTAACTTATCCTTATCTATAGGTAACTCGTAGGTAACTGCCCCTTTGTCTTTTTCAGCGAGCTCTTTTGTGATAATAGGCATCAGGTATTTATAGTCGTTAAGTTTAGGTCGGCTTACCTCTGGATGTTGCTCCTTATATCTTGCCTCTGCAAGAGACTTAACTTTTTTAATGTGTTCTTCTTCCAATAATTTTTTAATTAGCTTGTTAACCCCACTTAAATCCACACCTTGGCTGTAGCGTTCTTCGTTCTCTACTACTCCGTCAATTCGGTTGATCGTGTGGTCATAGATAATTTCTTCTACATTTGGTGCGTCAGCAGTTGCACCTTTTTTAATGGCTTTAACAACGATACGATAAGTACCTTTTGACCCTTCATAGTCTGAGATATACCCTGTTACAAAGTCGATTTTCAAACGACTTCCATATTTGGTAGAAAAGGCAGTGAAGGTTTTTTCTATTCCATTAAATCCCTCAATATTTGGAGAATGCTGGAGAATATCTTCCTTATCTTTTACAGGTAACTTAGCAAGATTTTCCTTATTTCCTTTTCTATTCGCTGTCTCTATATCAAACGGAGAGTTATCTTGTGCTTTATCATCTTTATTGGCGATAGTACGTCCTTTGGCAAGCATTAACATATATTTGAAGCGACGGTCTAGGGCTTGTTCGTGAACATAGATTTGGTCAAGGGCGTTAGAACCCAACATTCCCCCTTCTTGATGTTTGCCATCTTTGTCAATGTACCAACCAGTAAAGTAACCCTGCGCATTTTTCTTACCGATGGCAAATTTACCCGCATGTCCCTCTTTGTTGATAGCACGCCAACCACCGAAACTGTCTATTTCACGAATTTCACCATCTTGTAATTTCACGCCGTCTGCATCTTCACTGACTTTGCCGTTTTTAAATCTAAGCGCATCCCCAAGAGTATCCATATTTCTTAGATAGGAGCGCTCGTTATTTTGGAAGTCATCCGGCATATTTTGGATAATCTTCCATATTTCTTCAACTGTAGCATCTTCGCCAGGATCATCAAATCTTAAGTTGGCATTCTTATCATCCGAGCCATCTTCTCCATCTTTAGGTACATGTACCCCAGGCTGACCATCTTTTACTACGTCACCCTTACGATTGGCATCCAGTACAGGTGACTTTTCACCTGTTGGCTGGTTCTCTCCTGATTCAGTCCCTGTAGCTCCATTCGATGGATTACTTGCGTCCCCATCAGGTAATGCTCTTTTAGTCCGACGAGGTTTGGCAGTTTCTGGAGCTACTAGCGGATTTTCAGCTACGGGAGCATTATAGGTGTTTGCTGCTGCATCAGTATTGCTGAGGTCAGGCTTGTTTCCTGTCTTTCCATTTCCAGACTGTTCTGGATCTGTCGGGTTTTCTGCCCTCTCAGTTTCCCTCGCTGACTCCACGCCCTCAGCATGAGCAATCCCAGCTCCCATCAAAAGATAGAGCGCCCCAATGACAACACTAGCTGCACCGACACTCACTTTCCGTATACTGTATTTTAATTGTTTTTCTGGATGATTCATTCTTACACTCCATATATATATATATATATTGTGCCCTATTACTTCCATATAATAGAATACAATTCATAAATATATTATACACCAGTCGGCTTGAAACTTCAAATTTTTTGAATGGAAGACTAGGAGATAGACGACTCTTTTTACTGAGACCAAAGCTAGGTTAGGAGTCCCTCATCAGTAAGTCGACACCAAAGATGAAGCCTCATCATCCTTGCCTTGTCGTGTGCATCTTATGGACTTACTTACTTTTATCAGCAAGCTCAACGCTGCGCTTTGAGACCTTTCCAGCTTGCTTTTGGATTTCCATTAACTTTTACACTTATTTCTTTAAAAATGAGATAATTTGACATTTTTTCTACTCTTTTTCTACTTTTTCCGAATAAATAGATAGAAGCAGTGAATCTAGTGAGCCTAGATTAAAAAATGTGCTATAATGAAAGGAGAAGAAATATGACTGTACGTCATCCGGGCATCAGCCCAACTAATGACTTGGTTGCTAAAAAGATTTTTAGTAATCCAGAAATCACTTGTCAATTTATTCGCGATATGCTGGACTTGCCAGCAAAAAATGTGACCATTTTGGAGGGGAGCAATATTCACGTCTTGCCTTCCATGCCGTACTCAGCGCAGGATTTCTACACCAGTATAGATGTTTTAGCTGAACTAGATAATGGCACTCAAGTTATCATCGAAATACAAGTACATCATCAGAATTTTTTCATCAATCGCCTGTGGGCTTACCTTTGCAGTCAGGTCAATCAAAATCTTGAAAAAATTCGTCAGCGAGAAGGTGATACACACCAGAGTTATAAACACATCGCACCTGTTTATGCTATTGCAATTGTGGATAGTAATTATTTTCAAGATGACTTGGCTTTCCATAGTTTTAGTATGCGAGAGGACACGACAGGTGAAGTTTTAACCATCACCAATAACGGACAAGAAAACCATTTGGTTAAGATGGCGTTCTTGGAATTAAAAAAGTACAGAGAAACCAGCAAAGACAAGGTTCGCAAACCCTGGTTGGAGTTTTTCGGGAACAAACCCTTTACCCAGCAACCTGAGCGTGCCATCAGCCAAGCAGATCAACTGCTGGACTATAAAAGCTGGTCCGAGGAGGACAGGAAAATGTTTAGCCAACTACGTATGCGAGAAGAACAAGCCTTGTTAGCACAGGACTATGCTTTGGAACAAGCGGAGGAAAGAGGATTAGAACGTGGAAAACTCTTTGCCTTCCTAGATATGGTCCGCCAAGGTCTTCTGACTTCTGAGATTGCCAGTCAGCAATTAGGTATGACTGTCACTGAATTTGAGGCATTATTGTAAAATCATCACAATAATGAGTTCTTGGAACTAAAAAATACAGATAAACCAGCAAAGACAAGGTTCGCAAACCCTGATTGGAGTTTTTCGGCAATAAGCCCTTTACTCAACAACCCGAGCGAGCCATCAGCCAAGCAGACCAACTGCTGGATTACAAGAGCTGGTCCGAGGAGGACAGGAAAATGTTTAGTCAACTACGTATGCGCGAAGAACAAGCCTTGTTAGCACAGGACTATGCCTTGGAACAAGCGGAGGAAAAGGGCTTAGAACGTGGTCGTGCAGAAGGTATTGAACAAGGACTTGAACGTGGAAAACTCTTTGCCTTCCTGGATATGGTTCGCCAGCATCTTTTAACACCTGAGGTTGCCAGCCAACAATTGGGAATGACTGTGGCTGAGTTTGAGGCATTGTTGGAAAAACATGAGTGAGAAATCTGTCAACCTTATGCAATCTTAAAACAAACTAAAAAAGATAGCTAAATTTCTTGATGTAAAGAGTTTGGCTATCTTTTTTTACTTAATGTATTGTTATTTTCAAGAAAATTTGAACTTTTCCCTTTCTTTTCCGAATAAATAGATAGAGCCATAGAATCTAGTAAACTTAGATTTAAAACTGTGGTATAATAAAAGGAGGAAAAGGATGATTCTCAGACATCCGGGCATTAGCCCAACCAATGATTTGGTTGCTAAGAAGATTTTTAGCAATCCAGAAATCACTTGTCAATTTATTCGCGATATGCTGGACTTGCCAGCCAAAAATGTGACCATTTTGGAGGGAAGTAACATTCATGTCTTGCCCACTACACCTTACTCGGCCCAAGACTTCTATACAAGTATAGATGTTTTGGCTGAGTTGGACAATGGTACGCAAGTTATTATTGAGATTCAAGTTCATCATCAGAATTTTTTCATTAATCGTTTGTGGGCTTATCTATGTAGTCAGGTCAATCAGAACCTAGAAAAAATTCGCCAGCGTGAAGGTGATACTCACCAGAGCTACAAGCATATCGCACCTGTTTACGCTATCGCTATTGTAGATAGCAACTACTTCTCAGATGACTTAGCTTTTCATAGTTTTAGCATGCGCGAGGACACGACAGGTGAGGTTTTAACCATTACCAATAACGGACAAGAAAACCATCTGGTTAAGATGGCATTCTTGGAATTAAAAAAATATAGAGAAACCAGCAAGGATAGGATTCGCAAACCCTGGTTGGAGTTTTTCGGGAATAAACCCTTTACCCAACAACCTGAGCGAGCCATCAGCCAAGCAGACCAACTGCTGGACTACAAGAGCTGGTCCGAGGAGGACAGGAAGATGTTTAGTGAACAACGCAGACGCGAAGAACAAGCCTTGTTAGCACAGGACTATGCCTTGGAACAAGCGGAGGAAAAAGGTTTAGAGCGTGGTCGTGCAGAGGGGATTGAAAAAGGGCGAGAAGAAGGTCTTGAACAGGGACTGGAGCGAGGGAAAGTTGAAGGAAGTTTGTCCATGCTACTAAATTTAGTCCGTCAAGGTCTTCTGACTTCTGAGGTAGCCAGCCAACAATTGGGAATGACTGTCTCTGAGTTTGAAGCCTTGCTGGAAGATTATCACCAATAACGGTCAAGAAAACCATCTAGTCAAGATGGCATTCTTAGAACTAAACGTCTAGTCACAGATTAAAGATGCTGGGTAAAAGTCTTCTCATAATAAAACGTTTGGTATCAATGTTTTATTATGAGAAGACTTACTTTTTTACTGAGATTGAATTTTTCCTAGCCTCAACATCATATAAACCCCAAATTCAATCTGACCTGGTTTGAAGAGATTTTCGAAGCAGATAAGGTTTTACTAAAATTAAAAAAAATGATATAATCAAACTGATTAAATGTTTTAAAAATAAAGGAGAATTTTAATGTCTTACCAAGAAAATTACCAGAAATGGGTTGATTTTGCGGAGCTTCCTGACTACCTTCGTCAAGATTTGGAAAATATGGATGAAAAAACAAAGGAAGATGCCTTCTATACAAATCTTGAATTTGGTACTGCAGGGATGCGGGGCTTGATTGGTGCTGGTACAAACCGCATCAACATCTACGTTGTTCGCCAAGCTACTGAAGGATTGGCTCGTTTGATTGAGTCAAAAGGTGGAAACGAAAAAGAACGCGGTGTCGCAATTGCCTACGATAGCCGTCACTTCTCACCTGAGTTTGCCTTTGAATCTGCGGCAGTTCTTGCTAAACACGGTATCAAATCTTATGTATTTGAAAGCCTTCGTCCAACTCCAGAACTATCATTTGCAGTTCGTCACCTCAACTGTTTCGCGGGTATCATGGTCACAGCCAGCCACAACCCTGCTCCATTTAACGGTTACAAGGTTTACGGTGAAGACGGTGGACAAATGCCTCCACATGACGCGGACGCTTTGACTACTTATATCCGTGCAATCGAAAATCCATTTGCAGTTGAAGTTGCTGATGTGGAAGCTGAAAAAGCTTCTGGCTTGATTGAAGTTATCGGCGAAGCTGTTGACGTAGAATACCTCAAAGAAGTTAAGGACGTTAACATCAACCCAGCCTTGATTGAAGAATTCGGTAAAGACATGAAGATTGTCTACACACCACTTCATGGTACTGGTGAAATGTTGGCTCGTCGTGCTCTTGCCCAAGCAGGATTTGACTCAGTTCAAGTTGTTGAAGCGCAAGCAACTGCTGATCCTGACTTCTCAACTGTAAAATCTCCAAACCCAGAAAGCCAAGCAGCCTTTGCCCTTGCTGAAGAACTTGGTCGTCAAGTTGGTGCAGATGTTCTTGTTGCAACTGACCCTGATGCTGACCGTGTTGGTGTTGAAGTTCTTCAAAAAGATGGTAGCTACCTCAACCTTTCAGGTAACCAAATCGGTGCTATCATGGCTAAATACATCTTGGAAGCCCACAAAAATGCTGGAACTCTTCCTGAAAATGCCGCTCTCTGCAAATCTATCGTATCAACTGACTTGGTAACGAAGATTGCTGAAAGCTACGGCGCAAGCATGTTCAACGTTTTGACAGGTTTCAAATTTATCGCTGAAAAAATCCAAGAATTCGAAGAAAAACACAATCACACTTACATGATGGGATTTGAAGAAAGCTTCGGTTACTTGATTAAACCATTCGTACGTGATAAAGATGCTATCCAAGCCGTTCTTGTCGTTGCTGAACTTGCTGCCTACTACCGTTCACGCGGTTTGACACTTGCTGATGGTATCGAAGAAATCTACAAAGAGTACGGCTACTATGCAGAAAAGACTATCTCTGTTACTCTTTCTGGTGTTGATGGTGCTGAACAAATCAAATCAATCATGGCTAAATTCCGCAACAATGCTCCAAAAGAATGGAATGCAACAGCTATCACTGTCGTAGAAGACTTCAAGGCACAAACTGCTACTGCTGCTGACGGTACTGTTACAAACTTGACAACTCCTCCAAGTGACGTGTTGAAATACACACTTGCTGACGGTTCATGGATTGCTGTTCGCCCTTCAGGTACAGAACCAAAAATCAAGTTCTACATTGCAGTTGTAGGGGAAACAAACGAAGAATCACAAGCTAAGATTGCTAATATCGAAGCAGAAATCAATGCTTTTGTAAAATAAGACCCTATAAAAGATGAGACCAACCAATCTCATCTTTTTTTCGTATCAAATCTAAGCAATTTTAGAAACTTTATGGCATACTAGACTTATCAACGAAAGCGAGGTAATCTCATGGAACAATTTTTAGATAATATCAAAGACCTTGAAGTCACTACAGTTGCGCGTGCGCAAGAATCTCTTGATAAAAAAGAAACTGCAACCTTCTTTATCGGTCGCAAAACTTGCCCTTACTGCCGTAAATTTGCAGGTACATTGTCAGGTGTCGTCGCTGAAACCAAAGCTCACATCTACTTCATCAATAGTGAAGAAGCAAGCCAACTCAATGAGTTGCAAGCATTCCGCTCACGCTATGGAATCCCAACTGTACCAGGCTTTGTTCACGTTGCAGATGGACAAATCAATGTCCGTTGCGACTCCTCAATGTCAGCACAAGAAATCAAAGATTTCGCAGGATTGTAAAAAATCAGCTAACAAGTTTTAAAATCACAAAACGCATAATATAAGGTTCAAAAACCTTGATATTATGCGTTTTATTGTTCCTAAAACAGTTGCATCAGCATTTCATTACAGAACATTTTAATTTTATAAGTCAAATCAATTTTTAACAATGGTTTAGAAATCACAGTGGGCTATTCCATATTCAATTATCCAGATTCAATCGCTATTATCGTTTTCCTAGATTACAAAAAAACTACGTTTTGCTAATCAAAACGCAGTCTCAGCCACTATTTTATATTACTGTCCTTCTTTTACTTCTTTGGTTGCTACATCTTCTCCAAACCATTTTTGGCTGATTTCTTGGAATTTACCGTCCTTGTAAAGACTAGAAAAAGCTTCATTTATCTTCTTAACCAGAGTTGTATCTTCCTTACGGGCTCCAACCGCAAAAGCTTCTGTTTCTAGTCCAACTGTAAAGACATTATAATCGTTTAAAACACCTTCTGCTTCTAAATAATAGTTTGCATAGACACGGTCAATCAATAGACCGTCAATTCGATCATTTTTCAAATCAATCAAGGCTTCATTAAAGGTTTGGTATTGATTCGCTTCCTTATTAGCGACAATATCCTTTAAAATCGCTGGATTTGCTTCAAAGTCCGCATAACCAGATGAACCAGCTTGAGTTCCTAATGTCTTTCCAGCCATATCCTTTGCAGTCGTGATACCAGATGATTTCTTGGTAACCAATACCTGCTCATTCTTCATATATGAGTTACTGAATGCTACCTTTTCACGACGTTCATCTGTAGCGGAATAACCATTCCAAATCAGATCAATCGTTCCTTTTGTCAATTCAGCTTCTTTCAAATCCCAATCAATCGGTTGCCAATTTACCGTAATTCCGTATTTTTCAAAAACAGCTGTAGCTAAATCAATATCAAATCCTGCATAAGAACCATCTTTCTGAGCAAATCCCATTGGAACAAAAGTACTATCAAATCCAATAGTAATAGACTTGTTAGACTGGTACTTTGACCAATTATCTCCACTAGTTTCGCTAGTATTTTTCCCACAAGCTACTAAGAACAAAGCAGTCATCAGACTGACTAATACAAGCATCCATTTTTTCATCCATTTTTCCTCCTATTTAGGTTCTACTTTCAATAATACATCTGCGATATTTTCAGCAAACTGCAAATCGTGGGTTACCACAATCTGGGTCATCCCAAGTTCCCTATTTTGCAAGATTAGTTTTTCCACTTCCAAGCGTAATTCTGGATCCAGGGCAGAAGTTGGTTCATCGTATCCTATGATTTCTGGGTCAATCATCATAGCACGCGCCAAAGCCACCCGCTGCTTTTGCCCACCAGATAATGAAAATGGATAGGCATCTGCGTGTCCTCCTAGTCCTAATTGTTCCAAGAGACCACGCGCCTTCTTCTCAGCCTCCTCCTGCTTCATTCCCATGGTCTTCACAGGCGATAAGGTCAAATTGTTCAGAACTGATAAATGAGGGAACAGTTGAAAATCTTGGAAGACAAATCCCAGTAGATTCCGCTTCTGCAATTCATCCAGCTCTAAAGGTTGTCCATTATAAAAGATTTGCCCAGAATCAATGGTTTCAAGACCCGCAAGCATACGTAAGAGAGTTGTCTTACCTCCGCCGGAAGGCCCAACGATAGCCAGGATTTGCTTTTCAGGAATACTTAGACTGAAATTAGACAAGATTTGTTTGTCTCCAAATTTCTTATTGATATTTCGTAATTCTAACATGGCAGCCTCCTATCTATAGTAACTGTACTTCTTCTCAACTTTTTTGGCAAGAATAGTCACAATACCAATCAAAATCAAGTAAATAGCACCTGCCAAGAACATAGGAACCAGACTAGCATCACGGTTGGCAGCTGTTCGACTCGCCAAGATAAGGTCTGAAATGCCTAGAGCATAGACCAGAGAGGTATCCTTGACCAAACTCATAACTTCGTTAAAGACACTAGGAAGCACGATCTTGGTCACTTGGGGTAAGATAATATAGCGCACTGTGTCAAAAGGGCTAAACTTCAAGACCTTGGCAGCCTCATACTGTCCTCTTGGAATAGTGTCAATTCCCCCACGGAAAATTTCTGCAAAGTAAGCTGCATAGTTGAGAACAAAGGCAATAATGGCAGCAGGAAGGCGATCTAAACGAATCCCAATACTTGGGAGCACATAATAAATAAAAATCAATTGCAAGAGCAAGGGGGTACCACGCATAACCCAAATGTAAATGTTAATCAGATAATGGAGGGGCTTCCAATGGACTTGCAAGGCAAAGGCAATCAAAACGCCCAAAGGAATCGAAAATAGCAAGACCAGTGCAAAGACCTGTACAGTCGTGCTCGCACCATTCAGTAAACTTGGTAATATCTCAAATAAATAAGACATACTGCACCTCCTAAAAGTAATTGTTCCTATTATAGCATGAATAAACAAAATAACCAACCATTTTTGCAAAAAAATTCTATCATATACAAATAAAAACCGTAGCTATCAAAAAAGATAAACTACAGTTCTATATGTTTAAACATTCTTACAATCTCTCAAACAGTTCTTGCATTTGCACATCATCTGGAACCAGTTTTAAGTAAGCGTGAGCATGGACTTTTGCTTCCTCAAAGTAGCCCAATTCACGTAAGAGATAGATATAGTGTTCCAGAAACTCTGGATTGTCCTTTAAATCTCCTGCCAACTCTTGGTAAAGCTCATAGGCAGTATCCAAATCGTCCATTTCTTGATAGGAACGAGCAATCATCCACTTGGTCAAGAGATTTTCTGGCTCATCACTTTGTAAGTCTAGAATATCCTCATAACGCTCCTGCTCCAGATAAATAGTTGCTAGACGGAGTAAGATTTCTTCCGTATCCTCAGCATCTTCTTTAGCAGTAAGGAGGTAATTTTCTGCACCACTAGCATCATGTAATTCATAAGAAAATTGTGAAGCAGCCAGCAAGAGGCGAGTTTCAAATGGATTTTTCTCCAACCCTTGCTTAGCGATACGCAAGGCTTCTTGAACTTGATGCTCCTTGTGTAAGGCCTGGCTATAACCATACTCATAGCCTTCAAAGTCAGGAGAAATGGTATCAAGCTGCTTAAAGTAGAGGACAGCTTTTTGGTATTCTTCTCGATCAAAGTAAAGACTGGCCAACTCAAAAGCTGTTAGGTCATCGTATTCTAACTCCAGGGCTTTTTCTAAAAACTCTGTAGCCGTTTCAAATTTCCCTAACTGGGCATAGGCAAAGCCAATTCGTTGATAGGTAGAAATGCCTGTTTGCTCATAAATAATGCGATTATCTAACTGGGCATAGCCTTGAATAGCCTCTTGGTAATTTTCCAACTCACTATCCAACTCTGCTAAGCCCAATATCAAGAGAGGATCTTCTGAGTAAGTCAAGGCCTCCAATAATTTCTCACGCGCTACATCTGTCAAACCTTCCATCTGGTAAAGGTCTGCTTTCAGAGCCAAAGCCGAAACATACCAGTCACTGTCAGCTTGGATTTCCTCAAGATAAGCAAAGGCTTCTTCGATTTGACCATCCTCGCTAGCAATGGCTGCTAGATTAAGATGAACCTCTGGAAAATCCTCTACAATTTTCAGATAAATTTCCTTGGCCTGAGGATAAAAACCAATTCCTTCAAGATAAGTTGCCAACTCATACAGAAGGTCACTTGAATCATTTTCTAAAGCTTCGGCGAAATAATGCTCTGCCTTGGTTAAATCTTGCTCTTCCAAAGCCTGTAACATCTGTTGACTATTGTTCACTTTTGACTTCCTCGCCCTCTAATTCATATAGGCCACTGACTACCTTATACCATTCGAAAATGGCTGAAATGACAACTTTAGCAGAGGCATAAACCGGAATACCGAGCAAGACTCCCCAGATGCCAAACATGGATCCTGAAGTTAACAAAACAAAGAGAACATTAATAGGATGGATGTTTAATTGACTTCCCAAAATCAATGGAGAGACAAAACGGCCTTCAATAGTTTGTTCTACGATAAAGACAATCACTACTTTCAAAAGCATAACTGGCCCAGCAATCAAGCCCAATACTAGGGCAGGAAGCATGGCTAGGAAACTACCAAGATAAGGAACCAGATTTAAAATACCAGCAGTAACACCCAGCGTAACCGCATAGCGTAGACCAATAATCTTGAAGAAGATCATAAACATTACCGCTACAATAATAGCCACTGTCACTTGCCCTCGAACATAGTTGGACAACTGTTGATTCACATCTGATAAAACTTGTCCTACAGGTTCTTTCAATTTTCTTGGCATAAATTGGGTCAAATAGTTACGCAGGCCTTTCCCATCACGCAAGAGATAAAAGAGCATGAAAGGAACGATAATCAAGGCAACAATCACTTGAGAAGCCCCGCTAATAAAGGCACTCACCCAGTTGACTGCCTGAGATGAAACCTTACTTGCCCAAACTGTAGCCTGACTAGAGAAGTTTGTCAAAACCTGCTCTAACTGAGGTCTGAAATCATCTGGCAGGTGCTGGGCTACCAATCCATTAACAATCCTATCTATATCTTCTAAGTAAACAGGAACGTTTCTTGCAAAGGTCAAAACCTGGCGTTGCAGATTTGGAATGGCGACTGCCAAGCCCCAAATAATAAAGAGAGCGATGATGACAAAGACAATAGTGATAGCTATAACACGATTAACCTTATGATTCTCCATCCAATCAACAATAGGATTCAGTAAATAGTATAGTAAACCAGACAGAATGACTGGCAACATCACAACTGCTAAAAAGTCTAAAACAGGTGAAAATAGAAAACTAATCTTACTTAAAATAAAAAGATTCAGTCCCAATAATAAGGTTACTAAAAATACCGTAATGGCCTTGTTATCTAAAAACCACTTAAAAAACCAAGATAAGCTAAAATGTTTCTCTTTTTGCTCCATAAATACTTCCTTTCTATCGTTCTCTCATTATACCATTTTTGAAGTAAAATAACTCTTTTTTTAAGTGCTTATACTCTTCGAAAATCAAATTCAAACCACGTCAGCTTCGCCTTGCCGTACTCAAGTACAGCCTGCGGCTAGCTTCCTAGTTTGCTCTTTGATTTTCATTGAGTATTACATGGAGACAGCGATATAAAAAATCCCCTCAAAAGAGGAGATTCGATTAGTCTTGAATATGACGATCTAAGTTCTTCTGATAATCAGCATTTGATTTGGCTTTTTCATCAGCAAATTTCTTGCGGAAGTCATCCATTTCTTTAGACGTTACAATCTTGTCTTGTAATTTTTGGTACTTGTAGCTGTGTTCACTTGTCTTATCACCTACCCAACCATCTGCACCGCTACCTGGAACTTTCTTCGTTATTAGCATTTGGGCACCATCTGAGTATACAGGAATAACCAAGGCACTATCTGTTAACCAAGCTTGAGCTTTAGCATATTTAGAATAACGTTTTTGCAGATCTGTTTTCTCACCACTAGCATCCGTAATTAACTCTTTAAACTTATCTAAACCAACAGCTTTGATTGCCGGATTATCTGTACCTGGTGCTACACCAAGTGCTCCTAGAAGAGTTGGACCAGATGTTGGATCAAATACATCTAAATAGGTTGATGGATCTGCATAATCAGGACTCCAACCACTATTTACATTGATATCCCAATCAATATTGTCAGTTGATGTTGCAAATACTGTCATATTTCCCAATTCATCATCAGAAACTTGTTGAATGTCAATCACTATATTTTCAGAGCCTAAGGCTTCCTCAATGGATTGTTTATAAGATTGGGCTTGACGAATAAAATCTGTCTGAGTAGAGGAAACTGGAAGGTCTAAATGAACGGGGAACTGTACTCCATCGGCTTGAAGTGTTTTCTTAGCAACTTCAAATTTAGCTTTAGCCTTGTCTACATTATGAAGTGAATCTTGTGCATCATCAAAACTCACGTCTTTCCAAGCGTTATCTAACTTATCCAGTTCTGCCTTAGCTACTTGCCCAAACGACTGTTCTCCAACTTGGACAAATGTTGGAGGGGTAAAACTTGTACGTAATTTACGAGGTGCCACTTCGTCCCCAAATACTTGAGATACTGCAGCCGTACGATCTGCTGCGAAAGCCAAGGATTGACGGAAATCTTTATTAAACAAAGCCTTTTTAGTGGATGATTTTTCCGCATCACTTGTTTTAGCAGTATGGTTATAAGCTACACGATCAATATTAGTAGACATATAGAATACGCCACCTCTTTGTTGACCATATACAATATTATCCTTGTACTTTTCTTTTAGACGTTCATAGTTGGCAGAGTTTTTAAAGAGTGGAGCAGCTGGATAATGTCCCTCATCAAAACCTCGTCCAAGAGAATCGGCATCCTGACCATCAAAGAAAGACAATTTAATATCATCAATAAAGACATTTTGCTTATCCCAATAGTTTTGATTTTTGGTCATCTCAATGGAAGATTTAGATGTCAATCCCTTGAGGAGGTAAGCACCATTATAAAGAATGCTTGTTACATCAGTCGCCTTCCCAAAGTCATCTCCTTTAGAAGCCAAAAAGTCCTCGCTAATTGGGGCAAGAACGCCCATTGTTGTCTTGGAATTCCAGAAAGATTCTGGATGATTCAAAGTGTAAACAACCGTATAATCATCTGTCGCTTTTACACCAACAGTAGAGAAATCTGTTGTTTTCCCATTGACATAATCGTCCAAACCTTGAACTGAGTCTTGAACCAGATAAAGAGCCTGTGATTTCTTATCAGCTGCGTGCTTCAGACCAGTTACAAAGTCCTGAGCTTTGACTTCACCATACTCTTCGCCTTCATTGGTATACCATTTGACACCCTGACGGATTTTATAGGTATAGGTCAAACCATCTTTTGAAACAGTCCAATCTTCTGCAACTGATGGAATCAGATTCCCATATTGGTCATTTTCAAGTAGACCGTCAATAACGTTCCCTGTGACCTGTTTTGTACTCTTGTTACCAGAAACTGTATAATCCAGAGTCGTAGGGTCTGTAGAGAAGACATAGGTATAGGTAACAGGTTTAGTAGCATCTTTACCACCTGTTGAACACGCTGCTAGCATAGCCGCCGAGAGTATAGCTACACCAGCTGCTAGAAAAACTCGTTTTTTCATAGTAAGGACTCCTTTAAACATTTTATGAATTCATTATAGCACTTTTAAGAAGAAAAGTAAGGAAAACAATCTCAATATTATTATATTTTTCAAAAAACCAATCAATTATTTTTTAAAGTGCTTACATCTAATTGGATGTCTTTAATTGGCTTGTTTTTGTGATATAATAGTCTTATCTTTATATAGAGGTAACGTTATGAAAGAAACTGTTTATTTTGGAACTTATACACGTCGCACTTCCCAAGGGATTTACAAGGCTGGCTTTGATACAGAAACTGGTCAGCTTTCAAACCTAGAACTTTTTGCAGCTGAGCCAAGTCCAACCTACCTTGCCTTTGACCAGCACCAACATTTATACACCGTTGGTAGTCAAGACGATAAAGGGGGCATTGCAGCCTATCAAACTGACGGGACTTTATTAAATCACGTCGTTGAAAAAGGAGCCCCTCACTGTTATGTTGCCGTTGATGAAAAGCGTGATTTGGTCTATGCAGCCAACTACCATAAAGGACAGGTACTGGTTTATAAACGTCAGAAGGATGGGAGTCTTTTACTTAGTGATGTAGATCAACACAGTGGCCAAGGTCCACATGAGAATCAAGCATCTCCTCATGTTCACTTTACAGATTTAACACCTGACAACTATCTAGTGACCTGTGACTTAGGAACTGACCAAGTCATCACTTATGACCTTGATCAAGAAGGGAAATTATCTAAGCTCTATACCTACAATAGTATTCCTGGAGCTGGTTCTCGTCATATTGTTTTCCATAACCACTATAAAATCGCTTATCTCATTTGTGAACTCAATAGCACTATCGAGGTTTTAATCTACGATGGCGTTGGCGAATTTGAACGTATGCAGGTCATTTCAACTTTACCAGAAGCTTACGAAGGCTTTAATGGAACCGCTGCTATTCGTCTCTCTAAAGACGGTAAATACCTCTACGCTTCTAACCGTGGCCATGATTCTATCGCAGTATATACCATCCTTGCGGACGGTAGCTTAGAGTTATTAGAAATCGTTCCAACACATGGTAAGACTCCGCGAGATTTTGATTTGACACCCGACCAAAAATTTCTCATTGCTGTCCACCAAGACTCTGACAATGCAACCGTCTTTAAACGCAATTGTGACAATGGTCGTCTAGCAGAACTCTCCAACGACTTCCATGTTCCCGAAGCAGTCTGCATCCGTTTTGCTCCTTAATAAAACATATAAAAAATGAACTTGGAATTTTCAAGTTCATTTTTTCTTATAGTCAATGAAAATCAAAGAGCAAACTAGGAAACTAGCCGCAGGCTGTACTTGAGTACGGCAAGGCGACGTTGACGTGGTTTGAATTTGATTTTCGAAGAGTATTATAGTCTATTTCCGACATTAATACGGTTAATGGCACGTTGCAGTGCAATCTTCGCACGACGTTCTTGGTCAATCAAGTGTTTGTCTTGTGCTTCTTCAATTGCACGTTCTGCACGAAGTTTGGCACGTTCTGCACGACTGATATCGATATCACGAGCACGCTCTGCAGAGTCAGCGACGATGGTAATCATATCATTGGCAATTTCAATAACGCCACCATTTACTGCAATCCAGTTCACATGATCTTCGTCATCAATACGTTTTACCTTTACTTCATCAACTGCTAAAACCGCAATCATATTTTCATGTCGTGGCAAGATCCCCATCTCACCATCCAGAGTTCGAACCGATACATAGCTGGCATGGTGATCATAGACGAGGCCATCTGGTGTCACGATCTGGACAGTTAACTGAGCCATAGATCACCTCTTAAAATCCCATTTTTTCAGCTTTTGCAATCACATCTTCGATAGAACCTACACCACGGAAGGCATCTTCTGGCAAGTGATCGTATTTACCATCAAGGATTTCCTTAAAGCCACGTACAGTTTCAGCAACTGGAACATAAGAACCTGGCTGACCAGTAAATTGTTCCGCAACGTTGAAGTTTTGTGACAAGAAGAACTGGATACGACGGGCGCGAGCAACCAAGGTCTTTTCTTCATCAGAAAGCTCATCCATACCAAGGATAGCAATGATATCTTGCAATTCATGGTAACGTTGAAGAACGCGTTTTACTTCAGCAGCAACTGCATAGTGCTCTTCTCCAACAATTTCAGGTGCCAAGGCACGTGAGCTTGAAGCAAGTGGGTCAACAGCTGGGTAGATACCCAATTGTACCAACTTACGTTCCAAGTTGGTTGTTGAATCTAAGTGAGCAAAGGCTGTTGCTGGCGCAGGGTCAGTATAGTCATCCGCTGGCACATAGATAGCTTGGATAGAAGTTACAGATCCCTTCTTAGTTGATGTAATACGCTCTTGCAATTGACCCATTTCCGTAGCAAGGGTTGGTTGGTAACCAACGGCTGATGGCATACGACCCAAAAGGGCAGATACTTCTGAACCAGCCTGAGTGAAACGGAAGATATTATCGATAAAGAGAAGTACATCTTGGCCTTCCACATCACGGAAGTATTCAGCGATTGTCAAACCAGTAAGGGCAACACGCATACGTGCTCCTGGTGGCTCATTCATCTGACCAAATACCATGGCTGTTTTCTCGATAACGCCTGATTCTTTCATTTCCCAGTAAAGGTCATTCCCCTCACGAGTACGTTCCCCAACACCGGTAAATACTGAAATACCACCATGTTCTTGGGCGATATTGTGAATCAATTCTTGGATTAAGACGGTTTTACCAACTCCGGCACCACCGAAGAGTCCAACTTTACCACCTTTAAGGTAAGGGGCAAGAAGGTCGATAACCTTGATCCCTGTTTCAAGGATTTCAGAAGAGGTAGACAACTCATCAAAAGTTGGAGCTTTTTTATGAATTGGCTGACGCTCTGCGTCTTCTGTAAAAGGAGCTTCCAAGTCAATGGTATCTCCCAAAACATTGAAGACACGTCCCAAAGTTTCTTTACCTACTGGTACAGAGATTGGACGACCTGTGTCCAATACTTCCATTCCACGAGTCAACCCATCTGTTGATTCCATGGCGATAGTACGGATCATACCATCTCCCAACTCTAAGGCTACTTCAAGGACGATTTTTGTTTTTCTTTCGTCATTTTTGTAGACGACAAGTGCATTGTTAATCTCAGGAAGTTTTTCCCCTGCTGCAAACAAGACGTCTACAACGGGTCCGATAACCTGAGCAATTTTACCTGAACTCATCTCCTTCTCCTATTCTATATAAGATACTGTCGGTTCCTAGTTCAACTAGGTCCTAAGTTCATTTTCATACGAGCTGGACTAGAGCCTATTCTAAGGCACTAGCTCCTGCTACGATTTCTGTAATTTCTTGTGTAATCGCCGCCTGTCTGGCACGGTTATACTGAATTGTCAAATCATTGATGACTTTCTTAGCATTATCAGTCGCTGTTTGCATAGCTGTCATACCTGCAGCATTTTCAGCTGTCTTAGCATCGATAATAGCACCGTAAATCATACTTTCTGCAAACTGAGGCAACAACTGCTCCAAAATTTCTTCTCGGCTGGTTTCTAATTCAAAAGTCAAGCTGTACTCTTCATCCGCTTCATTTGGATCCAAGTCAACAATCGGAAGCATTTGTTCCACACGCATTTGACTGGTTAGCGTGTTGACATGGTGGTTATAGCAGACATAGAGTTCATCAAAAAGTTCATTTTGGTACATTTCAACAGTTTTTGAAATGATCTTACGAACTTCATCAAAGCTAGGTTGGTCTGCCAAACCACGTAGTTCATAAAGTGGTTGAATACCACGAGCCTTAAAGAAATCAGCTCCCATTCCACCAATACAGATCATTTCAAAACCTTTACCGTCTGGATGGTATTCTTCTTTCAGCTCCATAACGGCTTTCAGAATAGAGGAATTATACCCTCCAACCAAACCGCGGTCTGAAGTAATGACGATATAGCCTGTCTTCTTAACTGGACGGCTAATCAACATCGGATTGGTTGAACCACCAGCTCCATTACCATGAAGAATATCCGTCAAGAGCTTGCGAACTTTCTGAGCATAAACTTGGAAGTTGCGAGCAGCTTCTTCAGAGCGACCTAGCTTAGCAGCTGATACCATTTGCATGGCATTAGTGATTTGACTCGTATTTTTTGTTGAGGCGATTTTTGTTTTAATATCATTTAGAGATACTGCCATCTGACACCTCTATTCTTATTGGAAGCTAGATTGATTGAGAAACTCTGTAATCGCAGCATCCAAGACTGCTTCTTCTGGCAAGTCTTTTGTATCACGAATGGTTTCCAAAATCTCTGGATGTTGAGCATCAAAGAAGGCATGGAACTCTTCCTCGAAACGAACAATATCATCTACTGGAACAGTGTCCAAGAAACCATGTGTCAAAGCATAGAGAATGGTTACTTGTTTCTCAACAGGCAATGGTTTGTGAACAGGTTGTTTCAAGACCTCAACTGTGCGACGTCCACGGTTCAACTTAGCCTGTGTTGCCGCATCCAAGTCAGAACCAAACTTAGTGAAGGCTTCCAACTCACGGTATGAAGCAAGGTCGATACGAAGTGTACCAGCAACCTTCTTCATAGCTTTGATTTGTGCAGAACCACCTACACGTGATACAGATGAACCCGCATCGATGGCTGGACGAATACCTGCATTGAAGAGACCATCACCAAGGAAGATTTGTCCGTCAGTGATAGAAATCACGTTGGTTGCGATATAGGCAGAGATATCTCCTGCTTGTGTCTCGATAAACGGTAGGGCTGTAATTGATCCACCACCAAGTTCATCAGAAACTTTAGCTGAGCGCTCAAGCAAACGGCTGTGAAGGTAGAAAACATCCCCTGGGAAGGCTTCACGACCTGGAGGACGACGAAGCAAGAGTGACAGTTCACGATAAGCTACCGCTTGTTTTGAAAGATCATCATAAACGATCAAAACATGCTTACCTTGATACATAAATTCTTCCGCCATGGCAACCCCAGCATAAGGAGCTAGGAAAAGCAATGGAGATGGTTGTGAAGCAGAGGCTGTCACAACGATTGTGTAATCCAAGGCACCGTACTGACGTAGTGTTTCTACTTGCGTACGAACTGTTGATTCTTTTTGTCCAATCGCTACGTAGATACAGATCATATCTTGACCTTTTTGGTTCAAGATTGTATCAATCGCAATGGTTGTTTTCCCTGTCTGACGGTCACCGATAATCAACTCACGTTGACCACGACCAATCGGTACAAGGGCGTCAATAGCTTTCAAACCAGTTTGCAATGGTTCTGATACAGACTTACGTTGCATAACACCAGGAGCTGGCGCTTCTACTGGACGAGTTTTATCAGTGTGGATTTCTCCAAGACCGTCAACCGGACGACCAAGCGGATCCACAACACGACCAATCAGACTTTCACCTACTGGGACTTCCATGATTTTACCTGTACGGCGGATTGTATCGCCTTCACGGATATCTGTAAAGTCACCTAGGATGATAATACCAACGTCTGTTGACTCCAAGTTTTGAGCCATACCATAAGAGCCGTTTTCAAAAATCAACAACTCTCCACTCATGGCATTTTCAAGGCCATGAGCACGCGCGATACCATCCCCGATATAGGTTACAACACCTGTTTCAGTCACATCAAAATTGGGTTTGAAATTTTCAATTTGTTGCTTAATTAAAGCGCTGATTTCTTGTGCGTTAATTGCCAAAAGAACACCACTTTCTATTTCAAATTTTCTTTAACAACTTTAAGTTGTTGTTTAATACTCACATCAATTGTCTTGTGATTGGCAAAAATGACAAAACCACCAATGAGACTTTCATCGATTTCTTCTTTTACACTCCTTACTTTCAGAGACATTTTTTTCTCAATCAAAGGGAGCAAGCGACTCTTTTGTTCATCTGTTAAAGGATGAGCTGAAGTAATCGTCACTTCAAATCGATTTGTTTCTTTTTCAAGTCGGTTCAAGCAATCTACAAGCACATCATAAAAAAGATTTACTCTGTGATTGTAGGCCAGAACCTGGATAAAGTTTTGTAATAAAGGTGACACAGAGTCTTGGAAAAAAGCAATCGTTTTTTTCTTGTCAGACTCATCTACTGTCACTTTTTTTAAAAAAGAAGGTAAACCTGTTTCTTCAGCAACTTGCTTGATTTGAGTCAAGTCTGAAAAGATACGGGCTTCTTCTCCTTTTTCAAGTACCAATTGGACAAAAGGCATGCTGTATTTTTCAATTACCTTTACTGTTTTCTTGTCCATTAAGCTTCTCCTAGCTGATCGATATACTGATCAATGAGTTCTTTATGGGCATGACCGTCAAGGTTTTGTGAGATGATTTTACCAGCTAGGCTGATGGTCAAATCTGCTACCTCACCCTTAACGCTTTGTAAAGCTTCAGCTTTGTTTTGAGCAATTTCTTGGTTTGCTTTTTCTTTTAAGCGTCCTGCTTCTAGTTTAGCATCTACTAAAATACTAGCCTTACTTTTCTCAGCTGTTGCTTTCGCATTCTCAATGATTGCCTTGGCTTCTTTACGGCTACCAGCCAATTCATCTTCGCGTTTTTGAGCCAATACTTCTGCTTTTTGACGGGCTTCTTCAGCACTGTCAATATCAGTAGCAATTTTTTCAGCTCTTTCTTCGAAAATGCCTGTAATATTAGACCATGCAAATTTTTTAATCAAGACTAGCAAAAGAATAAAAGAGCCAGTGATTAAAATAAAATTACCAATCAATTCACCTACTGTTACGTGCATCAGTTACTCCTTTCTATTCCTCTTCAATATTAATCTTATTCCCTAAATACACAGATGTCAAAAGAGTAAAGACATAAGCTTGGATGCAGGAAATAAAGACAGAAAATGCAGTCCAAGCCAAATTAGCTCCAAAGGCTACTGGATACCAATAAATAGCTTGGTGGGAAAGAAGAAGTAACAAACTCGTCATGACCTCTCCTGCAAAGATATTCCCAAAAATCCGCAAAGCCAAAGATAAGAAGTTTGTAAATTCTTCCAAGATATTCATCGGTATGACAAAAACAGGACTCATAAAAGATTTTATACTTTTTTTAAATCCACGACGACGAACGCTTTCTATATGTGTCAACAAAATGACAAGAAAAGATAAGGTTAAGTCATACTGTAAATTAGCGGTTGGCGAACTCCACCAGTTAGTCCCATCGATCGTTTGAAGCTTTGTCATTAAGCCAAGGTTATTGGCAATCACCATGAAAAGAAATAAACAAAGGAAAAAGAGTGAGTAATCTTTCATGTAGCGCGAACCAATGTTAGGTTCTGTAAATCCAATAACAAAGTCATAGACATACTCAAGTACATTTTGCTTTCCTTTGGGTTTCAAGGTCATATTGCGGCTTGCCCAATAAATAAAGACAAAAATAACTCCCACAATCAACAAGGTCATGGCTAACATAGTCAGATTGAAGATAACAGGACCAATAGAGATGATTGGATTAATACTTTCTTCCATCTAAAATCCTCCCTTTTCTTCTCGTTCCATGTATTTATTTGATAATAAATGAGAAGACAAGAGTTACAAAGAAAGTTCCTTCAATAAAGGCAACACCTAAAAACATCAAACTACGAAACTCAGAAAGCATATCTGGTTGGCGTGCTACTGATTTAAACAGTCCATTCATCAATAAACCTTCACCGACAGATACGCCCATACAGGCAATACATAAGCCTAAAAATGTTAAATTCATAACGAATTCTCCTTTAAAATAAAATTTACTTACTTAGTGTAGTCCTAAAATTTAAATTTGTCAACTTTTTTTGCACATTGGAAGCGTTTAATGAAAATTACTTCCATTTTCTTTCGTATTTCACTCTATTCTGAAAAGCTTGTGTATATTTACTGAAGCTAGCAAGTCTTACCTGTAAATTTAATGAAAGCAACACAAAATCCGAGAGGGGAATCTCGGATTAAGGTCAATTTAAAAAAATAGAGAGTGTTAAGTTTAAATATAGGATTTCAAAATATCGACGGCATCGCTTCTTTTCTTAACCTGATAGGACTTGATTACCAATTTCTCAGCTGTCATTGCATTGTACCCAATATTGCCCAGAAAGACACAATTTGTAGGATTTAACTGGTATTTATCAAGAATCTCCTTCATACTTATGTCAAGCCCCCTCTTTACTTTATGATTTCATATTCTCCTTACAAATCCTTTTGGTAATAATATCTTTGCCCAATGTAGGGATAGTCTTGTAAGGTAAAGACTTCCTTGTAGCCATGCCTTTTATAAAAATCTGGAGCTTGAAACTGGTAAGTATTGACAAAAGCAAAACGACAGTCTCGATTCTTAGCTTCAGTTTCTGCTTGCTGCAATAGTTTTGAACCGATTCCTTGTCCTCTCAATTCCTCTTTTACAAATAAATACTCGATTTCTAGCCAATTTCCAAAAGTCTCTGCTATCAAACCTGCCAGGAGATTGCCCTTTTCATCTTCGACATAAAGATTAAGTGGCTCACTTTCGGCATCTTCTCGTTTTGAACGGTTATAAACACGAATCAAATTCCCAATTTCTTGTGCTTTCTGAGACTCCTTGTTTTCCAATCTAAAGTACATCTAAACCTCCTCAAACACTATTACAACTTGATTATAGTCTTATTTCAATAGACTGTCAAACTAGCAAAAACCCACCAACCTGAGTTGGTGAGTCTTTAATCTATTTTCTAAATTTCCACTGGCTATAAATACCGAAACCGATAATCCAGATAGCTGAGCCGATTGCTCCTACAAATGTAGACTCTTGTAAAAAGAGGGTTACAAAGACAAAGGCAAAGAAGAGCATGGTTAAAGGATTTAGGAAACGATAATGGGGCATGAGATAGCCATCCGCCATAAAGTCTGGTGACTTGCGGTATTTAAGGTGAGCCACCATGATTAAGATATAAATGGCAATATAGACACCAGACGACGATGCCGTAATCAAGGCAAAGGCATCAGAAACACCTGGCAATACGTTGATAAAGGCTGCTAGGGCAATCAAAATTGCTGAGGCGATGATGGCATTTTGTGGTACGTTGTGACGGGAAAGAGTATCTGCCTTAATAGCCTTTAAGAATGGATTTGGTGAATCATGGGCAATCTGATACAAATGACGTCCTGTTGAATAAAGGGTTGAGTTAAGAGCAGATGCTGCTGACGTCAAAACGACGAAGTTAATCAAGGCTGCCGCCCACTTGATACCTGCTAACTCAAATACTGTAACAAAGGGAGAATCAGCCGATGCAAGTTCACGCCACGGAATGATAGCCATGATGGCTAAGAGGGCACCACCGTAGAAAAAGGCGATACGCAAAGGAATTTCCTTAACGGCTTTTGGCAAGACCTGACGTGGATTTTTTGTTTCTGAAGTCGTTACCCCGATAAACTCAATCATAAGGTAGGCAAAGAACACCATCTGGAAGGCCATGACAAAGTTAACTCCACCATTTGGGAAGAGGGAGAAATTGTCGGCGATATTAGCTAAACTTGCTACTCCATGAGGTGTCTTAAAGCCTGTCAAGACCATAAAGACTCCTGTGGCAATCATGGCTAAAATAGCCACAATCTTGACCATCGCAAACCAAAACTCAACTTCTCCAAAGAGCTTCACCGCAATCAGATTGACCAAGGCTAGAATAGTCAAAAATCCAATCTCAATCATCCAACTTGGCCAAGTTGGGAACCAAAATTGCACATAATGTGCGATAGCAGTGATTTCCGCCATACCGATAAAGACAACAGATAGCCAGTAAGACCAAACCGAGAAATAGCCCCAGCCCTTACCCAAATGACGCGTGATAAAGTTGATAAAGGTATGTTGCTCAGGATCTTGGTAGAGCATTTCCCCAACCGCACGCATCATGAGGAACATGAAGGCCCCAGTAATCATATAAATCAGTACAATGGAAGGACCTGTTAGGCTGATAGAGCGACCTGCTCCCAGAAAGAGTCCTGTTCCGATTGTTCCTGCAATGGCCATAACCTGCACGTGACGATTGGTCAGACCACGCTCCATCTTGTTTTTTTTCTTTGAACTCATATAGTCTCCAATTTCAATTTAATTTATACTCAATGAAAATCAAAGAGCAAACTAGGAAGCTAGCCGCAGGCTGTACTTGAGTACGGCAAGGCGACGCTGACGTGGTTTGAATTTGATTTTCGAAGAGTAGCAAAATGGAAAAAGGAGTGAGTGAAGCGCACAGCCTCCCCACTCCTTTCTTCTGTTTTAGGCTGTTTTTTCAACCTTCAAAATTTTTACATCATAGCTACCAACAGGCGTTTCAATGGTTGCTGTGTCACCTGTTTTCTTGCCAATCAAGGCTTGTCCAATTGGGCTTTCATTTGAAACCTTACCTGCAAAGGCATCCGCACCAGCTGAGCCTACGATAATATAAACTTCTTCTTCGTCCTCACCAATTTCTTGGATGGTGACTGTTTTACCAATCGCTACTTCATCATCTGCAACTGAGTCACTATTGACGATTTCAGCGTAACGGATTTTTGTTTCCAAGCTAGAGATTTGTCCTTCGACAAAGGCTTGTTCATCCTTAGCTGCTTCGTATTCACTGTTTTCAGAAAGGTCACCGTATGAACGGGCAATCTTAATGCGTTCTACCACTTCTGGTCGGCGAACCAATTTCAATTCTTCTAATTCTTTTTCAAGTTTTTCCTTTTCCTCAAGGGTCATAGGATATGTTTTTTCTGCCATTTTTCTCAACTTTCTTCTGATGATATTTTCGAAAGAAAATTATGTGAAGTATCACATAATTTTAGTTTGTTTGGTTTAATTTGCTGTTGACATGTTCAGCAACATTGCGATCGTGGTCTTCTTGATTGTTAGCATAGTAGACCTTGCCATCTGTGACATCTGCTACAAAGTAGAGGTTATCGCTCTTAGTTTGATTGATGCTTGACTCAATCGCATCCAGACTTGGACTATCGACTGGACCAGGCATGAGACCTACATTTTTATAAACATTATAAGGTGAATCAATGTTGGTATCAATCGCAACATCCTCAGCTAGGCTGATATTTTGCCCCAGTTTTCCTTGGGCATACAAGATTGCAATATTACTTTGAAGTGGCATATCACGATTCAAACGATTGTAGAATACACCTGCAATGAGCTTACGATCTTCTGTCTTGGCACCTTCTTTTTCGACCAAGGAAGCAATGGTCAACAACTCATTGACAGTCAAGTTTTTAGATTTGATAGTACTATAGTAAGGAGATAGGTTCTTATCCGTAGCCGCCAACATCTCATCAATCAAGCTTTCAACAGTTGTGCTTTCCTTGATAGAGTATGTAGCTGGGAAAAGGTATCCTTCCAAACGATAACGAGCCCCACTTTCCTTTGTAGGCAAGCTTTCAAGTAGACTCGGATATTTGGCAACTTCTTGACTGATAAAGTTCTCATCTTGAACTTTAGCCAAGAAAGCCTCCGCTGTCAAAGGCTCTTTGAAGTCACCTTGCAATTGACCTACCGCTTGTGCAATTTGATCAATCGTATAACCTTCTGGAATTGTCAAAGTCGCAAGGACAGGTTCTTGCGGTTCATCTGTTCCACCTTTTTGCAACTCTTTGAGTAAGTCTTCTGTACTCATACTCTTTTGTAAATTGTAGTAACCTGCTTTCAAATCGGTATAATTTTTATACTTGGCATAAAAGCTAAAAATCAGACCATGCTTTACCAAACCAGCTTTTTCAAGCGTCGTACCGATTTCTTGAACGTTTGAACCGTCAGGAATTTGAACCGTCACATATTTCTTAGAATTAGCATCAATAGGTAACAAAGAATCTAGCACGTACTGATAACCAAAGTAACCACCTGCTGAGAGCAAGGCAAGGAATACAAGGAATGAAATCACAAAAGCTTTCACATGTGACTTCTTCTCTTTCTTAGGCTTAACGGATTTTGCTCCTTCTCTACGGCTACGACGTGGTGTATCGCTGATGATATCCACTGTTTCTGTAGCAGGCGTAGGTGTTTCTGAACCTGCTTGTTCTGCTTTTTTCTCTGCCGTCTTATAGGAAACAGCTACCCTTGTTGGGGTTTCATTGTATTCTCTTTCAAATTTCTTAGGTCTAACAGGACCTGGACCTGGTCTTGATCCACTTTCTTCCGCTGGAGAAGAAGGTACATCTTGACTTGGATGACTTGGAACACCAGGAGTTTCTCTTTGAATCTCATCTGCTGGAGAAGCTGGTACATCTTGACTTGGGTGAGTAGGCACGGTAGGAGCTTTTCTCATAATCTCCTCTACCGTTGACAAGGAATCAGCCATGAGTTCTTCAGCTGAAGGTTCATTTGCAGGAGTGCGAACTACTGCCTTATCTTCTCTCAGAACTTCATCATAGCCTTTTACTTTTTCTAAATCTCTCAGAATCTGCTCTTTAAAGCTTAATTTCTCTTCTTCTCTTGACTTTTCACTCAAAAGTTTTTCCTCCTTGTTGACAATCCATAATATTATATCTTAAAAGTCCAAGAAAAGCAACCTATGATACTTTTCCTAGCTTATTTTTTATACTCAATGAAAATCAAAGAGCAAACTAGGAAGCTAGCCGCAAGCTGTACTTGAGTACGGTAAGGCGACGCTGACGTGGTTTGAATTTGATTTTCGAAGAGTATTAGCTTCCCAGACCATATCATACCAAGTTTCCCCTGCAAAGGTTGACTGGGACAGGCCTTCATTAACAAATCCATGCTTTTCATAGTAGGCGATGAGATAGTCATGACAGGTTAGGTTAATGCCTTCTCTCTCATCTTCAAGAGCAACTTCTTTCAAGGCTGTTAGTAATTTTTGTCCAAGTCCAAGTCCCTGTGCTTCTTTGGCAATAGAAAGACAGGTCACAGAGATATAGCCACCAGGCTCATGACTATAATCTTCTATCTCTTCTGTAAAGGACTGGTCCTGCAGGTGGCGATGCGATCCAACTGGTCCTTCTATGTACCCCATGATTCTGCCTTCTTTTTCCGCAACCAGAAAAGAGGTCTGTATTTCTCGCAAATACGCCTCAAAAACAGATCGAGGAATGGCTTCTTCAACCGAGAAATTCTCTAGTTCAATCTCGACGATACGATCCAAATCTTCTAATCTTGCTTGTCTGATTTTCATTGTGCCTCCAGATAAAAGGGATTAAACCAAATCATACTAAAACTCTGGCTAGTTTCATAAAGAGAAGTTTCTTCATCAATAAAACCGTTCATTTCAAAGTATGAAAGCAACTCATCAGGACTCTTCAAACGAATCCCTTTGTAATCCAGCTCAACTGCCACCTCTTTCAAGGCTGCAAGAAGAAGTGTTCCCAATCCTTGTCTCTGATGGTCAGACTCAATGACTAAAGAATGTACTTTTAGACATTGCGGATTGTCTAACTGGGGACTTGATAAAATATAGCCTAAAAGTTTATTTTCATCCCTAGCTAGAAGAAAGGTATCCGCACACTTACGGATACTTTCTTCTAAAATATGGGAAGGTTGCTGCTTTTCAGCTGGATAAGACGAGGTTTGAATCGCCTCTATCTCAGCCAAATCAGACTTGCTTGCCTGAATGATCTTAATTGGAATTTCCATGGGAGCATCCTATTGAACATTGCTTGTCAAGTTTGACAAGAGACGCTCAAATGAGTATTCATAGGTTTGAATGTCTCCTGCACCCATAAAGACATAAACAGCATTGTCATGGTCAAGGAGTGGAGAAACATTTTCAACAGTGATCACTTGGTGTTTTTTGTTGATTTTTTGGGCTAGGTCTTCTACCTTAACGTCACCATGGTCTACTTCACGAGCTGACCCATAAATTTGCGCTAGGTAAACAGCATCCGCTTGGTTCAAAGCGTGAGCAAATTCGTCCAACAAGGCAATGGTTCTTGTAAAGGTATGCGGTTGGAAGACTGCTACAATTTCCTTGCTTGGGTATTTCTGACGAGCCGCATCCAAGGTCGCAATAATTTCTGTTGGATGGTGGGCAAAGTCATCGATAATAACTGTATCATTGACAATTTTCTCAGTGAAACGACGCTTAACACCGGCAAATGTTTTCAAGTGCTCACGCACCAAGTTCAAATCAAATCCTGCTGTGTAAAGAAGACCAATAACGGCTGTCGCATTCATGATATTGTGACGACCAAAGGTTGGAATGTGGAATTGCCCCAAGTCTTGTCCACGGAAATGAACCGTGAAGGTTGAACCAGTTGTAGAACGAAGAAGATCGCTAGCTACAAAGTCATTACCTTCTGCTTCAAAGCCATAATAATAAATCGGAGCATTGGCTGTAATCTTACGCAATTCTGCATCTTCACCATAGACAAAAAGACCCTTGGTAATTTGTTTAGCATAGTCGTTAAAGGCATTGAAAACATCCTCGAGACTTGTGAAATAGTCTGGATGGTCAAAGTCAATGTTGGTGATAATAGAGTATTCTGGATGGTAAGGCATGAAATGGCGTTCATATTCGTCAGATTCAAAGACAAAATATTTGGCATTGGCCGAACCACGACCTGTCCCATCCCCAATCAAGAAGCTAGTGTCTGTGATGTGAGACAAGACATGAGATAACATACCTGTCGTTGAAGTTTTTCCATGCGCTCCAGCTACTCCCATGCTAACAAAGTCACGCATAAAGCTACCTAGAAATTCATGGTAACGTTTGTAGCTGATACCATTTTGGTCTGCATAGGCAATTTCGACGTTGTTATCTGGACGAAAGGCATTTCCAGCGATAATTTCCATATCACCGTCTAGATTCTTTTCATCAAAAGGAAGAATAGTAATTCCTGCCTGCTCAAGACCACGTTGAGTAAAGTAGTACTTTTCAACATCTGATCCCTGTACCTTATGCCCCATTTGGTGCAACATCAAGGCCAAGGCACTCATCCCTGATCCCTTAATTCCGATAAAATGATATGTCTTTGGCATGTTTTCTCCCCTATTCTGTAATTCTTGTCAGATTCAACTCTTGGGCAACCCGACGTTCTTGTTCTGTTTGTTTACTTTTTTTATTGTAGATTTGGCTTTTCTTTAGAAAATCATAGTTGTTTTTCTTTGGAGCAGGTGCTGACACTTCTTCATTCTTGGTAGGGATAGAATGAACTTCTTCCGCCAAGATATAATGAGACTGGGTCAATTTTTGGCTATATTTCACCAATTCACCAGGATTTTCCTTTTGGAAAGGCGCTGTCGGTTGATTGCCCTGTCTAAGAAGGCCTGATTTAGAATGACGTCTCGCACGGCTGAAATCCTGAGTTAGATAGTTAGCAGAGCGTTTCTTTTTCAAGTCTGCACGCGCTTCTTCACGCGCCACCTCCGCATAGCTCTTTCCTTCTTTTTTTACCCCTAAAGGAGCTTTTTTAGGTTTCTCGACTTGCTTTTCAATCGGTTTTACTGGCGCCTCTTCAGTAATAGGAGCCCATCCTAAATAATTTTTATCTCGATACTCACCCTTGATATTACTGATCAGATCAGACTCATCGTACAAGTTCATGACTGGCATTTCAGTCAGCATGACCTCGTCATCTGACACCAATGGAAATCGTTCTTGTTTCATTTTCTATTTCCTTTCAACACTTCATTATAGCGTATTGTCTTGATTTTTCAAGTGCTGGCTTCAGAAATTCCCAAAATTTCTCTAATTTCTGCTAGGGTCAGACTGCCACGTGACTCTGTGCCATCCAATACTTGTGACACCAGATGTTTCTTTTGCTCTTGGAGTTCCTGAATTTTTTCTTCAATGGTTCCCTTGGTCACCAAGCGATAGACCTCAACCGTTTCTTCCTGACCCATCCGATGGGCACGGCCAATAGCTTGCGCTTCCACCGCAGGATTCCACCAAAGGTCAACCAAGATAACCGTATCAGCACCTGTCAGGTTCAGACCGACACCACCAGCCTTAAGGGAAATCAGAAAGGCATCTCTCTCCCCTTGATTAAAGGCCTTAGTCATGTCTTGTCTTTCCTTGGCTGGGGTTGAACCCGTAATTTTAAAGGAAGTCATGCCCAAGTCTGGCAGTTCTTGCTCTATTTTTTCCAACATTCCCTTGAACTGAGAGAAAATCAAGACACGGTGTCCACCGTCTGCCACCTGTACCAGCAGGTCACGAAGACTATCCAGTTTACCGCTAGCTCCCTGATAATCCTCCATAAAGAGGGCAGGGGTGTCACAGATTTGGCGCAAGCGCATCAGACCAGATAAAATTTCCACTCGGCTTCGTTGGAATTCCTGGTCTGAAACTTGAGCCAGACGGTCTCGCATCTGTTGCAACTGGGCTAGGTAGATAGCCTTTTGCTGGTCTTCCAGTTCATTCTTATAAACTACTTCGATTAAGTCTGGTAATTCAGTCAGCACTTCTTCTTTCTTGCGCCTCATAACGAAAGGTTTGATAAACTGAGCCACTCGCTCAGCTGGCAATTTCATAAATTCTTTCTTGCTTGGCAAAAGTCCTGGCATGACGATTTGAAAAATAGACCACAACTCACCCAGATGATTTTCAATCGGTGTCCCTGACAGAGCAAAAACCGACGGCACCACAAATTGTCTCAAGGTCTGGGCAATCTTGGTCTGGGCGTTTTTCATGACCTGAGCTTCATCTAAGAAAAGGAAGTCAAAGGCCATCCCCTGATAAAGCTCACTGTCCTGACGGAAGGTAGCATAGCTCGTCACATAGATTTGATGGCTCTCAGCAAGAATCTCTTCACGACTAGCTTTCAAACCATGAACAACAGCCGCATCTAACTGTGGGGCAAATTTTTGAAACTCATCTGCCCAGTTGTAAATCAAACCTGACGGTGTTAAAATCAAGACCCTACTTTCTTTTGTCACTTGACTGGTCAAAAAAGCAATGGTCTGCAGGGTTTTACCAAGTCCCATATCATCAGCCAAAATCCCACCAAAACCATAATGATGGAGCATTTGCAGCCAGCTGATTCCCTTTTCCTGATAATCTCGTAAGTCAGCCTGAACCCAAGTTGCTTGTCTAGGGAAGTCCTCTGGATGCGTCAAATCCTGGGCCAAATTCTGGAATTCCTGTGAAAAAGAAACACGGTCACGCCCTTCAAAAAGATGAGCTAAACTGTAGGCCAAGGATTTCCGAGTCTGCAAGGTCCCATCTTTTAATTCAAACTGCCCCAGTTCCTGTAGATTTTGGCGAATTTTCTTGGTTTCTTCATCGAAAAAGTAGACTTGATTGGACGAATCAATATAAAAATCTTGATTGGCAAGCAAAGCCTGCATGGCTTGGTCGATTTCCTCTTGGTCGATATCTTGAAAATCGAACTGGATTTCCAAGAGACCTCCTTTGGAAGCAATCTGCACTTGAGGACTCGCTAGGCTATAAAGCTCTTCTAGCTTATCTGATAGGTCAACATGCCCGAGTTTTTCAAAGACCGGAATAGTTTCGTGAAAGAAATGATAAACAGACTCGGCTTTTAAGGCCTGACGCCAAGATTGAAAGTCTGCTTCAAAACCTGCAACCAAACAGACTTGGAAAATTCTTTCTTCTAAGTCCGCGTCACTCGAAAATGGCAATTCTTCTAGCTCTTGTCGGCTTGATACCTGCCTATCCCCATAATCAAACTGAATTTCTAAACGAATCCGATTATCTTCTTCCCTGTCAAAGTAAAAAGAGGGCGCAAACGTTTTGATTTGTAACCGTTCTGGAGCTGAAACGGTCCCCATCTGGCTAAAAAGCGTTAGACAGGAAGCCAACTTATCGCGGTCACTACTATCAAATTGCAGGTATTTCTTGCTATGCTGATCCAAAGGCAACGCTTTGATTTCTTTGAGAAGACGCATCTGCTGGTCTGTTTGAAAATAAACCTGTCCTTTATGGAACAGCACAGCTCCCTGATAAAAGACATTGACCCTTGGACTCTCACTGATTTCCATTTCAAAATAGTCCGAGTATTCTGTTACTGTAAAGGCAAATAGATTGGCATCAGCATGCATATCCTGAAAAAGCAGGGTCTGGTAGCTATCCACTTGATGGTCAAATTGAAAATGCGGCAAGGTCATCAGTAAATTCACACCCTGCTCAAAAAAAGTTAGAGGGAAAAAGAGGTGCCGACCCTGGTTTTGGAAAAAGAGGTTTGGAGCCTGTCCTTCCTCCATCAGTCCCCGCAAGAAAGTCAGAAGTTCTTGGCTGGCCTCATCAAAGGATTCCCAAGAAAGAGACTCCTCATAAATCTTGCCAATCATATAAGACTTTCTCTGCTCGACAATCCTTAAAAAGAGTGGAATATCCCGAATGACATAGTATTTTTGGCTATTGATTTGGCCAATTCTCAGGGTCCACAAGATATAATTGGTTCCTGCTTCCACCTGACCCACAGCCGATAATTCATAAGCTCGATCTGATTTTGGAGACAAGATTCGATCCAAAAACTTGCCTCCCAAGGTCACCTTGGTTTCAACGGCCTCTTTTTCTTCATGACCTTCTTCCAGACTCTGCAAGATTTCCTGACCACGCTCATCATTTTTTAAAAAATGCTCCAGCGCCGCCAAATGCACACAGTAGCCCCTCTTTTGGAAAAAATCGCAAGCACAAAAAACCAAATCATCCTCTAGACTATAGCGCAGTTCTTCTTCTGCAACGCGAGCGTAGAGCCGATTGTTCTTTTCCTTGATAATGTCAACCTTACCAGTTTCATAAAGGGCAACGCCTTCGATACGGACTTTGCCCGGAATCAATTTAGCCATATTTTCACCTTTACCTTATCTTTTTATTATACCATATTTTCGCCTATGAAAATAGCCTTCTAGGAAGACTTTTCTCCTAGAAGGCTGGATTTTTAACGTTTGGCAAAAGTGGTAACGATACGCTGACAAACTTCTTGCAACAGAGATTTAGGCATGGCTACATTGAGACGAGCATGGAGATTTCCTTCCTCTCCAAAATCCAAACCACGGTTGAGAATAACCTTGGCTTCATTTCTCAAAAGCTCTTGCAATGTTTCATCAGTCAAATCATAGGCTGAAAAATCAAGCCAAATCAAGTAGGTTCCTTGCGGTTTCATGACCTTGATTTTAGTCTCTTTGCCAAATAGATCTACCACATAATTAATATGGTCTTCAAAGACTTGCTTGAGCTCCTCTAACCAATCCTTACCATAGCGATAGGCAGCTTCTGTCGCCAAATAACCCAATCCTGAAATTTCATGCTGATTATTGGTCAACTGGCGTTTCTGGTAAGCCAGTCTCAACTTAGGATTTTCAATGACTGCATAGGAATTTTTTGTCCCAGCAATATTAAAGGTTTTAGTGGCACTGGTCAAGACGATCGCAAATTCTTTAAAGTCAGGGTTGATGGTATTGAAGGAATGATGCTTGTGACCAAAGAGAGCCAAATCTTGGTGAATCTCATCAGAAACCAACAAAACATCATGTTTTTGACAAAGTTGGCCAATCTTCTCCAACACTTCCTTTTCCCAAACACGTCCACCAGGATTGTGGGGGTTGCAGAGAATATAGAGCTTGACATCCTCTTCTACCAAATCCTTCTCCAGTTGGTCAAAGTCAATCTCAAATAGACCATCCTTTTCCACCAAAGAATTGGTAATCAATCTGCGGTTATTCAACTTGACACTGCGTGCAAAGGGTGGATAGACAGGTGTGTTAATCAAAACCGCCTCGCCTTCTTTTGTAAAGGCTTGAATAGCTGTTGAGATGGCTGGTACCACACCCTCGATAAAGATAAGAGCCTCTTTGTCAAAGTGGTAACCGTGTTGTGTAGCTTCCCACTTTTGAACTTCCTTAATTAACTCTTCACTGGCATAGGTATAGCCATAAACCAGTTGATCAGCATAAGTCTGCACGGCTTGGCGGATTTCAGGCAAGACTACAAAGTCCATATCCGCTATCCAAGCTGGTAGGACTTCACTATCCGTTTCTGCTTCTTTCCATTTATAGGTATGGTGCCCTAAACGGTTTGGCAGGCTTGTAAAATCATATTTTCCCATCTTTGTCTTATCCTTCTAATGCTTGGCGCAAATCTGCAATCAAATCTCTAGCATCTTCAATCCCAATTGATAAGCGCAAGAGGTCATCTGTCAAACCATAAGAATGGCGCACTTCTGCTGGAATATCAGCGTGGGTTTGCGTCGTTGGATAAGTAATGAGACTTTCCACCCCACCCAAACTTTCCGCAAAAGAGAAGACCTTGAGACTGTTCAAAATATGAGGAATGCGTGTTTCATCCGCTACTTTAAAGGAAATCATGCCTCCACGACCAGTGTAAAGAACTTCCTTAACTGCTGGAGAATCCTTCAAAAAGGCAACCACTTCTTGGGCGTTAGCTGTTGAGCGCTCCATACGAAGAGACAAGGTCTTGAGACCTCGAATCAACTGGTAGCTGTCAAATGGTGACAAAACTGCCCCTGTCGTATTGAGATTGTAGAAAAGCTTCTCGTATAGTTCTAAACTATTGGTCACAACCACTCCAGCCAGGACATCATTGTGGCCTGCCAGATACTTGGTTGCTGAATGGAGAACGATATCTGCTCCATCTTCAATCGGACGTTGGTAGATAGGGCTGTAGAAGGTATTGTCCACCACCACTTTGGCACCCTTAGCATGAGCCAATTTTGCTAGTTTTTCGATATCAAATTCCAACATCAAGGGATTGGTTGGCGTTTCGATATAGAGAACATCCACATCCTTCTCCAACTCGACAATCAATTCTTCTTCTGTGTTGGCATAGGTAAAATGGAAACGACCTTCCTGCTCCACTTGATTGAACCAGCGGAAAGAACCTCCATAAAGGTCACGCACCGCCAAGACCTTACTTCCTACTGGAAAGACGCTAAAGGCCAGTACAATAGCTGACATTCCTGAGCTAGTCGCTAGGGCATAGTCTGCTGACTCAATAGCTGCCAAGACTTCCTCAGCCTTACTGCGAGTTGGGTTTTTGGTGCGCGTATAGTCAAATCCAGTAGATTGACCAAACTCTGGATGCTGATAGGTCGTTGAAAAATGAAGCGGTGTCACCAATGCACCTGTCGCTTCATCTGACTTAATACCCGCCTGGGCCAAAATTGTGTTAATGTGTAATTCCTTGCTCATACAATTCCTCCAAATCTATAGTAACTATTGTACCACTTATTTTCATCAACTCATTTTCTTCTTTTCAAGAGCTAGTTATAGTTTTAAACTATATACTTAGATAGTAAAGCTAAAAAGAATCCAGAAAAGCTTCCAGATTCTTTTGTGAAAATGATTGCTAGGGCTTACTTAGACTGAAAGAAATCCTGTCGGGATAAATAATCATAATGCTCTTTGTTAAATTGATATTGGCCCACATGCTGACTAATCTGACCGACATCCACGGAAAAAATATAGGCTTCATTTTGATAGTTCCAGTTCAGCCTAACTGTATTCAAGACTGGCTTATAAGTAAAATCTTTGACTTGATTCCAAGGCATCTCTACGACATGATTAGAATGATTTTCTGTTACATCACTGATGTCCATCAAGTAGATTCCCTTAGGTGTGAATGCCAGAATCTTAGGCTTCACACTCGACTGAACATAGTAACTACCTCCTATAATGAAAAAATCAATAAAGGATTTGAACCATGTCTTTTTCTTGAAAGCCATCAGAAAATTCTTTTGCCCTTCAATGCGACAAGTTGAAAGAAATGATGCAATCTGTTTTTCTGTTGCAAACTCCATAATAGCGCCCATGATGATACCTCCATAAAAATCACTAAATAGGCAGATAAGGACTCTTCACTCAAAGAAGAACTTATCATTTGTTGCGTTTTATCTTACTTTTCCAGTAGATGACATACCTCCTATAACATTACCCTAGCATATGCATACTTCAATCAACATTGGGTAGATTTTCGAAAATAGCGTCTCACATTTATGTTATATTCATTATAACATAAACTCAAGAAACAAAGAAAAAAATGTGAGATTTTTCTTCCAAATTTACCATCATTCTATTAAAAAACGACAGCTTCTTTCGAAACCATCGTTTTTCTTGAAAAATCCTTATTTGACATGTTTCGCCAATTCTTCTTGGGCTTTTTTATTAGATTCTTCTTTTTCTTTCAACCATTTTTCTCTGGCTTTTGCATATTCGTCTGTTGTGACTGTCTTATCTTGTAATTTGAGGTATTTATAGGATTCAACCCCTTTATTACCAGCCAATGAATATGGTGTTGAGAAAGGAACGATTTTTCTCAATGTTGGTGTTCCACCAAGTGAAACATTTGGAATTGCTAGAGAGCTATCTACTAACCAAGCTTGGATTTCAGCATACTTTTCATAGCGTTTTGCAATATCTTGTTCCTTATTAGCTTCTTCCAACATTTGAGTGTAGACATCCAATCCAACAGCCTTGGCCTTGTCATTGGCTTCACCTGGCTCGAGTCCAAGACTTTGTAGAACCCCACCATTCTTGACACTAAAGATATCAAGATAGCTAGATGGATCAAGATAGTCCGCACTCCAACCACCATTGTAGAGATCGTAGTCTTTTTGCGCAGCTGTTTGAGCTAGATAACCTGAACTATCATAGTCCTCTGTAGAAAGTAGGTGGACATCAATCACAACATTTTCTGCACCTAAGACAGACTCAATTGATTGCTTCATGGAATTGATTCCTTGAATTTCAGCCTTATTGGTCAACTCTATATTTTTATCTAAGTGGATAGGGAATGTTACCCCCTTAGCTTCTAATTCTTTCTTAGCTTCTGCAAATTTGGCTTTGGCTTTCTCTGGATTGTAGTATGGATCTTGGGCATCCGCGAAGTTGATTCCTTGCCATTCCTTACCATAATTGACCATCTTAGAAGCCACTACTTCACCAAAGTCTTTTCCCTTGATACTTACGAAGTTTGGAGGAACAACCAAGTTACGCAAAATCTTAGTTGCACCATCTTCTCCTTGAGATTGAGCCCCGTAAGCTGTCCGATCATAGGCAAAATTAATAGCTTGACGGAAGTTTTTATTAAGAACCGCTTCTTGAGTCGATTTCTTTTCAGCATCACTTGTCTTGGAAGTGAATTTATAAGATTGTCTATCCAGATTAAAGTTTAAGAAGTAAGAAGTGGCATCTTGCATGCTATAGACGATATCATCTTTGTATTTTTCTTTAATTCCTTCATAACTTGAACTATTCGGATAGAGACGAGCGTAGCTATAGGCTCCGTCTGTAAAGTTACGAACAAGAGCGTCTTGGTCACTACCATCATAGTAGGTCAATTTGACATCATCTACAAAGACATTTTTAGCATCCCAGTAGTTAGGATTTTTCTTGTATTCGATGACAGATTTTGAAACAAAAGCTTTCATCAAGAAAGGTCCACTGTACAAAATATTAGCAGGGTCTACCTTCCCAAAATCATCCCCTTTTGATTTCAAGAAATCTGCATTGACTGGGAAAAGAATGGTTGAGGTTGTTTTTGAGTTCCAGTAAGGTTCTGGTCGAGCCAAGGTGTATTGAACCGTTTGGTCATCAAGAGCCTTGACTCCGACAGTTGAAAAGTCGCTTGTTTTCCCGTTAATATAGTCATCCAAGCCTGCAACAGAGTCCTGCACTAGATACAAGGCTTCTGATTTTTTATCAGCTGCATATTTCAAACCTGTCACAAAATCCTGAGCAGTTACAGGAGCATATTCTTCTCCCTCAGAAGTAAACCACTTAGCATCCTTACGAAGTTTGTAGGTATAGGTTAAACCGTCCTTAGAAACACTCCAATCCTCTGCCAAGGATGGCACATAGTTCCCATACTGGTCATTTTCCATGAGACCATCTACCAGATTGGTCACAATATCATTGGTTGTTGCACGGTTTTCTGCTAGATAGTTCAAACTAGATGGATCACTTGAATAAACATAGTTATAGGTTTTTGACCCTGTGCTAGAATTTCCACAGGCGCTTAACAAAATACCTGCACTTAACATGACACCTGCAAGTGTTGCATACTTGGCCTTAGACTTTTTCATTTCCAGAACCTCCTGCTTTAAATATTTGTTTTATTATACAACATTTAGTTTGTTTAGTCAATGATTTTTTCCAAAAAAATCGAAAAAGACCTCATCTTCTACTTTCAAAAGATAATTTTAGCTATTTTGACGCTAAAAAAGGAATAAGTTTCAAGTTCTCCTAAAAGATTGTTCAACTTATTCCTTTTATTTATAAATGCTATCTTACGAAAGATTAAATTTTGCTCGCATGCGATCTGCTTGGGCTTTTCCAATCACCTTATCCAATAAACGAGTACGGAGACTCATGACTCCGTATACTCCTCCACCCATGGCACCGACAAGAGCTACATAAAGGAAGCTCCACAAACGTCCACTCGGTTGGAAGAAAAATCCTAACAGCCACTGGATGGTTCCTATTAACAGAAACATGACTAGGGTCAGCAAACTGATTAAAATGGTTCGCTTCAAAATCACCTTGCGCTTGACACCCGTTACCTTACAAATATCCCGATACATCAAGACATTAGGAATGATGAGAGCAATGGTTGTGGAAATCAAAGGTCCGTAACTGTGGAAGAGAGCGATGGTAGGTAGTTGCAAGACTAGCTTGGCAATAGAACCATAGATAAAATAGAGAACGGCCTTGCGGTTGCGGAACATGGCCTGAAGCATTGGAGACAAGACCATGTACAAGCCTAAAATAATAGACTGCAAAACTGCAAAGACAAATAAGCCCAGAGCCAAACTATCTGGCTTACCATAGAAGACCGTATAAAGAGGTCCCCCTACCATGACCACTCCAACCGTTGCTGGTAGCAGGAACATAAAGAGTAAGGTGAGACTATCCTGAACGAGACGAGAAGCTGCTTTCAAGTCCCCCTTGACATAGTTTTCAGTCAAAAGTGGCAAACCGACACCCCCAATTGAAACTCCAACAGAAATCAAAATCATAGTGATTTTATTAGGATTGGCTGAGAAATAAGAAAACATGACAACCAAGTCCTCGTTGCTGTAGTTGGTAAACCAGCTCATACTATTGATAAAGGTCAGCTGATCCAAAATCTGGAAGAGCTGGATGGCAGACCCTGTTAAGATAAAAGGAATGGCTTCCTTAATAGTATCGACCAAAAGACGCTTGCTGTTAATCTTATCTCCTGTTTCAAGGACTCTTTTGAGTAATCCCTCTTTGGCAAGGAAATAAATCAAGACTGCAAAACTGGCGACCATGCCGACAAAGGCAGCAAAGGTGGATTGGGTAACCGCTGCTAGGTAATCTCCCGAACCGAGCTTCATAATGATAAAGGTTGCTAGGAGCATCCAGATAACACGAATGACCTGCTCAGCAATTTGACTCATGGCATAAGGTTTGAGGTTATTCATCCCTTGGAAAAATCCTCGGATAACACTCATAGATGGGAAAATCAAGACTCCCCAAGCCAAGCTTTGCATGATTGGGATCAAGTCTTTGCCCACGCCAGACAAGTCTGCTAGCCAAGGAGCAAAGACATACAAGATTAAAGTAAAAACCAAACCTAGTCCCGTCATAAAGCCTAAAAAGCTCCGAATCAGGGCAAAGCTATGCTCTTCTTCTCGCATGGTATTATACTTGGCAACTTGCTTGGCCACTGCAACCGGAATACCTGCTGTTGAAACCAGTAAGAACCAGGCATAGATATTGTATCCCATGGTAAAGAGTCCATTGGCTGTAGCCGCATAAGACCCCATCCAGATGTACCAAGGGATAATGTAAATAGCCCCAAGTAGGCGACTGATAAAGTTACTAGCCGTTAGCCAAGCAGTCCCCCGTAACATCTGGGCCTGCTGGTGATTGTTTTCGTGCGACATAGATTCCTCATTCAATTTTGATAACTAGGAAAAACTCCTTATCTTCCATTATAAACTTTTCCTTGTTACTTGTAAATTTACGACTTTCGGTTTACAATAGAAAGTATGATAAAGATTGAAACTGTATTAGATATTTTAAAGAAAGATGGTCTCTTCCGTGAGATTATCGACCAAGGACACTATCACTACAACTACAGCCATATCGCGTTTGACACCATCTGCTATGACAGCCACAAGGCCAAAGAAAAGAGCCTATTTTTCGTCAAGGGTGCTGCCTTTAAGAAGGAATTTCTGCTTTCTGCCATCTCTCAAGGACTCGGTTGGTATATAGCTGAAAAGGACTACGAAGTCGGTATCCCTGTCATCATTGTGAACGACATTAAGAAAGCCATGAGTTTGATTGCTATGGAATTTTATGGAAATCCACAGGAAAAACTCAAACTCCTCGCCTTTACTGGAACCAAGGGTAAGACAACAGCAGCCTATTTCGCTTATAACATCTTATCTCAAGGGCATCGACCTGCAATGTTGTCGACTATGAATACAACTTTAGATGGCAAGACTTTCTTTAAGTCTGCATTGACAACTCCTGAGAGTATTGACCTCTTTGACATGATGAATCAAGCTGTGCAAAATGATCGTACCCACCTCATCATGGAAGTTTCCAGCCAAGCCTATCTGGTCAAACGTGTCTATGGCCTAACCTTTGATGTGGGAGTTTTCCTCAATATCAGCCCAGACCATATCGGCCCGATTGAACACCCTAGCTTTGAAGACTATTTCTACCACAAGCGTCTCTTGATGGAAAATAGCCGAGCAGTCATCATTAACAGTGACATGGATCACTTTTCTGTCTTGAAAGAACAAGTGGCAGATCAAGACCATGATTTCTATGGTAGCCAATCTGATAACCAAATCGAGAATTCCAAAGCCTTTAGCTTTTCAGCTACGGGTAAACTGGCTGGAGACTATGATATCCAACTGATTGGTCACTTCAACCAAGAAAATGCCGTTGCTGCTGGACTTGCTTGCCTCCGTCTCGGAGCTAGTCTTGAGGACATCAAAAAAGGAATCGCTGCAACCCGCGTTCCTGGTCGTATGGAAGTCCTCACTCAGAAAAATGGAGCCAAGGTCTTCATCGACTACGCCCACAATGGGGATAGTCTGACAAAACTCATCAATGTGGTTGAAACTCATCAAACTGGAAAGATTGCTCTGGTTCTCGGTTCGACAGGAAATAAGGGAGAAAGTCGTCGCAAGGACTTTGGACTTCTCCTCAATCAACATCCTGAGATTCAAGTCTTTCTGACTGCTGATGACCCTAACTATGAAGACCCAATGACCATTGCGGATGAAATTAGTAGCTACATCAATCATCCTGTTGAAAAAATTGCGGATCGCCAAGAAGCCATCAAGGCAGCTATGGCTATCACAAATCACGAATTAGATGCAGTTATTATTGCTGGTAAGGGAGCCGATTGCTACCAAATCGTTCAAGGCAAAAAAGAAGCCTATCCAGGAGATGCAGCTGTCGCAGAAAATTATTTATAAGGATCGTAAAAAAATCAAGGGAAACGAAACCCTTGATTTTTTCTATCTTTATTTAAAAGCGTTTTTCAAACCTTCAACGGCACCTTCTACAGCACCTTTAGCATCTTCTACAACGTCTTTTGCCTTAGCAACTGTTTTTTCAACAGCTCCTTCAAGTTCTGTCTTGCTGTCTCCAGTAACTTTACCAAAACCTTCTTTGACAGCGCCTGTTGCTTGTTCCAATTTGTTTTCAAGTGACATATGATTGTCTCCTTTAGTTTTATTCCGATATGTGTTATCGGTTACATTAGTATAAACTTATCGATAGATAAAGTCAAACAATGTGCTCAGAAAAAGCAATCACACTAAATAGAAAGTTAATTTTTCCTTATCCAAATCGATAGCCAACTCATACTTTCCATCTGCATTTTGGACAATATAACCTAGGACAACTAAACTGTCCACAAAGATGTCACGACGTTTCTGCATAAGCTGATCTTTTTTAAGAAATTTTAGCAAAAAAGTCGTCATATATTTGAGGGCATACTCAGGATTGACATCTCCCAAAATGGCATAGAGTTCCTGCTGTTTTTCTGTCAAAGGATACTGATTTTTGACCTTGTAGAAATAATTAGACAGGGTCATTTTAGTGCGCGCAAAGTCCGTCTTTTCAACTAAAATAGCTGCATTGGTTTGATTGCGCAATTCCGTCTCAAAACTCTTCTCCAACAAAGTTTGATAAATTGGACTAGCTTCTCTAACAAAAATCTCTTGATCCAGTTCGAGACTATCGAGTGTTTTAAGCATAGGAAAATTGAGGTAATAGCGCTTATTTTCCCGTAGAATAAAGCCAGCCTTTATATACTCTTCCATGAGTTTATCAACTGCTAGATCTGGAAATTGAGCCTTGATTTCCCTTAAAATCACATCCTCATGCTGGTCCAGATAGCGGATCAATTCTCCAAAAAATGGCTGTCTCGTCAAACGAGATGGATTAAAAATCTGAATCATGAAGATTCCTTTCTTTACATTCTAACAGAGGCGATGCTGCCAACTGACTAGGATTGGTCCCAGCTTGGTTCAGAGGAACAGGCAGACCTAGTTCGCTATAATACTCTCTCCAAAAATCACTAATCTCCTGCTTCCCATCACCAAATTTCATGGGAATAGTTTCAAAAATGGGGAGAATTTCTGCCATATACTGGGAACAGTAGAAACCATGTCCATCTGGATAGAAAGAAGCATTGTAGGGTGCCCCTAGATGTTTACAAGCTTTTTCCTTCACAGACTGGATATCCATTTCTGGGTAGACATAAAGATCGTACAAATGATTGGACTCAAAGAAGTCTGCTGGTTCTTGACAAACAACACCAAATTCTCCACTAGCATGATAAATCATCCCATCCAAATAAATGGCAACATGGCTATAGTTGCCTGCGGAAATCTGGATGGCCTGTCCTAGGTCCGACTCATCTCTCACAAAAATCAAATCGCCATTTTCTAACATGCTTCACTCCTAGAAAAAAAGGAGCCGAAACTCCTTTCGATATAAGGCAAACTAGCCTTTCCGATTTTGAACTGACACCCAAAATCTTAAGCATTAAAGCTTTCAGTCAATTGAGGTACCACTTGTTTCTTACGTGAAACGGCACCAGCAAGGAAGGCATGATTGTTTTCAAGTTTGAAGTTGAAAGCCGCTTCTACCTTGTCCATATTGGCACCAAGAGCCAAGATTTCTGAGTTTGAGTTGACAATATCTGTAATCATCAAGACAAAGTCAGAGTAGCCGTTTGCTGTGTTGGCAGCTTGCATTGCAGCTTCAATTTCTGCTTGGCGTTCCAATACTTCCGCGATGTCCACTGTGTTTACTTGGGCAACACGGACATTATTTCCATTTAATTCAAAAGTCTTAGCATCGATGTCAATCAATTCTTCGGCAGATTTGCTGGCTAAGTTGGTACCAGCTTTCAGCATAGCCAAACCATACTCTTCCAAGTTGACACCAGCTAATTCAGCCAATTCAGGAGCAATGACTGTATCTGTTGGGTGTGTTGTTGGTGATTTCAAAAGAAGAGTATCTGAAATCAAACCTGAAAGCATCAAACCAGCAATCTCTTTAGGAACAGCTACACCGTGTTCTTTGAACATACGGTAAACGATTGAAGAAGCTGACCCAACTGGCTCCAAACGCATGTAAAGTGGGCTTGCAGTTTCAAAGTTAGCTACACGGTGGTGGTCTACAACACCATAAACTTCTACTTCAGCGATATCTGATACAGATTGTTGGAATTCATTGTGGTCAGTCAAGATAACTTGCTCTGCACCCTCTTCTTTAGCAGAAGTGATGACACGCGGTGCTTCCACACCAAAGTAGTTCAAGACAAAGGCTGTTTCTTCATTTGGAGTTCCAAGGGCAACAGCTTCCGTATCCAAACCATAAGCTTCTTTTGCAAGGTAGGCAAAGGCTACAGATGACCCGATGGCATCTGAGTCTGGATTTTGGTGACCAAATACTAGAATCTTAGACATGATAATACCTCATTTTGTTTATTCTCTTTATTGTAGCATTTTTTTCGCTTTTTGACAAAAGTAAGAGGAGTCAAAGGACTCCCCGCTACTCTTCAAAATAACTGAGTAAATTTCTATCTTGATTTTCAAATAAAAATATTTCCTTCTGTGGCCTCTTCTTACGCTTGAGAAGGGCTTCTGCCGACATGGCTTCTTCCTTACTGGCAAATCCTTGAGCATAGATAAGTTTGACTGGTAAGCGAGCCCTAGTATACTTGGCTCCCTTACCACTATTGTGCACAGCTACTCGTTTCTTGATATCTGTTGTATATCCTGTATAGTAAGAACCATCTCTACATTCTACTACATACATGAAAGCCTTATGATCCATAATAAATTTCTTCGAGTTCGGGCGTATAAGAGCCATCATCATTGTGAACAATAAGAGGTGGCAAGACCTTAAAGCCACTTGTCGAACCATCCTTGATAGCCTCAATTAAAAGCATATTGGCTTCCTTTTCTCTTTTTGGATAAACAAACTGCAGGCGCTTAGGTGCTAGATTATGTCGTTGCAACATGTCCAAGATATCCAAGAGGCGATCAGGACGATGAACCATTGCCAAACGCCCATTGGACTTGAGAATACTCTGAGCACTGCGACAGATTTCCTGCAAATTGGTCGTGATTTCGTGGCGCGCCAAGAGATAATGTTCACTCTCGTTCAGATTGGAATGAGGATCCACCTTGAAATAGGGTGGATTACACAAAATCATATCCACCTTACTTCCCTGTATATGAGAAGGCATATTTTTCAAATCATCACAGATGACCTGCATCTGCTCTTCTAAACCATTCAAACGGACAGAGCGTTCAGCCATATCCGCCAAACGCTCCTGAATCTCAACAGCCAAAATCTGTGCCTGAGTACGAGTGCTAGCAAATAGCCCCACTGCTCCATTCCCAGCGCAGAAATCCACTATCAAGCCCTTTTTAGGAAAACGTGGAAAGCGTGACAAGAGAACACTATCCACCGAATAGCTAAAAACCTCTCTATTTTGAATAATTTTGATATCTGTTGAGAAGAGCTGGTTAATTCGCTCCCCTGATTTTAATAATTGTTCTTCTTCCATGGTTCTATTATAGCAGATTTATATTAACATTACAAAAAATATAAAATTCTAAACTACTTCTTCTTTTTTAAATAGTGCAAGGCTTCTCTAGTCCAAATTGGCATCATTCGTTTAAGAGGCGCAAAGCCGTAGTTAAAACGGTCGCTTGAAAAGCGTCTCCGTCTCGGAAACTGGTGCTTTTCTTCCTCCAAAGTGCGGATAGAAAGACTGGCTTTCCCTGTAAATTCATCTAAATCTACTACCTGAACCTGAACCTCTTCATCGACTTTCAAGGCTTCATGAATATTTTCAATAAAGCCTGTCCGAATCTCTGAAATGTGAATCAGCCCCGTATCACCTGTCTCTAGCTCAACAAAGGCACCATAGGGCTGAATCCCTGTAATACGCCCCTTTAGCTTATCACCGATTTTCATCTTAGTCCTCGATTTCAATTGTTTCAATCACAACATCTTCAACTGGCTTGTCCATCGCCCCCGTCTCAACAGAAGCAATGGCATCCAAGACAGCGTAAGATGCTTCATCAGCTAACTGTCCAAAAACCGTGTGACGGCGGTCTAGGTGAGGTGTCCCACCTTGGTTAGCATAGATTTCTGCGATCGGTTCTGGCCAACCACCACGAGCAATTTCTTTCTTAGAATAAGGCAGGTGCTGGTTTTGGACAATAAAGAACTGGCTGCCATTGGTATTTGGACCAGCATTGGCCATAGAAAGGGCTCCACGGATATTGTAAAGTTCTTCTGAGAATTCATCCTCAAATGATTCACCGTAGATTGACTCGCCACCCATACCAGTTCCAGTTGGATCTCCACCTTGGATCATAAAGTCCTTGATAATACGGTGGAAAATGACCCCATCATAGTAACCATCTTTTGAAAGAGCAACAAAGTTAGCCACTGTTTTAGGAGCATGCTCTGGGAAGAGCTTAATACGCAAGTCTCCGTGATTGGTCTTAATGGTCGCAAGAAGACCTTCTACTGTTTCAATGTCTACTTGTGGGAAATGCAATTCTTTTTCCACCATACCAAATCCTTCTAAGGCATCAAAAATGCCATCTTCTTCTAGTGTTTTTGTAATATAATCTGATTTTTCTTTGATCTTATCATGAGAAATTCCCATTGCAACGCTGATTCCAGCATAATCAAAGAGTTCCAAGTCATTCAGCCCATCTCCAAAAACCATAACGTTGTCTGGTTTCAAGCCAAGGTGTTCCACAACCTTTTCCACCCCCGTCGCTTTGGAGCCTGAAATCGGCACAATATCAGACGAATGCTCATGCCAACGAACCATGCGAAGTTTGTCTGAGAGACTATCAGGCAAGTGCAAGTCATCTCCCTTATCTTCAAAAGTCCACATCTGATAGATGTCTTCTTTATCATGGAAATCAGGGTCCACATCCAAATCAGGGTAAATTGGATTGATAGCTTCACTAATCATATCGGTGCGAGTCGACAACTTGGCATCATGACTCCCAACCAAACCATACTCAATTCCCTCTTGCTTGGCCCAAGAAATATACTCCTCAACATCTGACTTCTCGATCTGATACTGATAAATGACCTGACCTTTTTTATCTTCGATATAAGCCCCATTCAGGGTCACAAAAAAGTCAGGCTTGAGTTCACGAATCTCTGGCACGACACCAAAAATCCCTCGTCCAGAAGCAATACCTGTCAAGATTCCTTTCTCACGTAATTGCTTAAAAACAACTGGGATTGAAGTCGGAATAAAACCAGTCTTGGAATTTCGCAAGGTATCATCAATATCAAAAAAGACAATCTTGATCTTCTTTGCCTTGTATCTTAATTTCGCATCCATCTCACTACCTCTTTCAATCTAACTCTTTCCATTATACCATAAAGTAGCTAAATCCCCTATTTTCAAAGAAATTCGCCATCTCTTATTCGAACTTCTTTGATAAGTACAGAACTAAATCATCATTATTTTGAATAGTAGCATTCATTTCCAAGGGTTGATTTCGATACCAGACACCTGTCCCATCTGGAATGTAGCCCCGTCTGATATACAATCTCTGGGCAGGTCCATAGCCTGAGTGCAAACCTACACCCAACGTCACTTTGTCTGAAAAAAACTTAACTCGATTTTCTGCCTCTTCTAGCAGTTGACTCCCAATCCCTTGATTTCGAAAAGGCTTAAACACATTAAAATCTGATAATTCTGGATAGACTTCTGCAAAAGGACCATGTTTAGCAGAGGGCAAAATGGTAACGTAGCCCGCTACAGCACCATCAATCTCTGCAACTAAGACTTCTCTCTCCCCACTTTCCTGTTCCAGAAAATATCTAGCCAAAATTTCCTCTCTACCAGGCCAACCTTGATTCATAAATCCATGAGATAAGGATTCAATATCAGACTTAATCATATTTCTAATCGTACAATTCATCTTTGACTTACCCACCTTTACTCTTTCTATTACCATTATAGCACGCTAAGGTCAGAAAAAAACCATCTCGTGACAAAAGACCCGTCGGGGTCTTAATTCGCTTTCTTGTTTTCAAGCTCATGAAAAAGGGGGCCACTGGACCCCAACTCGCTCTCTCATTTCAAGGCTCGTGAAAAAGAGATCCACCCGGATCTGAAAAAGAGGTCCACCCGGACCTGAAAAAAAGACCCGTCGGGGTCTTTTCTTTAATCTTCGTTTACGAAAGGCATCAAAGCCATTACGCGAGCGCGTTTGATAGCTGTTGTTACTTTACGTTGGTTTTTAGCTGAAGTTCCTGTTACACGACGAGGAAGGATTTTCCCACGTTCTGAAACGAAACGGCTAAGAAGCTCAGTATCTTTGTAATCAACATATTCAATTTTGTTTGCTGCGATGTAATCAACTTTTTTACGGCGTTTGAATCCGCCACGACGTTGTTGAGCCATGTTTTTTCTCCTTTATAATTTTAGTTGTCCATTAGAATGGTAAATCATCATCTGAAATATCCAACGGATTCGTTGCTCCAAATGGATTTTCATCACGTGAAAAGTCTGGTACTGAATTTGTAGGCGCTGAATAGTTTGCAGTTGGTGCAGAATAAGCTCCACCTGTGTGACCCTCACGCACACTACGGCTTTCCAACATTTGGAAATTCTCAGCCACGACCTCTGTCACGTAGACACGTTGTCCTTGCTGGTTATCGTAACTACGAGTCTGGATACGACCTGTCACCCCGATAAGTGAGCCTTTTTTAGCCCAATTAGCTAGGTTTTCAGCCTGTTGGCGCCACATAACGACATTGATAAAATCAGCCTCACGTTCGCCATTTTGACTCTTAAATGTACGGTTTACTGCAAGAGTAAAAGTCGCAACTGCTACATTTGATGGGGTATAACGCAACTCAGCGTCACGTGTCATACGCCCTACAAGTACAACATTGTTAATCATAGTTTACCTTCTTACGCGTCAGTTTTGACGATCATGTGACGAAGAATGTCAGCGTTGATTTTTGAAAGACGGTCAAACTCTTTAAGAGCTGCATCGTCGTTTGCTTCAACGTTAACAATGTGGTAAAGTCCTTCACGGAAATCTTGGATTTCGTATGCAAGACGACGTTTTTCCCAAGATTTTGATTCAACAACAGTTGCACCGTTGTCAGTCAAAATAGAGTCAAAACGTGCTACCAAAGCGTTTTTAGCTTCTTCTTCAATGTTTGGACGAATGATATAAAGAATTTCGTATTTAGCCATTGATATGTTCCTCCTTTTGGTCTAATGACCCCAAGACTTTGCAAGGGGTAAGTGAGGTTCGCTCACAATAAACTATTATACTAGAAAAAAATTTTTTACGCAAGTAAAAACACCTAAATAAAAAAAGAAGATGACGAATCATCTTCTCAAAAACTATGAGTTTTTAGTCCTCTTTTTTCTTGCGAGCAAGAAGTCCAAATCCACTTAGGGCTCCAAGAAGTCCAAGCGCTGCGAGGCTAGCGTTAGCTTCTGTACCTGTGTTAGGTAATTCTTTTTGACCATCAACATATTTAGGTGTTGCTGGCATTTGAGGTTTAGCTGACTGTTCAGGTATTGCTGGAGTTGCTGGCTCTACCGGTTGTGCTGGTTGAGTCGGTTCAACTGGTGTTGGAGTTGGCATCTCAACTTTGTGGAAGATATGTCTGATATTTCCATTTGAATCTGTCACAGTCTTCACATATTCGTAACCTGGAATTGTTCCCGGTTCTTTAGAACCTGGCTCAGTTGGTTTCAATGGATTTCCATTCTCATCAGTCCAAGTAGTTGTATTTTGCTTACCTGGATTTGGTTGAGGAACAGGTGAAGGTGTCGGAGTTGGTGATGTTTCTTTTTCATAGATGTGTTCGATATCACCATTTGGAAGTTTCTTAGTCTCTACGAATTTATATCCTGGCACATCTTTCTTCTCAACTATACCTTTTTCAGAAGGTGTATTTGGAAGTTCCTTACCATCTTTATCTTTAAAGAATGTAGTTACTTTTTCGTATACATGTTCTGTATCTCCATTTGGAAGTTTCTTAGTCTCTACGAATCTGTATTCTGGAATATCTTCCTTATCTACTGTTCCTGTTTCTTTTTCTTTGATTTCATTTCCATCTTTATCTTTGAAGTATGTACTTACTTTTTCATAGACGTGTTCTGTATCTCCATTTGGAAGTTTCTTAGTTTCTACGAATCTGTATTCTGGAATATTATCTTTCTTCGGCGTTGTTCCTTTTTCCACAGGATAATTTGGAATTTCATTTCCTTCTTTATCTTTGAAGAATGTTACAACTTGTTTATAGATATGTCTTGTGTTTCCGTGTTCGTCTGTTACTGTTTCTACATAACGATACTCAGGAATATCTTTCTTCGGTGTTGTTCCATCTTCGCTTGGATATCCTTTAATTGGATTTCCATTTTCGTCTACAAACTCAGTATCCGGACGTACTGTTGGTGTGTATTGAGCAGAGATAGTTTTACCTAATTTATCTTTTCTAACGACAGTGATTCCATCTGCAGTACCTGTAAATTCTGGTTCTGGTGTAAATGTAACTTTACCAGTCGTATCGATTGTATACGTTCCTTCTCCTTCTACCACTCTTGTAGTTGTTCCATCATCAAATGTTGGTGGTACATCTAAGTCAACATCTCCTGTGAATTCTGGAGTGTTAGATTGTGGAGTATTCTTAGCACCTTCTGATGTTTTGTCTACAGTTTTCGTTACTGGAGTAACTGTTGGTGTATACTTAGCAGTTACTTCTGTTCCATTTGTATCTTGACGTTGAACTGTTACACCTGTTGCTGTTCCTAAGAATTCTGGTTCTGGTGTAAATGTTACTTTACCACTATTAGGATCAATTGTATATGTTCCTTCTCCATCAACTGTTACTGAATCAACTGGATCTCCTGTCTTAGGATCAACTAGTTTTGCAGGTGAATTTTTATCGATTTCAACAGTTACTTTTTTACCGTTGATTTCCGCTGAACCACCTTCGAACTCTGGAATTCCTGTTTGAACTTGACCTTTAGGTCCAGTAGATGTCTTATCTTCTCCAGTTGGAGTTACGGGTACTACTGTTGGTGTGTACTTAGCAGTTACAGGTGTTCCATTTTCGTCAACACGTTGTACTTCTACTCCCTCACCTTTACCTGTAAATTGTGGTTCTGGTGTAAACACTACCATACCGTTTTCCACAGTGTATGTTCCTTCTCCTGGGATTACTACTGGTTCGTCAGTTGGTTCTCCTGTTTCTGGATCGATTAATTGAGGTGCTTTAGTTTCATCAATTTTAACAGTTTTCTCAACGTCATTAACTGTAACTTTACCACCTACAAATTCAGGTAAACCTGTTTGTTTCACGCCTTGAATGTCTTTAGACTTAGCTGGTGTTGCTGTTGGTGCTACACCTTTAACTTTAGGTGTGTAGCTTGCTTCTACAGGTGTTCCATTCGCATCTTTCACTTGAACAGTTACTCCTGTAGCAACCCCTGTAAAGTCTTTTTCTGGTGTAAATGTTACTTCACCACTATTAGGATTAATTGTATATGTTCCTTCTCCTGGGATGTTTACTGATGTTTCATCAGTTGGCTTCCCTGTTTCTGGGTCGATTAATTTCGCTGGTTGAGCAGCATTAATTGTAATTGGAACATCAAAATTTCCTGGTATGAATAGTGGTGTTCCTTTTTGTTCAGCACCTTGGATATCTTCTGATGTAACATCTTCTCCTGTTGGTTTAACTGGAGTTACTGTTGGTGTGTAAGTAGTTTCTACTTTTGTGCCATTTTCATCTGCAGCTACTACTTTAGCTGGATCTGGTGTACCTACAAAGTCTTTATTTGGTTTAAATGTAATAATACCTGTTGTTGGATCTACTACATATTTACCAACTTCAATGCCATCTTTAAGTGCTGGCATTTCTGTTACTTCTGCACCTGTTGGATCTACTAATTTAATAGTATCATTTTTAATCGGTGCTACTGGATTTCCTTCTTTGAATAAAGTAGTTGCATCTTGAGTTTGCTCTTTACCTTGGATATCTTTTGTCTTAGCTGGTGTTGCCGTTGGTTTAACCGGTGTGATATTTGGAGTATACGTAGTTTTTACTGTTGTTCCATTCGTATCTGCCGCTTGAATCGTAACTGGCGGAACTGATCCTACATATGTTTTATCTGTCGGTGTATAAACAGCTACTGGATCTTTACCAGGTTCTTTTACAAGAGTATATTTACCAATGACTTTAGTTGGATCTTTTGGATCTTTCACTTCTACTTCATTAGCTGGTTGTCCATCTTCACCTAATAATGTTACTGAATCTGGATTAATCGGTACTGGCGCTGACTCAACTTTTTTCCCTGCTGGATCTTCTAAGTCAGCAGTTCCACCTGTGAATGTAATAGGTTGTTTTTGAGTTGCACCTTGTACATCTTCTGATGTAGCTGGCTTAGCCGTTGGTTTAACCCCTACGATTACTGGAGTATATTCAGCATCAACTGTTGTTCCATTCGTATCTTGACGTTGAACCGTTGCTGGTTTAACTGGTCCTACATAACTTTTATCCGTTGGTGTGAATGTAATTACTCCTGTTTGTGGATTTATTGTATATGTTCCAATTTCTTTTCCTTCAGGAGTTTTTGCAGGAATTGTTGTTTCATTTATTGGTTGTCCATTTGCATCGATGAATTTCGGTGATACACTTTCGTCAATTGGTTTTGTAGGATCACCTGGTTGGAAGTAAGGTTTACCATGTTGTTCTTGACCTTGTACTCCTATAGTCACATTATCAAATCCTTCTGGCACTACCGGTTTAACAATTGGGGTATATTTAGCTGTAGCTGGAGTTCCATTTGTATCTACACGTTTTACAGTTACACCTTTAGCTACACCTCTGAATTGTTTTTCAGGCGTGAAGTGTACCGTTCCATCTGGATCTACTGTGTATGTCCCTTCATTTGGGACCACTTTTTCAGTTGTTCCATCTTCGAATGTTGCAGGAACTTTTATATCAATCGGGAACTCAGGATCTCCTGGTGTAAATGTTACTGTACTTTGTTGAGGATCACCTTGAAGACCTGTTGTAGTTTTATCTTGTCCTTCTGGTACTACTGGAGTAACCGTTGGAGTATAAGTTGTTTCAACTTTTGTTCCATTTTTATCTGCCGCCACTACTTTCGCTGGTTCTGGTGTTCCAGTGAAATCTTTATTCGGTTGGAATGTAATCACTCCTGTAGTTGGATCGATTGTATATGTACCAACTTGTTTACCATCTTTTGTAGCTGGAAGAGTCGTTACTTCTGCACCTGTTGAATCTACTAATTTAATTGTAGTGTTATCGATAGGAGCTGTAGTATCACCTTCTTTAAACATTGTAGTCGCATCTTGTGTTTGAGGTCGCCCTTGTTTTCCACTTGTTTTCTTAGGTTCTGCAGTTGGTTCTACAGCTTCAACTTCCGGAACATATTCTCCACTAGATGTAACTTCAACTTTGTTTCCTTCTGAATCAGTTGCTGTTACAGATACTTTTACTTCTACTCCGTTAGCTTGTCCTTTGAAGCTTGGTTCTGGTGTGAATGTTACTGCACCTGTTGCTGGATCAATAGCATATGTTCCTTCTCCTTCAACTACAACCTTACCTTCTTCATTAGCACCTTCTAATGAGTACTTAGCTGTTGTCCAGTCTACGTTTGTGCCATCTGGAGTATTAGCTCCTGTGTTTAATTCTGAGAATCTTTCACTTCCTGGAATCGAAGTTTGAACTTGACCTTGTTTTCCAGTTGTTTCATCGTCTTTTGATTTAACACCATATACTGTTGGTGTATAAGTTGTTGATGATTCAACAGTTACAGGTTGCCCATCATCTCCTGTGATTGTTACGTTAGCTGCCACTGTTAATGGTTTAGCATTACCGACAAATCCTGGTGCTGGCGTGAAGCTTACATTCCCTGTTTCTCCATCAATAGCATACGTACCTTCTTCAGTCGTTACAGAATCTGTTTTCTTACCTGATACTGGATCAACTAGTTTATAGTCAGATACTTCTGCATCATTTGGTAATCCAGTCTTGAATCCTGTTGCCATTGAATCAGTTTGTTCTTTTCCTTCTGCACCTGCTGATTTTTCTGGTTTAGATACTACGATGTAGTATGTTGTTTCTGCAACTGCATCATCAGTTACTTCTCCATCATCTGTTTTTCCTACTGTTGGAGTCGTTACAACACCATTTGAGTCAGCAGCTCTTACAGTTACTTTATAAGATCCGTATTGACCTAATGTATATGCCGCGATTTCTGGATTCGATAAGTTTTCAGTAGCTTTTGTTTTTAATGCCGTACGTGCTGCTTCTACTGCTTTTTCTGCTTCTAAAGCTTCTTGACGACTTGAAGTAACTTTCGCTGTTAATTCAGGAAGTTTTCCTTGAGCTTCTTGTAATTTTTCATCTAAGCTAGCTTTGAAGTCTTTTACATCTTTAAGTTTCTTTTCAGCTAAGTCTTTAGCTGTTACAGAAATTGTACGAAGTTTTAAGTTCGCTAATGCTGCTTCTGCGTCTGCAATCATCTGTACTTGACGGTCTACTTGTTCTTGAATACGAGCTAGTTCATTATGAGCCGCTTGAGCCTCTTCAATTGCCGTTGCTGCTGCTTGTGTTTTTTCTGCAGCTGTACGTTGTGCTTGAATATAAGCTTTTTCTTCCGCATCTGCTAAGTTAAATTCTTTCTTCGTTCCATCTGGAGCTGTTACTGTTAATTTAGTTTTGATAGTTTCTGACTCAGCATCATCTGATTTGTCATCAATCACATCTTCAAATTCTACATTAGCTTTAGGAGATTTTAGTAAATCTACAGAGTTATCTTTTGTTTCAGCATAGCTTGTAGATGAGGCAGTCGGTTTATCATTTTGGATAGATGCTACATCATTTCCAATTGCTTCACGATAAGATACATACCCTTTGAATCCTGAAGATGTTTCAATTGACCATCCTGCATTAGATTCTTTTGCTATTACTGTTGAACCATCTGAAGCTGTCCATTGTTTTGTTGCTGAATCATACTTCACTGTAACAATAAGGCCTTGTTTATCAGCTGTTTGTTCTCTTGGCACAGATGTAACCGTACGAGTTACGTCTCCTACCGCAGTTACTTCACCATTTTTACGAATTTCTGCTACTTTATCTACTAAATCAGCAGCTGATGAAGTTGAATTCCATGTACGTGTGAATTCATAAACGATAAAATCAACATCTCCATTTGCTTTTGCATCTGTATATACACGACGTTCTGTTAAAGTTGATGTTCCGTCTCCATTATCTTTTAAGACATACGCATCTTCATTAGCAAGAGTATATTTACCTGTTGCACGATTAAATGTCGCTGTATAAGATTTTCCAGCTGCATCTTTTACTGTTGCAATTTCACGTTGAATATCTGCACGAACTTTATCTGTAGAGGCTTTTGCTTCAATACTATTAATTCCAACATATTGTGTTGAATCTGAAGTTACAGGTAGTTCGAATTTAGTTGGCGCTGTTGCTGAAGCATCTGCTAGTTGATCTCCTTCTTTTACAGCTGTATTCGTAGTCCCTGGAGCTACAGTCCATTTTCCATCTTTGATAACTAAGTTTGTTACAGTTCCATCAGGCATAGTGATTTCTGCTTTATTAGCTCCGTTTGACACTGTTACAGGAACTTTTGTTGCATAAGCTTCTACGTTAGATACTGTGATTTTTGGTGCTACTGCAATTGTAATATTTTCGTGAGCTTCTTGTCCGTCCATATTCCAGTCAATATTCGTAGCGTTTGTAGAGTTATTGTAGTCTTTTGCTAATGCAGCTACAGTATAGATTCCAGCTTCTGAAGCTGTTCCATGAATTTTTCCTGTTGTTGGATCATAATTTAATCCTGGAATAACATCTGCAATTGACGTGTCCTTACCTGTATAAACACCATTTAATGCAGTGTGTGCATTAACTGTTTGAGGTGAACTCATTGTTCTTACTTTTGCTCCATCAATAGCTGTGAATGTTGCTGCTTTTGTTGTAGATGGTGCAGTTTTAGAACCTGCTAATACTTTAGAACCATCATTTGCATACACATATCCGGCTCTTTCATCTTTATTCATTCCCTCGTTATCTACATATTTAATGTCATGATTTACTTCATCTCCGATTGTAACCATTTTAGATGTTCCTAAAATAGATGGAGCTGATGAGTCTTGCCATCCGATCCAACCAGCTGTTAAGTCACGGAATGCAACCTGTTGAGTTTGTCCATCTTTTTCAACTGTTATGATATAACGCATATCATAAACACCATTTTGAAGGTTAGATGCTACATATCCTTCTACTGTGTCTGTGTTTTCATTATATGCAGTACCTGGAACTAAGTTACCAAGATCAATTTTTTTAATCGAATAGCCTGCTGCCTCTGCTTCTTGTGATAAACTGAAACGTTTTTTCACATCTGTAAGGTATACATAGTGAGTTCCTTGTTCGTAAGTGTACCCATAAATCTCAGTTGTTAGATACTCATATGGTCCACCTGCTCCCCAAGTATTGTTGTTATTGTTTCGCCCACTAGCACGGACTTTCCCTCTCCATAATAGAGCTTCGTCTGCTATTTTTTTAGCTTCCGTTTTTGATAAAGGAATATCTGTACGACCACCTACATCTGGTCTACCATTATTAGATGATTTTACGTCTGTGTTTTCAGATTGGTATCCGTGAACGTATAATCTAAATTTATCGTTACCATCTAATACTTTGTATGATTTTCCTGTAGCCGTAGCAAATTCACCGTTTTCTTTTCTTAACTCTCTTGAATCATAAGTATATCCTTCATCTGCTGATAACGCTACACTATAGTTACCATCACGACCAATTCCTGCTTTTTTAAGTTCACTGTAGACTGCAAGAATCGATTCATTTAAACGAGCTAATTGAGCATCTACTTGTTCCTTCGTAACGCTCTTGTCAGCTAAAAGTACTTTCGATTCGTTAAGTACCGCTTGGTTTTTGGCAACTGCTGCTTCAACTGCTACTCTATTTTCTTCTGATACTTCTTTCTTACGCAGTTCTGTAGTGGCAAGTGTATTGGTTACATCAGCTTCTGAAGAAACTTTGTCGAGTGCCTAGTTAGCTTCTAAAAGAGCTTTTTCAGCTGGAGTAGCTTTCTTTTCAACTTCTTCTTGGGCTACCTTATCTTTATCAGCCTGTTCTTTCTCTAATCCAAGTTTATTTGATTCAGTTACAACTGTTCCCAATGCAGAGAGAATCTCTTTTTGAATATTTACCTCTTCTTTCTTGGCAGTTTCATTTGCTAAAACAGCTTTGGCAGTAGCTAAAGCTTCACTAACATTAGCCACAACTGAAGCGTCCGCATACTTAGCAGTTGAAAGTTTAGATTCTAAAGTAGCAATATTTGTTTCAAGAACAGCTTTATTTACTTTTTTAGTCTCTTCTGCTTTAACTTCTGTTTTTGCTTCCGTAGTTTTCCCAATTTCTGGCTTTACTTCCGTGGTATTCTGATCAGATTTTTCAGCTGAAGCTGCTGTTACTGTAGTTTCCGCACTTTGTATCTCTGTTGCTGAAACTGCTCCATTTCCCAAAAACATTAAACCAGCCGCAATCGCTACCGATGCCGCGCCAAAACTATACTTACGAATACCGTAACGTATATACTTTTCTGTTCTAAAATCTTGTTGTTTACCCTTCATTAGACTTAGAACCTCCTTTATGCATGTTTTTTAATATTGAATTGAAATATACAGACAAATAAAAAGACCCCCCTCCTTAAATTTTTTAGTGATATTAAGAGGTTATTATTTTAAAAAGGGTTGCCCAATAATTATCAATATTACTTAATATTGTATCATGCCACTATTACTAATTCAAGTTTTATGCTTATATATATTTATCGTTTCAATTTGAAGAAAATAGAACATACATAAGTTTTTAAACAATAACATCAATATACTAAGATACGAAACTCTATTCTGAACAACTAGTAGTATGTTTCTATCAAAAACTCAATTTTATAGGAAAAGGAAGTAAAGATTTTCAGAAAAGCCGCATATTATCACGGTTTTGAATGCCTGATAATATTTCCTTTCGCTTCCAGAGATTTCTATGAAAAAAACGCCACATGGGCGTTTTCCTATTCTTATGGTTTAATACGGTGCAACATACGTGGGAACGGAATGGCTTCACGGATGTGTTTTGTTCCTGCCGCGAAGGTTACCATACGCTCGATACCGATACCAAATCCTCCGTGTGGTACAGTACCGTATTTACGAAGGTCAAGGTAGAATTCGTACTCTGTACGGTCCATGCCAAGTTCATCCATCTTAGCTACAAGGACATCATAGTCTTCCTCACGCATAGACCCACCGATGATTTCTCCATAACCTTCTGGAGCAAGCAAGTCTGCACAGAGCACGCGCTCTGGATTTCCAGGAACTGGTTTCATGTAGAAGGCCTTGATGGCTGCTGGATAGTTCATGACAAATGTTGGCACACCAAAGTGGTTTGAAATCCAAGTTTCATGTGGTGAACCAAAGTCATCACCATGCTCAAGATGTTCGTAGTCAGCATCTTCATCATTCTCATGCTCTTGCAAGAGGTCAATAGCTTGATCGTAAGTGATGCGTTTGAAGGGTTCTGCAATGTAGCGTTTCAAGAGTTCTGTATCACGTTCCAAAGTTTCCAAAGCTTGAGGCGCGCGGTCAAGAACACCTTGTAGAAGAGCTTTCACATAAGCTTCTTGCAAGTCAAGCGACTCATCATGTGTCAAGTATGAGTACTCAGCATCCATCATCCAGAACTCAGTCAAGTGACGGCGTGTTTTTGATTTTTCAGCACGGAATACTGGACCAAAGTCAAATACACGACCAAGAGCCATAGCCCCTGCTTCTAGGTAAAGCTGACCTGATTGGCTCAAGTAGGCTGGCGTTCCGAAGTAGTCTGTTTCAAAAAGTTCTGTTGAATCTTCTGCTGCATTTCCTGAAAGAATTGGGCTATCAAACTTCATAAAGCCGTTCTTGTCGAAGAACTCATATGTTGCATAAATGATAGCGTTGCGGATTTGCATAACCGCTACTTGCTTACGAGAGCGGAGCCACAAGTGACGGTTGTCCATCAAGAAGTCTGTTCCGTGTTCTTTTGGCGTGATTGGGTAATCTTGAGATTCACCGATCACTTCGATGTCTGTAATATCCAACTCATAGCCAAACTTAGAGCGTTCGTCTTCTTTAACAATACCTGTCACATAAACAGACGTTTCTTGGCTCAAGCGTTTGATAACATCAAACTTCTCAAGTCCCACTCCTTCACCAAATTTTTCTACAAAGTTTGGTTTAAAGGCCACACCTTGGAAGAAAGCTGTTCCATCACGCAACTGCAAGAAGGCGATTTTCCCTTTTCCTGATTTGTTGGCAACCCAAGCGCCAATCGTCACTTCCTGACCAACATAGTCTTTTACATCAATAATCGTTACACGTTTTGTCATTGTTTTTCCTTTTCTTTTTATTCTTTATGGCAAACCACTTCTATATTGTTCCCATCTGGGTCAATCATAAAAGCAGCATAGTAAATCGGATGCTCACTGCGATAACCAGGAGCCCCATTGTCTCGCCCACCTGCCTCTAAGCCAGCCTCATAACAAGCTTGAACCTCTTCCTTATTTTCTGCTAAGAAAGCAAAGTGAATAGGGTCTTGTGTCCCCTGAGCCAGCCAAAAATCTCCACCAGGATGAGGGCTGTTTGGGTCAAGAAAACTGATTAGAGAAGTAGTCTTAAAAGCCAATTTATAGCCCAAAGGAGCGAGAAAGCTCCTATAAAATCCTTCTGAAATTTGTAAATCCTTTACCTTAATTTCAAAATGATCAATCATTCTCACTACCCATAAATGCTTTCAAGCGTTTAACAGCTTCTTTAAGCGTGTCTAGGTCTGTCGCATAGCTGAGGCGCACATTTTCTGGCGCTCCAAATCCTGCTCCTGTTATGAGTGCCAAACCAACTTCCTCAAGAATAGCTGTTGTAAAGTCAGTCACATCCGTATAACCTTTCATCTCCATAGCTTTTTTGACATTTGGAAAGAGATAGAAAGCTCCTTGTGGTTTGACAACTTCAAAACCAGGGACTTCACACAAGAGTGGATAGATAGTATTGAGACGTTCTTCAAATGCTTGACGCATAACTTCCACAGAATCTTGCGGTCCAGTTAGGGCTTCGATGGTTGCATATTGTGAAACAGCAGTTAGGTTAGAAGTTGTTTGTCCCGTCAATTTACTCATAGCTGCAATGATTTCAGGATCACCTACCGCATAACCAACTCGCCAACCCGTCATGGCATAGGCCTTAGATACACCGTTAATGACAATGGTTTGCTTACGAATTGCTTCTGATAGACTTGAGATTGGAACAAATTCATTTCCATTATAAACAAGGCGACCGTATATATCATCAGCTAAAATCAGAATGTCATGCTCAACTGCCCAATTTCCGATAGCTAGTAATTCTTCACGAGTATAAATCATACCAGTCGGATTAGATGGTGAATTGAGAACCAAAACCTTTGTCTTATCTGTCCTAACTAGTTCTAGTTGATCCACCGTAACTTTAAAATCATTGTCTTCTTTAGCTTGAACAAAAACTGGAATCCCTTCTGCCATCTTGACCTGATCTCCATAACTAACCCAATATGGGGTTGGGATGATGACTTCATCACCTGGATTGACCACAGCCATAAAGAAAGTATAGAGTGAGAACTTAGCACCGGTAGCAAATGTGACTTCGTTGGCCGCTACGGAATAACCATAATAACGCTCAAAATAGGTATTGACTGCTGCTTTTAACTCAGGCAAACCTGAAGCTACCGTATAGAAAGAAGCACGTCCATCTCGAATGGCTGCAACAGCTGCATCTTGAATATTTTTGGGAGTATGGAAATCGGGCTGACCTAAAGTTAAGAAAAGTACATCTTTTCCTTCAGCCTTTAACTTCTTTGCTCTTGCATCACTAGCCAGAGTCACACTTTCTTCCATTTCTAAAACACGATTGGATAGTTTCATAGGCCCTCCTTATTGACCAATGCTCCTGTTTCAAAATCTACTAGATAAAAATCAGATCCTGACTTGACTTCCCAGATTGGTTTGTCTTGATAACGGCCAAAGGTAATTTTGTCAATCTCGCCAGCTCCTTTTTCCTTAGAAACGGCTTCCGCTTTTTCTTGTGAAACACCTTGATTTAGCTGATAAACGTAAATCTTATGGTCATCTTTTCCAATCAGGACAGCAAGTGCTTCTTGTTTTTTATTACGACCAAGAACGCTATAATAGGATTCCAAGCCATTGTATAAGTCAACCTGATCAGCCTGCTCTAATCCTGCATACTGCTGAGCTAATTTTTCTCCTTCACTTTTAGCTGTTTGATAAGGTTTCATACTCAGAAACACTAGATACAGAAAGGAAGCACTGATAACCACAAACAAAATCGTCATCCCTAGACCATACTGCCACAGTAGATTATTTTTTGCTTTGTTTTGTCTTTTTTTCACTCGTCTATTTTACCATCTATTAAGCTTTATTACAAGTGAATGCAAGAATACTCTTCGAAAATCCAATTCAAACCACGTCAGCGTCGCCTTACCGTACTCAAGTACAGCTTACGGCTAGCTTCCTAGTTTGCTCTTTGATTTTCATTGAGTATAAGCAACCAATTCTATTTCTTCCTTCAAAGCAAACTGATTTTTCTTAGTTAAAATCGAGTAAGAAAAGTAAAGACAGCTCCAAAATCAACCTATTAAAAAACCTGAGCTTGGCACTCAAGTTTTCAGAAATTATTTTAATCTAGGAAATAATTTTTTCATCCATTCTTTTAGCCAATTTTCCTAAAAAGATAGCCAGTAGAAGACTAATCATGACTAAAAAGAATCCTAGATAAAGAAATGTTACTACAAAGCCTAAATGGTCAATCAACCACCCTGTCAGTGGGAAGAAGACAATCATACTAAGGCTAAACATCATAGAGTAAACACTCAGCATGGTTGCCCTTACTTCACTTGGGAGCCGCTCTTGCAAATCATTGTCAAAAATCGGCTGAAAAAGAGCATATAGAGCATTACTAATCAAATAGACCAAAATATAGATTAGAGGTGTTCCAAAGTAGGACAACATATAGGTGACGCCAGTCAGCAGGACGAGGACAGGGAAAAGCTTCAAGGCAGCATATTTCTTTCCAATCTTACTCGCTAGATAGACTGCAAGGATATTCAAGAGACTTCCAAGTAGCATAACTGCTGAAATTTGCCAACTACTTAAATCTGGTAACTGATTTTGATAGTAAAAGTAAAACATGCACATGAGTACTCCGACAATCTGAGACAAAATCATCCAATTGAAAAGCATGGGATTTCGCTTCAACTCATCCTTAACGGTCCAAATAATCTGTTTCATGGTCACACTATCAGCTTTTTCTAGCTTGACACTAGGTTCTTTCAGCATCCAAATCAGGAAAAGAACTATGATAGAAGTCGCAATCATGATATAGTAGGTCAGGTGCAATTGACCATGGACAAAAAATCCTGCCAAAACGGTCCCCAAAGACCGAGTTCCTTCTGCTACTCCTGATAGGAAGCTTGAAATGGATAGATAACGCTCCTTTAGTCCAGCCTCTACAGCCGAGTCATAGACCATTGCTGCGCTTGTTCCCGAATCAAAATTATAAGACAAGGCACTTACCGCCATGGCTAGTGCATAAATCCAAAAATTTCCCTGCCCAGCCAACATAAGAATAGAAGACACAATCCCTGCTATACGACTTAAATAAAGGTTGGTCTTATAGGAATAGCGGTCAGCTAACATACCAGATGGAATTTCACAGAGAAGACTGGTCGTATGAAAAATACTTTCCAGAAGTCCAATCTGCCAAAGAGACATTCCGTTTTGACTGAGAAAGAGAATCCAAAAACTGGTAATCCCTAGAAATGCAAAAAACTCAACTCCGGCCATCAGGCCAATATTTTTCCGATAATTTCTTATTAACATCTTTTCTCCTTAACAAGTGTATTATTATTTCTTTTGTCCGTCACTTGTTAATCTGTGCCTTACATGATCTCCACCCCTTTTATAAGCATTCTTCAATGCCATTATTGTTCCTTTAATGATTTATGAAATGATACCAGAAAATAACTGTTCTGCGGTTTCTACTGCGAGTTTTCTTATTTATTTTAGCACTTATGTCATCATATTACAAGAGAATGTTAGAATACTCTTCGAAAATCAAATGCATTCCAGTCGCAAGTGACTAGAGTTTTTGCAATTTTATCATTTTCAAATAAACTCTGAGCAAATTTCTTGCAAGTCCTTTTGTTTTGTTGTAATATATTTTATAACAACGAGAGAGTTGTCGGAAATTTAAGAAAAAGGAGACACAACATGTCTAAAAAAGTATTATTTATCGTCGGATCACTACGTCAAGGTTCTTTCAACCACCAAATGGCGCTCGAAGCTGAGAAAGCACTTGCTGGTAAAGCGGAAGTTAGCTATCTTGATTATTCAGCTATTCCTCTCTTCAGCCAAGATTTGGAAGTTCCAACTCATCCAGCTGTATCTGCTGCTCGTGAAGCGGTTCTCGCTGCGGATGCCATCTGGATCTTCTCGCCAGTCTACAACTTCTCTATCCCTGGAACAGTGAAAAACTTGCTTGACTGGCTATCTCGTGCCCTTGACTTGTCTGATACACGTGGCGCTTCTGCCCTTCAAGACAAGTTTGTCACCGTATCATCTGTAGCCAATGCAGGTCACGATCAACTCTTCGCTATCTACAAGGACCTCTTGCCATTTATCCGTACACAAATCGTTGGCGATTTCACCGCTGCACGTGTCAATGACTCTGCTTGGGCAGACGGAAAATTGGTTCTAGAAGAAACAGTCCTAAACTCACTTGAAAAACAAGCTCAAGACTTGATCAATGCTATCAAGTAAAGATATTTTATGACTCTTTGCCACCCATTTTGGTGGTTTTTTCATACCTAATACTCTTCGAAAATCTCTTCAAACCACGTCAACTTTATCTGCAACCTCAAAGCTGTGCTTTGAGCAACCTGCGGCTAGTTTCCTAGTTTGTTCTTTGATTTTCATTGAGTATAACTAAACTAACTAACATAATAAAAGCGAACAAGACTACTTTTCTGACACTCAGAAGACTAGCTTATTCGCTTTTTTCATTTATAAACTAAAATAGCTGATGATACATATTGTCAAATACAAAATATCTTTTCATACTTCCTTTACAAAAACCAATTCCTGTGGCTGTGACAGATCTTCTCGGTAGTTAAATTCCGCAAAGCTTAAGCGACGAGCTTCATCGACCGTCTGTACTTGATTTTCTATCAGGGCTGTCAGGAAAGCACCACGCGCTTTCTTGGAAATGGTTGAGTGAATTTTCAGCTGACCACCTCTATCCTCCATGAATTTGAAGGTCACCATCTTTTCTCTAATTTCCTTAGAAAATACCGTCTCAAACTCGGACGACAAGAGAGAGAAAATCACTTCTTCCTGCTTCAGAGCTTCATCATAGGCTGCCTTCCAATGGCTCTTCAAAGTCTTACCAGCGACTTTTAACTTCATCAAAAAGTCCAAACGGTGAGGCGCCATAGGTGACAAGGCTGGAACAACACCGTACAAAGCCGAAGTAATAGAGACATAGTTTTCAAGATAATCTTGTTCTGCCTCGGTCAAGTTATTTCTCTTGATATGACGATACATAAGCCCATCAAAAAGTTTCAAGGCTGGGTAGTGTTGAGCAATTTGCCTTTTCAAAGCTTGGATATGTTGAAATTCTTCTGCCGCCTTCTCAGCTGATACCTTGTAGAAACTCTCCAATTGACTGGCAGAATAGAGGGCCAAGGCATCCAGCACAGCCTGACTTTCTGGTTTTAAAGGAGTTGCCTCGATACTTGGCAAGTCTGTGTTCATTTCTTTTGCTGTTGGGATTAAAATTTTCATATTGATAGTGTAGCATATTTTTTAGCTACAACCAAGAAATTCATCTGATACTCAATGAAAATCAAAGAGCAAACTAGGAAGCTAGCCGCAGGCTGTACTTGAGTACGGCAAGGTGAAGCTGACGTGGTTTGAATTTGATTTTCGAAGAGTATGAAAAACCTCGGTTTGACCGAGGCTTCTCTATTTATTTGGGCCATCCTAACCAGACAGCCACGAGAACAAGGGCTAGGCCAGCTAAACTTGTTAAGATAGATAAGAATTTATCTTTTTTCTCCTTGAACTGAGAAAAACCTATCTTCAAAGCGAGCAATCCAAGTAGCATTGAAGCAACCATCAAATAAAACCCCATTTCTTTGTCCTCCATTAGGCTTATTTTACCTTATTATAACATATATTTCTTAAATAAGCCTTTTTTACTGTACTTTAAAGGTCTTGAGATAATTGTCTTTTCCTACTTGACCTTCGAAGGTTTTACCATTTTCAAGATAAGGGAGGTCATCTGATACTGAGGCCTTGACCTTGTAAATCTTGCCATCAACTTTAAAGAAATAGACAGTGTCGCCCTTGATAACAGCTGATTTGAGGTCTGCTACCACACCCTTGATGCTTTCTGTTGTTTCATTATCAATTTCAAGGTCGTTTTTATTGGCGTACTTGCTGAGTAGCTCTTCCACTGTCGTAGCTACGATAACATTTTGGTACTCGACTGCGTCTACCAAAGCATACTCTTTGACCAAGCCCGCATTGTCCTTCAAGCCCATGATGTAGAGAGGCTTGTCATTAAGGTTGATGAGGATTGGGAAGGTTGCCTTGTAGGATTTCTCCTGGACAGCACCTTCGGCTGATTCACGGGCTGATTCTTCGGTCGCAGAAGCCAAGCTGTACTTAGTGATTTCTCCTGTTCGCATATTTTCAAGGATAAAACCAAGATTACTCTCATCCGCATTGGCCGAAGTCACACCTGTGTAGAGGTAGATGTCATTACCGATAGACAAGTAATTATATCCCTTGGTAGTCTGGGTCACGTTTTTCTTGGAAATCATAGCATTCCAGAAACCGTCCTTGTACTTACCATTGTAGTTGATTTGCTCAATGGTTTCCTCAGCTGGATAGACCCTGTCCACCCATTCTGGAACATCTGCCAAGCTGTATTCCTTGGTTTCTCCATTTGTGGCATCCAAGATAATGACTGAAACAGGACGAGGAACAGCAAGTCCAAACTGCTTTTGGTAAACCGTCGCTACATAGAAAGGATTGCCTTCATCGTCCACCTCAAAAGATGGAGTCTTGAAGATTTTAGTTGGGTACTTCAAGCGCAGGTGACGCTTGACATCACGGTTAAAATACTCCGAGTCCGAATACTTGATTGGTGTCTTCAAGTCCACCAAGTCCGCATTACCAGTTACCATGTCCACCTTGATATACTCGCCGATTCCCTTGGCCTGATTATTAAACCACTTGATAGGGTCTGCGTATTCTAGTGGCGTCACTCGATAAGGTTTCCCATCAATCGTCAATTGGGTGTAGGTATCTGCCGCTACGTACTGCGACACCTTATCTGTTAGGGAACCCAAGTAGCGGTCGCCAATTTTTTCAGCAGTACTTCTATCTAAAATAGGAACCTTACTGGTGTCACTCTTAGGAAATTCAGAAAACTCTTTCTCCGTAACCGTGACTACATTGGCATAATTTTTAGCCTGAAAAATGCTAGAAGTCACCAAGGAAACCAAGGTTGCTAAGAGAAGAATTCCTCCAATAGAAGCTAAAAGGATTTTCCCTAACCGATTGATTTTGAAACCCTCAAGATTTAAGGCAGCTTCCGCCTTGCCGTGGCGCACATGAACCGTTTTGACAAGGTTTATCCCCTTGCCAAAGCCAAATAAGATTGCCACAACTAACAAATGCCCACAGAGGAAGAAGAGAAATTCCCAGCTGGTCAGGTTAAGGGGCGGTAAAAAGATATACCAGGTCGTTGCGATAAAAATAAGTTCAAAGATTATCCGTTTCATTTGCTTTCCTCCTAAATGATTCGTCCTTCCAAGTGATCCAGTTCATGCTGGCAAATCTGGGCTGGGAAGCCTGTCAAGGTAATGGTCTGTTCCTGCCACTTGCTGTCACGATAAGCAATCCTTATGGTTTCATAACGCTTAGTAGGTCTCACACCTGTCAAGGACAAACAGCCTTCCTCTGTCTCATAAGGTCCTTCAAAGGACAGGAGCACTGGGTTAAACATAACCACAGGAACCAAGCCAAGATTAAAGATAATCACGCGCTTTTGCACCCCAATCATATTGGCAGCTAGACCAATGCAGGTCTCACGATTTGCTAAGAGTGTATCCTGCAAATCTCTGGCAAGATAAAGGTCTTCCTGACTTGCCGGCTGAGATACCTGAGATAAAAACAAAATATCTTTTACAATTTTCTTTTCCACTTCCTCACACTCCTCTTGTTTTTTACTATATTATAGCAATTATAGCACAAAAGCCGATAACTGCAAGCCCTTTCCCTCAACTGTAGCAAAAAGCCATCCGAAGATGACTTTTTTGCTACTTAATTTCTTTATAAGTTACTTCCATCCCACGCTTAACAGCTGGACGATTGGCAATTTTTTCTGCCCATTTTACTAGATTTTGATAACTTGAGGCATCTAAGAATTTTGCAGAACCTTGATAAAGTTTTCCTTGAACTAACTGTCCATACCAAGACCAGATAGCAATATCTGCAATCGTATAGTCATTGCCTGCAATATAAGGCTTCTTAGCCAATTCCTTATCCAACAAATCCAACTGACGTTTCACTTCCATCGTAAAACGATTAATTGGATATTCCAATTTTTCAGGAGCATAATTGAAGAAATGTCCAAATCCCCCACCTAGAAAAGGTGCTGCACCTGCTTGCCAGAATAGCCAATTCAAAACTTCTACCTTTTCCACAGGATTGCTTGGTAAAAAGGCTCCAAATTTCTCAGCAAGGTATAAAAGAATATGAGCAGACTCAAAGACTCTTACATCTTCAGTACCTGACTGGTCCAATAAGGCTGGAATCTTGGAATTTGGATTGAGCTTTACAAAGTCTGAACCGAATTGTTCCCCATCCATGATAGCAATCTTATACAAGTCGTAAGCTGCTTGCTCAAAACCAGCTTCTAGTAATTCTTCCAATAAGATAGTGACCTTCACACCATTTGGTGTTCCCAGTGAATAAAGCTGAAAAGCTTGTTCTCCTTTTGGCAAGTTTTGTTCGAAACGGGCACCTGCTGTTGGTCTATTTAATCCCGTAAAGGCTCCTTGATTACTAGTTTCATCCTGCCATATGGTCGGTAATTGATATGGTGACATCCGAAACCTCCCTTAAATCGCATTCTTGTCAAAACCGAGTTTACGTTGAACAAACTTAACGATTTCGACGATAATAATCATTGAGAAGCTTCCGCCCATAACGATTCCCCATTGTGACAAGTCTAGTTTGGTTACGTGGAAGATTCCTTCAAGCGGTTCTACGACGATTGTTGCCATGAGAAGAATGAAGGATACCAAGATGGACCAGTTAAAGGTCTTAGACTTGAATGGACCAACTGTCAAGATGGATTGGTATACAGACTTGACATTGTAGGCATGGAAGAGCTGAATCAAACCAAGGGTTGCAAAGGCCATAGTTAGAGCATCAGCATGAATGGCATGATTATCACCCACATGTACTGGGTAAGCAATCGCAAGGCCATAAACACTCATAACAATAGCTGCTTGGAGTACACCTTGATAGATGATAGAACTCAAAACACCACCTGAGAAAAAGCTTGCCTTGCGTCCACGTGGTTTATGGTTCATGACGCCAGGCTCAGCAGGTTCAACACCTAGTGCAATTGCTGGGAAGGTATCCGTTACCAAGTTGATCCACAAAAGATGAACTGGCTGTAAGACATCCCAACCAAACAAGGTTGATAGGAAGATAGTCAATACTTCAGCAGTATTGGCAGAAAGAAGATACTGAATAGTCTTTTGAATGTTTGAGAAGACCTTACGTCCTTCTTCCACTGCAACGATAATAGTCGCAAAGTTATCATCTGCAAGAATCATGTCAGAAGCCCCCTTAGAAACCTCTGTACCAGTGATTCCCATACCGATACCGATATCGGCTGTTTTCAGAGCTGGCGCATCATTGACACCATCACCTGTCATGGCAACGACTTTACCTTGTTTTTGCCAAGCCTTGACGATACGAACCTTGTGTTCTGGAGACACACGGGCATAAACAGAGTATTGCCCAACTACTTTTTCAAAGTCTTCATCTGACAGTCCATTGAGTTCAGCACCAGTTAAAACGTGGCCTTCTGTATCGTTTGCGTCAATGATTCCCAAACGTTTAGCAATAGCTTCTGCAGTGTCTTGATGGTCACCCGTAATCATGATTGGACGAATTCCAGCTTCCTTAGCCACACGAACAGCCTCAGCTGCCTCAGGACGTTCAGGGTCAATCATCCCAATCAAACCAGTAAAGATTAAATTATTTTCAAGCTCTTCAGAAGTGAGGTTTTCTGGAATGCTGTCAATAATCTTATAAGCACCTGCAAGGACACGCAAGGCTTGGTGAGCCATTTCAGAGTTGTTTGTGTGAATGAGATTTGTAACCTTCTCATCAATCGGAGCAATATCCCCAGCCTTATCACGAAGAACACAACGTTTCAAGAGTTGGTCTGGCGCACCCTTGACTGCTACAAGGAAACGACCATCTGGCAATGGGTGAACCGTTGACATGAGCTTACGTTCAGAATCAAATGGCAACTCAGCCACACGTGGATATTTCTCTAAGAAACCTTTGACATCGTAACCCTTATCCAAGGCATATTGGATAAAGGCTGTTTCGGTTGGGTCACCAATCAGGTTGCCTTCAACATCAATTTTGGTATCATTGGCCAAGACAACTGAACGAAGAAGGGGCATTTCAAGACCCAGCTCAATGTCATCAGCTGAGTCATGTAGAACCGCATCATAGAAGACTTTTTCGACTGTCATCTTGTTCATAGTCAGCGTACCAGTCTTATCAGAAGCGATGATTTCAGTTGAACCAAGTGTTTCAACTGCTGGCAATTTACGAACGATGGAACGGCGTTTGGCCAAAACTTGAGTACCAAGGGCAAGAACGATAGTCACGATAGCTGGAAGCCCTTCTGGAATGGCTGCAACGGCAAGCGCAACAGAGGTCATTAACTCACCAAGTGGATTTTTCCCTTGAATGAAGACTCCCACTACAAAAGTAACAAGGGCAATGACCAAAATTGCATAGGTCAAGACCTTAGAAAGGTTGTTCAAGTTTTGTTTGAGTGGTGTATCCGTCTCATCCGCATCTTGAAGCATACCAGCGATGTGACCAACTTCAGTGTACATACCTGTATTGACAACAACACCAAGACCACGACCATAAGTCACATTTGAGTTTTGGAAGGCCATATTGACACGGTCACCAATACCAGCATCTGTCGCAAGCTCGACTGTCAAGTCTTTTTCGACTGGCACAGACTCACCTGTCAGGGCAGCTTCTTCGATTTTAAGAGAGTTGGCTTCTAGCAAACGTAGGTCTGCTGGCACCACGTCACCTGCTTCGAGGGCAACAATATCGCCTGGTACCAATTCTTTAGAATCAATCTCCGCCATATGCCCATCGCGAAGAACGCGGGCAGCTGGACTTGACATAGACTTGAGGGCTTCAATGGCTTCTTCTGCTTTTCCTTCTTGGTAAACACCAAAGGCAGCATTGATGATAACCACGGCTAGGATGATAATGGCATCTGCGATATCTTCCCCACCAGAAGTCACGACTGACAAGATTGCTGCCGCAACTAGGATGATAATCATCAAATCCTTAAATTGCTCGATGAATTTGACCAAGATTGATCGTTTCTCGCCTTCTTCGAGTTCATTGTGGCCAAATTCAGCAAGGCGCTTTTCAGCCTCACTTGATGACAAACCTTGCTCGATCGCATCCACAGCCTTCAAGACCTCTTCAGGACTCTGAGTGTAAAACGCTTGGCGTTTTTGTTCTTTTGACATGTGTCTCCTCCTTGACATTGTGTGTAAAACAGACTCTCTTTTCCCTCATCACATCTTTTCACGACAAACAAAAAGAGACCTGTTAATCATAACAAGTCTCGCTGTTTAAGATAGTGCCGGAAAGCATACTTTTCAGTATAAAATTCGGAATGACGACACTATCACAGGTTTCTGCCAGCTACTCCCTTGAGTAGTACTATTATACCAAATTTTGGAAAGTTTTCAAGGAATTGAATCATCTTAGACAGTCAAACTATCATGACTAATCATTACTATTTCATCAATAATCAATAGTTAATACTTGAACACTTTCTCTATTATTCGAAACTTCTTCATCAAGATAGTCTATACTAACATCTTTTGTATGCAAGTCATAACGCAATAGAAACCATAAATATCCTTTAGATAGTGATTTTCTTTTTATTTGAACTACTGTAGGAATGCCTTTCTTATAGGATACACTTCTTAATCTTTCCTCTATTCTATAACGATCTGCTGTAAATTTACTTGTAATAAATTGATTAAATGCCTCTTTATTGATAAAAGCAACAGCTATCAATACAATAGAAAGCATATAGAGAAAATATTTAGAAAGCTGTACTGAGTATTTTAAAGAATAAATGAGCATAATCCCCAAAACAAATAATACAATTGTCATATTATATCTACTGAAACTATCTAAATTTTTTGCTTCATCATAGGGCATTGATACAATGTACATAGCTAACAAATTAAGATGATAAATAATATAAGTTAAACTAGGAAAAACGACTAACTCTATTCCCAATATTTTCTTTTTAGCTAAAATACAATAGATTAAAACTCCCCCTATTAGCACAAGCAAAATTAAAATAATATTATCAAATGAAAAAATTCGTTGAGCATATTGAAACATTATCTCAATTATTTTGCTTTTTCCTTTATCTAACAAATTCTCCTTATAACTCACTAAACTAAATGAATGTTTTGACTTATTTCCTGCAATAAAAACATAAGAAACATGTGCTTTCCATAAAATGTTTACAAAGACAATCCCAACAACTACATAGAATGTTTGTAACCAAATACGAAACCGTAATTCTTTTCTCATCCTAAAAGAATAGAAAATCATGAGAAATAGTGCAGAAATCACAAAAAATATACCACTTGTTTTTACAGATATCAAAAATAAAAAAATTAAACTAAGCTGATAAGTTATTTTTTGTAAACTCTTTTGATAAAAGATAATTATGTTGATAGTAGCCAATGCTAATGATGTCAACAATGTATCTACAAGTAAATCATAGGGCTGAATATTTACTATAAAGAGTAGTATGATAAACATTATGACTGGGATACTATACTTTTTCGAATTTCTAGAAATCCATACAAAAAATGTAAAGCATGCACTAAGTACTAGCCAAGATTGGGCAACACTCATAAATCCTTCAGAATGAAGACCTGTAATTTTTGACATATAGTAAATAAAGCTAGCACTACCTGTCGCATAACTTTGAAATTGTATTAAGTCAGATTGAAAATTAGGAAATTGATTATATGTTACAATTTCTTTAGCTACTATCCCCCAATGTGAAAAATTATCATAATGAATCCATAAATTATCTTTTAAAAGGATAAATAAGAATATCATAGCAAGAAAAAACAAAAGGATTGCTGAATATATTTTTTATCAGTTATCAAATAAAGAGAATATTTATTCAGAAATATTCCTATACAAAAAGAACAATCGAGGTCAGCTTCAATATATTCAAAAGACCTGAAAGAAAGATGATTGTCCCAATACCTGAAAAAACCACAACTGGAATAAAAGAAACTTCTATCTTCGTCTTTAATCTAAAAAAACTGAAATATCCAAAAATTGATAAAAATAATAAGAGCATTCTAAAAACAATTAGCATGGTAACTCCTTCTCTCTAAACACCCACCTTCTTTGAACTTGATAACTGGCGAGAAATAAGATTGTATCGACTACTATTTTAATAGCTGTTTCAGAACCAGAAAACATATTCCAAACAACTGTCACCATTGCTGCAGACAACAACATTTGGAAAGCAGCCAAGCTATAGTATTTCACAATCGTTTTATGAATCCTTTTTTCACCATCAAAGACAAAATTCTTATTTATTGTAAAATTAAAATAAGATGAAATTATTCTTGACAAAATGGTTGATAGTAGAATCAACAATGCTCCTCTATGAATTCCTACAGATAGGGAAAGCCAAAGGAACAACTGAAACAATCCAATATCAACTAAAAAGGAAGAAAGAGAAGATAACAAATATTTAAAGAATGATGCAAAGATTACTTTGTAAATTCTCAATGAATCTTTAATAGGATTGAAATGAGTTTCAGCATTCCCATCAAAGTAAATAGTTTCAATCCTTATTTCTTTGATGGGAATTGAATTATCAAATGTATGGATTAACATTTTAGTCTCATACTCAAATCGTTCACCTGAAATCTCCAACATTTCATGTAAAATTGCCTTTGGAAAGCCTCGAAGTCCAGTCTGAGTATCTGTAATTTTTCGACCATAAAGCAATTTAAATACTAATTTTGTAAGCTTATTCCCAAATTTACTTTTTGGTGGAACATTTTCAGAATCAAAATCACGACAACCTAAAATGAGTGAGTCAGGATAATTAGAAATTGTCTCTACCATAGATAAGACATCTTCAACCCTATGTTGTCCATCCGAATCAGCAGTGACAATCCCGTTATATTCTTCTACATTTGGCATTGTCAGAAAATAGTTAAAAGCATTTTTTAAGGCACGACCCTTTCCTAAATTTTTTGCATGGGTTAATATCTGACATCCTTGTTTATCTCTTAGTTGTTCAAAAATATAACCACATTCTGACCTACTTCCATCATCTACAATTAGAATATCTTCTAACCCAGATTGCCTTAATTTTTCTATGTATTGAATCAAATCAAGTGGAGGATTTAGGGCAGGAATAACAATCAATGTTTTCATATAATCTCCTTTGGTATTTGCTAATATTTTTGTATAAAAAAGCATAAACTTCCAGATATCATTTTACCATGTTTCCTAAAAAAAAAAAGCATTTTCTGCTTTGTATTTTCTTAGTTTTATCCATCCTATTTGAATTTTCCCTTGAAAACCAGTATAATGGTAGAATGCTATATGACTAGAAAGGAAGTTGAATGAAGCAATCTATCTCAAATCTCAAGTTAGCTGAGCGTGGGGCCATTATCAGTATTTCAACCTATTTGATCTTATCTGCAGCCAAATTAGCAACTGGTCACCTCCTTCATTCATCCAGTTTGGTGGCTGATGGTTTTAACAACGTATCGGATATCATTGGAAATGTGGCCCTCTTGATTGGCATTCGGATGGCGCGCCAGCCTGCAGACCGGGACCACCGTTTTGGTCATTGGAAGATTGAGGATTTGGCTAGCTTAATCACTTCCATCATCATGTTTTATGTCGGTTTCGATGTACTTCAGGATACCATTCAAAAAATTCTCAGTCATGAAGAAACGGTCATTGACCCTCTTGGTGCAACTCTAGGAATCATTTCTGCAGCGATTATGTTTATGGTTTATCTCTACAACACTCGCCTCAGTAAGAAATCCAATTCCAAGGCACTGAAGGCCGCAGCAAAGGACAATCTTTCTGATGCTGTTACCTCACTTGGTACTACTATTGCCATCCTAGCTAGCAGTTTCAATTATCCCATTGTGGATAAACTGGTTGCTATCATCATCACTTTCTTTATCTTGAAAACAGCCTATGATATCTTTATCGAGTCTTCCTTTAGCCTTTCAGATGGCTTTGACGACCGTCTGCTTGAGGATTATCAAAAGGCCATTATGAAAATTCCCAAAATCAGCAAGGTTAAGTCTCAAAGAGGTCGCACCTACGGTAGCAACATTTACCTTGATATTACGCTTGAGATGAATCCTGACTTGTCTGTTTTTGAGAGTCACGAGATTGCGGATCAGGTCGAATCTATGCTGGAGGAACGTTTTGGAGTCTTTGATACCGATGTCCATATCGAGCCTGCACCTATCCCTGAAGATGAAATTTTAGACAATGTCTACAAAAAATTGCTCATGCGCGAACAATTGATTGACCAAGGAAATCAACTGGAAGAACTCTTAGCTGACGATTTTGTCTATATTCGCCAAGATGGAGAGCAGATGGATAAAGAGGCTTATAAAACCGAAAAAGAGTTGAATTCTGCTATCAAGGACATTCAAATCACTTCCATCAGTCAAAAGACCAAACTCATCTGCTATGAGTTAGATGGCATTGTCCATACCAGTATCTGGCGCCGCCACGAAACCTGGCAAAATATCTTTCATCAAGAAACCAAAAAAGAATAGAGAAATCCTGTCATGAGACGGGATTTTTCTATTCTTTTAACTATTAAAGTCACTTAGATACTCATAGCGTTCGTATTTTTCAAGGAGTGCTTCGTTTTTCTCATCCAGTTCTTTTTGGAGTGTCGCTAGCTTACCAAAGTCAGAGCCGTTGGCCTGCATCTCCTCTTCAATAGCAGCGATACGATTTTCCAAGGCTTCAATATCACCTTCAATGCTTGCCCACTCCTGCTTTTCTTGGTAGGTCATGCGTTTCTTGTCTTCACGGACCTTGATCACTTTCTCCTTTTCGGCCTTTTGCACTTGATTGGCCATCTCTGTTTCAAAGGCTTTTTCATCAAGATAGTCGGTATAATGACCAAAGAAAGGACGAATCTTGCCATCCTCAAAAGCCAGAATCTTAGTCGCTACCTTATCCAAGAAATAGCGGTCGTGACTAACAGTCAAGACAGGTCCCGCAAAGCCTTGCAAGAAATTCTCCAAGACTGTCAAAGTTGCAATATCCAAGTCATTGGTTGGCTCGTCCAAAAGGAGAACATTTGGTTTTTCCAAGAGCAGTTTGAGGAGATAAAGGCGTTTTTTCTCTCCCCCAGACAATTTCTCAATCAAGGTTCCATGAGTCGAACGTGGGAAAAGGAACTGCTCCAACAACTCAGCAATGGAAGTCGTAGAACCACCGCTGATCTTGACTTCTTCTGCCACTTCCTGCAGGTAATTGATCACTCGCTTGCTTTCATCCAATCCCTCAATTTGCTGAGAGAAATAGGCGATGCGAACTGTTTCCCCAATCACAACTTGTCCTGCTGTCGGCTCAAGACTTCCTGCAATCAGATTAAGCAGGGTTGATTTTCCAACACCGTTGTCCCCAACGATTCCGATGCGGTCTTTTGCCTGCACCAAGAGATTAAAATCTTGCAAAATAGGCTTGTTTTCATAGGCAAAGGAAACATCCTGAAACTCGATGACCTTTTTCCCAATCCGACTGGTTTCAAAGTTCATGGTCAAGTCTATTTCAGCAACGCCACCTGAGACTTCCTTTTTCAAGTCATGGAAACGATTGATACGAGCCTGCTGCTTGGTTGCACGCGCCTGTGGTTGTCTGCGCATCCAGGCCAATTCTTGCTTATAAAGTTGTTCCTTTTTGTGAAGAAGAGCCGCATCGCGCTCATCTTGTTCAGCCTTAAGGCGAACATAGTCCTGGTAATTTCCCTGGTACTCGGTTAATCCTGCTCGGTCCAACTCGAAAATCCGTGTTGACAAAGCGTCTAAGAAATAACGATCGTGAGTGATAAAGAGAACTGTCTTCTTAGAATTTTTTAAAAAGAGGGTCAGCCACTCAATAGTCGCAATGTCCAGATGGTTGGTCGGCTCATCCAAAAGCAAAAGGTCGTGATTGCCGAGTAAGACTTGCGCCAACTGGACCCGTCTTCTCAGACCACCTGACAATTCCCCAACAGGAGTAGATAAGTCCTGAATCCCCAGCTTGCTAAGAACCGTCTTGACCTGACTCTCAATTTCCCAAGCTTGGAGAGAGTCCATTTCTGCCATGACACGTTCCAAACGCGCCTGCTTGTCCTCACTGTAGTTGAGCATAATCAACTCATACTCACGAATGAGCTGGATTTCCTTGAGGTCGCTGGAAAGAACCGTATCCAAGACCGTCTTGTTATCATCAAAATCAGGATCTTGAGTCAAGTAACCAATCTGGTAGTCATTCTTAGCCGAAAAGGGACTGACATCCCCATCAAAGCCAGAAACGCCAGAAAGAACATCCAAAAGGGTAGTCTTGCCAGTCCCATTGACACCAATCAGACCAATTCTGTCTAGGTCATGGATGATAAAGGAAATATCCTTAAAAACGGTCTTATCACCGACGGATTTACTTAGTTTTTCAACGATAAAATCACTCATTTTTTCTCCCTCAGGTAAGCATGGATGGCTTGACGGTCATTTTCCAATTCTCCATCGACAATGGCATACTCAATCTCTGTTAAAATCTCTCCCAAGTCTGGCCCCGGCTGATAGCCATATTCCTTAATCAAAATACCACCGTTGATTTGGATTTCTTTCTTATCATGAATGGTCAAACTCTGGTAGGTTTCTGTGATAGCTTGCGGATTGACTGGTTTCCCTTGAGCCTGACGAAGATTTTCAGCCTGTAAAAGTAAATCCAAGTCAAAGCGATAACAATCGCGCTTGCTCAATTCTCCCTTTTCACGCAAGGCCAAAATAGTCAGCAAATCCTGAACTTGCTTGGCAAACTGGCGTGAGGTCTTCCAAGCCTTCAAAAATGGCTGCGCATTTTCAATCACCAAAGCCCACAGTAGGGCTGCCCAGGCTTGTTCAGAGGATTCAAAAGTAAAATCAGTCTCCAAATCAAACAATCTGTTGAGCTTTTCCTCGCTAGATTCCATATCAGGGAGATAATCATAAGCTTGACTCTCAATCATGGAAGCCAAGCCCCTTCTCCAAAATGGAGCCAGCAAGAGTTTATCAAACTCAACAAAAGTACGCTCTACAGAAATTTTCTCCAAAAGTGGCGTCAAGGTCTTCATAGCTTCAAATGTTTCTCGCTCAAGTTCAAAGCCAAGACTGGCCTGAAAACGAAAACCACGCATAATCCGCAAAGCATCTTCGTTGAAACGCTCACTAGCCACTCCAACTGCTCGTAAGACTTGCTTTTCCAAATCGTCTAAGCCATGGAATAAGTCAATGATTTCTCCTGTCTCGTCCAAGGCAAAGGCGTTGACTGTAAAATCACGACGCTTGAGGTCTTCTTCTAGCGAGCGAACAAAGGAAACCGCACTTGGTCTTCGATAATCCACATAGACATCTTCTGTCCGAAAGGTGGTTACCTCATACTCCTCATCACCATCTAAAACCAAGACCGTTCCGTGCTCGATTCCGATATCGGCTGTTCGCGGAAAAATCTGCTTGGTTTCTTCTGGATAAGACGACGTCGCAATATCCACATCATGGATAGGGCGATTGAGAAGGGCATCTCGAACAGAGCCCCCAACAAAATAGGCTTCAAAGCCTGCTTCTTTAATTTTTTCTAATACTGGTAAAGCCTTCTGAAATTCAGAAGGCATTTGCGTTAATCTCATAATAAGTGTTCTAATCCATAGACAAGCTCATGACGCTTGACAACTTCTTTAATTCCCAAATTCACCCCTGTCATGAAGGAGCTACGATCATAGGAGTCATGACGGAGGGTCAATCCTTCTCCCTGATTGCCAAAGATGACTTCCTGATGTGCTACCAAGCCTGGTAAACGAACTGAGTGAATCCGCATGCCATCAAAGTCAGCACCACGGGCACCTGCAATCAATTCTTCCTCATCAGGCGCACCTTGCTGAATAGACTCTCGAACTTCTGCCATCAACTCAGCTGTTTTAATAGCTGTTCCACTCGGAGCATCCTTTTTCTTGTCATGATGGAGCTCGATAATCTCCACATTTGGGAAATATTTGGCAGCCTGCTTTGCAAATTGCATGAGTAAAACAGCACCCAAGGCAAAATTTGGAGCAATCAAGCCACCCAAATTTTGTTCACGAGAAAATGCTTTTAGCTCTGCAATTTCTTCACTTGTGAAACCTGTCGTCCCAACTACTGGAGCAAATCCATTTTCAAGAGCAAAGCGTGTATTTTCATAGGCAACGGCTGGTGTAGTAAAGTCTACCCAGACATCTGCTTCAAAGCCTGCTAAATCAGCCTTATCCTTGAAAACAGGAATACCCTGCCATTCTGACTCAGACTCAAAAGGATCCAAAACTGCTACCAAGTCCAAGTCTAGATCAGCCAAGACCATCTGACAAGCAGCTTGGCCCATCTTGCCTTTAAAACCTGCAATAATTACTCGAATACTCATCTCTACTCCTGTCTAAGATACAAAGGACCTTAGCTACCCATGAAAAATAGGGAATGGCGCTGACTTTCCACGAAAGGCAAGACAGGCATCTTTTTTCAAGAGGCAGGTAGTCCGTGTTCAATTGCTAAGATACAAGCCATCTTAACTAGTCTAAAAGTGCCAACTAAATCACTGGAATATAACCTAAAGCAATACTTCCTGCACCTAGGTGTGTTCCAATGACACTACCAAATGTAGCAAGTGAAATATCCGAACCCACTCCAGATTCTAGCAAGTGCTGGCGCAATTCCTCAGCCTTTTCGGGAGCATTCCCGTGAATGACAATGATCCGGTATTGGCCTGAAGCTGTTGTTTCCTTGATAATCTCAATTAAGCGCTTGGTTGCTTTCTTTTCAGTACGAACTTTTTCGTAAACCTCAATCACACCTTGGTCGTTGAAATAAAGGATCGGTTTAATGCTTAGCAGATTGCCCAAAATGGCAGCCCCATTTGAAAGACGTCCACCTTTCACCAAGTGGTCCAAATCATCTACCATGATAAAAGCTGACGTACGGCTGATTTGAATGGCTAGCTTATCCTGAATAATGGCAAAATCATCGCCCTGGTCGCGCCAGTTAAAGACACTTTCAACCATGATACCCAGCGGAGCGCTTGTAATCAAAGTGTCTGGGAAAGCAATGGTTAAGCCCTCATATTCATCTATCATATACTGGATATTTTGGTAAAAACCTGAAATTCCAGACGATAGGAAAAGCCCCAAGGCATGTGTATAACCTTGTTCTTTGAGCGAAGTTAAGATTTCATCTAACTTGGCAATACTTGGTTGACTAGTCTTAGGCAATTCAGAAGCCTGAGCCATTTTTTGGTAAAATTCCTCAGCAGTCAGATTGATACCTTCGACATACTCCTCACCATCAATATTGACAGGAATATCCAAGACAAATAAATCTTCTCTTTGCAAGGTCTCTGCACTGAGATAGGCAGAAGAATCTGTGATAACAGCTAGTTTCATATTAGAACTCCAAATTGATTCCTGGTAAGTCTAATGCAATTTCAGTTACTTCGTAAGTCAAACGGTTGAGCATATTCAAACTTGGGCGAGCCAAAGTTTCCACTTCTTCTTGGCTCAATTCACTTGGTTCATTGACAATACGGCCATCGATATGATTTACCTGTGAAATGGTTCCACTGATGACAAACTTATCAAATACAATCATAAAGGTCAAGATGACAATCAAGGAAGTCACTTGATTTTCTTGATCATGTTGGAGCAATTGGAAGTTCACATCCACCTTAGTTTCAGGAGCTCCATTTTCATTTTCCCATTCAAAATTACGCGCATCAAAATGATACTGACTAACAAATTCTTGTTCACGTTTAAGATTCATGTCTTTCTCCCTTGGCTACAATATTATAAGCTATTGTACCATAATTTTTTATTTTCATCTAGTTTTCTAGGATTTAGTCAATCCCGATTTCAGATCGAACTACGTCTGCGATGGTATCAACATAGTAGTCTACTTCTTCTGTTGTAGGCGCTTCTGCCATAACACGCAAAAGGGGCTCTGTTCCACTTGGACGAACAAGGATACGGCCGTTCCCCGCCATTTCTTCTTCCATCTTCTCGATGATAGACTTAATAGCTGGCACTTCCATAGCCTTTTCCTTCATGGCATTTTCCACTCGGATATTGACTAATTTTTGTGGATAGATGGTTACTTCTGCTGCCAACTCTGACAAGCTCTTACCAGTTTCCTTCATGATTTTTGTCAATTGAACAGCGGATAATTGGCCATCACCTGTTGTATTGTAATCCATCAAGATGACGTGACCAGACTGTTCACCACCAAGGTTGTAGCCTGATTTTCTCATTTCTTCAACAACGTAGCGGTCGCCAACTGCAGTGACTACCTTGTTAATACCTTCACGGTCCAAGGCCTTGTGGAAACCAAGGTTAGACATCACGGTTGTCACAATTGTATTTTGAGCCAATTGTCCTTTTTCAGAAAGGTATTTTCCGATGATGTACATGATCTTGTCACCATCAACGATGTCACCATTCTCATCAACAGCAATCAAACGGTCACTGTCTCCATCAAAGGCCAAACCAATAGCTGAGCCGCTTTCTTTGACCACTTCTTGAAGAGCTTCTGGGTGGGTTGAACCAACATTAAGGTTGATGTTAAGACCATCTGGTGTTTCCCCTATAACAGTCAACTGAGCACCAAGGTCTGCAAAGATTTGACGGGCACTTGTAGAAGCTGCACCATTAGCTGTATCCAAGGCAACCTTCATTCCTTCAAGAGGAGTTCCAGTTGAAACAAGGTATCCTTCATACTTACGCAAGCCTTCTGGATAATCTACCAAGGTTCCCAAGCCTTCTGCACTTGGACGAGGAAGAGTATCTTCTGCAGCATCTAGCAAGGCTTCAATTTCTGCTTCTTTTTCATCATCTAGTTTGAAGCCATCACCGCCAAAGAACTTAATTCCATTATCAAGGGCTGGGTTGTGGCTAGCAGAAATCATGACACCGGCGCTTGCTCCCTCTGTTTTAACCAAGTAAGCTACTGCTGGTGTCGCCAGAACACCTAGTTTGTAGACGTGAATCCCTACAGAGAGGAGACCTGCCACCAAGGCAGATGCTAACATTTCCCCAGAAATACGTGTATCACGTCCTACAAAAACTTTCGGTGCTTCCGTTTCATGTTGGCTAAGAACATAGCCTCCAAAACGTCCTAGTTTAAAGGCCAATTCTGGCGTTAATTCTACGTTAGCTTCTCCACGGACTCCATCAGTCCCAAAATATTTACCCATTTTTACAAAATCCTTTTTCTATTTTTAATTCGTTTTTGAACTAGTTGCTTTCGTTGACGACGATGTCTCCGACGAACTGCTTGCGCTTGAATTTGATGTGCTTGAACTTGGTGCTACTGGTTTTGTAGTCACCTTCATTATTGTATCAAAGGGAGTGATAACTGCCGGTAAGACAACACCATTGCGGTCGATTGCCTGCAAAGGTACTGAACCACTGTAATTACCTGTTATGCGTTCGCTGGTTGGCAAGACAGCGATAATCTTATCAATTCTATCCAATGTCTCTTGGTCACTCGTAATCGACACTTCTTCATCTGACAGCGTGACATTTTCAATCTGTACCCGACTATCAATTTGACTAGGGTCAATCTCTGGTACAACCTTTACCTTATTCTTCTGAGCCTTCTTACCAATCTTGACTGTAATTTTTTGCGGAGTCGCCACAGCGGTCAGCCCATTGGGTAAATCTTCAATGCTCAAAGGAACTTCAATCGTTCCAACACTGGCATCTGTTAGGTCAGCAGTAACCTTGAATTTACGTGTGCTTTCTTGCATTTCACTAGCTAGCGATAGGCGATTTGCACCAGTCAAGACCACTGATACTTCTGAAGCAAAACCACTAATAAAATACTCATCACTATTATAGCGTATGTCAATAGGGACATTTGTTACTGTATTCGTATAGGTTTCCGTTTTTACCTGCCTAGCACTGGTACTGTTTTGAAAATTCGTCGCCGTAGCATAGACAAATAAGACACAAGCAAAAAAGAGTGAGGATATAATATATAAACTATTTTTTCTCATGTTTCCATCCTCCCAGCAATCGTTCTTTAAAACTAAGACCTGCTTCCTCTTTTGGAAGTAAGATTTCACGTAATTCTGTTTCAAATTCATCAAGTGTTAGGTTGTGCTTAAAGCTTCCATTATAGGTTATCGAAATTCCTCCCGTTTCCTCTGATACGACAAAAGTCAAGGCATCTGAGACTTCTGATAAACCGATAGCCGCCCGGTGTCTGGTCCCAAATTCCTTGGAAATTCCTGTACTTTCTGTCAAGGGCAGATAGGCAGACGTCACAGCGATACGTTCTTCTCTGATAATCACCGCACCATCATGTAGGGGAGTGTTGGGAATAAAAATGTTAATGAGAAGTTCTGCAGAAATCTTAGCATCTAAGGGAATTCCTGTCGAAATATACTCCTGCAAGGTACGTACACGCTGAATAGCAACCAAGGCCCCGATTTTACGAGGACTCATGTATTCAACAGACTTAACAAAGGCACGAATCATCTGTTCCTCAGCACTAATAGGGGCATTGGAAAAGAAATCTGTCGCTCTTCCCAAACGTTCCAAACCAGTCCGAATCTCTGGAGAGAAGATAACAACCGCCGCAATAACCCCATAAGTGATAATTTGATTGATTAACCAAGAAATCGTAGTCAAGCCAATCATATTTGCAAGGATTTGAGCTAAAATAAACACCAAAACTCCACGTACCAAAATCATAATCTTGGTTCCTGCAATAGCTTTTGTAAAATGGTATAAAATATAAGCAACAATCAAAATATCAATCAGATTGATAGCTATCGTCCATGGACTTGCAAACAAACTGGTCCAATATTGCAGATTGGATAATTGTTGAAAATTCATCCCTGATATCCTCCCTATCAAAACACTTTCGTCCTATTATACCATTTTCTGGCATTTTTTTCCCTATCCTAGTCCATTTTACATTGAGCAAAAATATGATACAATAAACTGACTAGAAAAAACAAAGGAGAAACCATGTCTCAACTCTATGATATTACCATTGTAGGTGGTGGTCCTGTCGGTCTTTTTGCGGCCTTTTACGCCCACCTACGCCAAGCCAAGGTTCAAATCATCGACTCTCTTCCCCAGCTAGGTGGACAACCTGCTATTCTCTACCCTGAAAAGGAAATCCTAGACATCCCAGGCTTTCCAAACCTGACTGGAGAAGAATTGACTAACCGCTTGATTGAACAGCTAAACAGCTTTGATACCCCTATTCATCTCAATGAAACAGTTCTTGAAATTGAAAAACAAGAAGAAGGCTTTGCCATTACCACTTCTAAAGGAAGTCACCTATCTAAAACTGTTATCATTGCTATGGGTGGCGGTGCCTTCAAGCCACGTCCTTTGGAACTAGAAGGCGTTGAGGGCTATGAAAATATCCACTACCACGTTTCTAACATCCAGCAATACGCTGGTAAGAAAGTGACGATTCTTGGTGGAGGAGACTCGGCTGTGGATTGGGCTTTGGCTTTTGAAAAAATTGCGCCAACTACCCTTGTCCACCGCAGAGATAATTTCCGCGCCTTAGAACACAGTGTCCAAGCCTTGCAAGAATCATCTGTAACCATCAAGACACCATTCGTCCCTAGCCAACTCCTTGGAGATGGAAAAACGCTTGATAAACTTGAAATCACAAAAGTTAAATCTGATGAAACCGAAACGATTGACCTAGACCACCTTTTTATCAACTATGGTTTCAAATCTTCTGTCGGTAACCTCAAAAGCTGGGGGCTCGACCTCAACCGCCACAAGATTATCGTCAACAGCAAACAGGAATCCAGCCAAGCAGGTATCTATGCTATCGGTGACTGCTGCTACTATGACGGAAAAATTGACTTGATTGCGACAGGTCTCGGAGAAGCTCCAACTGCTGTCAATAATGCTATCAACTACATCGACCCTGAGCAAAAAGTACAACCAAAACACTCTACTAGTTTATAAAAAAGAACCACGAGTCACATAGGATTCGTGGTTTTAAAATGAACTACACCTCAAAAGTTAGACAGAAATACATCTAACTTCTGATATGCAGCCCACCTTCTCTTTGCTCTTGTTTGAATAAGAAATTTTTTGAAGAATCATTAGATTATACAAAGTATTCATATCAGCCTTTTAAAGCTATATAAAAACTCTCCAACTATTCTATTATACCATATAAAAAAATAAATAAATAGACTTGTTTTTTTCTTTTTTTGACGTATACTAATAATAGAAAGCGCTTTAAATAAAATAAAAGGAGGTTTTATGAGGAAAGTAAATAAGGACATTTTATTCTTAACTGGAATCATAGTTTTATGTTTTGGTTTTTTATTATTTCACATCAACCCCTATTATGCCGAACCCTATGCGACACTGAAAGAAAGAATAAATTTATTCTTTTGGCAACTATATTGGAGACCTGTAGGAACTCTCAGTATTATTTCGGGTTGCATTATAACTTTCAAAGGATTGAAAAAATAATCTTTTACTCATGAAGAAAGGAAATTTGTTATGATTAAACTGAAACTATTGTTTTTCTCTCTACTATCAAGTCTATTATTCTTAGTCACAACATCTACGGTTTTTGCTGATGTCTATCCTGGTACAAATTATGAAATTGTATCTAATCGTATTGTAAAAGATATCAACACAGGAGAGTTATTGTCATTTTATACGACTGAACTTAGAGACGCCTATTTAGAGTCTAAATCTACGTATCAGACTCGTTCTAATGCAACTGGTGTTGCAGACTATAGAACTAAATACTCTCACTCTTACAAGAAAAGCACCACATCAGGTCCTGTAAGTTCAACTGCCTATGGTGGAAAAGCTGGAGCTACTCTGACTGTAGGTGCAGGTGTTAGCTTTTCTGCTCCGGAGTCTGGAGCTGGACTTAGTTTAAATCACTCAGTCTCCCATAACGTACCACCCTACACTTATGGTTATATTAGACTAAAAGCATCTTACACAGTAAACGTTCGTAAACTAGAAGTTAGATACTTAGGCACCAACAAATGGGTTCCAGCTGGTGAAACCTCTACTATATCGAATGTTAGCGTTTGGAGCGAACTGGTCACTTGGAAATAACTCATTAGAGACTGGGTAAAAACTCAATTTCAGGAGAAAATGAAATAAATTTTCTCACAATAAAACGCATAGTATTACGGTTCAAGTCAACACCGGATATTATGCGTTTTTGATTTTAAAGAGCCAAATTTCTTAACTTAATGACATTGCTTTTTGCCCAACCTCTTTTTATTTCAAAAAAGAACCTCGCAAAACAAGAGCCTGGTTTTATAGTTCATCAGCTAATTTATTTATCTTTCTGAGTCTGTGATTGACACCACTTTTTGTAAGGGGATTGCTGAGGCTGTCTGCTAACTGCTGGATAGAGTAGTCTGGGTGCTGAATCCGCAACTGCGCTACTTCCTGCAAATCCACTGGCAGATTTTCTAAGCCCATAATATCTTTGATTTTGCTGATATTGTTGATAGTCTTCATGCTGGCAGAAACTGTCCGAGCGATATTAGCTGTTTCAGCATTATTAGCCCGATTGAGGTCATTACGGGTTTCTCGCAAAATCTTTACTCTCTCAAAATCATCACGCGCCTTCATAGCTCCGATGACTATCAAGAAGTCCATAATATCTTCGGCACGCTGGAGATAGGTCACAACTCCCTTCTTGCGCTCAAGCACCTTGGCATCCAGTAAAAACTGCTGGAGAAGGGAGGCAAGCCCTTGCGCGTGGTCCAGATAAACAGAACTGATTTCCAACTGGTACTTACCTGATTCAGGGTCACGAATGCTTCCATTTGCCAAGAAAGCGCCACAGAGATAGGAACGACCTGCTTCCTCGTCCGATAAAATCTCCTCGTCAATACCTGTTTCCAGACCAAAAAAGGAGTCTGCCAAGTGCAAATCACTTAACAAGTCCTGCACCTTTTCATCTGTAAAAACGGTATAGACTCGATTCTTGCGAAGATTACTTCTTTGGTGGTGACGAATTTCCGATTTGATTTCATAGAAATGGAGAAATGACTCATAGAGGTGACGAGCCAGCTTGGCATTTTCTGTCACGACGGACAAGGTCAAGCCCGAAGTCGAGAGACCGATGCTACCAGACATCTTGATAATGGCAGATAATTCATGTCGGCTTAGATGGTGCTGACCTAAGATTTCTTCTTTTACTTCTACTGTGAAACTCATTTTCTCACCTGTATAATGCGCATCAACTCATCCACTAGCAAATCCCCATCGTGGAAGGCACCCCCATTTTCCAGACGAAGGAAGTTGGATGAAATCACGCGCGGAACTTGCTTACAAAGACCTGCAAAATCATGTTCCACCTGCACCAAGTATTCATCAAACCGGTTGGAATTCATGTATTCCTGAGGCACTTTTTCGATATTCACCAAGACAGTGTCGATAAAAGGGCGACCAAGGTGACGATGCAAGACTTCCACATGGTCGCTATCTGTAAAGTGTTCCGTCTCCCCACGTTGGGTCATGATATTGCAGACATAGGCGATTTCTGCCTTGGTTTCCAAAAGCGCCTGCCCGATTTCCTTAATCACGATATTAGGTAAAATAGAGGTAAAGAGAGAGCCAGGCCCTAGGACAATCATGTCACTTTCAAGAATGGTCTGCACTACTCGACGGCTAGCCAGAGGCGTATCATCGTTGAGAGTATTGGTCACATAAACATGGTCAATCATGCCTGGATGGTCTGCGATATGACTCTCTCCAGCCACTTCTGTCCCATCCTGAAAGACTGCGTGCAGGGTCAAAGGATGGTCGCTGGAAGGATAAATCTTTCCAGTTGTATGGAAAAATTTGCTCAGCAACTGCATGGCATTATAGGTCGAACCCTGCATTTCTGACAGACCTGCAATAATGAGATTTCCCAGCGGATGGCCAGCAAAGGCTCCTGCATCCTCAGAAAAACGATACTGAAAGACCTTCTCATAAAACTTAGGCATATCCGACATGGCCACAAGGACATTACGAAGATCACCTGGCGGTGTCAACTGCTGCATATTTTTTCGAAGTTCACCTGATGAACCACCATCATCCGCCACCGTTACGATAGCAGCGATTTCCACATCTTTTTCCCGCAGACTCTTAAGAATGACGGGGATCCCAGTACCTCCACCAATCACCGTTATCTTTGGTTTTCTCATGAACGGTTTACCGTTTCCTTTCTTCGGTCTTTGTCGCGATGCCCTTCATTGACAGGCCAATTCTTGGATAAGTCCTGCGCCAAGCGTTTGGCAAAGGCCACACTACGGTGTTGTCCACCCGTACATCCCATGGCAATAGTCAAAACAGACTTCCCTTCCTTTTGGTAACTTGGCAAAATCGGCTCAATCAAGGCCAACAAATGTTGATAAAAATCTTCTGACTCAGGATGATTCATGACATAGTCATAAACTGGTTCATCCACACCCGTTTGGTTTCTCAGTTCTGGTAGGTAGTAGGGATTGGGCAAGAATCGGACATCAAAGACCAAATCTGCATCAATCGGGATTCCATATTTAAAGCCGAAAGACATGACTTCGATACGGAAAGACTGGGCTTGCTCTTGGTCTGAAAACTGCTCTGCAAGGGTTTTACGCAGCTCACGTGGAGTGAGTTCAGTCGTATCCACCACATTTTGACTCATATTTTTCAAAGGTGCCAAGAGCTCACGTTCCAGCTTGATTCCATCCAAAATCCGACCATCTGCAGCTAGTGGGTGACTCCGTCTGGTTTCCTTGTAACGCGCGACCAATTCCTTATCAGCTGCATCCAAAAAGAGAATTTTAAAGTCCAGTTCTTCCTTGTTTTCCAACTCATCCAAAACAGCTTGAATCTCCGAGAAGAAAGAACGGCTACGCATATCTACTACCAAGGCCAACTTATGGTCGTCTTCCTTTGTTTCCACCAACTGCAAAAACTTAGGCAAGAGAGCTGGCGGCATATTATCAATAGTAAAATAACCCAAATCCTCAAAGGACTGAATGGCTACAGTTTTACCTGCACCACTCATTCCTGTCACAATCACCAAGTGAAGTTGTTTCTTTGTCATCTTTTTCTCCTTATATCAAAAGAAGTTTGGCAACACCAAACTTCAACTAGCTTATCCAATCTCTGCGATGACTTCGATTTCGACTTTTACATCACGAGGAAGACGAGCTACCTCTACTGCTGAACGAGCTGGGAATTCCTCTTTAAAGGCCGTTTGGTAAACCTCGTTAAAAGGAACGAAGTCGTTCATATCGCTCAAGAAGCACGTTGTTTTGACAACATGGTCAAAGTCTGTTCCTGCTTCTGCCAAAATAGCACCGATGTTTTTTAAGACTTGTTCTGTCTGTTCTTGGATCGTTTCTCCAACGATTTCCCCAGTTTCAGGAGAGAGAGGAACTTGACCACTAGCAAACAAAAGGTTGCCAACGATTTTTCCTTGAACATATGGTCCGATAGCCTTTGGAGCTTTGTCTGTATGAATTGTTTTTGCCATTTTCTTTTCCTCACAATTTTTCTAAGATTGCATCCCAAGCCTCATCCATCCCTGCCTTGCTGACAGATGAAAAGAGGATGAAATCGTCACTTGGGTCAAAGTTTAATTTCTTTTTGATTGCTGATTCGTGCTTGTTCCATTTACCACGAGGAATCTTGTCCGCCTTGGTCGCAACGATGATAACCGGAATCTCGTAATACTTGAGAAATTCGTACATCTGCACATCATCTGCTGACGGGTCATGACGAAGGTCAACTAAACTGACTACCGCACGGAGATTTTCCCGAGTCGTTAGGTACTCCTCAATCATGCGCCCCCACTTTTCACGTTCCTTTTTGGAAACACGGGCATAACCATAGCCAGGAACATCCACAAAGCGCATCTTGTCGTCAATGTTAAAGAAGTTGAGCAGCTGAGTTTTTCCAGGTTTCCCCGATGTACGAGCCAGATTCTTACGGTTCAGCATGGTATTGATAAAGCTAGATTTACCAACATTTGAACGTCCTGCAAGAGCGATTTCTGGCAGTTCATCCTGCGGATAGTGGGACTTATTCGCCGCACTGAGCAAGATTTCAGCATTGTGTATATTCAGTTCCATAGTCACCTCTAAGCTGTTTCTAGGATTGGTTTGTCCGTTCCATCGACAGCTTCTTTTGTAATGCGAACCAATTTCACATTTTCCTGACTCGGTACTTCAAACATGACATCCAACATGGTCTCTTCGATAATTGAGCGAAGACCACGCGCACCAGTTTTGCGTTCGATAGCCTTATTGGCGATTTCTTGAAGGGCTTCGTCGTCAAATTCCAACTCGACATCATCATAAGAAAGCAAGGTTTGGTATTGTTTGACCAAGGCATTTCTTGGCTCTTTCAAGATACGAACCAAGTCATCAACCGTCAATTGCTCAAGAGCAGCAAAAACAGGCAAGCGTCCAATCAACTCAGGGATAATACCAAATTTTTGAATATCTTCTGCGATGATTTCTTGCATGTAAGAGCTGTTTTCGTCAATCGCTTTATTATTTTGACCAAATCCGATGACTTTTTCACCCAGACGTTGTTTGACAATTTCTTCAATGCCATCAAAAGCACCACCCACGATGAAGAGAATATTTTTGGTATCCACTTGAATCATCTCTTGTTGCGGATGTTTGCGTCCACCTTGAGGCGGCACGCTAGCAACAGTTCCTTCGATAATCTTGAGAAGGGCTTGTTGCACGCCTTCACCAGAAACATCACGTGTGATAGACACGTTCTCACTCTTCTTAGCAATCTTGTCAATTTCATCCACATAGATAATGCCACGCTCTGCACGTTCAATGTTAAAGTCAGCAGCCTGCAAGAGTTTGAGAAGAATATTTTCCACGTCCTCACCCACATAACCAGCCTCGGTAAGAGCTGTCGCATCCGCAATCGCAAAAGGCACATTTAAGCTCTTAGCCAAGGTCTGAGCAAGGAAAGTTTTCCCTGAACCAGTTGGGCCAATCATCAAGATGTTTGACTTCTGCAAATCTACATCTTCCGACTCTTCACGCGTATCGTGGAAATTGATACGTTTGTAGTGGTTGTAAACTGCCACTGCCAAGGCACGTTTGGCACGATCTTGACCAATTACATAGTGGTTCAAGATATGGAGGAGTTCAATTGGTTTTGGAACTTCAGACAAGTCTGCCAAGACTTCTTCCGCCAACTCCTCACGAATGATTTCCTGGGCTAACTCCACACATTCATTACAGATAAAGGCGTTGTTACCTGCGATTATTTTTTGTACTTCTTCTTGGCTTTTGCCACAAAATGAGCAATAAACCATCATATCATTATTCCTATTTGTAGGCATGATTTCCTTCCGTTCTATTCTATACTGTCATTCTATCTAAAATAAGGTCATGTAAAAAGCATGGATACTATTGACCAAATTGGTAAAGGCATTTAACCAGAGCAGGACAGAAAGTCCATAGCGCTTTTTACGAAAAGCCTGTGCCCCTGCAAGCAAGCAGACCAAACACAGCATGGCTGTGAAAAAACCAAATATACTACGTTCCATTAGACTTCCTTTCTCTTACGGTATTGGATGGTGAAATCATAAGGATTTTTCTCATCTTTGACGTAAAATTTGCTTGAAACTGTCTCAAAAAGAGACAAGTCAAACTCTTCAGGAAAATAGGTATCTCCTTCAACCCGAGCATGAATGTGAGTCACAATGACTTCATCAAGGTAGGGTTCAAAAGCCTGAAAAATTTGCTTCCCACCGAGAATATAAAGATTCTTGTCTTGACCCTGATACCAGTCTAGAACAGACTGGATATCGTGAAAAGTAGCAACCCCATCTATCTTTTCTTCAGAATTACGCGTCAAAATCAAGGTCTCCCGTTTTGGAAGCAGACGACGCCCCATCCCATCAAAGGTTACCCGCCCCATCAAGATAGCATGATTCAGAGTTGTTTCTTTGAAGTGTTGCAGTTCTGCTGGCAAATGCCAAGGCAGACGATTGTCCTTACCAATCACACCCTCTTCATCCTGGGCCCAAATAGCTACGATTTTCTTAGTCATGCTTCCATCCTTTTCACTGATAGTACTATTTTATCAAAAAACTCAAAAAAAGACTGGTTTGGAATAGCTTACAAAATAGAAAAATCTGTAAGAAATTTCCTACAGATTTATATATGTTGCTATTATTTCTTACAAACCAGGTGCTTGTCCAAGTTCTGCTGCAAGCATCCAGATTGTTTTATCAGTTTCAGTTTTAGCATCTGCAAAGATACCGTTTGTCACATCGTCACCTTCTTCATCAGTAACATCCAAACCTTTTTGGAAAAGTTCTGACAAGTAACGGTAGATAGCAAGAACACGTTCCAAACTTTCTTCAACATTGCGGTATTCACCAGCTTCTTCTTCGATTTCACTATTTTGAAGGAATTCTGTCAAAGTAGAGAATGGACTTCCACCAAGTGTGATCAAGCGTTCGCTGATTTCATCCAAGTGACCATCAAGAGCATCCATGTACTCATCCATTTTTGGATGCCATACAAGGAAACCACGACCACGCATATACCAGTGTACTTGGTGCAAAGCCACATGAGCTACGTACAAATCAGCAACAGCTTGGTTCAATACTTCCTTTGTTTTTGCCAATGCTACTGGCGCTGCTTTTGTCAATGATGTTACGTCTTTTACTGCTTCTTTTTTCAATTCTACCATTTTATTTTACCTCGTTTATTATTTTTTGTAACCACTTCTTAATGATTACTACCTTAGTATACTACTAAGGAAAACCAATAGCAAGCCAAATGACTCACATGAGAAAAGTTGCAATAGACTGATAATTTAAGAATTTTTTAGAATGAAACCCAGTCACTTTCAATCTCTCTTAACAGAGATAAAATAAAGAAAAAGAGGATGCAATTTTCTTGCACACTCCTTTTTCAAACTTATATCTTAATACCAAACGCTGACGTCAACACGACCACGAATTCCTTTCATGTATTCAGAAGAGGTATACTGCCAACCTTTTTCTCCTGAATAATGAGGATTTTCCCATTCTAAAGCATTGGTATAGGCCGCTACCCAGTTTACATGTTTTAAAATATCTGGGTGTTTTAAACGCGTCTGTAATAAACTACGATAGCTATAGACATACACATTTTGATAGCCCGCCTGCTTCATCGTCTCCATGTACTTGTTGATAATCTTAACCCAAGTACCTGTATCACTCGGAGCACGCTTACTTTTATTCACATACTCCCAGTTCTCAACATCATAGTAGATAGGGTAAGACAAGTTCATATTGTATTTCTTCAGAAGTTCAATGGTCTGTTCAGCGTCATTCTCAGCATCGGTCTCATTTTCAGCATAGGTATAGAGATAGACACCATAAGGAATTCCCAGACGGTTTAACTCCTTAATGTTATGCGCCAATTCCTTGTCTTCTTTACCGCTATAACCTAGACGAACAATGACACCATCCACCTCGTTCTCATCAATAACCTTTTTCCAATCATTGATACGACCATTGTGCTCACTAATATCAATAACTTTCTTAGCATGTTCGGTTCCCACTTGCTCTTCTCTATTATTAAAGAAATAGCGTTTACCATCTCTGTGAACCCAGCCGACATTCAAATCTTTCTTTTCTTTGAGCTCACCAGAAGCCGCAAAGATATAGCGAGCACCATCCATAATCACTTCATCAGTCGCCATGGCACCACTTCCAGTCAAATAGTAGTTGCCTTGCCACTCATTCCGCGCCATATAGCCCCACTTCTTGAAATAGTACCATTTGCCGCCCACTTTTTGCCACTCTTGGTTGGCATAAGTTCCATCGGATTTTAGATAAAAATAAGCAGAATAAGCCGGATCATAAAGCCATTCATTTTGCATCATGGCACCTTGACCATTCAAGAAATAACTTCCTTGCCATTGGCTTTTAGCCATGTAACCCCACTTCTTGAAGTAATACCACTTATTTCCAATCAATTGCCATTCTTGATGAGCATAAGCCCCATCTGACTTAAGATAAAACCAACTCTTGTAATTACTGTCATAGATCCACTCGTTTTGGGCCATATAGCCACCTGATTTCAGGTAGTAATTTCCATGCCATTCATTCTGCGTGTAACGACCATCTGAATTAATATAAAACCAAGCCTTGTAGTAGTTGTCAAAAATCCATTCACTTTGAGCTTTAGAACCATCAGCCTTTACATAATAATCCCCATCCCAGTGGGCAGAGACACTGTTTCTCTGTTCATTGCTACTAGTTGATGAAGTCCCTGTTGATAGACTAGATTTTTCTGAAACTGTGCTTCCACTTGTTTCATCTGCCGCAATTCCTGAAACTCTTGCGCCAAGTAAGCAGAGACTTGCTAGCCCTATACATACAATTTTTGTTTTCAATCTTTCCTCTCCTATAAAAAATGGAACAGGCACCTGAATGCTGTTCCACCTAGCTTTTGCTACTGATTATTTTACAAAGTCAAGCAAAGCCAAGAAGCTTTCAGCTTCAAGTGACGCACCACCTACAAGGGCACCGTCAACGTCTGGACAAGCCATGTATGAAGTAACGTTCTCAGGTTTAACAGAACCACCGTATTGAACACGAACTTTGTCCGCAACTTCTTGACCGAAGTCAGCAGCTACAACGTCACGAACAACTTTACACATTTTTTGTGCATCGTCTTGTGAAGCTGATTTACCAGTACCGATAGCCCAGATTGGCTCATAAGCGATAACTGATGCAGCAACTTGTTCAGCAGTCAATCCAGCCAATGCAGCAGATACTTGAGCACCTACGAATTCAGCAGCTTTACCAGCTTCGTAAGTTTCAAGTGACTCACCACAACAGATGATTGGAAGCATACCGTTTGCAAAGATTGCTTTTGCTTTTTTGTTGATATCTTCGTCAGTTTCATGGAAGTAGTCACGGCGTTCTGAGTGACCGATAACAACGTAGTCAGTACCGATTTCTTTCAAAACTTGTGGGCTAGTTTCACCAGTGAAGGCACCTGCATTTTCAAAGTAGCAGTTTTGAGCAGCAACTTTAAGGTTTGAACCTTTTGCAGCAGCAAGAACAGTTGTCAAATCAACTGCAGGAGCTGCGATACCTGCTTCAACAAGATCTGATGAAGGAAGTTTTGATGCAACAGCTTCAACGAATGCTTTAGCTTCTTCTGGATTTTTGTTCATTTTCCAGTTACCAGCGATAAATGGTTTACGTGACATTTCACATACCTCTTTTTTCAATTTATTTTCTACTTATTTTATCACAATTAGACACAGCTTGCAAATCTTACTCGGATTTCAAGCCTGCTTCCAACGATTAATCCTTCCAGAGATCCATGGCATTTCTAAAATCCACAGATACCTGTGTCAACTGAGGATTGCTGGCTTCTCTTTCTGCCCGCTTAGCCTCAATTTGAGCCACACTTTTGATACCTTCATGGCGCCAGTTTCTCAAAATCGCCTGAATGTACTTCCAGTTTGCTTTTCCATTTAAAACAGCTTCACGAAGAGCCTCCTTAATCAAGTCAGCACTGGTTCCATCTTCCTTTAGTGTCTTGGTCAAATCTTCAATCTCAAAAGGTGTCAACAAGCGTCCCAATTCCTGCTGGAAGGTTTCCACCAAATCCTTGAGCTGATTCTGAGGTGTCAACTGGTCTGAACTTGAATCAGCGACTCCAAGCAAGTCGTCCAAGCGTTCCAAAGCCAAACTAGCATCAAAAAGCAATTCGATTTCACCATTTAATTCGATAGTACGATACTGGAGAAGTCCCCTCTCCGTCAGATTAGAGATAGACTGGTTGACATCCGAAATTTCCTTGCCAATCCTTTCAGCAATCTGGCTTGGCGACATTTCTTCCAAGCCTGTCGTATTTTGCAAATAGAAAAATTGCCAGACCAGAAAATCGTCGCTAGAAGGAAAGAGTTCCTTAAAATGCAAGAGCAGGGCACTCGGTAAAACCAAGTTCCCTGATTTAAAAGCGTCTAAATATGTCATAATTCCTCTTATAAATACCCAAATGCGGATGCATCATCTTCTATCTTTCTCCAGTCAAAAGGCGTCTCCTGATAGACCGCATAATTCACCCAGTTACTGAAAAAGAGGGCTGCTGATGAAGACCAACAAAGACAAGGTGTCTGGTTGACATCATCATCCTTAAAGTAATTTTCTGGAATATGAGGATCCAAACCTGCATCACGATCTCGGAAATATTCATTTGCCAAGGTATCACGATCATATTCCAAATGCCCAAAACTATAAATTTCTCGTAAATCACGACTAGCCAAAATCGAAACCCCAACCTGTGGCCCTTCTGATAAAATCTCGAGATTGGTTTTGTTTAAGACTTCTTCCTTAGAAATCTCCGTGTGCCGTGAATGAGGGGATACATAGCTATCGTCAAAGCCTCTAAAAAGAAGGTGCCCTTCTTTTAAAGCATCCTGAGGATAAATACCTGATAACTTACTGTCCATCTGGTATTTTTCTACCCCATAGCGTAGGTAGAGCCCAGCCTGAGCCCCCCAACAGATATGAAGCGTCGAATAGACATGAGTCTTGGACCACTCAAGCACCTGGCTAAATTCCTCCCAATAGTCCACTTCCTCAAATGGTAAATGTTCAACTGGAGCACCCGTGATAATCATCCCATCAAAATACTCATCCTTGACTTCAGGAAAAGTTTTATAAAAGGTCTCCATGTGCTCTGAACGAGTTGTCTTAGAACGGTGGCTCTCCATATAGAGAAAATCAATATCCAGTTGTAGGGGGGTATTAGCCAAGTGGCGTAACAACTGGGTTTCTGTGACCATTTTCTGTGGCATGAGATTTAAAATTAAAATCTTCAAAGGACGAATATCTTGGTGAGCAGCACGTTGATCATCCATGACAAAGATGTTCTCTGTCCGTAAAATCTCAACAGCTGGCAATTTTTTATCAATTCGAATCGGCATAACCCTCTCCTAACTGTATTCTTTCAGGAATCATTGCATATGTTTGAAGCCAAATCTCAAACACTTAGTCCTTTTATTATACTGCAAGAAGATATAGTTTTCAATTATAGTTTTTCTCTAACTAGCTATAGTCTATTTTTATATCCTAATGTAGAGAAAACAGCCCTAGGGACTGTTTTTCATTAATAATGCATGAGAACTTTGTAATCGTAGTCACCGATTTTTTCACGGCCATTCAATTCATCCAATTCAACAAGGAAGGCACAACCCGCTACAATACCACCAAGTCTTTCAATCATCTCGATAGTTGCCTTAACAGTTCCACCTGTTGCCAAGAGGTCATCTACGATCAGAACACGTTGACCTGGCTTAATGGCATCCGCGTGCATAGTCAAGGTATCGACACCGTACTCTTTTTCATAGTCAGCAGAAATAACTTCGCGTGGCAATTTACCTGGCTTACGAACAGGCGCAAAACCAATTCCCAACTCAAAGGCAACTGGACAGCCCACGATAAATCCACGAGCCTCAGGCCCTACAATCATGTCGATTTTCTTGTCAGTAGCATACTGAACAATTTCACGAACAGCGTAGCTATAAGCATTCCCATCAGCCATCAAAGGACTAATATCACGGAAGGTAATTCCTTCCTTTGGATAATTTTCAATTGTTGCAATATAATCTTTTAAATTCATCTTTTTTCTTTCTTTCAAAGTTTTTACTCTCTATTATACCATATTTTCTAGTAAAGAAGAAAGAGAAAACAGTATTTCATCTGCTAGTCACCCTATAAGCCAAATAAGATGATCATTTTTATCTCAGGGACATCACAAGATAGATGCATAATATGACTTCCCTAGCAAAAAGGAGAGAAGCATCTTGTTTCTCTCCCTAGATTAACTGATATCTCTCCACTACAATTGATAAAGAGATATCTTTTCTTGTAGTGCTTTGAATTTTATTTATTTTAATAGACTGTTTTTTCAGTTTCTACATCAAAGAAGTGTGCTTTGTTCAAGTCAAATCCAAGTTCAACTGTTGCACCTGTTTGCAAGTAGTCACGAGCATCAACTTTGGCAACAAACTCGTCTTTACCAACTTGGCAGTATAGGTGAGATTCTGAACCAAGCAGTTCTGATACAGAGATAGTCGCTTTTACAACACAGTCTGGAAATGTTTCAAGGAAAGCAGGTTCTGCATTCACATCTTCTGGACGGATACCGAAAATCAACTCTTTACCTTCGTAGTCTTTTTCGCGAAGAACTTTCAATGCTCCTTCTGGAACTTTCAAACGGAAACCATCAGAAATAATTTCGCTACCAACTAATTTCACATTGATGAAGTTCATTGCTGGGCTTCCGATGAATCCTGCTACGAATTTATTAACTGGGTTTTTGTAAACTTCTTGAGGAGTACCGATTTGTTCAACACGTCCGATAGTACCTGTACCAGCAGGGTTCTTAGTTGCTGACATGATAACGATACGGTCTGCAAGTGTCATCGCTTCTGTTTGGTCGTGAGTTACGTAGATAGTTGTAGCTCCGATACGACGGTGGATTTTCGCGATTTCAGCACGCATTGATACACGAAGTTTGGCATCCAAGTTTGACAAAGGTTCGTCCATCAAGAATACTTTTGCGTCACGAACGATGGCACGACCCATGGCAACACGTTGACGTTGACCACCTGAAAGGTCAGCTGGTTTACGTTCCAAGAACTCTTTCAATCCAAGAATTTCAGCTGCTTCTTGCACACGTTTATCGATATCTTCCTTGCTGTATTTACGCAATTTCAAACCGAAAGCCATGTTATCGTATACAGTCATGTGTGGGTAAAGAGCGTAGTTTTGGAATACCATGGCGATGTCACGGTCTTTTGGAGCTACGTCGTTGACAACCACGCCATCGATAGATGCAGTACCTTCTGTAATATCTTCAAGACCAGCAATCATACGAAGAGTAGTTGATTTACCACATCCTGAAGGACCTACGAAAACGATAAATTCTTTGTCTTTGATGTCCAAGTTGAAGTCTTCAACTGAATAATGTTCGCTGTTTGGATATTTTTTGTAAATATTTTTAAGATTCAATTCTACCATGAGGTGAACTCCTTTTGTTATTTGATAGTTTTATTATAGATGAAAACGCTTTACATTTCTATGGCAAGGTGACCAAAAAAATAAAAAAGTTCTGTGCAACTTGCACAAAACTTTAGAGAATATCGGAGAATTTTAAGAAGATAATCTTTATTATTCTTCACAAAAGCAGAAACAAGGATCAGCTTTCCCATATTTTCGCTGATTCTCCACTACATTTGACTGGATTCTAATTTTTTAGAGAAATACAAAAGAGCTAGCCTAAGCTAACTCTTATCCTATGCGGAGAGAGGGACTTGAACCCTCACGACCTAAAGCGGTCACAGGATCCTTAGTCCTGCGCGTCTGCCAATTCCGCCATCCCCGCGTCGATTACTTTACTAGTATATCAACTTTTAGGATGCTTGTCAACACTTTTTTTCAATTTTTTTCATTTCATCAACCAAATTACTCTAAAATTTCATTTAGATTGTCATCTACTAACTTAGCTCCGAGTGTATTTTTGAAATGACCTAGGGCAAATTGATGATTTTCAGGCCAGATAGAAGCAACAGCTGATTGAACAATCTCGATATCATATCCTAGATTATAGGCATCTATAGCTGTATGCAGGACACAGATATCCGTCAAGACACCTGTTAAGATAACTGTAGAAATTCGACGCTCTCTCAAACGAATATCTAGGTCAGTCCCTGAAAAAGCTGAGTAATGGCGTTTATCCATCCAAAAGACACGACTGTCTGAACCATGCTCTTGATAAAAGATCCCCAAATCTCCATATAAATTCCGTCCGCTCGTCCCAATCAGATTATGAGGAGGGAATAGTTTACTTTCTGGATGGAAACAATCATTTTCCTCGTGCGCATCAATGGTAAAGAAGATGTAATCTCCTCTTTCAAAAGCTAATCGAGTCACCTTGCTAATGGCTTCCGAAATAGCTTGAGCTGGAGCACCTGCTGTCAATTTACCACTGTCGGCAACAAAATCTTCTGTATAATCAATCGAAATCAAAGCCTTAGTCATTAGTAATCTCTTTTCTTCACTTCTTCAAAAATATCTGTAATCAAGACCTTGAGGTAGGTTCCCTTCATTCCAAGTGAGCGACTTTCAATAATCCCAGCGGACTCAAGTTTACGAAGGGCATTGACAATCACAGAACGGGTAATTCCGATACGGTCTGCAATTACAGACGCAGTTAACTGCCCTTCATTTCCATTTAATTCCCCTAAAATTGCTGAAACAGCACGGAGTTCGGAGTAAGAAAGGGTATTAACCGCCATGGTAACAGCAGTACGGCGACGGATATTTTTCTCATCTTCTTCACGTTGGAAGTTAAGAAGCTGAATCCCAACAACGGTACTGGCAATCTCAACAAGAATCAAGTCCTCGTCTTCGAATTTTTTATCATTGCGCCAAATGATCAAAGAACCTAGGCGAATCCCCGATACATGAATCGGTGCAATAGTTGTCAAGCCATCTGGAAAATCATCTCTACTCTCAACAGGGAAAATACTCATATCATGCTCAACAGGCAAGTTTGCTTCTGTTTCGTAAATCATATTAGCCCCTTGAACGTAGTCATCTGGGAAAATCTTAGTTTGGAAGAATTGCTCTACGCGATCTGTATTTGTTTTATAACGCATAAAATAGCCAAGCAGACGTCCCTTGCTATTGATAATACAAGCATTGCAATGAATAATATCCGCTAATTGACGCGTAATAGCGTTGTAAGGAAGCTCATCCTGCAACTGCTCCTCTGAACGCTTCAAAATTGATGTAATTTTTCTTGTTTTTTCTAATAAATGTGCCATTTTTCACCTCGAATTTAATCGCTATCATTATAACATAAAAACGTCTCTTTTTCAATAATTATCTGAAAATTCCTTATTGACTTGCAATTTTTAAAAACCAGAATATTTTTAATTAAATTGTTCCTTTTCTATTGACAAGTTGCCTGTTTTTGTGTATCATAACATTATAAAAAGATAATACAACAATTTTATTTATCTTTTTTCACATTCGGTCTCCTTATATAAAAAAGCGATTCATTTTGAACCGCTTTTTCCTATTTATCGCCCTTGTTACGAATAACAAAGCCTGTTTGCTTTTCGCTTGAAGTAGTGCGTGGTTTTTTATTATCCTTACGGTAACGTTTTTCCTTATCAAAACGATCGTTGCCACGACTTCCTTTTTTGAAATCATCACGGCGGCCACCACGACGGTTGTCTCCACGGCGATTATCACGACGGTCATCTCCACGACGACCTCCCTTAGCTTTACCACCGAAGCCATTACCGGATGGTTTAAATGGCAGTGGTTTTTCACGCGCAATCTCCACTTCTGGAAGGCTATCTGGGTCTTGAACAGTCAGACTCAAAATATACATTGCCAATTCTTCTGGAGTAAATTCGGCAGCTAGTTTACGAGCATCCTTGCCAAATTTCTCAAAGTTGGCACGAATGGTTTCATCTGCAAAATCACGTTCGATTTTCTTAAGAGCTACTTGCTTTTTAGCTTGGAAGGCTTCTTCTGCACTTGCAGGTTTGAGACCTTTCATGCGTTTCTTAGTCAAGTTTTCAATGATTTGGAGGTAACCCATTTCATTTGGTGATACGAAAGTAATAGACTGACCTGACTTACCAGCACGACCTGTACGACCAATACGGTGAACATAACTTTCAGGATCTTGTGGAATATCGTAGTTATAGACATGAGTCACACCTGAAATATCCAAACCACGCGCAGCAACGTCTGTCGCAACCAAAACATCAAGATTGCCATTTTTAAAGTCACGAAGGACACGCAGACGTTTGTTTTGGTCCAGGTCACCATGAATTCCTTCGGCACGGAAACCACGGATTTTAAGACCACGAGTCAATTCATCTACACGGCGTTTAGTACGACCAAATACGATAGCAAGTTCTGGTTGTTCCACATCCATAAGACGAGTCATGGTATCAAATTTTTCTTGTTCCTTAACTCGGATATAGTACTGGTCAACCAATTCTGTTGTCAATTCCTTAGCCGCAATCTTCACATGCTCAGGTTCTTTCATAAACTGAACACCGATACGTTTGATAGCATCTGACATAGTTGCTGAGAAAAGTAAGGTTTGACGGTTTTCAGGAACACGAGAAATGATGGCTTCGATATCTTCAAGGAAGCCCATGTTGAGCATTTCATCTGCTTCGTCAAGGATGAGAGTTTCAATATCTTGTAATTTCAAGGCCTTGCGTTTAATCAAGTCCAAGAGACGACCAGGTGTTCCCACCACGATATGGGCACCAGATTTAAGAGCCTTAATTTGTTTTTCAATGCTTGATCCGCCATATACTGAGCGAACTTTGACTCCCTTACTACGACCAAAGCGGAATAGTTCTTCTTGACTTTGGACAGCGAGTTCACGAGTTGGAGCGATGACCAAGGCTTGGATGGTCGCTTCTTCTGTACGGATTTTTTCAAGAGTAGGCAAGCCAAAAGCTGCAGTTTTTCCTGTACCAGTCTGAGCTTGACCGATAACGTCCTTGCCTTCAAGGGCCAAAGGAATGGTTTGTTCTTGGATCGGACTGGCTTCTACAAAACCAGCTTTTTCAATCTCTGCTAGCAAATCAGCAGACAAGTTTAATTCATTAAATTTCACGTTATTCTTCTTTCTAAAGGTGGTGCGAAGCCACCCTATAGGGCTTAGTGTATACTTTTCTTTTTATGACGTATTTTCATATACTGGATACAAAATCGTGTTGCTTCTTTTCCACAAAAGAAAAGTACTGTTTTCTTTGCAACCCATCTAGTATAACACAAGACCAGAGCAAAAGATAGCCTAATTTCTCTAGAAAATCATGTAAGCGGTTTTTGGCTTTCCTTTTTGATGGAACGACCTAGATAATAAGACAAAGCCAAGGCGATACTATATAAAATGATAAAAACGAACAAGGTTTGTGTGTAAGAATGAGCCATTTTATAAGTCTCTGCTAATAAAATAGGTCCTGCTAAACCAGCCATTGCCCAAGCTGTTAAAATATAACCATGCAGAGCGGCCAATTCCTTGGTTCCAAAAATATCACTGAGATAAGCTGGAATCAATGAAAAACCAGCTCCATAGCAAGTCATCAAAATAGACATAGCGACTACAAATAAAACGGAATCTGTAAAGAGCCAAAGTGAGAGAGAAAAGAAAAGATTGACAAGCAGTAATATACTAAAGGTTAGGGGGCGACCGATATAGTCAGATAAGCTCGCCCAGAGCAAGCGACCAAATCCATTGAAAATCCCTAAAACGCCCACCATTACTGCTGCATGACTTGTAGACAAGCCAGCCATCTCCTGTGCCATTGGCGATGCCGCTGAAATTAAGCCTAAACCACAAGCTATGTTGATAAAGAAAATAATCCAAAGTATATAAAACCGATTGCTTTTCAGAGCCTGATTTGCAGCCATTCCTTGCGTCAAAGAGGCTGTTTTTTCTTTCCCTGAAGCAGATAAAATTGCAAGCTCTTGCTCATTTGGACGCTTAATGAATTGTGAAGCTAGGAGCATGATAATAAAGTAACTTGCACCTAAAATATAAAAAGTTTCTACAAGCCCTACCCCTGCGATGAGATGTTGCGCTATGGGACTAGTCAATAAAGAAGCAAAACCAAACCCCATAATCGCTAAACCTGTTGCGAGACCACGTTTATCAGGAAACCATTTTATAATCGTTGACACAGGGGTAATATAGCCTGCTCCCAAACCAAGCCCACCTAAAATGCCGTAAGCCAGATACAACAACCACAGTTCCTGACGGTCTATTGCAAATCCTGTTAAGATATTTCCACCTGCGTATAGAAAAGCAGATAGACTCCCCATGACTCTCGGACCAAATTTTTCTACCAAACGCCCCATAAATGCAGCCGATAAGCCTAAACAAAAGATTGCTAGACTAAAGGCAAAGGCAACAGAAGCCTGATCCCATCCCGTTTTTTCAATAATAGGGTTACGATAAACACTCCAAGCATAAGTCGAACCCAGCATTAAGTGTAAAATGACCCCAGCAAAGGCAATAATATAACGATTCGATTTCATAAAACCTCCTATTTTCGAACATTTATTCTATCTTATATAAAAATAGATAGGATTTTAGTTTATCAAGCTTGTCAAAAAATTACTAGCTTTTTGTCTGGAAAGCGTTTTTATTTTTTTCTGTCTTTTTCGTAGCAGAATTGTGCAAAAGTTTTTTTCTTGTGCTAGAATGAAATTCGAAATAGGAGGAAGATAAATGTTAACTTATGATTTAATCGTTATCGGATTTGGTAAAGCTGGTAAAACACTAGCTGGTAAATTGGCTTCAGCTGGCAAAAAAGTTGCCCTCGTTGAACGTAGCAAAGCTATGTACGGTGGAACTTGTATCAACATCGGTTGTATCCCAACTAAAACTTTGCTAGTTGCTGCTGAGAAAGACTTGTCTTTTGAAGAAGTGATTGCTACAAAAAATACTATCACTGGTCGCCTCAACGGTAAAAACTATGCAACTGTTGCTGGTACAGGTGTCGATATTTTTGATGCGGAAGCTCACTTCCTTTCAAATAAAGTCATCGAAATCCAAGCTGGTGATGAAAAGAAAGAACTAACTGCTGAAACTATCGTCATCAACACTGGTGCTGTTTCAAACGTCTTGCCAATCCCAGGACTTGCTACAAGCAAGAATGTCTTTGACTCAACAGGTATCCAAAACTTGGACAAATTGCCTGAAAAACTTGGTGTCCTTGGTGGCGGAAATATCGGTCTTGAATTTGCTGGCCTTTACAACAAACTTGGAAGCAAGGTTACAGTCCTAGATGCCTTGGATACTTTCCTACCTCGTGCAGAACCTTCCATTGCAGATCTTGCTAAACAATACATGGAAGAAGATGGCATTGAGTTACTTCAAAACATCCGTACTACTGAAATCAAAAACGACGGTGACCAAGTCCTTGTCGTAACTGAAAACGAAACTTACCGTTTCGATGCCCTTCTCTACGCAACTGGACGCAAACCAAACGTAGAACCACTTCAACTTGAAAATACAGATATTGAACTAACTGAACGTGGCGCTATTAAAGTAGACAAACATTGTCAAACAAACGTTCCTGGTGTCTTTGCGGTTGGAGATGTCAACGGTGGACTTCAATTTACTTACATTTCACTTGATGACTTCCGTGTTGTTTACAGCTACCTTGCTGGAGATGGCAGCTACACTCTTGAAGACCGTCTCAATGTACCAAACACTATGTTCATCACACCTGCACTTTCACAAGTTGGTTTGACTGAAAGCCAAGCAGCTGATTTGAAACTTCCATACGCTGTTAAGGAAATCCCTGTTGCAGCAATGCCTCGCGGTCACGTAAATGGAGATCTTCGCGGAGCCTTCAAAGCTGTTGTCAATACTGAAACAAAAGAAATTCTTGGAGCAAGCATCTTCTCAGAAGGTTCTCAAGAAATTATCAACATCATCACTGTTGCGATGGACAACAAGATTCCTTACACTTACTTCACAAAACAAATCTTCACTCACCCAACCTTGGCTGAGAACTTGAATGACTTGTTTGCGATTTAAGTTGAGTTTAATCGTATCGAACAGCCCTCTTTGGGCTGTTTTTGTTTCTGCGAAACACCATATCCGTCTTTTCCCTCTTTTATGATATAATAGAAACATGAAATTAAAAACTACTTTGGGCCTTCTTGCTGGGCGTTCTTCCCACTTCGTTTTAAGCCGTCTTGGCCGTGGAAGTACGCTCCCAGGAAAACTCGCCCTTCAATTTGATAAAGATATTTTACAAAACCTAGCTAAGAACTACGAGATTGTCGTGGTCACTGGAACCAATGGAAAAACCTTGACAACTGCCCTCACTGTCGGCATTTTAAAAGAAGTTTATGGTCAGGTTCTGACCAATCCTAGTGGTGCCAACATGATTACAGGGATTGCAACAACCTTCTTAACAGCCAAATCTTCTAAAACTGGGAAAAACATTGCCGTCCTCGAAATCGACGAAGCCAGTCTATCTCGTATCTGTGACTATATCCAACCTAGCCTTTTTGTCATCACGAATATCTTCCGTGACCAGATGGACCGCTACGGTGAAATTTACACAACTTACAAGATGATTTTGGATGCTATTCGTAAGGTGCCTACGGCTACTGTTCTCCTCAACGGTGACAGTCCGCTTTTCTACAAACCAGCTATTCCAAATCCTGTAGAGTATTTTGGTTTTGACTTAGAAAAAGGGCCAGCCAAACTGGCTCACTACAATACCGAAGGGATTCTTTGCCCTGACTGTCAAGGCATCCTCAAATATGAGCACAATACCTATGCAAACTTAGGTGCCTATATCTGTGAAGGTTGTGGATGTAAACGTCCTGATCTAGACTATCGCTTGACAGAACTGGTTGAGTTGACCAACAATCGCTCTCGCTTTGTCATCGACGGACAAGAATACGGAATTCAAATCGGTGGGCTCTACAATATCTACAATGCTCTAGCTGCGGTTGCTATTGCCCGTTTCCTTGGTGCCGATTCGCAACTCATCAAGCAAGGATTTGACAAGAGCCGCGCTGTCTTTGGACGCCAAGAAACCTTCCATATCGGTGATAAAGAATGTACCCTTGTCTTGATTAAAAATCCAGTCGGTGCAACTCAAGCTATCGAGATGATCAAACTAGCACCTTACCCATTTAGCCTATCTGTCCTCCTTAACGCTAACTATGCAGATGGAATTGATACCAGCTGGATCTGGGATGCTGATTTTGAACAAATCACTGAGATGGATATCCCTGAAATCAACGCTGGCGGTGTTCGCCATTCTGAAATCGCACGTCGTCTACGAGTAACTGGCTATCCAGCTGATAAAATTACTGAAACAAGTAGTCTGGAACAAGTTCTTAAAACCATTGAAAACCAAGACTGTAAGCATGCTTATATTCTAGCTACCTATACCGCTATGCTGGAATTCCGCGAACTGCTGGCTAGTCGTCAGATTGTTAGAAAGGAGATGAACTAATGGTTTATACTTCACTTTCCTCAAAAGCTGGCAATTACCCTTATCAGCTCAACATTGCCCACCTCTATGGAAACCTCATGAATACCTACGGGGACAATGGAAACATCCTCATGCTCAAGTATGTGGCTGAAAAACTGGGAGCCCATGTGACAGTTGACATCGTTTCTATCCATGATGACTTTGATGAAAACCACTACGACATTGCCTTTTTCGGTGGCGGTCAAGATTTTGAACAAAGTATTATTGCAGACGACCTACCTGCTAAAAAAGAGAGCATTGATAACTACATCCAGAACGACGGTGTAGTTCTCGCTATCTGCGGTGGTTTCCAACTATTGGGCCAATATTATGTTGAAGCTTCAGGTAAACGTATCGAAGGGCTAGGGGTTATGGGCCACTATACCCTCAACCAGACCAATAACCGTTTCATCGGTGACATCAAGATTCACAATGAAGATTTCGATGAAACCTACTATGGCTTTGAAAATCACCAGGGCCGTACCTTCCTTTCTGATGACCAAAAACCGCTGGGACAGGTTGTCTATGGAAATGGAAACAATGAAGAAAAGGTCGGTGAAGGTGTTCATTATAAGAATGTCTTTGGTTCCTACTTCCACGGACCTATCCTCTCTCGTAATGCCAATCTGGCTTATCGCCTAGTCACTACTGCCCTCAAAAAAAAGTACGGACAGGACATCCAACTCCCTGCCTATGAGGACATCCTCAGCCAAGAAATCGCTGAAGAATACAGCGACGTCAAAAGCAAGGCTGACTTTTCTTAAACCAAGGAAAACCATATCAAAGAACTCTGCTATCTTACCGGAGTTCTTTTTGTCTTTTCTTTTACCCTTCTCCCTTGCATTTTCTCTCTTTTTTTGCCAAAATAGAGGGGTAGAAAGAAGGTAGCATATGTCTAAATTACAACAAATCGTAACATATCTTGAATCAGAAAAACTAGACGTCGCTGTCGTATCTGACCCCGTCACAATCAATTACCTCACTGGCTTTTACAGTGATCCCCATGAACGCCAAATGTTCCTTTTTGTCCTAGCTGATCAGGAACCTCTCCTCTTTGTCCCAGCCCTTGAAGTGGAACGTGCAAGTAGCACTGTCTCTTTCCCAGTTGTGGGCTATGTGGACTCTGAAAATCCATGGCAAAAAATGAAACATGCTCTTCCACAACTTGACTTCAAACGTGTCGCAGTTGAGTTTGACAATCTCATCTTGACTAAATACCATGGCTTGAAAACAGTCTTTGAGACTGCTGAGTTTGAAAACCTCACTCCTCGTATCCAACGTATGCGCCTCATCAAATCCGCTGATGAAGTACAAAAAATGATGGTTTCAGGTCTCTATGCTGATAAGGCTGTCAATGTTGGTTTTGACAATATTTCTCTTGATAAAACTGAGACAGATATCATCGCCCAAATCGACTTTGCTATGAAACGTGAAGGCTATGAAATGAGCTTTGATACTATGGTCTTGACTGGTGATAATGCTGCAAATCCACACGGCATTCCAGCGGCAAACAAGGTTGAAAATGATGCTCTTCTCCTCTTTGACCTTGGTGTTCTGGTCAACGGCTACGCATCTGATATGACTCGTACAGTCGCTGTCGGCAAACCTGACCAATTCAAGAAAGACATTTACAACTTGACTCTTGAAGCCCAACAAGCTGCTCTTGACTTTATCAAACCAGGTGTGACTGCCCATGAAGTAGACCGTGCTGCCCGTGAGGTCATCGAAAAAGCTGGTTACGGCGAGTACTTCAACCACCGTCTCGGTCACGGTATCGGTATGGATGTCCACGAATTCCCATCTATCATGGAAGGAAACGACATGGTCATCGAAGAAGGCATGTGCTTCTCTGTTGAACCAGGTATCTATATCCCTGGTAAAGTCGGTGTCCGTATCGAAGACTGCGGTGTTGTTACCAAGGATGGCTTTGACCTCTTTACAAGCACCAGCAAAGACTTGCTTTATTTTGATTAATATTCATCTAATACTCAATGAAAATCAAAGAGCAAACTAGGAAACTAGCCGCAGGTTGCTCAAAACACTGTTTTGAGGTTGTAGATAAGACTGATGAAGTCAGCTCAAAACACTGTTTTGAGGTTGTGGATAGAACTGACGAAGTCAGTAACCATATCTACGACAAGGCGACGTTGACGCGGTTTGAAGAGATTTTTGAAGAGTATAAAATCTTCCCACAATAAAACGCATAGTATCAAGTTTTGAACACCTGATACTATGCGTTTTTCTTATTTGAAAGACTTTTGACTCAGTCTCTTTACTTAATCTTCTTGATACTTTGACTAAGAATAAATCCTACAATCATCCCTACTATATTTTGCATGAAATTTGGTAAAATTTCTGGTAGGGCTGCTGCCCAGCCATTCATCAATGTAGAACCCAAGGCGTAACCCCCTACCATGGCAATCGTTGCTAAGATAAGGCCTAACCACTGAGTTTTTCCTTTAAATCCTGCGAAAAATCCCTGCAAGCCATGGTTGACCAAGCTAAAGAACATCCACTGAGGATAGCCTGATAAGAGGTCAATCAAGAAGCCTGCTAGTCCTCCGACTACAGCCCCTTCACGACTACCAAAGTAAAAGGCCGTAAAGAAGACACCCGCATCTAAAAGAGTTAGAATGCCTGTCGGTGTTGGAATTTTTAAGAAATAACCTAGAACCACAGAAAGGGCGGTTAATAGGGATACAAGGGCGATTTTAGTTGTTTTGGTTTGCTTCATATTGTCTTACTCCATACTGATCTGCTTGTACAATGGCACGGTAAACGAAAGCCTTAGAGCTTTCTACTGCTGATAAAAGTTCATCACCTTTAACCAAGTAACTGGCAATGCTAGAGGCAAAGGTACAACCTGCGCCAGCATTTTGCCCTTGGATGACAGGATTTTCCAACACTGTAAAGGTTTGTCCATCATAAAAGACATCTACAGCCTTGTCCTGACTAAGGCGATTGCCTCCCTTGATAATAACTGCTGGCGCTCCTAATTCATGCAATTTCTGTGCTGCAGTTTTCATATCTTCAAGGGTTTTAATCTCTTGATCTGCTAGTAATTCTGCTTCAGGAAGATTAGGCGTAATCACACTGACATGAGGGAAAAAGCGAACCAACTCTTGGCAGAGTTCACTAACTGCTACGTCGTGCGTTTCCTTGCAGACCAAGACAGGATCCAGAACCACAGGCACTCCTGGGCGTTGCTTGATAAAGTCCAATGCCTTCTCAGCCACACTGACAGTTGGTAGGAGACCAATCTTAATTCCCCCAAACTCCACATCACGTAAGCTATCTAATTCATGTTGAAAAATGGTATCGTCAGTTGGAAAGACTTCAAATCCTTTTTCTGTCAAGGCTGTCAAACAAGTCACTGCTACAAAGCCATGCAAGCCGTTCAAGGTATAGGTAGCCAAATCAGCGGACAATCCACCACCACTAAAAATATCATTTCCTGAAAGTGCTAAAATACGATTATTCTTCATAACGAATCTCCTTTAAATACAAACCATTAGGTGCTGCAGTGGGACCTGCAAGTTGCCTGTCCTTCTTCTCCAAGATGAGGTCAATCTGCTCTACTGGCATGCGGTTATTGCCAATTTTGAGTAGCGTCCCCACCATATTGCGAATCTGTTTATACAAGAAACCATTTCCTGAAAAGGTAAAAGTCAAAAACTGGCCTGTCTCATCAACCCTAAGACTGGCTTCTGTAATAGTGCGAACCTTATCCTCTACACTAGTCCCAGAGGCTGTAAAGCCAGTGAAATCATGGGTTCCTTCTAGCTTTTTGACGGCCTCCTGCATCCTCTCCACATCAAGTGGGTAAGGGAAGTGGGTGGCATAGTGACGGCGCATCGGATTTTTGGGACGTCCTCTATCCACGATAAACTCATAGGTCTTGCTATGCTTGGCATAACGACAATGAAAATCATCCGCCACAAGCTCAATTGAAATCACATCAATATCTTCAGGAGACTGAGTGTCCAAAGCAAAACGGAGCTTCTCCTCATCCATCTGATAAGGTAGGTCAAAATGAATAACCTGTCCCAAAGCATGAACCCCACTATCAGTCCTACCAGCACCGTGAACAGTGATGGCTTTCCCCTTATTCAATCTAGTCAAGGTTTTTTCAATTTCTTCCTGAACGCTACGCGCATGAGGCTGGCGCTGAAAACCAGCAAAGGCGTAACCATCATAGGAAATAGTTGCTTTATATCTCGTCATAACTTCTATTTTATCAAGAAATTAATCTGTAGACAAGGTTCTAAAATAAATATTGTCTGGGTACAAAAAACTCAAAAGAAAAACCTAGGAAACCAATCCTAAGCTCTCTTTTGGAGTAGGTACATGACAAAGATAGAGGTTACAATTAACCAAGATCCTAAGATAGCAAAGACCAACATCCCATTGTGAGTTAGTAAGCCAATTGCACCTAGAACGAATGGGGTTGTAAAGGCTCCGAAACTACAGCCTAAAACTGCAAATGAGGTTGCTTGATTGAGGAGCTTAGCTGGAATTCTTTCAGAGACAAGTTGAAAGACTGTCGTCAAGGCTACACTATAGGCAAAACCAGCCAGAATACTCCCTGCCACTACCACCCACAAGGATGGAGATAAAGCAATCACAATTTGCCCTAAGCCAAAGGTAATACCAGACCAGAGGAGCAGTTTCTCTTTAAAGATAGAAATCAAAAAAGAAAAACTCACACCAGCTACAATCCCGATTAACTGCATGACACTAAGAACAAAACTAGATAACTGGGCGTCTCCAAGTCCTCTTTCCACCATCAAACTTGGAATACGGATGGTAATAGCCGTATTGGTACAAACTACAACTGCTGCTTCAATAGCTAGGGTAAAAATCAAGCCTTTCATTTCTCGAGTTAAGCGACTTGCTTCCTTCGCTTTTTTCTTGACTTCTTTCTTTTCTTTTCCATAAGGGACAAAGAGCAGATAGAGGGTCAGCACCAAAAATCCAGCACTATAGGCTAAGAAAGTAGCTGTCCAACCAAAGGCCAACAACTGGCCGACTGCCAAGGTAATGAGAGAAGCTCCAACAACCTCTGCAGAACCACGTAGCCCTAACATCTGAATTCGCGTTTTCCCTTGATAACGCTCACTGATGATAGAAATAGCCTTGGCATTGATCATCCCAAGACCCAAACCAAAAAGAATCCGTGTTCCAAAGACAAAAGGATAGGCTTGATACCAAAAGGGTGCTGTTCCACTCAGTGATAAAATCAGCAATCCCAAACTAATTTGTAAGCGCTCAGGAAAGATTTTTTCTAAGAAACCATTTAGTAGTAACATCATCATGATTCCAAAGGAAGGCAAGCTCGCCAAGAGCTCAATTTGTTCCTTAGGATAGCCTTGATAATAGTCAAACATAGCTGGCAGGGCACTCGAGATGGAAAAGGACGTAATCAAAACGAGGGAGAGAGCCAAAATACTGGCCCGTTCTAAAAATTGTTTCATGAAATCTCTTTCTATATTTCTCTTTATCTTCTATTTTTTGATAGTTAGCAAACAAGCAAGAAAAGAAGAAGCCTCATTGGTATACAGACTCCTTCTTAAACTCGAAAATGAATCCCTTGTGTCTCAGGACTTTCTCTTGATTTGCTTAATAAAGTAGAAGATAAATCCTGCTACCATATAGGCAACAAAGATAATCAGACACCACTTAAACACAACATCCCAACCCTTGTTCACATTCAAAAAGAAGTAAGGGAAAGGATTATCCTTGGCATTTGGAATATTGAGTTTTAGAACCAAGCCATTAAAAAGAGCAAACATCATATACAGCAAGGGTAAAATGGTCCACACAATTGGATCCCAAATCTTGTATTGACCCTGTTTGTCAAAAAAGAGGGTATCTGCGAAAAACCAGAGGGGAACGATATAGTGGCAAAGGAAATTTTCTAGGGTATAGAAATTAGTCGCAATAGGCGCTAAGAGGAAATGGTAAATCACACAGGTAATCATGATACTCATGGTGACCCCACCTTTTAAGCGCAAGAGACTTGATCTTTGCCAGTTTTCACCTAAACGGCTCATAACCTTTAGGAGATAGAGCGTAAAAATCGCGACTAAGAGGTTGGACAGAACCGTATAATAGAGCAGCATCCCAAAACCACCATGCTTGGTAATTTCAAGATAAACTCCCGTAAAAGCCGCTAGAAACAAGAAGATACGGCTATAAAATACAAGTTTGTAGTGTTTTGACATACTTAAATCTTCTTCACAAACTCTGATTTGAGTTTCATGGCACCGAAGCCATCAATCTTACAGTCGATATTGTGGTCGCCTTCTACGATGCGGATATTTTTCACGCGCGTTCCTTGTTTCAAATCTTTTGGCGCACCTTTTACTTTCAAGTCCTTGATGAGGGTAACAGTATCACCGTCAGCCAATTTATTTCCGTTGGCATCGATAGCGACAAGGCCCTCCTCTACATCTGCAACTTCAGCAGGATTCCACTCATAAGCACACTCTGGGCAAACCAGTAGGGCACCGTCTTCGTAGACATACTCTGAGTTACATTGTGGGCAATTTGGTAAGTTGTTCATGGTTTCTCCTTATCATCATTCACTATTCTTTGAAAATCAAAATTTCTCGAACAGCAACTATTATACCCTAAAATCAGCATTTTGACAAATTTAGAAAAAACCGATATCCATCTATCGGCTTTTCTACATCTACATTCTTTTTTCAGCTTCTGCTTTGATTTTTTCAACTACTTCTTGAATGTTCAAACCAGTTGTATCAAGGTAGACAGCATCCTCTGCTTGTTTGAGAGGAGAAGTCTCACGATGACTATCCTTGTAGTCACGCGCAGCAATTTCCTCTTTTAGTGTTTCAAAGTCTGTTTCAATTCCCTTGGCAATATTTTCCTTGTAACGGCGCTCTGCTCTTTCATCTACCGAAGCTACTAGGAAAATTTTTAATTCTGCTTGTGGCAATACAACAGTTCCAATATCGCGGCCATCCATGACAATCCCGCCTTGCTGGGCGATTTCTTGCTGGAGAGAAACTAGTTTCTCACGTACTTGAGGAATTGCTGCAATAGCAGAAACATGATTGGTCACTTCATTTTCACGGATAGGATGGGTAATATCCACATCTCCTACAAAAACAAGCTGTTCCCCAGTTTCTGAACGCCCAAAACTAATTGGATGCTGGTCCAATAAAGCTAGAAGGGCTTCAACTTCTTCTACTCCTAATTGGTTTTGGAGAGCCATATAGGTCGCTGCACGATACATAGCACCTGTATCTAGGTAGGTGTATCCAAAATCCTTGGCAATAATCTTTGCGACCGTACTCTTACCACTTGAAGCAGGACCGTCAATAGCAATTTGAATTGTTTTCATATCAACTCCTATTTGATTTTAACAACATCACCTGGATTAGCAAACCAAGATCCTGTAGCCATGTGCCCAGGATTCAAAGCCTCTAACTGCGCAATCGAAATCCCAGCGCGAGCGGCAATGGCTGCTTCTCCTTCTCCAGCTAAGACTTTTGTCGTCCCTTCTGGATCAGTTGGATGTTCTGAACTACTAGATGACTCTTCTACCTTTTCCTCCGAACTAGAAGATGCCTGCTCTGAACTACTAGAAGATGAAATCTGTACTACATTTGCATCAGAATCGTGAAAATCTTTCAAGGCTGCCGTGCGATTACTCCCACCTGATGAAAGATAGATGAGAACAATAATCATCACGACTACAATCACAAAGAAAATACTTGCTAAAATAGTCAAGATACGATTGGCCACTACATCTCTGCCTTGAGTTCTCTTACGACGCTCTGCTCTTGATTCTTCTTGATCATAAATATCTTCTTGCCACGGTTCTTTTTCCATACCCTACTCCTTGTTTTTTTTTACTTTTCTTATTACAATATAAACATGAACATGAAAATCACACTTATACCTGAACGATGTATCGCCTGTGGACTTTGCCAAACTTATTCTGATTTATTTGATTACCACGATAATGGAATCGTGCGTTTTTACGATGATCCTGACCAACTAGAAAAAGAAATTTCTCCTTGTCAGGATGTCTTAGAGGCTGTGAAAAACTGTCCAACACGTGCTTTGATTAGCAATCAGGAATCCTAAAACAATGGCGATAATCCACTCCCTCTAGTTTAGCACATTTCCATGTAAAATTATAGTCTTTTCACTCTATTTTTTTCTGTAAAATTAGGAAGGTCACTTTTTTCTTTGATCAGATAAAGTGGTCTTTTTTTAGTCTCTAAATAAATCTTACTGATGTACTTACCGAGAATCCCAATGGTCAAGAGTTGAATGCCTCCAAGAAAGAGAATGACAGCCATCAGAGAGGTCCAACCTGATGTCGGATTGCCCAAAACGAGAGTCCGAACCACAACAAAAAAGGTCATCAGTAGAGAAAGAAAACAAGATAGGAGACCAGCCACAAAGGCGATAATCAAGGGAAAATCTGAAAAATTAACAATCCCTTCAATAGAGTAGAAAAAGAGTTGCCTAAAACTCCAACTGGTCTTGCCAGCCCGCCTTTCGACATTTGGATAGTCCAGATAGTGGGTTTTAAAACCGACCCAGGCAAAGAGCCCCTTTGAAAAACGATTGGACTCGGTCAAGCTTAAAATAGCATCCACTACAGATCTTCTCATCATGCGAAAATCACGGACACCTGAGGGCAAGGCTACTGGGCTAATTTTTTGCATAAGGCGGTAAAAGAGATTAGCACAGAAACTGCGAAAGAAGGGTTCTCCCTCTCGACTGGTTCTTCGTGTTCCTACACAGTCTAAATCTGCATTCTGGTCTAGTAAATTTTTCATCTCAAGCAACATACTCGGAGGATCCTGGAGGTCTGCATCCATCACCACCACTAGGTCTCCTGTCACATATTGCAAGCCTGCATACAGAGCTGCTTCTTTGCCAAAATTTCGTGAGAAAGAAATATAATGCACTGCCGGATTTTGTTCCCGATAGGCCTTTAAGAGTTCCAAGGTCCCATCGCTCGATCCATCATCGACAAAAACATACTCGATTTCTGTTTCCAAATCTGGAAGTAAAGCTTCCAGAGCCTGATAAAAAAGAGGAAGTACTTCCTCTTCGTTTAAACAGGGGACAATGATTGACATCACCATCTTAGTCTTCAAATCCATTTGGATGCTTGCTTTGCCAACGCCATGCGTCTTCACACATTTGAGTAATGCCTAACTCTGCTTCCCAGCCGAGTTCTGCTTTGGCTTTTGCAGGATCTGAATAGCAGGCTGCAATGTCACCTGGGCGACGGTCTACAATGCGATAAGGAATTGGGCGTCCCACTGCTTTTTCCATGTTTTGGATAATTTCAAGAACTGAGTAGCCTTTACCTGTTCCAAGGTTATAAATGTTTAGACCTGAACCCTTTTGGATTTTTTTCAGAGCTGCAACGTGACCTTTAGCCAAGTCAACAACGTGGATATAGTCACGAACACCAGTTCCGTCTTCGGTATCGTAATCGTCTCCAAACACTTGCACTTGCTCTAATTTTCCAACGGCTACTTGAGTCACATATGGCAAGAGATTGTTTGGAATACCGTTTGGATTTTCCCCCAAATCACCACTCTCATGGGCTCCAATTGGGTTAAAGTAACGAAGCAAGACCACATTCCATTCTGAGTCTGCCTTGTAGATATCTGTCAAAATTTCCTCAAGCATAAGCTTGGTACGACCATATGGGTTGGTCACTGAAAGTGGGAAATCTTCCAAGATGGGCACTGTGTGCGGATCCCCGTAAACTGTCGCAGAAGAACTGAAAATGATGTTTTTACAGTTGTTTTCTTCCATGACCTTCAAAAGACTAACAGTTCCAGCGATATTGTTGTCATAGTAGGCAAGAGGGATACGTGTTGATTCGCCAACAGCCTTCAAACCAGCAAAGTGAATGACCCCTGTTGGTTCTTCTTGTCTGAAAATGTCACGAAGAGTATCTGTATCACGGATATCAGCCTCATAAAAAGGAATCTCAACTCCTGTAATTCTCTCAACAACTTCTAAACTTTTTCTGTTACTATTAACAAGGTTATCCACCACAACAACCTGATGACCTGCTTGGATTAACTCAATAACTGTGTGGGTTCCGATAAAACCAGCTCCACCTGTTACCAAAATCTTTTCTTGCATCTTTGTTCCTCGATTCTCGGATTTTTTCTTATTTTACCATTTTTGATAGGGAATGTCATTTACCATCCTAGAAGCTAAGCTAAAATTTCAGTAAAATTCTTATACTCTTCGAAAATCTCTTCAAACAACGTCAGCTTCGCCTTGCCGTATATATGTTACTGACTTCGTCAGTTCTATCCACAATCTCAAAACAGTGTTTTGAGCTGACTTCGTCAGTTCTATCCACAACCTCAAAGCAGTGCTTTGAGCAGCCCGCGGCTAGTTTCCTAGTTTGTTCTTTGATTTTCATTGAGTATTATTCGCTTTTTACCAGTTTGACATAGTTCTCAATTGGGTAGTTTGCTGGGTCTAAGGTCATTTCCCTGCTTTGGACCAGTTGTGCTAGGTGGTAACCAATGATAGGACCAGTTGTGAGGCCTGATGAACCTAGTCCACTAGCAGCATAGACACCTGCTAAGCCAGGTACTTGCCCAAAGAAAGGTGAGAAATCACTGGTATAGGCACGGATTCCCACACGCTCAGCTCTTGAAGTCGCTCTAGCTAAAACTGGATAGTGAGGTAAGGCTGCCTCCTTCATTTGTTGGAGCAAGGTTTCATCTACCGTCAAATCAAATCCCATATCATTTTCATGGGTAGCGCCTAGAGATAATTTCCCACCTGCAAAAGGAATCAAATCCCACTCCCCTTCTGGCATAACAACAGGGTAAGCTTCCATATCTTGGGCAAGTTGATAATCTCGGAGTTGCCCCTTTTGGGGACGAACATCTACTTCATAACCTAAAGGCTCTAACAGGTGTCCCAACCAAGCTCCCGTCGCCAAAATAACCTGATCAAACACCTCTTCGCCAATCTGGTAACCTGATGCTAAAGGTGTCAGAGTCACTTTTTCTTTGACCAGCTTGACCTGACCGGCTTCCAGCAAACGAGTCACTAAGAGTTGACCATCTACTCTCGCTCCACCAGAAGCATAGAGCAGGTGGTCAAATCCCTGCAAGTCAGGGAATAATTCATTGGCTGATGCTTGGTTCAGAATGGCTAACTGGCCTATCAAGGGAGATTCTTCTCTACGCTGGAGGGCTAGTTGATAGAGTTCTTCCAACTTGGATTCATCCTTTTTCAAGAGAAAGACTCCCGAACGCTGGTAAAAGTCAATTTCCTGCCCTGATTTCTCTAAATCAGCTAATAAATCCACATAAAAATCAGCCCCCAAGCGCGCCATTTTGTACCAGACCTTATTGCGTCGTTTGGAAAACCAGGGGCTGATAATTCCTGCTGCAGCCTTGGTAGCCTGACCTTGTCCATGGTCAAAGACGGTTACTTCTAGGTCACTTTCTTTCGAGAGGTAGTAGGCAGCTGTTGCACCCACAATTCCTGCTCCGATAATGGCAACTTTTTTCATTGTTTTCACTTTCTAACTAGATATGGTGGAAAGGATTGGTTGATGCTTGACTAGGTAAAATCTCTAGTTCCCAACCTTTTTCCTCTTTCCATTGATTAAGAAGCTCTGCGATTTTTTCCACAAACAGCACTTCGATATAGTGTCCTGGATCCAATGCTAGCAAGCCATCAGACAGCATATCCTGGGCAGTGTGGTAGTAGATGTCACCAGTGATATAGACTTCCGCTCCTTTAGCTAAAGCATCCTTATAGAAAGACTGCCCGCTTCCACCACAGATAGCCACTCTTGAAATAGACTTCTGCAAGTCATTCTCTTGATAATGCACCATTCGAAGGCTATCTAGGCCAAAGACTTGCTTGACATGTTGGGCTAATTCTCCAAAGGTCTGAGGCTGAATATTCCCAATACGACCAATTCCACGTTCAGGACCTGTCTCCTGCAGATAGGTCGTTTCCTCGATACCTAGCATCTGACAGAACCAATCATTGAGACCATTTTCAACAATATCAATATTGGTATGGCTGACATAAACTGCAATGTCATGCTTGATAAGATCAATGTAAATCTGATTTTGCGGACGGCTAGCTACCAAATCCTTGATGGGACGGAAAATCGGCGCGTGCTTGGCAATAATCAAGTCCACACCCTTTTCAATGGCTTCAGCCACCGTTTCTTCACGAATATCCAGAGCCACCATGACACTTTGGATATCCTTGTCCAAAGTTCCAATTTGCAGACCACGACTGTCTCCCTCCATGGAAAATTCCTGAGGACAATAAGCTTCATATCGGTTAATGACTTCACTTGCTAGCATGGAGAACCTCCTTGATGGCTTGAATTTTATCTACTAGAACTTGACGTTCTTCCAAATTTTTTTCAGGGATTTGTCCGAGGGCAAACTCTAGCTTAACAGATTCTTTTTGCCATTTTTGGACAAAGACTGGACTGACCTCTTTGCACAAGAAAGGTCCAAAGCGAACATCACTGGCTGATAGCTTCATTTGTCCTGCTTCCACAACCAAAATCTCGTAAAACTTGCCAGCTTCTTCTAAGATGCTTTCAGCTACAATCTGAAATCCGTTCTCTTGTAACCAGATACGCAAGTCGTCTTCACGATTATTTGGCTGGAGAATCAGACGCCCTACATTGGCTAACTTGTACAAGCCTTCTTCTAAAATCCTAGCAATCAAACGGCCACCCATGCCAGCAATAGTAATGACCGACACTTGGTCTGCCTCTTCAAAAGCTGCCAAGCCATTGGCTAAACGGACTTGGATTTTCTCCTTTAGGCCGTGAACCTCAACATTTTTGACTGCAGATTGGTAGGGACCTTCCACCACCTCACCTGCAATGGCACTTTTGATTTGGCCTCTTTCGACCAACTCGATAGGCAGATAAGCATGGTCACTTCCCACATCTAGTAAAATGGCTCCCTGTGGCACAAAGGAAGCCACTAATTCTAATCTCTTTGAAATCATTTTCTCTCACTTTCCAAAACTCTATTACCTCTTATTATACCACATTTCGGCTGGCAATCTTGTACCTAAAAAGACCGCAATCCACAGATTGCAGCCTTTCTTTATTTTCTGGCTTGATAGCGACTAGTCAGGATGAAAATCACTATAAAGACCAACATCATGACACCATAAACAGGTAATGTTTGTCCTGTTAAGGTTGAAATTTCAAGCAGTTTTTGAATTCTTGGGAAGAGAGCTGTGGCTAGGAAGCCTCCTACTGACCAAACAATCAAGAGGACACGCCATAGGGTAAATGGCATGCAGGCTCTAAATACGGATAAGAAACCAATTGACCCCAAGAGGTAATAGAGTAGAGTTGAGATTTCTAACTCAGACCAACCTTGGCTACTTCCAAATATTTTCACAAAAAGAACGCTGAACACAACCATGAGAGCACTTGGTAGGGCACGAAGCATGGATCTTCTGAGGAAATTTGGCTCAACAGGTTTGATATTTCGCTCAAAAGTCAGAACGAATGGTGGGAAACCTTCCACGAACTGGTCAATCATGGTAATCTGGATCGGAATGAAGGGGAAAATCAAGATCCATTCAGACCGTCCCAGAAGAGCACTAGCAATACAGATGACTGCGAGCAAGAATGAGTAGATGGTCTTTATCAAGAAAATCGGTGCGATATGGGCAATGTTATTGACCACGCGACGACCTTCAAAGAGAATCTCAGGAACATCATTAAAGTCAGAGTTCAAGAGAACCAGATTGGCAATCTGACGAGTCGCTGGATCCCCTTCCGCCATTACGATGGAACAATCCGCCTCACGAAGGGCCAAGATATCATTGACCCCGTCCCCTGTCATAGCTGTTGTATGCCCCGCTTTTTTCAGCGTTTGGATGATGAGTTTCTTTTGATGAGGGGAAACCCGTCCGAAAATAGCTGTCTCCTCAGCCATAGCAACCAATTCCTCATCCGTGATTTTCGAACAATCTACATAGCTCTGATAGTCTACAAAACCTGCTTTTTGGGCAATACTTGAAACAGTGACTGGATTATCACCAGAGATAATCTTGAGCCCCACTTCCTGAGAACGGAGATAGTCCAGCGTCTCTGCTGCTCCCTCTCGAATCGGGTCCAAGATTTCCAGCAAGGCTAGAGCCTGAATATCAGATGGTTTTTGTGGTTTGTGATGGTCTAATTTCTCCTGACTGAGAGCTAAGACCAAGACACGTGAACCTCTCTCCAAGGCCTCTCTGGCTTCTGGGACCTCAGAAGCCAGCAACATCTCAGGCGCCCCTAAGAAAACTGTTCCCAAACCTTCTAACTCCATAGCTCCCCACTTGCGGTCGCTCGAGAAGGGGAGATTCGAAATCATAGGATAAGTAACTTCTCCCACAAAACGCTTTCGAATAGCTTGAGCTGTTGGATTTTTATCCTCACTATGGGCTATATAGCTGGCCAAGATGCTAGCAAGCGCTGACTCTCCATACTCTTCGGTCAAAGGAAGAACATCCTCCACCTGCATCTTTCCTTGGGTGATGGTGCCTGTCTTGTCCAGACAGAGCATATCCACGCGCGCCAAGGTCTCAACAGAGTACATTTCCTGAACCAAGACCTTTTTCAAGCCCAACTTAATCACCGCTGTCAAGAGCGAAGTAATGGTCAAAAGGGCAATTCCCTTAGGCAACATTCCCAGCAGGGCTGTCGACGAATTTACAACGGATGACTTGAGAGGCAGACCTTTCAACATCAAGGCTTCTAGCAAGAGAGCCAGACCAAAAGGAATGATAATCTTTCCAGTAAAACCTGCTAACTTGTCCAGCGATTTCATGATACGGGAGTTGATAGGTTTAACGGTCTTGGCTTCCAGCATGAGTTTGGCAGCATAGTTGTCTGCACCTATATGATGGACACGAGCTAAAACTGCCCCACTGGCTAAGAAACTTCCTGACAAAAGCAAGGCATCCACTTCCTTTTGCACCAAATCACTTTCCCCCGTCAACATGGCTTCATTGACTTCCGCAAAGCCTTCCAAAACCAAGGCATCACTGGGAATCTGCTCTCCAGCAGACAGACGAATGACATCTCCTAACACCAATTCTTCAGGATTCAGAGCCACTTCTTGACCATCACGAATAGTTTTGACCTTTTCCTTGGTCATGAGATTGAGCTTGTCCACCATGTGTTTAGCCCGTAGCTCGGTCACAATTCCAGAAAAAGCGTTAAAGCAGATAACGGCAAAGAAGACCAGATTGCTCCAAGCCTGCACAAAGGCAAGGGCCAAAGCAATGGCAAAGTTTAAAGCGTTAAAAAGAGTAAAGACATTTCGTTTAACGATTTGCCAAGTGCTGGTACTGGCTGATGCGGTAAAATCATTGACCAAGCCCTTAGCCTGTCTTTCCTTGACTTCTCTTTGGGTTAATCCCATAATCTTATTTTTATCCATAAATTCTATCATATCATTTTTTCTAAAAGAATTCTAATCTCATCCTAAATATGCACCTAGTCAAGGGAAAAGTTTGCCAGCCCTCCTTTGATAAGGTATAATAATAACAAGAAAATAATCGAAGGAGATCGCATGTTTTATACTTATTTACGTGGATTGGTTGTCTTGCTCCTATGGTCCATCAATGGCAATGCCCACTATCATAATACTGATAAAATTCCTAATCAAGATGAAAATTATATTTTAGTTGCGCCTCACCGTACCTGGTGGGATCCTGTTTACATGGCCTTTGCGACCAAGCCAAAACAGTTCATCTTTATGGCTAAAAAAGAACTCTTCACCAACCGTATCTTTGGATGGTGGATTCGTATGTGTGGTGCCTTTCCTATTGACCGTGAAAATCCTAACGCTTCAGCCATCAAATATCCTATCAATGTTCTCAAAAAAAGCGACCGCTCTCTCATCATGTTTCCAAGTGGAAGCCGTCACTCAAACGATGTCAAGGGGGGAGTTGCTCTGATTGCCAAAATGGCCAAGGTCCGTATCATGCCTGTTACCTACACAGGTCCCATGACTTTGAAGGGATTGGTTAGCCGCGAGCGTGTCGATATGAACTTTGGAAATCCAATCGATATTTCCGATATTAAGAAAATGAATGATGAAGGTATCGACATGGTTGCAAATCGCATCCAAACAGAATTTCAACGTCTGGACCAAGAAACCAAACAATGGCACAACCATAAAAAACCAAACCCACTCTGGTGGTTTATCCGCATCCCTGCTCTCATCCTTGCCATTATCCTCGCTATCCTAACCATCATCTTTAGCTTTATCGCAAGCTTCGTATGGAATCCAGATAAGAAGAGAGAAAAACTTGGTTAAATAAATACAACAATCCCTTGGCTTTTGCCAAGGGATAATTCTTTTATTCGATTTTCCATTTTTGGGCCAACCAGCTAGAAAAGGCGAGAAATCGCTCATCCACTTGTTCGTGGTGTCCATAAGGATCAAAGACAAACTGACCGGTCGGATAGCTTTTCTGAAGACTAGTATGAATCTTCTCGGCATAGACTGGTGCTTGAGCCAAACGATTAGTATGGTGTGCTCCTTCTGTTTGACCATTCTGTAAATACAGCAAACAGTTTAGATTTTTCACTGTCTCTTCCTTACAGTAAGCCACAAAATCAGGATACCAAAAAGAACCGCAGATAGAGAAAACACAGGAAACCCTGTCAAAGCTGAAAAGACTGTAGACTGCCGCCAAGCCACCTAGTGAATAACCTCCGTATGCAAGACGTGCTTCATCCAGTCGATAAAGCGATTGCAACTTGTCCAAAAGACCTCCAAACAAATGACCATGATAGACGTTGGCCTGACCTCCAAAATCTGGAGTCCCATCTCTCAGAGCCGATGCCTTCCAGGGAGTGTAGTCGTCTAAGCGATTTTTAGAGGTCAAGCCCACTAAAATCACAGATTCGGAAAGGGAGGATAGGAAATCCAAGTTTCCATCATTCAATAAAATAGCCGGATAGGTTTGATTGGGGTCGTAGTTAGAGGGAAGGCTGATTTTGACTTGAATTCCTTCCCAATCAAACTCATTATTTATTGATAAAGTCATTGATTTTCTCAAGGGAATCAATCACTGCTGGACCATAGTCCATCAATTCATCGTAAGAGATGGTCATGATTTTTTGATTCTTAATAGCAGCAACGCTTTCCAAAACAGCATTTGCCTTCATCAACTCTACTGCTTTTTCATCCAATTTTTTATTGCGATCGCTGGTTACATAGATAATCAATTCAGGATCCATTGACACGAGATTTTCCAAGGTCAAGCCTGATGTCCCCGTAGCAACGTTTGTATAACCAAGTTGGTTCAGCAGGCTTTCTTGCAAAGCAGACTTGTAGGCACCAAAGGTTTGATCATTATATGCAACCATAATCAAAGCCTTTTTCTTTTCACCTTGGCTTGCTGGATTTGCTTTCTTAACAGCGTCAATTTTAGCTTGTAATTGAGCTGCGTATTCATTAGCCTTGTCCTGAACATTAAAAATCATTCCCAGATTTTTGACATCTTCTACAATATTTCCCAAATCTTGCTGAATCGTTGAGAGAGAAGCTTTTTGCGTATAGACTGGGATTTTATTTTCATTCCAAGTGCTAACTGCCCCCAAGGATTTTTCAGAAAACATCATGTTTCGCCCCATCACTGCATCTGGCTCATAAGAAAGGACTGTCTCTTGTGAGACTGTTTTTTTATCCCCGATCTGAGGAATAGCTGCAATAGCATCCTTGTATTTATCCATCACAGCATTATCAGGGTTGAGCATACCAGCAATTTTATCCTTCAGCCCTAACTCCAATAAGATTTCAGTAGTTGAAAGGTTATTTGTGATAACTTTTTCAGGTGCCTTGTCAAAGACTTGTTCGACTTCATTTCCCTTAGCATCATAGGTTTTGACTGTAAGGGGATAAGTCGTCTCTGTGCTCGCCTTTTGACTTGTTTCTGTGCTAGATTGTGTAGTAGCTTTTTCTGTAGTAGTGTTACCACAAGCTGCCAAAGTTAAGGTAGCTACTGTTACCAGTAAAATACTAAGTGTTTTTTTCATCTTGTTTTCCTTTTCATTCTTATAAATAGTGAATCATGGCTTGCTGATCCTCGGTCCAAGTAACCTGACTTTGAACTCCGTATACAGTTTGCAATGACTCAGGGGTGATGGTCTCCTTTGGGGTCCCTTGGTAAAGGATTTCTCCCTCTTTCATCAGATAGAGATAATCCGAATAGCGACAAGCAAGTTGAATATCATGTAGGACAGCTAGAACATTGATCTTGAGATTTTTCACAATGGCTAACAAGTCTAGCTGATACTTGATATCCAGATGGTTGGTTGGTTCGTCTAGGAGCAAGAGAGTCGGTTCTTGCGCCAAGGCGCGAGCTAACAAAACTCGCTGTTTCTCTCCCCCTGACAGAGACGAATAGAGACGAGTTTTCTTCTCGAGCATATCCACCTTGACAAGAGCATCTTGAACGAGAACATAATCTCTTTCCTTTTCCTTCTGTAAAAAAGAGAGGTGGGGAGTTCTTCCCAGCAAGACGATTTCCTCAACTGTACAATCAAACTGCAGCTGGTTAAACTGGGTCACAACTGCCATTTGCTTGGCTGTTTCTTTGAGCGTCCATTGTTCCAGAGGCTTTCCATCTAGGCTTATCAAGCCTTTGTCCACCTTTTCCTGACGATAAAGGAGTTTAAGTAGACTGGTTTTTCCACTTCCATTTGGTCCTAGTATCGTGTGAAATTGATTCCCTTCAACCTTAAGAGAGACTCCTTTGAGGATTTTTTTCTCTCCTAGTCCAAAGTGGACATCCTGACAAATCAAGTCCATATCAGACCCTCACCTCCCTTCGCCTACCCCCAACAATGTAGATAAAGAAGGGAGCACCTACCAAGGCTGTGAAAATACCAATAGGAAGCTCTGCGTTTGGAATGATGATACGAGAGAGTACGTCTGCCCAAATGACAAAGAGGGCACCTAGCAAGGTTGCAACAGGAAAAAGCCTCTTGTAATTCGTTCCTACTAACCCTCGAGCTAAATGTGGAGTAATCAGACCGACAAATCCAATAATCCCACAGGTTGCCACTAAAACTGCTGTCAGCACAGCCACCATGGTCACATAAAGATACCAATAAAAGCGTAAGGGAATTCCCAAAGTTAAAGCAGCCTCATCTCCCATCATCATCGCATTGAAAACACGATACTGAGTAGAGAAAAATAGAAAGGCCATTCCTACTACTATAGTTGGCAGGACCAAGTCAGACCAGGTAGTCCCGGCAAGAGAGCCCATGGTCCAAAATTTAATGGTCATCACACTGTCCGCATTAGCTCCGACTGAGATAATAAAGTTTGAAAATGCCAGAAAGAGAGCGTTGACCACCGTTCCTGATAAAATCAGACTAGAAGTCGTCATCCTTCCCTGCATAGAGGCAATGATGAGGACAGCAATTGTTGCCAAAATAGCTCCAAGAAAAGCTCCAAGGCTAATCATCACTTTTAAACCAAGAATGATGCTCAAGGTTGCTCCTAGAGTTGCACCCGCAGATATTCCTAAGACATAAGGCTCAGCGATGGGATTGTTCACTGTAGACTGCATCACACTACCACACATAGAAAGGCCTGCTCCTACTATCAGACCTAACAATACTCGAGGGAATCTCATGTTCCATACAATGGCAAGAGTAGACTTGGAAACCTCTCCTATCTCAAGAGGAAATCCCAACCTGCTCAAAATAATCCGATAGGTATCTCCTAGATCAATCGCAACAGATCCCATTGAAACTGCTAGAAAGAGAGAAATCCCTAAAATACCTAGCAAAACAACTAAAAGTAACACAAATTGCTGGTCTTGTCGGCTTCCAGAAAATTTGGAAAGCATGAAAACCTCCTTTGATAGAATCTTAAAAATTTAGAAAATTCTCATGAAAAGTATACCATATTTTCAACAATGGAACAAGATGAGAAAAATAAATATAATTGGTCTTACAGTGCTAATAATCGTAACCGAAGATTATACTTGAAGATATCGAGGGAAGGTGACAACAAAAAAGCCCTCTGAAGTCCGAGAGCCAATTTGAGCTCGGGATAAAATCCTAGTGAAACAAAAAAATCTACACGGTCAGAAAAGTCTCTATCGTGCCATTTTCATACATGATGTATAGTCCAAGTAGAATGAATACTAAGGGCACAATGATTCGCTCGTATTTTTCAATTGTCTCGAATATTAAGGGAATAGAGGATAATACCCGACTAATCTCGCATAAGATAATTATGCCGATTACAAACACAAGCAAGGCCACGAGGGTCTGTGACCAATCTAATGAAGCAAAATAAGGTATATAGATACCTAAATTATCTCCGCCAGACGCAATTGTTAGCAATGTAACTGTCCAAAACAGTTGATTTGCCTTGCTTTGTTCTAATCTTTCAATAATTTCTTCCTCTTCTTCCTCTTCTTCCTCACCTTCTCCAACAATTGCAAAGCGAATCCCTAAATAGATAGGGATTAAACCAAGCAATCCAACCATCCATTCTTCAGGCACGAAATTAACGACATAAGCAGCAACTAAACTCGCCCCTACAAGTAAGCCTGTGCCTAGATATTGCCCCGCATAAATATGCCATTTTTGTTTATTCTGTGATAGCTGTGCAAATAAAATAAATAAAATAATTAAATAATCGATACTGGTGGAAATATAAACACCAATAGCAGATATGATTGTCTGTCCCATAAAAAACCTCCTGTATTGGTCAGTAATAAATCAGCAGATTTTAGGAGAGCACAGACACATTAATTTAGCTATCGCTAGTGGGTAATGTCGAACATAGGAAAGCATTTTACTCCTCCTCAAAACGTAGTTACAAAGTAATTTCTAACTGGAATTCGGTGACTACTTCCATGTAAAGTATAACATACTATACTTTACTTCGTAAAGTGTGGGCTCTCCGAAGGGGCTTGCAGACAGCTACTCGGCATTTCAAGCCGAGTAGCTACGCACCCTTATGGTGTAATTAGCTGATACCATTTGAGGTTTTTGTGGTCTCCAAAATTGTGACCGATAAAACCTCAATAAAAAAGCCCTCTGAAGTCCGAGAGCTCCAGTCTTGCTGGATAAAACGTTTATAGACTAGGCGACGAGGCGAAGGTTGTACAAAATTTTTAGTGAAACAAAAAAATCTCCCCGAAGGGAGATCATTCTGGTTTATTTTACCTTACAGTGCTAGGAACTGTAACCGAAGATTATACTTGAGTATATCGAAGTAAGGTAACAAAAGTAAAAAGCCCTCTGAAAATCAGAGAGCTCCAGTCTTGCTGGATAAACCGTTTATAGACTAGGCGACGAGGCGAAGATTGTACTAATGGTACATCGAGCCGAAGCCAACGAAGTATAGAAACGGTTTAGACGCAAGATTAACGACGAAGTCCTAGAGAGTTGATTAACTCACGGTAACGGTTAACGTCGTTTTTACGCAAGTATGCAAGCAAGTTACGACGGCGACCGATTTTTTTCATCAATCCACGGTAAGTAGCGTGGTCTTTTTTGTGTTGTTTGATGTGTTCGTTAAGGTGGTTGATTTCCCAAGTAAGGACAGCAACTTGAACCTCTACTGAACCTGTATCACCTTCGTGACGTGCATATTGTGCGATGATTTCATTTTTTTTCTCTTTTGAGATTGCCATGATGTTTCTCCTTTTTATTTGGCTTCATCCGAGTGACAGGTTGGCATGCCTGTAACCAAGAAGAAGTTATTTGTCTTTACGACAATCCCTATTCTACCAATAACTAACTTCTTTGTCAACAGATTTACTTTCTTGTTTTAAACATGCTATAATAATCATATCAAGAGATCTAAGTTATCTGTTTTTAAACGAGGTGATTATCATGCCTAGATTCTATTCCCATCTCCCCTACTATCTGGTCATATTTTTCTTTTATTGGCCACTTTATCAGTTGTTATCACTAATTATTTCTGACCCCCTTTTGCTCAAGAGTCTCTACGTAAATAATATTCTCTTCTTTACACCTCTGGTAATCTTGATTGTATCGTTACTCTATAGCTACCGTTTCCGTTTCTCACTTTGATGGTTAGTTGGTAACGGACTGCTCTTTTACTTTACTATCATAACCTTTGGTGAGTTTATACTAATTTACTTGCTAATCTATGAAACAGTTGCTCTGGTCGGCATGGCTTCCGGTATTGGTATCAAGCATATTCTACAAAAAATGAAAAACAAAAAACTTTCACAAAATCCTTGAAAAATCTCACAATCATGCTATAATAATCCATAGAGACAAGTCACTTAGTCCCTTTCTACTAGAGAGTGCGTGGTTGCTGGAAACGCATAGGAAGCCTAAACTGATACTACTCTTGAGTTTTTATGAAAACATAAAACGGTGGCTACGTTAGAGCCGATCAGAGGTGTTCCTCTCTTTTGAGGTACATAAATGAAGGTGGAACCACGTTGCGACGTCCTTTCGAGGATGTCGCTTTTTGTTTTTCTAGCTTTCACAATCCTCTATCCCTGTTTTCAGAATAGGGTTAACACATTCGTCAATAATATAAGTAAGGAGAACATCATGATTAACATTACTTTCCCAGATGGCGCTGTTCGTGAATTCGAATCTGGCGTTACAACTTTTGAAATTGCCCAATCTATCAGCAATTCCCTAGCTAAAAAAGCCTTAGCTGGTAAATTCAACGGCAAACTCATCGACACTACTCGTGCTATCACTGAAGATGGAAGCATTGAAATCGTGACACCTGATCACGAAGATGCCCTTCCAATCTTGCGTCACTCAGCCGCTCACTTGTTCGCCCAAGCAGCTCGTCATCTTTTCCCAGACATTCACTTGGGAGTTGGTCCAGCCATCGAAGATGGTTTCTACTACGATACTGACAACACAGCTGGTCAAATCTCTAACGAAGACCTTCCTCGTATCGAAGAAGAAATGCAAAAAATCGTTAAAGAAAACTTCCCATCAATTCGTGAAGAAGTGACTAAAGACGAGGCACGTGAAATCTTCAAGAACGACCCTTACAAGTTAGAATTGATTGAAGAACACTCAGAAGACGAAGGTGGTTTGACTATCTATCGTCAGGGTGAATATGTAGACCTTTGCCGTGGCCCACACGTCCCTTCAACAGGTCATATCCAAATCTTCCACCTTCTCCATGTAGCAGGTGCTTATTGGCGCGGAAATAGCGACAACGCTATGATGCAACGTATCTACGGTACAGCTTGGTTTGACAAGAAAGACTTGAAAAACTACCTTCAAATGCGTGAAGAAGCTAAGGAACGTGACCACCGTAAACTTGGTAAAGAGCTTGATTTGTTCATGATTTCTCAAGAGGTTGGTCAAGGACTTCCATTCTGGTTGCCAAATGGTGCGACTATTCGTCGTGAGTTGGAACGCTACATTGTTGACAAAGAGTTGGCTTCTGGCTACCAACACGTTTACACTCCACCACTTGCTTCTGTTGAGCTTTACAAGACTTCTGGTCACTGGGATCATTACCAAGAAGACATGTTCCCAACTATGGACATGGGTGACGGGGAAGAATTCGTCCTTCGTCCAATGAACTGCCCACACCACATCCAAGTCTTCAAACACCATGTTCACTCATACCGCGAATTGCCAATCCGTATCGCTGAAATCGGTATGATGCACCGTTACGAAAAATCTGGTTCCCTCACTGGTCTTCAACGTGTGCGTGAAATGTCACTCAACGACGGTCACCTCTTCGTTACTCCAGAACAAATCCAAGAAGAATTCCAACGTGCCCTTCAGTTGATTATCGATGTTTATGAAGACTTCAACTTGACTGAATACCGCTTCCGCCTCTCTCTTCGTGACCCTCAAGATACTCATAAGTACTTTGATAACGATGAGATGTGGGAGAATGCCCAAACTATGCTTCGCGCAGCCCTTGATGAAATGGGCGTGGACTACTTTGAAGCCGAAGGTGAAGCAGCCTTTTATGGACCAAAATTGGATATTCAAGTTAAGACCGCTCTTGGAAAAGAAGAAACTCTTTCTACTATCCAACTTGACTTCTTGCTTCCAGAACGCTTCGACCTTAAATACATCGGAGCTGATGGCGAAGAGCACCGTCCAGTTATGATCCACCGTGGAGTTATCTCAACTATGGAACGCTTCACAGCTATCTTGATTGAGAACTACAAGGGTGCCTTCCCAACATGGCTTGCACCATACCAAGTAACCCTCATCCCAGTATCTAACGAAAAACACGTGGACTACGCTTGGGAAGTGGCTAAGAAACTCCGTGACCGCGGTGTCCGTGCAGATGTAGATGAGCGCAATGAAAAAATGCAGTTCAAGATCCGTGCTTCACAAACAAGCAAGATTCCTTACCAATTGATTGTTGGAGACAAGGAAATGGAAGATGGAACTGTTAACGTTCGTCGCTATGGCCAAAAAGAAACACAAACTGTCTCAGTTGATGACTTTGTTCAAGCTATCCTTGCTGATATCGCCAACAAATCACGCGTTGAGAAATAAGAATCTAGTAAAAAGTCCTTAAAATCAGAAAAACGCATAATATCAGGTTCAGAATGACCTTGTTACTATGCGTTTTATTCTTTATAATTTAGCTATTTCAAAATTACAAGTTCTCCATTCTTAATTTCCCAAACTTGGTCAAACTTACTTAATAATTCGTTTTGGCGATGTAAAGTAACAATGACGGCACTTGGTAGTTCCAGAACTCTTTCCAATTCCATTTTAAACTGATTAGTATCCAAGGCAGAGAAAGGTTCGTCTAGAATAAGCAATGGATTTTTACGATTTTTCTCACGATTTAAATACATTCGTTGTTGCTGACCACCTGACAGGGATTGTGGTGGAATTTTTTCAAAATCTTCTTCTCTGAATTTTTCATTGAAACTATTGAATAGCGTTACATTATTTTCATAACTCGAAATAAATGTATGTTCTTGTTGCAGAATCATACCGAATCTTCCCCAAAGATGGTCCAAAACAAGCCCATCTAGCACAATTTGTCCTTCAAAATCTTCATCTGTTCCATTTAAAATGTTGAGAAGACTACTTTTTCCAGACCCATTCTTACCAATAAGCGCAATTTTATCCCCTTTTTGAATCGTAGCGGAAGTAATTATCAATTTTGATTCTCCCAGTTGTTTGGAAATGTTTTTCAAAGTAATCGTATCAAAAGAATGTTGAGGTGCTTGAACTGAAACGGGTCTCCCAACAATGTTTTGAAAACTCTTGATTACAGGCTTTACGGACTCTAACATTTGTAAATCATAAAGGATTTCCTGTATTGGTTCAGAAAAAGCATTAATATATCCGAAACTCGCCACCACCTCAGGAATACCGAGTTGCTGGTGAGATAGAGAGTAGGCTAAATAAATAAACAGAACAAGACTAATGAATTCAAAAGAAACACCTGTCAATAAGATGCCTGTAATTTTTGTCAAACCATACTTAAAATACTTATCCTGCAAATTCTTTAGAGAACTCTTTTGTTGATTCAAAAAATGCGACATAGTTAGTTTATTTACCAAATGATGTCCCATGAGCAAATCCTCCAAAGTTCGATAGTAATCTCCTTGTTTTTTCAAGTAAACCTGTCTACGATTAGCGGTCAACTTCCCAACGATTTTAGGAATTTGAATACTAATTCCAGTAGAAAAGATTAAAATCAGTGATACAATAGGATTAATTGTTCTGCTAATAATGAAAGCGTAAATGATGATACGTAAAATTTGTTTGATAAAACTCATCAATGGAGGAAGGTAATCCTTTTCCAACGAATCTAGGTCATTAGATTGATAGGAAATATACTCTGCTACTGTTTTCTGCTTGAAATCGTGGTGACTGAGTCCCAGAAGTGAACGAAACCACTCATTTTTCAAAGTAGTCGAAAAGATAATCCCCTGCTTCCAATCAAGTATCATTTGGATATAGTTACAACTCAAATAGCCTGCCACTGACATAGAGTAACCATATAGAGCTACTTGATAATCCCCTTTGATTAATGCCTGCGTGAAATACGGTAACAAAGCTGTGCAGATATTCGATACTACACCAAAAAGAAAATTAAAGAAGAGATACCATCTAATAGTTTTAAGATATGGTAGCATATACGATACTCCTTTCTAATGCGTTTTTTTACATATCGCAGAACAATCTCTACTATTCCCTATTTCAGATAGTGCGATACTCGGACATTGAGTGCAATAATTGTAAATCACACAAGTACTGCCGTTTTTACTATCATTCAAAATATAATTTGCTATTTTGTAAAATATAGGTCTATCCCATGTTTCTTTGATAGATGTAAAATGAATATTTCCAATACTTCTATTGAAAGTAAGCTTTTTCAGTTTTTCTAACGATTTAGGCTATTTCGTGACACACCCACAATCCGTGAAAATTCTGGTTATATCAGATTATGTGATTTTCGTAAGAATTTTATATTGTCTCCAATCATGGCAGTCTCCTTTTACTTGATAAAACTATTGTAACATTTAGAAATTAAAAACTGGTTCAAAATCAATAGAATGTGTGTATTCGATACATTCAATAAATTCTTGGAAACAGTTCCACACCAGTTACACAAATCTATATACACCTATCTCATTCAAAATAAAAAGAAAGCTGCAGTTCTTTTAATCCTGTATCAACGATTCATTCTGAAATCGAATAGGAGACATTTCCCAAGTCTACAATTCACTTCATCTCAAATTAATTTTTGTAATTCACCCTTAGTTTATAGATTTTATACTCAATAAAAGTATAAAGCATACAAAACTTCACTTTGAACCAGTATTTATACTATATTCCGTATTAAAAATTCTATTATTGGTTTTGTAAAAAACAGTCTTCAAATATCCTGAAATATAGCAAAAAGAGATTGGGTAAAAACTCATTGTCTCTTCTCACTCAAGGACTAAGTTCACTTGAGCAAACTGAATCCGCACTATCGTTCCTTTTCCAACCTCAGACTCGATACGAATCTGGTGACCCAGTTCTTCAGAAATTTTCTTAGATAGATAAAGGCCAAGTCCAGAGGACTGCTGGGTCAAACGGCCATTGTATCCTGAGAAACCACGTTCAAAGACTCGGAGGACATCACTGTTTTTTATCCCGATTCCTGTATCCTTGATACAGAGTTCCTGGCCTTCCATATAAATCTCCAGACCACCTTCCTTGGTGTACTTGAGACTGTTTGAAATAATTTGCTCAGTAACCACTAGTAGCCACTTTTTATCCGTCACGATTTCTTTATCAAGGTCATGTAGATTGACATTTAGGCCTTTTTGAATAAAGAAAAGAGCATATTTACGAATTATTTCCTTGACCAAGTCCTCAATTTGAACCTGCTTTAAGACCAAATCATCATGAAAACTTTCTAAACGCAGGTACTGTAAAACTAGATTGGTATAGGAGTCGATTTTGAAAATTTCCTGTTCCAACTGCTGCTTCAGTTGGCGGTCAGCTACTTCTGCAACTAAGAGTTGACTGGCTGCAATGGGGGTCTTAATCTGATGTACCCACAAGGTGTAGTAATCCAGCAAATCCGTCAGTTTTCTTTCTGAATCTGACCTTTGCTGATAGAGTTCCATCTCACGCGCTTCTAATTTTTCAGCCAAAACTTTTTCCAATGGAGATTTGACTTCCCTTTCCCCATAGAGAAGTTCCTGGCGATAGACCTGCATTTCCACCAATATGTCCCAAGCGAAAAATAAAATGGTTACAAAGCAACACAGCAGGAAAAAGTAGAGAAAGTAAATTCCTAGACTAGCAAATAAAAACTGAAAGAGTAAGACCAGAAACGTCAAAGAAAGCAGATAAATCAAAAGACGACTACGGGAGCGCAGATAGGCTAGAGAAAATTGTTTCCAATCAAGCATGCTTTAATCCGTACCCTATTCCTTTCTTGGTTTCGATAAATCCTACCAAGCCCTGCTCTTCCAACTTTTTACGCAATCGAGCCACATTGACAGAGAGCGTATTATCATCAATAAAAAAGTCGCTGTTCCAAAGTTCCCGCATGAGGTCGTCACGCGCTACAATATTGCCCGCATGCTCAAACAAAACGCGTAAAATCTGGAATTCGTTCTTGGTCAAATTCAAGACTTGCCCTTGATAATGTAAATCCATTGATTTGGTATTGAGAATCACACCAGCATATTCCAGTAAACTCTCGTCACGCCCAAACTCATAGGAACGACGCAACAAGCCCTGAACCTTGGCTAAAAGAACCTGCTGGTCAAAAGGCTTGGTCACAAAGTCATCCGCGCCCATATTGATTGCCATGACAATATCCATAGCCTGGTCTCTCGAAGACAGAAACATGATAGGCACCTTGGAAATCTTGCGAATCTCCTGACACCAGTGATAGCCATTAAACAAGGGCAGCCCAATATCCATGAGGACCAGATGAGGCTCCGACTGGACAAACAGACTCAAAACTTCCATAAAGTCTTCTACCAGAACCACTTCAAATCCCCATTCAGAGAGCATTTTCCCGACCTGTTGACGAATGACCTGATCATCTTCTACTAATAAAATCTTGTGCATGCGCTTCTCCTTTTCTATTATTATAACAGATTTTTCCATGCTCGAAGGTCTGAAACTGAATTTGACATAGCTTGTTTTTAGCCAACATAGTGAGGCAATCCTAGTAGCTAATTTAAGGGAAATTTGATAAGATAAATAAAAAGAAAGGAGCTATTATGGTCAATATTTTTGATTATCTGAAAGATGTCGCACACGATTCCTTTTACGACCTTCCTTTAAATGAATTAGATATTTTAGCCTTAACAGAAACCACCTACTTACCCTTTGATAATCTGATCTCCACAAGTCCTCAGCGACTTTTAGACCTGGCACCTCAGGTTCCAAGAGAATCTAACATGTTGACCAGTAAAAACCGCCTCCAGCTATTAGATGAACTAGCTCAACACAAACGCTTCAAAAATTGCAAACTCTCCCATTTTATCAATGACATTGATCCTGAATTGCAAAAACAGTTTGCGGCTATGACCTACCGCCTCACTCTCGATACCTATCTGATTGTCTTTCGTGGGACTGATGACAGTATCATTGGCTGGAAGGAAGATTTCCACCTGACCTATATGAAGGAAATTCCTGCTCAAAAGCACGCCCTTCGCTATTTAAAGAACTTTTTTGCCCACCATCCTAATCAAAATGTCATTCTGGCTGGGCATTCCAAGGGAGGAAATTTAGCCATCTATGCTGCTAGTCAAATTGAGCAAAACTTGCAAGATCAGATTACAGCAGTTTATACCTTTGACGCGCCTGGTCTCCATAAAAAACTGACACAAACCGAGGGCTATCAAAGGATAATGGATAAAACCAAGGTCTTCATCCCACAAGGGGCCATTATTGGTATGATGATGGAAATTCCTAACCACCAAATCATCGTACACAGTACTGCCTTGGGTGGTATCGCCCAGCACGATACCTTTAGTTGGCAGATTGAGGACAAACACTTCGTCCAGCTGGATAAGACCAACAGCGATAGCCAACAAGTCGACACAACCTTCAAAGAATGGGTGGCCACAGTCCCTGATGAGGAACTCCAGCTCTATTTCGACCTCTTCTTTGGCACCATTCTTGATGCTGGGATTAGCTCCATCAATGACCTATCTTCCTTAAAGGCACTTGAACACATTCATCATCTCTTTGTCCAAGCTCAATCCCTCACTCCAAAAGAAAGAGAAACCATGGGACGCCTTACCCAATTATTGATTGATACCCGTTACCAAGCCTGGAAAAATAGATAGTACTCTTGAAAATCAAATATATACAAAACAAAAGACCTAGAATACATAATTTCATGTGCATTCTAGGTCTTTTAAAATGTACTTTATACTATGAAAATCAAAGAGCAAACTAGGGAGCTAGCCGCAGGTTGCTCAAAACACTGTTTTGAGGTTGTGGATAGAACTGACGAAGTCAGTTACATCTACCTACGGCAAGGCGACGTTGACGTGGTTTGAAGAGATTTTCGAAGAGTTTTATTACCAAATAATTCCCTTGTAGGATAGTAAAGTACCTACTAAAAAAAGGACATAAAAGGCCACAAAAAGCCATTTCATCTTGACACAGAGCGCTACGTACTCCCGAATAAAAGCAGATGGTATGTAGTAGCCCGCTGTCCGACAACCTAGACCATCACCTTTCATTTTTAGCTTGCGAGCATAGTTACTAGTTCTAAAGACATGATAATCATTTGTTACAAAGAGAAATTGAGGTTTAGCTACCAGTTTCTCGCCAAGTTCTTTAGAATAGAGGAGGTTTTCGTAGGTAGTAGTTGACTTATCCTCTAGGACGATTGCTTCTCTTGGCACATCTGTTTCTTCTAGTAAATAGTTAACAATCGCCTGTGCCTCAGAAATCTTTTCGTCCGCCCCTTGTGCACCGCTGGCTATGATTTTGATATGAGGATTCTTAGACTTGTGGTAAGCTTCTACTGCCTTATCGATCCTCCGTTTCAGCAGAGGAGTCACTTTTTCTCCACCTAACAAACCTGCACCGTGAATGATAATAAAATCATAATGCCTCTTCTTAGGAATAAAGAGATACAAGATAGAGTACAACATAAAACCTGCAAAGGCAGAGCCAAAAATAAGATAAGAGTAGGCAATGAATACAAATAAAATGTTTAGAAAGTGATTAGTGTAAAATAATTCATATCTATCTCCAAAGCGAAATAACATCAAGGCAAAAAATACCAAAATGGCTATTCCAAGGAGCATCGAGAGATAATTGGCCTTTGAACGTCCCTCTCGCTTCAATAGGATAAGGCCATTATAGATTAAAAAGATGCCACTCAGAAAAATCAGCAAGGGGAGTAAAACAAAGGCAAAACCATAGAAAGCAAGCTGAACATTCTCATACCCGTTTTTATAAAAAAGGTAGGATAGATAAACATAACTTGAAATGAGAGATAATAAAAATAATACTGGATTCCACAAACTTCTATTATCCTTCCAAAATGACAGTATAAAGGCTAATATAATTCCTATAACGAGATACATTTCTTCCTCCTTTAATGATTCTATTTTATCATAATTATCCAAAGAAAAAAAGAGGGCATCTCTCCCTCTTAATCCTTCATCTGACTCTCTGCATCAGCCACAACTTGCTCTAAACTAGTCTGACCAAGCTCTGCCTCCATGGCCAGCTGGATTCTCTCCAATTTTTGATCCAAAACATCATGAATATGGGCTCCAACTGGACAATTTGGATTTGGATTGTCATGGAAACTGAAGAGTTGACCAGTCTTACCAAGACACTCAACCGCTTGATAAACATCTAAAAGACTAATATCCTTGAGATCCTTGACAATCTCAGTTCCCCCTGTTCCACGCGCAACTGAAATCAGCTCTGCCTTCTTCAACTGGGACAAGGTTTTTCTGATAATGACAGGATTGACCCCGACACTAGCAGCCAGAAAATCACTGGTCACCTTGCTTTCCTTCCCCTTGAGGGCAATGATTATCAGCATATGAGTCGCAATGGTAAATCTACTTGGAATTTGCATGCTCTTCTCCTTTTTACGAGGCTACCCTGCCTCTACTCTTCTTTTTCTTTTATTATACCCTTTTTAGTTGTAATGTCAATCGTTACCACCTTTTAACCAGTCGTCTAACTCCCGATCGTAGCCCTCTTTCTGGGCCAATTCTCTCAGAAATTCCTGATGATGAGTATGGTGGATCCCATTGACCAGACTTTCATAGTAAACCTCAAAATAGGGAAGTTTAAGATCTTTAGCCAACTGCAATTCAGCTGCCACATCGTAGTCTACCCGTCGGAAGTTCATATCTACCAAGCCCTTGTCATCAAACTCCAAAATCATATACTGGGCCCGCAAGTCCTTCCGCAACTGAGCATCTAGAAAGAAAGGCTGCCCAATCGAACCCGGATTAACAATCAATTGCCCACCAGTACCGTAACGAAGCAACTGCTGGTGAATATGACCATAAACAGCAATATCACAAGGTGGATTGGTCACCAAGCGGTCAAAATCCTCTTGCGCTCCAGTATGAATCAACTCACGCCCCCAATTCTTATCAGGTAGATGATGGCTAATTCCCACCGTCAAAGCCCCAAACTGACGATGAAGCTGGAGTGGTTGATTGTGGAGCAATTCGATTTCTTCTAGGGAAATTTCCTCTAAAACATATTGGCACTGGCGCAAGAGATAGCGTTGGCTGGGACGAGTACTATCCAATTCCTTACGGATACCATGCCACAGACTGTCTTCCCAGTTTCCCAAAACTCTAACCGTAATCGGTAGTTGAGCCAACAAGTCCAAAATCCTTCTACGCCCTGTCCCTGGCATGAGAATATCTCCCAAAAGCCAGTATTCATCCGCTCCTCGCTGCCGAGCATCTGCCAAAACAGCCTCCAAGGCGGTGGTATTTCCATGAATATCTGAAAGAAGAGCTATTTTCGTCATATCCATCTCCTCGTTTTTTCTCTTGCAATAAGTATAACATAAAAAGTCACAGCTAGAGAAATCTAGCTTTTTTTGATATACTAGATAAAGATATTAGACAAGAGGAAGCGAATGACCCCGAATAAAGAAGACTATCTAAAATGTATTTATGAAATTAGCATAGATTTGCATAAGATTACCAACAAGGAAATTGCTGCCCGCATGCAAGTCTCTCCCCCTGCCGTAACTGAAATGATTAAACGGATGAAGAGCGAAAATCTCATCCTCAAGGACAAGGAATGTGGCTATCTACTGACTGACCTCGGCCTCAAATTGGTCTCTGAGCTCTATCGTAAACACCGCTTGATTGAAGTTTTTCTGGTTCATCATTTAAACTATACGAGTGACCAGATTCACGAGGAAGCTGAGGTATTGGAACATACTGTCTCTGACCTCTTCGTGGAAAGACTGGATAAATTGCTTGGATTTCCCAAGACCTGCCCTCACGGAGGAACCATTCCTGCCAAGGGAGAACTCCTAGTTGAAATCAATAACCTCCCACTAGCTGACATCAAGGAAGCTGGCTCCTACCGCCTGACTCGGGTGCATGATAGTTTTGACATTCTCCATTATCTGGACAAGCACTCACTTCACATCGGTGATCAGCTCCAAGTCAAGCAGTTTGATGGCTTCAGCAACACCTTCACTATCCTTAGTAAAGACGAGGACTTACAAGTAAGTATGGACATTGCAAAACAACTCTATGTCGAGAAAATCAACTAATTTCTCCAATCCCCTACCAACCCTGAAAGTTTGATTTTCAGGGTTTTATTTCTATCATTTGATTTTGCTTTCATTTAGTTGTAGAATGTTTGTAAAAAACAAGAAAGATAGTTTAACCTATGAAAAAATCACTAAAAATTTTTGCTACATCCAAATGGTTTGACCTCTTTGGAGTTGCTCTGGTCGTTGGGAGCGCGATTGCATCTGGTTACCTCAACTCACGCCTCGATAAATTTGTAGACTGGGGACCATGGACAGCTCTTGTTCCCTTTGGATTGATTTCCGTAACCAATGTTGGGATTTCCATGTTGTCCACTCGTTTCACGGGAAAATTAAGCAAATGGGGAAATTACTTTGGTATTGTTAATACCATTTTGTCCGGTGCTATTGATTATATCCTTGGAAATAAGGCGGCTATTATCACCTATCCCGTCACCTTCCTCATTTATACCTTTGCTATTAAGAAATGGGAAGCTTCGCAAGAAGGCAGACCCAACCAAATGAGTCAGAAACAGCTAAAATTGGCGGCCATTATCATCTCCATCATCGCCTTCCTCTTTGCCTTTGTGACCAACTATATCGGCTATGGAGGAAAGATGAATCTCCTTGCCTACGTAACAACTATTGCCTTTGCACTGTCCCTCATTGCCAATGCTTTGAACGCATTGAAACTAACAACTCAGTGGGGCTTTTGGTTGATTTATAATTTCGTTCAGCTGACAAAGGCTGGCATTCAAGGAAACTTTGCCAATATCGGAAAATACATCTTTTATATCCTCAATGCAATCGGAGCTTTATTTGTCTGGAATGATGAAGAGGTGGAACAATAAGAGGGAAATCAAATAAAGAAATCTAACAGAATCTCCTTACTAAAATTTTTTATCATTTTTCTTGTAACTTCCATTCTTTTGGAGTAGAATGAAGATAGATAAAAGAGGGAGGTCTTGTCATGAAAAAACTCTTTAGAATCCATTTTACAGCAATTGCAGTCATCGATTTGCTACTACTTGCATTTTTTAGCACTAGACCCGAGACAGCTTTCGACTGGCTCTTGCTCACTGGTTTTATTTTCCTCCTTACTCAAGGACTCCTGTTATTTCGCTTGGTTGTCCGACTCAAACATCAATTCGCTGAGATTTATCCTCAAATCAATAAAAAGATTTGCTTCTACTATTTAGGGGTTCTCTCCATTGATTTTCTATTTTTTGTCCTTTTAGCCTTCGTTAGTTCTCATCGTTTTTCATCTCTTATGCCAATCATCACTGCTTGCCATTCTACTTTTTATTATAGGACGGCGGACTACCTAAGAGAAAACTATCCTGACTTTTACAACAAACATATCTCTTTGTGGGAATGTCTCTAAGGAAAAGGAGGTCTTATCATGAAAAAAATCATCTTCATCAAAACCACTCAACTCCTTGTCATTGATGGAATCATGCTGGCATTTTTGACATTTAAAGAGGGGCTCACTTGGGATTGGATTTTAATTTATAGCGGTTGGCTCATCTTCTTTCATCCTGTACTATTGACCTATCTGTCCAACCAGCTTTGTGACCACTTTAGTCAACTCTATTCCCAGATTAGACCGAAGTTCTGGCGTTTTGCCTTACAAATCCTCCTATGGGATAGTCTGATGATTCTCTCCTTGCTGTTTTTAAGGGGTATCCCACTTTTACTTCAGGGCACTCTCCTCATACTAGGACATCTCATTCCTTCCTATCGCATAAGCCAAAGCCTGAAAAGAGATTTCCCCAAGGCCTATCAGAAACAGATTTCATTTTGGAGTATTTTATGATAGATGAGAAAGACCAAGCCATCTGGGCTTGGTCTTTCTTATCTATTTTTAGTATCTAGGATAATGGTGACTGGCCCGTCATTGATCAGCTCAACCTGCATATCCGCTCCAAAGATGCCTGTCTGAACGGATACTTCTTGCGCTAATTTTTGATTGAAAGCGTCATAGAAGTCTGATGCCATATCAGGCTTGGCTGCACCTGTAAAGGCTGGACGATTGCCTTTCTTAGTATCCGCAAAGAGGGTAAACTGAGAAATAGAGAGGATTTCTCCTTCAATATCTTTGACAGACAGGTTCATCTTGCCTTCTGCGTCTGAAAAAATCCGCATGTTGACAAGCTTTCTCACAGCATAGTCCAAATCTTCCTCTTGGTCCTCTGGTCCAACTCCAACCAGCAATAAGAGCCCCTGATTGATTTTCCCCTGAACCTGACCTTCGATACTGACTTGGGCTTTTTTAACCCGTTGAATAATGATTTTCATAATAGCCTTTCTAGTAAGAGCTAGGACAATTAGCCATTGGTCCGTTTGACAGAGTAAACTTCTGGCACACTCTTAATCTTGTCCACAACCGTGGTCAATGTAGAGAGATTGGCAATACCGAAGGACACATGGATATTAGCAAACTTCATATCCTTGGTTGGTTGAGCGTTGACTGTTGAAATATTCTTGGTTGTATTTGAAAGAACTTGCAGTACATCGTTCAACAGTCCTGTACGATTGAGGCCATAAATATCGATATGGGCCATATACTCCTTATTTGAGCTAGAGTACTGGTCTTCCCATTCTACATCAAGGAGACGTTGCTCGTAGTTTTCTTGGGCACGCAGGTTCATACAGTCCACACGGTGAATAGCCACACCACGACCCTTGGTAATGTAGCCGACAATATCGTCACCAGGAACAGGATTACAACACTTGGCAATCCGCACTAGGAGACCTGAGGCACCTTCAATGACCACTCCACCCTCATGCTTGACCTTGAGGGTTTCTTTGTTTTCAACCTTGACCTCGCCACCTTTGACAAGTTCTTCTGCTTCCGCCTTAGCCTTGGCACGTTCTTCCTCACGGCGTTCCTTTTCAGTCAGACGGTTAAAGACAGAAATAGCACCGATTTCGCCAAAACCAATAGCCGCAAAGAGGGATTCTTCGGTCTTGTAGCTGGTCTTTTGCAGAACTTGGTCCATATGACGCTTGTCCATAAATTTATTGGCCACATAGCCATTTTCTTGGAACTGGGCCATCAACATCTCACGACCCTTGTTGACAGACAATTCCTTATCTTGGTTTTTAAAGAACTGGCGAATCTTGTTGCGCGCCTTGCTGGTCTTGACCATATTGAGCCAGTCACGGCTAGGTCCAAAGGAGTTCGGGTTGGTGACAATTTCAACCTGATCTCCTGTCTTGAGCTTGGTTGTCAGTGGAACCATTCGACCATTGACCTTGGCACCAGTTGCTTTTTCTCCGACTTTTGTATGGATTTCGTAGGCAAAATCAATCGGTCCTGAATCTTTTGGAAGGGAACGGACAGCTCCATCTGGGGTAAAGACGTAAATCTCCTCAGCCAGATAGTTTTCCTTAACTGAATCAACAAATTCCTTAGCATCATCAGCCTGGTCTTGGAGCTCCATCATTTCCTTGATCCAGTTCATTCCAATGGCTGATTCCTTGCTGTTGACCTGCCCCTTAACGCCTTTCTTATAAGCCCAGTGAGCCGCAACCCCGTACTCAGCCACCTCGTGCATGGCTTTAGTTCGAATCTGGAATTCGATCGGCCCCTTTGGCCCATAAACTGTCGTATGAATAGACTGGTAACCATTGGCCTTGCGGTTGGCGATATAGTCTTTGAAACGACCAGGCATCGGTTTCCAAAGTTCATGCACATAACCCAACATGGCGTAAACATCACTTTGGGTGTCTAAAATACAACGAATGGCAATCAGGTCATAGATTTCCTCAAACCGTTTTCTCTTGTCCTGCATTTTGCGGAAAATCGAGTAAATATGCTTGGGACGACCGTAAATCTTCCCTTTTAGGTGACGATCTGTCGTATATTCCTCTAATTTTGTGACCACCTCATCCACCAAGGCTTCACGCTCCCTGCGCTTTTCCTTCATCATATGGGTAATCTTGTAAAACTCCGTTGGATTGAGATAACGGAAAGACAGGTCTTCCAATTCCCATTTGACACTGGAAATCCCCAGACGGTGGGCAAGTGGGGCATAGATTTCCATGGTTTCTTTGGAAATGCGCTCCTGCTTGTCTTTTCGAAGGTGCTTTAGGGTCCGCATATTGTGCAAACGGTCAGACAGTTTAACCAAGATAACACGGATGTCCTCAGACATGGCCATGAGCATCTTACGATGATTTTCCGCTAATTGCTCCTCGATTGATTTGTACTCGACCTTACCAAGCTTGGTAACCCCATCTACGATTACCCGCACATCAGGACCAAACTCTCTTTCCAAATCGTCCAAGGTCGCATCAGTATCTTCCACCACATCATGCAAGAAACCACAAGCTACTGTTACAGCATCCAGCTTGAGCTTGGCTAAAATACCTGCCACTTGGATAGGGTGAATAATGTAAGGTTCGCCAGATTTCCGATACTGGCCACTGTGGCATTCCACCGCATAGACCAAGGCCTTATGGACAAAGTGGACATCCTCTTCTGTTAAATATTCTTTGGTTAAAGCGACAACTTCTTCGCCTGTTAAATTCACTTCTTTTGGCATCTCTACTCTCCAATTCTTCCTACCATTTTATCACTTTTTTAAGAATATGAAAACTAGATTGGAACAGAATAGGAAAAAAATATTTCAGAATTGCTTGACAATTCTGAAATATTTTTTTATAATACATTGTACAGTTAGATTTTCTATTTAGGTGATAGAAGGAGAGATAGAAGAACGGAAACCATATTGTAACCTAAATATAATTTAACTCCCTATCCTTATCACCTTTTCATTCAAGTCAATATAGTTGAATGACGTCGTTTTACAAAGGAGTATTCTATGAAAAAAACTGTACTAACACTATTAGGAGCTACTGCTCTATCTATTACCGTTCCAATCACTGCTGCTGAAACTAGTACAACAAATAACTTTGAAGGTCCTCGTTATGAGCGTATATATTCTCATCGTTATAGTAAAACAGTAACAAAATACTATAACGATGATGGTTACATCCCACCAACTATCTACTATTCAGAATATAATGATAGTTTCCATTCAACCTTCAAAGGAACACTTGAAATAGACAGTGTACGAAGATCAAACGGTGGGACTCGTGTCACATACACTGGTACCTTGACTGGATTTTGGAATTAAAAATCCTCAAGATGCTTTCTTTTATCCTTTAGTTTATAAGGAGAACGCCTATGAAAAAAACTGCTATTTCTATCTTTTCTCTCCTAGTGTTAGGAGTTTGCTGCCTGTTCCTATTCAGCCAGCAAGGCTATAAAAAAACAGTCGTTCAATACTATGCTAACGACCAGAACCTGCCCAATAGAATAACTTATAGTGAATATAGTGACAAACGAGAAGCCAACTACGGTGGCACTCTAAACATCACATCTATCAAACAAGCTAATGACGGAGTTTATGCAACCTATGAAGGGCAATTGACACCTCTCCAATATTGATAAATTGATAACCAGCCTGTCTTCATCTAGTCATGCTGGTTTTTAAGTTCATCCTAAATCCTTACCTATTCTCCCTAACTGTGCTATACTTATTTAGTACATTCTTTGAGATTGGAGCTAATATGAAAATCCATAAAACCGTCAATCCTGTTGCCTATGAAAACACCTATTACCTGGAAGGCGAAAATCACCTTATCGTAGTAGATCCTGGTAGTCATTGGGAAGCCATTCGTCAGACAATCGAGAACCTCAACAAACCGATCTGCGCTATTCTCCTGACCCACGCCCATTATGACCATATCATGAGTCTGGACTTGGTTCGCGAGACTTTTGGCAATCCTCCTGTCTATATCGCAGAGAGCGAAGCCAGCTGGCTCTATACTCCTGTCGACAATCTCTCTGGACTTCCCCGCCACGATGATATGGCAGATGTGGTCGCAAAACCGGCTGAACGCACCTTTGTCTTTCACGAAGAATACCAACTGGAGGAATTTCGTTTCACTGTCTTGCCAACACCAGGTCACTCCATCGGCGGTGTTTCTATCGTCTTTCCTAATGCTCACCTAGTCTTGACAGGTGATGCTCTTTTCCGTGAAACAATCGGACGGACCGACCTTCCAACTGGTAGCATGGAACAACTCCTCCATAGTATCCAGACTCAACTCTTCACCCTACCAAACTACGATGTCTATCCAGGACATGGTCCAGCTACGACCATCGCCCATGAAAAGACCTTCAATCCCTTTTTCTAGTAAGATGGTGACAATGACTATCGCATTTTAAGTACATTATCCAGCAGTCTTTCCACTATAAAAGGCATCCTATCAAGGTTTTCACACCTGATTGGATGCCTTTTTTCTGATGACTAAATTTTTTGCCTTACCAAATAATCACGCGCGCTTCTGGTGAACGCCACATACCGTCTCCTTCTTTGACATCATAGGTTGTAAAGAAATCATCGAAGTTTGGTACTTGTACATTGACACGGAGTTTGGCTGGCGCGTGCACATCGACGCTAGCCAAAAGTTTCATAAATTCTGGACGACCTTTCATGCGCCAGATGCGACCGAAGTTGTAGAAGAATTCTTCTGCTGAGAAGTCTGGTTCTCTCTTAGCAGCTTCAAGCGCTGCAGCGATTCCTCCCAAGTCAGCCACATTTTCTGATACAGTCAATTTACCGTTGATGGTTGCTCCATAAGAATCCTGTCCATCAAACTGGTCAATAACTTTTTGTGTTTTCTCCTTGAAAGCAGCATAGTCGCTCTCTGTCCACCAATCCTTGAGGCTACCATTTTCATCAAAGGAAGCTCCGTTGGTATCAAAGGCGTGAGAAATTTCATGGGCAATAACTGCACCAATACCACCGTAGTTAGCAGAAGATGACTGATGCAAGTCATAGAAAGGCGCCTGTAAAATAGCCGCTGGGAAGACAATCAGATTCTTCTGTGGATTGTAATAGGCATTGACCATGTGAGCAGGCATGCCCCACTCCTTGTAGTCTACAGGCTGATTCCACTTACTCCAACTGTGCTTGATTTCCACACGCGCAAAGGCTAGAGCATTGTCAAAAAGACTAGCATTTTCATCCACTACCTTGTCCTTATAGCGTTCTGGTAATTCTTCTGGGTAACCGATATAAGGCTTGATGACATTGAGTTTGACGATGGCCTTGTCACGAGTTTCAGGAGTCAGCCAGTCATTTTTAGCCAAGCGTTCCTTATAGACATCAATCATGGTTGCCACTTTTTTCTCTACGTCTGCCTTGGCCTCTGGAGAGAATTTTTCATGGGCATACCAGAGACCCAAGGCTTGTTTGAAAGGACCTTGTGCTAGCTGGTAGGCTGCCTTGACCTTGTCTTTAGCTTCTGGAACTCCTGAAAGCGCACGGCTATAGGCACCTGACAAGACACGGATTTCTTCTGTTAAATAGCTGGTTGAGAGATTGACAACACTTAAAATCAAGGTTGCCTTGAGGAGAGGCCAAGCTTCTTCACTATAGAATTGCTCTGCTGCTTGCCAAAAACGTTCCTCGTCTACGATAACCTTGTCTGGTATTTGTCCAAGAACAGCTTGGAAGAAGTCATCCAGGGGTAAGGCAGGCGCAAATTTCTTGAAATCTTCATAAGAATATGGATGGTAGAGTTTAGCATACTCTGAACTTTCTTCATTAGAGAGCACTACTGACGCAACTCGACGGTCCAATTCTAGTCTTTTCTCTAACAAGTCTTCAATTTCTTCATCAGAGAAATCATAAGCCTTGAGAAGATTTGCGCTGGTTTCTTTCCACAAAGTCAAGAGCTCCTCGCGCTGAGGATGGTCTTCAGCATAGTAGGTCGTATCTGGCAAAATCGTGCTTGGAGCGCTAGCCCACAAAACGTTGATTCTGGCATCCATAAAGTCTGGCGATACACCAAAAGGAAGGAAATTAGGTTTGCCAGCAAGCTCAAACTCTGCTAGTTTAGCTGTAAAATCCTCAAAAGTCTCCAATTCTTGGAATTCTTTAAGAAGTGGTAAGACAGGTGTGATACCATCAGCTTCTCTCTTGTCAAAATCACGAACTAGGCGGTGGTATTTGACAAAGTTTACCAAGATAGCATCCTCAGGCACCTCTTCTCCTGCCAACCACTTGTCTGTTGTCGCCAGCATCAGGTCTTCAATTTCCTGGTCTAAATCAACAAAACCTCCCGTTTGAGACTTATCTGCTGGGATTTCAGCTGTCTGTTGCCATTCTCCATTGATTGCATCATAAAAATCATCTTGATAACGTGTCATCTTGTTCTCGCTTTCATTTGTACTTGTTTTTAGCTTAACAAAAATTACCTAGGAATGCAATTAAAAATGAACGGATGTTTCCCATTATTTTTCAGTTATTATTTTAATTTTTTCAAAAATTAACTTGACTTAATTTTTTTTTTAATGTATATTAAGAGGCAGGAGGAATATAAGTTTATGATACGTATCGAAAACCTCAGTGTCTCCTACAAAGAAACGTTGGCACTTAAGGATATTTCACTAGCGCTCCACGGACCAACAATTACCGGTATCATTGGTCCAAACGGCGCTGGGAAATCAACACTATTAAAAGGGATGCTGGGAATTATCCCACATCAAGGTCAGGCATTTCTCGATGACAAGGAAGTTAAAAAATCCTTACACCGAATTGCCTATGTCGAACAAAAAATCAATATCGACTACAACTTTCCCATCAAGGTCAAGGAATGCGTCTCGCTAGGACTCTTTCCTTCTATCCCTCTCTTTCGCAGTTTAAAGGCTAAACATTGGAAGAAAGTGAAAGAAGCCCTTGAAATCGTCGGTCTAGCTGACTACGCTGAACGGCAAATCAGTCAACTGTCTGGAGGTCAATTCCAGCGGGTCTTGATTGCCAGATGTTTGGTACAGGAAGCCGATTATATCCTCTTGGATGAACCCTTTGTTGGGATTGACTCTGTCAGTGAGGAAATCATCATGAATACGCTGAGAGATCTGAAAAAAGCTGGGAAGACGGTTCTCATCGTCCACCACGACCTCAGCAAGGTTCCCCACTACTTCGATCAAGTCTTGCTTGTCAATCGAGAAGTGATTGCCTTTGGTCCAACCAAAGAAACCTTTACCGAAGCCAATCTCAAAGAAGCTTACGGTAATCGACTCTTTTTCAATGGAGGTGACCTATGATTGCAGAATTTATCGATGGATTGCAAAAATTCCATTTCTTACAAAATGCCTTGATAACAGCTATTGTCGTCGGGGTCGTAGCTGGAGCTGTAGGATGTTTCATCATTCTACGCGGGATGTCACTCATGGGAGATGCCATTTCACATGCTGTCTTACCAGGTGTAGCCCTCTCCTTCATCTTGGGCCTTGACTTCTTTATCGGAGCCATTGTCTTTGGATTGCTAGCTGCCATCATCATTACCTACATCAAGGGAAACTCGATTATCAAAAGCGATACCGCCATCGGCATTACCTTTTCTTCTTTCTTAGCCCTCGGTATCATCTTGATTAGTGTCGCTAAAAGTTCAACTGACCTTTTCCATATCCTTTTTGGTAATATCCTGGCCGTCCAAGATACGGATATGTTTATTACTATGGGTGTGGGAGCAGTCATTCTCTTGTTGATCTGGATTTTCTTCAAGCAACTCTTGATAACATCCTTTGATGAACTCTTGGCCAAAGCCATGGGAATGCCTGTCAATTTCTATCACTACCTTCTCATGGTACTCTTGACTCTCGTGTCTGTGACAGCCATGCAAAGTGTCGGAACTATCCTGATTGTAGCCATGCTGATTACCCCAGCTGCAACTGCTTATCTGTATGCTAATAGCCTGAAAAGTATGATTTTCCTTTCCTCAACTTTTGGAGCGACAGCTTCAGTTTTGGGACTCTTTATCGGCTATAGCTTTAACGTTGCGGCAGGTTCTAGTATCGTGCTTACAGCTGCTAGTTTCTTTCTCATTAGCTTCTTTATCGCTCCCAAACAACGATATTTGAAACTGAAAAATAAACATTTGTTAAAATAAGGGGCAAAACCCCAATAAATTGGAGGATCTAATGAAAAAATTAGGTACATTACTCGTTCTTTTTCTTTCTGTCATTGCTCTTGTAGCATGTGCTAGCGGAAAAAAAGATGCAGCTTCTGGTCAAAAACTAAAAGTTGTTGCTACAAACTCAATCATCGCTGATATTACTAAAAATATTGCTGGTGACAAGATTGATCTTCACAGTATCGTTCCGATTGGACAAGACCCACACGAATACGAACCACTTCCTGAAGATGTTAAGAAAACTTCTGAGGCAGACCTCATTTTCTATAACGGTATCAACCTTGAAACAGGTGGCAATGCTTGGTTTACAAAATTGGTAGAAAATGCTAAGAAAACTGAAAACAAAGACTACTTTGCAGTCAGTGAAGGTGTTGAAGTCATCTACCTTGAAGGAAAAAATGAAAAAGGTAAAGAAGACCCACACGCTTGGCTCAACCTTGAAAATGGAATTATCTTTGCTAAAAATATCGCTAAACAATTGAGCGCCAAAGACCCTAACAACAAAGAATTCTATGAAAAAAATCTCAAAGAATATACTGATAAGTTAGACAAACTTGATAAAGAAAGTAAGGATAAATTTAATAACATCCCTGCTGAAAAGAAACTCATTGTAACCAGCGAAGGAGCATTCAAATACTTCTCTAAAGCCTATGGTGTCCCAAGTGCCTACATCTGGGAAATCAATACTGAAGAAGAAGGAACACCTGAACAAATCAAGACCTTGGTTGAAAAACTTCGCCAAACAAAAGTTCCTTCACTCTTTGTAGAATCTAGTGTGGATGACCGTCCAATGAAGACTGTTTCTCAAGACACAAACATCCCAATCTACGCACAAATCTTTACTGACTCTATCGCAGAACAAGGTAAAGAAGGCGACAGTTACTACAGCATGATGAAATACAACCTTGACAAGATTGCTGAAGGATTGGCAAAATAATCCTATGAAAAACGTCATTCTCACATGAGCTGGCGTTTTTTCTATGCCCACATTTCCGGTCAAATCATTGGAAAATTTCGACCGTTTCAGCTAAAATGGAAGAAAAAAGATTGGAGTATCTTATGGTAACTTTTCTCGGAAATCCTGTGAGCTTTACAGGTAAACAACTACAAGTCGGCGACAAGGCACTTGATTTTTCACTCACTACAACAGACCTTTCTAAAAAATCTCTGGCTGATTTTGATGGAAAGAAAAAAGTCTTGAGTGTCGTGCCTTCTATCGATACAGGTATCTGCTCAACTCAAACGCGTCGTTTTAATGAAGAACTGGCTGGACTGGATAATACGGTTGTCTTGACTGTTTCAATGGACCTCCCTTTTGCACAAAAACGTTGGTGTGGGGCTGAAGGTATTGAAAATGCCATCATGCTCTCAGACTATTTCGACCATTCCTTTGGACGTGATTACGCTCTCTTAATCAATGAGTGGCACCTATTGGCACGCGCAGTCTTTGTCCTCGATACTGACAATACTATTCGCTACGTTGAATACGTTGACAATATCAACTCTGAACCAAACTTCGAAGCCGCAATTGCAGCTGCTAAAGCCCTATAGAAAAAATCCTCTGTCACAAAGAGTTTCCTGCTCTTTGAAACGGAGGATTTTTGTTTACGAGTAAATACAAGTTCAATCAGATAAGAACAACTACCTTATACTCTTCGAAAATCTCTTCAAACCACGTCAGCTTTATCTGCAACCTCAAAGCGGTGCTTTGAGCAACCTACGGCTTGCTTCCTAGTTTGCTCTTTGATTTTCATTGAGTATTACTCTACAGATTTCAGGGCTTCAAGCATATCAACCTTTCTCAGATGATGATTGACAAAGAAACCAAGTACGGTCAAAATGGTGCTTACTGCTACCACTGGGATTACATAGACTTCCCAGCCTACCTGCGGATAAAAGAGAATAGTCGCAGGCGAAATCATTTGAATCAAAAATTGGTGTAAATAGAAACCAGATACCAAACCAAGTACGATTCCCACAAGAGACAAGACAATCGTCTCACGGTAAATGTAGAGGGTGACCTCATTATTATGAAAGCCGAGAACCTTGATTGTGGAGAGTTCTCGGATTCTCTCAGCCACGTTGATATTGGTCAGATTGTAAAGGATAACAATAGCCAACAGAACCGATACGATGACCAAGATGGTCATGGTCTGATTGAGTGAGTTAGCGACGGAGTCAAAGAGGCGAATGGCTGAAGCATTTTGAACGACGCTGGACACCGCAACCTGATTCATAAGCAAACCTGCCTGCCTTTCAATACTAGTAGCACTAGAATCCTTTAGCGAGATCAGATAAGTGTTGGCTTGGGGTAGCTGTCCGTAAAGTTGCTCATAGTCAGTCTGACTCATATAAATAAAATGACCAACGTAGTTCTCAGCAATAGCAGCGACCTTTAGCTTCTTACCTTCAATTTCTAGAGTCTGTCCAACCTTGACACCTGCCAGCTGGGCGAGTTTAGCTGTAATAACGACGCCATCTTTTAATGTCAGCTCCTGCTGATGATTTTGCAGATGAATAAAGGGAATCAAATCCTCCTTCTCTGTCATCATAAGGGTAATTGTCTGAAGACCAGCCTTACCTTTGAAATCCTTGTCTAGCGTCTTAGAATAGATTTTCTGGTAGGCTTTGATGTTCTGCCCTTTCAACACTTCTTCTAGATTTGCCTTATCCTGATTGGTCGCACTAGGATTTTCAGAGACAATCATTTGATACTGTTGGATTTGTTGAAACTGTTTAGACGGAACTCCTGCTACAGAGGATTGGATTCCCAAACCTGCAAAGAGCAGAGCGACTGAACCTGCCACACCAAAAATCGTCATCAACATCCGCTGTTTATAACGGAAGATATTGCGGGCTGTTACCTTATGAGTAAAACTAAGACGGCGCCAGATAAAACCGATGCGCTCCAGTAAGATTTTAGCTCCTTTGACAGGTGGTTTAGGTAGTAAAAGCTGGGCTGCTTCGTCATGAAGTTCCCTACGAGCTACCAAGTAGGCTGGTAACACACTCGCCAACCAACTCAAGACAAGAGCCAGTAAACTATAAGTCCAATAGAACTGAATCTGGGTTTCTCCCACTACCATGCCTTTTGTAATGACACTTGAAATCACACTAGCTAGTAAATAATGGCCAAGTATACTACCTAGAGCTGTTCCGACAGTCCCAGCTACTAGACCATAGAGGAGAAATTTAGCGATAATATCCTTACTGCGATAACCCAAGGCCTTAAAGATACCTGCATGTGTTCGCTCTTCATCTACAAAGCGAGTCATGGTTGTAAAGGTCACCATGGCTGCTACGCCATAAAGCACTACAGGAAAGATATTGCCCACTGCACGAATACTGGCTGAAGCATTGCTATACATGAGGTAGCCTTGACCACCTGGCATGGTTTGCCGATTATAGACTTGATACCTTGGTTCCGCCAAATCATCCAAGACTTGCTGATGTTTTTCTAGTTTTTCCTTTTCTTGGGCTAGATTTTGTTCAGCCCGCTTTAGTTTGTCCTCTTCCTTGCTCAATTCCTGCTTGGCTTGGGTAAGTTGAGCACTAGCATGCTCTCTCTGAGCTTGAGGAAGCAAGGCTAGTTGACTTTCCTGAGCCTGTAAACGAGCTTGAGCAGCTGCCAGACGACGCTTGCCTTCCTGTAAATTAGTCTCAGCCTTGTCAAGGGTCTCTTGGCCTTTGTCTAGAGACTCTTGTCCTTCTTTTCTCAAGACTTGCAGACGTGCCTTGCCATTATCTGACAAAGCTTGTTCTAGGTCTTCCTGATGCTGTTTGGATTTTTCTTCATAAGCAGCTGAGAAAGCATTTAATCCTGCTAAATCTTGATATTTCAAACGAGCTATATTGTAGACTTTCTGATCAAACTGACTAGGTAAAATCACCCCATAGGCTGTCAGAGTCCCACTTCCACTCCCTGCGTAGCCCATATCTCGCTGGGAGAGGATTTCAGCCGAATCCACAAAACCAGTAATGGTATAAGTATGGTCTTTTAAAGAGGAATGACCCTCTTCTTTTTCTTTAAAACTAATCTCCTGTCCCACGCTGTATTGGCCTTGCAAATGAGTGGCCAAAGCGATTTCCTTGTCTGACTGAGGAAGTCGTCCCTCTCTTAGCTGAAAGGTTGAAATTCGCTCTGGTTTGGAATATAACCGAATAGCATCCTGCCCATTCTCCATAGTCACATCTGTCAAATAGCCAAACTCAACCTCTGCACCCTCTATCTGTTCTAATTCTTGTTGATCTGCTTGATCCAAACCATAGTTAGACATGACTGCCAAATCCAAAGTTTGAGCAGTTGTTAAATAAGCATTGGCAGTTGCCTCCATGTTGGGGCTGGTTACTTTGAGGCCTACTAGGGCTAAAGAACCCAACATCATCAAGGTTAAGATGGATAAAAAACGCCCCTTGGAGCCTGTGAAGGACTGAATTAAGTCCTTCCAATAAGTTTTTCGCTTGATCATGCTAGTACTCCAAACTGTCGATATCCTGAGGATGCTGGTTCATCACCACATCCTTGACACTGGCATCGTGCATATGAATCACGCGATCAGCAATGGGCGCCAAAGCTCCATTATGAGTCACGATGATAACAGTTGCTCCCTTTTGACGAGACATATCTTGGAGAATTTTCAAAACCTGTTTGCCCGTCTGATAATCCAAGGCTCCAGTCGGTTCATCACAAAGGAGAATTTTAGGATTTTTGGCTACCGCGCGTGCAATGGAGACTCGCTGTTGCTCCCCTCCAGAAAGCTGGGCTGGGAAATTATTGAGACGATGAGTCAGACCTACATCTGTCAAGACCTGCTCAGGATCCAAGGCATCTGTCACGATTTCTGAAGCCAACTCCACATTTTCCTTAGCGGTTAGATTGGAAACTAGATTATAAAACTGAAAAACAAAACCGACATCATTTCTACGATAATTGGTCCTCTGGTGGGAACTATAATCTGCAATATTGACCCCATCAATCCAAATCTCCCCTTCATCATTGGTATCCATGCCCCCAAGAAGATTAAGAATCGTTGACTTGCCTGCACCAGATGCACCTAAAATAATAACCAATTCACCCTTTTCAATCTCAAAATCCACATCGCGATTAGCCACAATCTCCGTGTCCCCAACCTGATAACGCTTGTAACAGTGTTTCATCTCAATATAAGCCATAAAACCCACCCTCTCTCAAACAAATTACTTCATATTACCATTATAACGCTTTTTCAACTAGTTGGAAACCAGAAGCAAAAACAAAAAATCCTAGGAATTTCTAGGATTTCTGTTTATAAATTATTTTCCAAGGTAGTATTCAGAAACGACGTTCAATTTTTCGTCGAATTCGAATACCAATGGTGGGAAGTTAGGGATTTCCACGTCCATGATTTCGTCATCTGACAAACCTTTGATGTGTTTTACAAGGGCACGGATTGAGTTACCATGAGCTCCTACGAATACGTTTTTACCATCTTTAAGAGCTGGAGCGATTTTATCTTCCCAGAATGGAAGGGCACGTTCCAAAGTCACTTTCAAGTTTTCAGCATCTGGGATAACTGAGTCGTCAAGTGAAGCGTAACGACGGTCTGTGTGAGCTGAGTGCTCATCATCACGGTCCATGTTTGGAGGCAATACATCGTATGAACGACGCCAGATGTGAACTTGCTCATCACCAAATTGTTCAGCAGCTTCAGCTTTGTTTTTACCAGTCAAACCACCGTAGTGACGTTCGTTCAAACGCCATGATTTTTCAACTGGAACCCACAATTGGTCAGAAGCTTCAAGAGCCAAGTTTGTTGTTTTGATAGCACGTTTCAATACTGAAGTGTATGCTTGGTCAAATTCGATACCAGCTTCTTTGATCAATTTACCAGCGTCAATCGCTTGTTGTGTACCTTTTTCAGACAAATCAACATCAGCCCAACCAGTGAAAAGGTTAGCTTTGTTCCATTCAGACTCACCGTGGCGAGCAAAAACCAATTTTACCATTAGATGGATTCTCCTTTAAATTTTCCGAGGTTTTCCCTCGTTTATCTATTCTATTTTACACAATTTTTCACAAAAAAGCTAGTCAAAACCAAAAAGGAACCGACTGTTTGGCAATCACATTGTTTTTGGTTGTTTCTATTCTATCTTCATTATTTAACCTTTAAAAAACACCCCAATTTCTAACATTTGGGGTGTAATTTAACCAATTATTCTCAATTACTACAAAAAAATTTCTATCTTACTGTAGTTGAGATGTCAAAGTTTTCAACTGTTTTTGCAAATTGTCTCTAAAGTCTTTCAATTGTTGAGACAATTTTGATTTATCATCTTCCTTGATCTCAGTTGACCCTAGCAAATCATATATTTTTTTCTGCGCATCGAATAATTTTTGAGTTGACTCTTTTAGTTTAGTAAACGACTCATTATTTTCCATAGCTGTGCCTTTGAAACTTTCCTCAGCTTTAGTAAAATAATCATCAAAAATCTTTTTATAAAGATCTATATAATCTGCATAAGTGCGCATTGATTCAATCGCATCGTCTGTTACAACTGGTGTATCGAAAGTGTTTGCTTCTTTTGAGCTATTAGATGTTGCTACTGTCTTCTCATCATTACTTGTTGAAGCAGTCTTTGAACTTTGTGCTCCACATGCAACGAGAAGAGAAACAGATAATAGAACTATTCCTAGACCGATAAACTTTTTTGTTCTTTTCATGCTAAAATACCTTTTATTCTTCTGATTTGAATTTCTTCAATGTTGCAAGGAATAGAGATCCTCCAATAATAGCAAGAATCCCCCCAACCCATCCTAAGAATGGAATGAGACTAACTCCACCAGAAACAATCATTAGTACAGACGGAGCTGCACCTACACGATTATCTCCTTTATAGTAAACAATAGCAATGATACCAAGAACAAGATTTGCAATCTTCAAGGCATTCAAGAGTAAGGCAACACCTGAAACAGCCCCTGCAGTAGCTCCTCCATTAAGAGTTGTAGCAGCTGTATTTACCGCTGTTCCCAACAAGACAAAAGGACCAATAAGAAGTAAAATTCCTCCCACAAGACCGACGATACCACTAATTAAAGCAAGTGTTTTTGATTTCATAATAAAATCTCCTTTTTATTTTTTTCAAATAAAATTGTATCATATTTGCTAAAAAAAAAAAAGCATTTTCTGATATTATAAAATAAAAATTTGCATAATATGAAATAAAATATCATACTGTTCAGAAATCAAAAACCACTATACAAATTTATTATTTTAAAAATGTGATACAATTTACCAACCTTATCCGCAATATCAAATTCGTATCTTATCTTACTACTGTTAGCTTGCTAAGTTTCTCTTTGATTCTTGTTGAGTATAAAAAGTCACACCTCGCAAATTTTCAAAATAAATAAAAAGGCATCATATCAGGTGTTCAAAAACGTGATACAATGCGTTTTATAAATTATAAAATTAGTTGTCTTTTCTTCTCAAATTGAGTTTTCCTTAGACTCTTTAACTTATTTCTCTTCAAATCCTTCTGCGACTGCGTCCGCAAAGTTTTCTTCTACGATGCTTGCACAGTGGTCACAGATAACTGCCTGGTAGCTGCGTTCTGCTGTTGTTGGGTCAATACGACGGCAACGGTCACAGACTTGGCCTGCAGCGCGTTCAACAGTGAAGGCTACATCTTCGAAGCTAACGGCAGCTTCTGGAGCTGGTCCTTCTGCGATGGTCAATTCAGACACAATCAAAAGTTGAGCTACATTGCTGTTTACTGCTTCGAGTAGAGTTTTCACAACTTCATTTGGATAAACTGTCAAGTGAGCTTCAAGTGATTTACCGATTACTTTTGCATTACGAGCTTCTTCCAAGGCTTTTTGAGCTTGTCCACGGAAGTCCATGAAGGCAGCCCATGTATCCAAGATTTCTTCTTGGTTAGCAAAAGTTTCCGCTTCTGGCAATTCTGACAATTGAACGAAGTCTTCAGCTTCAAACTCAAGATATGACCAGATTTCTTCCGCTGTGTGAGGAAGGATTGGTGTCAAGAGTTTGGTTATTTTGACAAGAATGTCATAGAAGACAGTCTGCATTTGACGGCGTTCCAGTGATTTGGCACCTTCGATGTAAACAACATCTTTGGCAAAATCAAGGTAGAAGGCTGACAAGTCAACGTTGATAAAGTTCACCAAGGCCTTATAGATTGTCAAGAATTCAAAGTCCGCATAGGCATCACGAATGGTCTTGACAAGCTGGTTAAAGCGAATCGTCATGTACTTATCAACTGAGCGAAGCTCTTCGTATGCTACTGCGTCTTGAGCTGGGTTAAAGTCAGATGTATTGGCAATCAAGAAACGAAGGGTGTTACGAATCTTACGGTAAGTTTCAGAGACTTGGCTCAAGATATCCATAGAGATACGCACGTCGTTGCTTGAATCCACACTTGTTACCCAGAGACGCAAGATTTCTGCACCAAATTGTTTTTCAACATCGCTTGGAGCAATGGTATTTCCAAGAGATTTAGACATCTTCTCACCTTTCCCATCAAGGGCAAAACCTTGTGACAAGATTTGTTTGTAAGGTGCTACACCATGGTTGGCAACAGATGTGATGAGTGAAGAGTTGAACCAACCACGGTACTGGTCAGAACCTTCTAGGTAAAGGTCTGCTGGGTAAGTCAACTCTGGACGGTTTACCACAACCCCATTCCATGATGAACCTGAGTCAAACCAAACGTCCATGATGTCTGTTTCTTTCTTGAACTCGCCATTTGGTGAACCTGGGTGGCTAAATCCTTCTGGCAAGAGGTCCTTAGCATCACGTTCCCACCAAATACTTGAACCATGTTCCTCAAAGAGTTGAGCCACGTGTTCAATCGTTTCAGCAGTCATAATTGCTGTACCGTCTTCAGCATAGAAGATAGGAAGTGGAACACCCCAAGCACGTTGACGAGAGATAACCCAGTCGCCACGGTCACGAATCATATTGTAAAGACGGACTTTACCCCATTCTGAGTGGAATTTCACTTTTTCAATTTCGTCCAAGATTTCTTGGCGGAATTTAGAAACTGAGGCAAACCATTGTGGAACTGCACGCCAGATGATTGGTTTCTTGGTACGCCAGTCAAATGGGTATGAGTGAGAGATTTCTTCTTGGGCAAGAAGGAGGTCACCAAGTTTTTCGATGACAGTTGGAACCACCTTGTCATAGAATTGACCTTCAAACTCAGCGCCAGCATTAGCCATCATGATACCACGTTCGTCAACAGTAACTGCGACTTCAAGACCATTAGCAATACCAACATTGTAGTCGTCCTCACCGAAACCTGGGGCTGTATGGACAATACCTGTACCAGAGTCAGTTGTAACGTGGTCACCAAGGATAACCAATTCATCTACAGCTATATCCCATGGGTGTTCTGTTACGATGTGGTTGAGTTCTTGACCACGGTAAGTTGCTAAAACTTGCACATCAGCCCAGTCAAATTTCTCAGACAAGCTAGTCAACAATTCTGCAGCAACCACAAACTTACGAGCTTCACCAGCAGGTTGAACCAAAACGTAATCAATATCTGCACCAACAGTCAAACCACGAGAAGCTGTGATGGTAAATGGAGTTGTTGTCCAGACTACGATGTAAGTATCTGTATCTAGAACACCTTTGCCATCTTTTACCTTGTTGGCATAGTAAAGAGAAGTTGAAACCAAATCATGGTATTCAATCTCCGCTTCAGCAAGGGCTGACTCAGATGACCAAGACCAGTAAACTGGTTTTGCACCACGGTAGATATAACCTTTATTAGCCATCTCACCAAATACACGAATTTGAGCTGCCTCATAGTCAGGAGTCAAAGTCACATATGGATTTTCCCAGTCACCAGAAACACCCAAACGTTTAAAGTCTTCACGTTGTTTATCTACTTGAGAAAGAGCGTATTCACGACAAAGTTTCAAGTACTCAACCAAGTCCATTTCTTTACGTTTGACACCTTGTTTTGCCAAAACTTGCTCGATTGGCAGACCATGAGTATCCCAACCTGGGATAAATGGTGCGTAAAAACCTGACATTGATTTTGAACGAACAATGATATCTTTTGAAATCTTGTTCATAGCGTGTCCAACGTGAATATTTCCGTTCGCGTATGGAGGGCCATCATGCAAGGTGAAATGAGGTTTTCCTTGGTTCAATTCTTGACGACGTTGGTAAAGTTTTGCATCTTCCCATTCCTTTTGCCAAACTGGCTCTTTAGTAGGAAGGCCTGCACGCATTGGGAAGGCTGTTTTCCCAAGGTTAAGGGTATCTTTGAGTTTCATGGTATCTCCTTTATAAATAATAACAAATTAAAAACCACGACTGCCAAAAAGGACGAAAATCGTGGTACCACCTTTATTCGAAAAAAGACTCAGCTTTTTTCCTCTTATCCCGTAACGTGGGGAACGTCAAATCTTACTAGCTTCAGACTTGAGTTTTCGAGAGGATAATCTTATCAATAGGGATTACAGGACTCACACCATCTCCTGCTCGCTGGAAATATAAGGATAAGATATTGTTCTCACATCGTTTCTTATAAAATTGTAACGGATTCTTGCGGTGCTTCAAATCCTGGTGCTGAATCAAACGTTTCTGTAGCTGGTGTTGGACCTGTCGGATGCACTGGAGCTACTTCTGGTTCTTCGTACATTGGACCAACTGGATGAGCAGGCTCTTCTTCAATTTGAGGACTCACTACAGGAGTTGGATTTTCCACTTCCTGTTTAGCCTGAGCTTCAAATTCAGCCAATTCTTTATTGGCTGCCTCAATACGAGCTTGTAACTCTGCCATTTCTGCTTGAGAGAACTGACGTGTCATATCAATTGGTTCTTCCTCAATTGGAGCTGGAATCGGTTCTCCAAGTACTTCGCTAACCACTTCTTTAAAAGCTTCATCACTGGTTTGAAGATAAGTCGCTGTTGGACGGAGAATATCTTCCCAATCTGAAGATTCAACAATAGCCAACTGGCTCTCAATTGTAGATTTAAGACGTTGGTGGAAGACACGGCTCTTGTTCTTCAATTCTTCTGTTTCAACGGCAACTTTCTTAGCATTGTCTGTTGCTTGACGAAGAATCTCGTTTGCCTTATATTTAGCTTCTTCCAACAAGCGTTGCGCATCTTGCTCTGCTTGGTGAACGATATTGTTTGAACGTTCATGTGCCGCTTGTTTCACTCGCTCAGCTGTGTCTTGGGCAATCAATACAGACTGGCTCAATGAATCTTTCATTTCGTCAAAGTAAGACAAACGCTCTTCTAAACTCTTAATACGTAAATCTTTATCATGATTCGCACGAACAAGATCTTCGTAATCACGAACCACAATATCTAAAAATTCATCGACTTCTTCTGGATCAAAACCTCTGAATCGAGTTCCAAAGGTCTTGTCCTTTATTTCTAATGATGTAATTGGCATTCTATTCCTCACTTACTTAATAATAACTGGACGGTTATTTTTTTCTTCTCTTTTTTTGTTTGTCCCTTATCTTGAAGCAATCTCAAGCGCCCAAATTTTCTCACACTAATCAAGTCTCCAACTTGAACAATATAATCTGATTTGTCTACCACATGATAATTTACTTGGACAAGTTTCTTTTCAATCAACTGGTTTGCCTGATTCCTAGATAGTTTCAAAACATTTGATAAAAGAACATCTAATCTAAAACTAGACACACATAAATCCAGCTCTCGATACTGTTCTAGCTTATCTATTTTCTCGGTGAAAGGACGTTCCTCCAGCGAAACGGGTATACGGCCAATTTTCTTTAATCCATCTTGAAATAGAAGAAGAAACTGCTGATTAATCATAATCTGCGCCCGTTCTTCATCTACTAGGATATCTCCAAAAAGTTTCCGTTCAATCCCTAATTGATTGATGACTGTCCCTAAAATCTTAGCATGCGTTAAGTGTTCAAATTTATTGGAATACACTATTTCCTGGAGAGATATTTCAAAATCTGAAAACTCTGGCTGGAAATAATCTGGGTATAATAAAACTCGAACATACTCACTCGAGACGAATTCCCCACTACTGCTACAAGCAAGACCATAGGTTTTGGCCAAAATCTTTAATAGCTTCTCCTGATGAGGATTGATAAAAGGAGTTAAAAAAGGAGCATAGCTATCTTCTACCTTCTTTATCCATTCCATTCCCTTATCCAGAAAAGGACGATCTTCTACGGAGAAATGCTGGTAAATCCCTTTATTCATCCTATCATCGTCAGAAAACGGACTAGGTTTTCTCCTAAAAATCGAATCAAAACAATCGCAACCCAAACAGATAAATCAAGACCTGCTATCTGTAAAGGCAGGCGTTGCAAAGGAGCAAGCACCGGTTTTACCAACGCTACAATCCAACGACCCAAACTTGATTCGTAGGCACCTGGAAACCAAGACATGACAGCAAAGGCTACCAAAATCAGGGAGTAAATATCCACTGCATTATAAATCATACGAATTAAAAAAATCATTATCGTACTCTATTTCGTCTCATATCAAAATCAAACTCACCATGTTGATCTTCATCTGGTAAACGAATATCTTCAATATTCACAATAACATTCACTGGTGTCAACAGATACATGGTAGAAGCTACCTTTTTCAAATTTCCAGCTAGAACGTGGCAAGCCCCATCTAGATAATCTAAACAACGACGAGCTTGCACTTCAGTCATATATTGAAAATCAATCAAAATACTTTCGTTTCCTGCTAATAAATCAACAATTTCTATCGCATCTTCATATTTTCTAGGATAACGAACATCAATTGTTACTTTTTCAGTAGAATGCTGATTTTGCTTTGCTAACTCTTGTTGACGTGCATGCAGTCTAGTAATATTATTTTCTTGTGTACTATTTGTGCGTGGTGGTTGATTCATTGAGAGAGCCTTTTCCTGTGTAGAATTTACTGGAGTTAAAATAGGCTCATCTCGTTTTTCATTAGGGAGACTTAGGTCCTCATCCTCCGTAAAATAATCTATAAATCTATCGAATCTATCTTTTAAAGACATGGTTCTCTCCTACTTAAAAAATGCTGTACCTATGCGAACAAAGGTGGAACCGAATTGAATCGCTTCTTTATAATCACGACTCATTCCCATACTTAACTCGGCCATAGGCATATTTGGAATTTGTTTTTCTTGGATTTCTTTTTGTAAATCTTGTGTCGCCTTGAAAATTTCTTTCAACTGCTCACTGCTAGCCTCAAAAGGTGCCATCGTCATTAAACCAACATATTCAATCTTATCTAGTCTGGCTAACTCTGGCAAGATTTCCAGCAGTTCCTCTCTCGAAAAACCGTGTTTGCTTTCTTCTTTAGAAATATTTACCTGAAGGAAACACTTGATGACTCGGTCACTTCTTTTTTGAATTTCCTCTGCTAGCTTGACTGAATCCAAGGCATGGAAATAATCAACGTATTGAATGACATCTTTCACCTTACGTCTTTGCAAGGTACCAATCAAATGCCAAGTCACATCTCGATCTTTTAAAGTTTGATATTTCTCTAGAAACTTATCTACACGATTTTCACCGATATGATGAACCCCTAGCGGAAGCAAGGCTTCCGCTGTCGGTACATCTACATACTTGGTAACTGCAATGACAGAGACTGAGCCACTCTCGCGATGAGCACTCAGACTTGCTTCTGCGACTTCTCGAAAAACACGTTCTGTATTTTCTTTTACATTCATTTACTTAACGATTTTTGAAAAATGGAGGTGTATCCAACTCATCTTCATCTTGTGAATTTGGAATTTCAAAACGTTCTACCGGTGACACTACTGAATCAGTCGGACGAACAATTGTCTCGCGACGTAAATCCCAATCACCAAAAGCAGAGCCTTGAGCTTGTTCCGAGCGACGTTGATTTTGTTTTGGCAATTCAGCTGTTTCTGCCATATCAAAATGACGATCAAAGCCATGTGAATGAGCTGATTTCACTGTCTCACGGTAGTTAGTAGTAGGTCTAGCTTGTGGAGCTACTACCTTTTCTACGCGGTCTTGACGAACACCCGTTGCAACAACTGTTACACGGATCTCATCACGCATACTTTCATCAATTGAAGTACCTAGCCAGATGTTTACTCCTTGTCCTGCTGCCTGGTTCACAATTTGTGAAGCCTCTTCTGCCTCAATCAAGGTTAAGTCAAGACCACCAGTTACGTTGACAATCACATCTTCTGCTCCATCAATTGTTGTTTCAAGAAGTGGAGAGTAAATTGCCTTACGTGCTGCTTCAACAACACGTTCTTCTCCACTACCGATACCAATACCCATGAGAGCATTCCCTTTATTTGCCATAACTGTTTTCACATCGGCAAAGTCAAGGTTAATCAAACCAGGATTTGTAATCAAATCGGTAATTCCTTGCACACCTTGGCGAAGTACGTTATCTGCCTCACTAAGAGCTTCAAGAAGTGGAGTTTTCTTATCAACAATTTCAAGCAAGTTGTTGTTTGAGATAATCAATAGAGTATCTACATGCTCACGAAGCTGATTGATTCCTTCTACAGCAAATTGTCCACGTTTGCTTCCTTCAAAACCAAAGGGACGTGTTACAACACCAACTGTAAGAGCACCCAAATCTTTGGCGATACGAGCAATAACAGGAGCAGCTCCAGTTCCAGAGCCTCCTCCCATACCAGCAGTGATGAAGACCATATCTGCGCCACTGATAGCTTCCGTCAGTGTTTCTTCGCTTTCTTCAGCAGCTTTACGACCAACCTCAGGTTGACCTCCTGCACCCAAACCACGAGTCAATTTAGGTCCCAACTGAATAACAGTCTCAGCTTTTGTACTACTCAATGCTTGTACATCTGTGTTTGCTGCGATAAATTCTACGCCTGTAACACCTTCGTCGACCATACGGTTGATGGCATTGCCACCGCCTCCACCGACACCAATTACTTTAATCACTGCACCTTGAGCAGCAGCTGTATCAAATGAAAATGTCATAATTTATTTTTCCTCTTTATTCGTCAAACATGCTTCCGATCAAGCCACGGAAACGATCTGCTAATTTCGGTTTATTTTGTGAAGTCTGTTGAAAATCTGCAATTTGTTCTGCAGGAGCTACAGGCTCTACTTCTGGAGCAGGAGCTGGTTGAACAGGCGTTGATTGTACAAACTGAGCTGTTTTCTGAATCATTCCCCCAAAACTAAGCGGTTGTTGAAATAATCCTTCATCACCCTTGACTGCTTTTTGAGCCAAAAGATTGACTTCTGTCAATTGTCCAGCAAATTCTGATAAACTAATCACATGCGCAAAGGCCGGATTGCGAATACCAACTTGGTTTGGAACATAGAGTTTGACACGAACGCCAAAGACTTCTTGAGCCAATTCTACCATACCCGGTAAAATAGCATTTCCACCGATCAAAACAATTCCACCAGGAAGATCCAATAAATGTCTTCTGTCTAAGTCTTGTTTGATTTGTTCAAAAATATGCTTAATTCGTGCAGAAATAATCTCTGACAAGTAATTTTCTGTTACTTCAACAGGTTCTACTTCCCCAATAACTTCTACTTGGAATGTTTCTTTACTTGCAAGAGGAGGGAAAGCCTCTCCATAGTTTAATTTCAATCCTTCAGCCAACTTCTGAGAAGTTTTCAAGACTTTAGAGATATCCTTAGTTACATAATCTCCGCCTTCTTGGAGAATATTGGTAAACTGGAGTTCTTGGTTACGGATTGTAGCAACAGTCGTCTGGCCTGCCCCCATATCAATCACTGTCGCACCAAATTCACGTTCACCTTCGTTCAAAACTGATTGAACCATTGCTAGTGGTGAAATAATAATATTTTCAACCTGAACACCTGCACGCTCAACCGTCTTACGCAAATTGTGCAAGATAGTACGAGGGCCTGTATAAAGCAAGCCACGCATTTCAAGGCGAACCCCCATCATGCCACGTGGATCACGAATCCCTTGGAAACCATCCACAATAAATTCCTCAGGGATGAATGTGATAACCTCACGATCAGGTGTCATACTCTTAGTCAAAGCTGATTTGACAACATTTTCAACATCTTGATCCGTAATTTCCTTGGTATCAGATGTTACTGGAATCATCCCTTGAGTTGGTTCTACCTGCAGAAGATTACCAGGTAAGCCGACATTCACTGATTTAATCGAAATGCCTGCCTTTTCTTCCGCTTGGGAAATAGCTGATTTGATAGCAGTTGCTGCTGCATCAATATCAACTATAATTCCATCCTTTACACCCTTACTTTTGGCATTACTTACACCAATTACATTAAGTTCACCATTTCTCTGCTCGGCTACAAGCACCTTGACAGAGCTTGTTCCAATATCTAGACCTGTAAAAAAGCCTTCTCTAGCCATTACATCGCATCCTCTCTCTTCCAAGTTTCAAACTTCTATTCAATATAGCTAAAATAGGGCATAGCTATTCACAGAATATTATAACACAAAAAATCCAATCGTGCTTAGTTTTTCCTAAATTTACTTACCATTTTTTCACATTCTTTCCTTAGATTTTTTTATTTTCCAAACAAGTTATAAAAAATCAGATTTATGAAAAAAAGAAAGCTCATTTCTAAGCTTTCTTTGCAATCATTTTTTCTGCTTCTTGTTCTAAAAATAGTTCCAAGATTTTCTTTGTTAACGTAATCGCTGCTGATAAGGCCAGGGAAACGATTAAATAATTAGCTACTAAGCCATGGTCTCCAACCAATGGTGGTTTTGTCAAGAATCCGTAATCTCCACCTGTTACTAAATTGACCACAAAAATCAAGGCATTTAGTGCAAAGGTCATGAGAAAAATTCCCTTCACATCCAACAATCGCGCGTTATACTGTCTCAATAGATAAACTAGAGAGTTCCCCAAGAGAGCTAAGTGGCCAAAGATAAAGGATAAAATCGCAATATGCGGGAATGGATAAGGATCTGGCACTGGATAAACAAAGGCAGCTAATGTCCCAAATGTTCCTAGTAATGCAAAATACTGCCTATATTTAGACTGACCAGGAAGCAAGAGCACCACAAACATAGCCATACGGCAATGGTAAAAGGGTAAACTTTCTGACAGTGGCATATGATTGACCCCATACCAACCATAAAGAAGGATTAACTGAACGGCCTGCAAGATTTGGAAAAATCGTTGGTAAACCTTCTTTTCACGATAACGATAGGCTGTATAAAAGGTCAAGGCCAAGAGTGTAAATATACTGACATACCAATAAAGATCAAACTTGGGTGGCTCTGTTGCTTGGGTCGTAAAGAAAATATCCCATAAATTCATCTAGTATTCCTCATGATTCAAAATTTTCCTGCATTTTATTATACCATGCTATTTGTCAAAAATGGATTTAGAAATACGATAATCATCTTCTTAATCAAGATATTGCTCCCTCTGACCTTGATAAACCTGCCAAAGAAGCTCTATTTGCTCCTTGGTAATGCGTTTTTCAGATAAGGCTGGCAGTTGGTCAATGGCAAAAAATTGAAGGTCAGCAATTTCTTGATTTTTTTGGAATTGTCCATCAAGAAGCTTACATTCAAAAACAAACTTTGCATATTGCTTGCTCTGTAGTTGGAAACGATTTGTATCAAAAACAGCTAGTAGTCTTTCTACTTTAGCTTCAAAACCGGTTTCTTCTTCAATTTCCTTGAGAATATTTTCTGTTGGAGAATAGCCGACTTCACCAAAACCACCTGGCAAAGCCCAATCATTCTCTCCTTGTCCCCTAACCAGACAAATTTTTTCATCCTCAACTATCCAAGCACGGACGTCCATTAACGGAGTCGCATAAGCGGAGGTCGGTTTCAAGAGTTCTGCCACTTCGTCTGCATCAAGGTCTGATACCTGATTCAACATTTCAGATAACAGACTTCGCAAGTCTTCGTAGCACTCACGGTCAACAGGATCCTTTGTAAAGGTTAGTCCAGTATCTGTAAGAGCAATCATTCTTTGAAGATACTTAGCAAAATCACTTGTCTTCATTTTCTAAACTTTCTACCAACTTAGCTAGATTCATAGAGTTAGAGCCTTTGAGCAAGATTTGGTCATTAGCTCCAAGGCTTTCCTTGACCTGCTTAACTAGGTCTTCAAATTGGTCCTGGTCTTCTGTTTTCTTGAAGTAGTAAACGTGGCCGATTGGGAACATTTGACTGGCAAGTTGGGCCAATTCAGCAATATCTTCCCCATAGAAAATAACTGTATCAAGCACATCTGGGGAAAGACTTAAAATCATCTGGTTATGGAGCTGAACAGACTGGTCACCGAGTTCCTTCATGTCTGCCAAGACAGCGATTTTTTTGCCACCTTCGTTGGCTGGAATGGCAGAGAAAGTCTCCAAAATTAACTTCATAGCAGTTGGATTGGCATTATACACATCCGATAGGATATCTGCTCCATTGGCTGCTTTCTTCCATTCGGTACGGTTACGCGTCAATTCAAGATTTTGGAAGGCCAAACGAATTTGCTCCTCTGACACTCCTTCTTGCAGGGCAACATAGGATGCAATCATAGCATTAGTGGCATTGTACTTACCAGTCACTGGCAAATCAAGGGCTTGTTCCAAGAAATTAGCCTTAAAGGTCAAACTATCCTTGCGCTCAATCAAGTCTGTAATTTCCAACTCTGCTCCTTGCCCAAAACGGACTACCTTTTTATCGGTTGGCAAGTAGTCCTCTACAATCGGGTCGGCTGGTGCCAAAAGCAAGGAACCTGAAGCCATACCATCTGCAATTTGCATTTTTCCTTTGGCAATTTCCGAGCGGTCTTTGAAAAATGCCAAATGAGCTTCCCCCACCAAGGTCACAATGGCTGTTTTTGGACGAGCCAATTCTGACAAGAGATGAATATCTCCCAAGTGATCCTGTCCCATCTCCAAGACCAACTTTTCTGTTCCTTCAGGCATATGGAGAACTGTGTAAGGAAGGCCAATCTCGTTATTGTAGTTTCCTTGTGTTTTGTAGGTTTTGTAGGTTATTGAAAGCAAGTGAGCTAACATATCCTTGGTCGTTGTCTTGCCATTTGAACCCGTAACCGCAAAGACATCAACAGCTGTTTTTTCAAGATAGTAGGCTGCTAGTTGCTGAAAGGCAGTTAGAACATCATCTACTAGAATGTAAGGATGATTTGCGACCTTTTTCTCAGACAAGGTTACTGCTGCACCATTTTCAAAGGCTGTTTCGATAAAGTCATGACCGTCACGCGCACCTTTGAGGGGGACAAATAAATTTCCTGCCGCAATCAAACGACTATCAAACTCAGCATTTTCCAACTGAGCATCCTCAAAGATGCTGATATCATTTTTAGCTCCTACAACTTGAGCCACTTCATAGATTGTTAATTTCATTTCTACTCCTTTAAAAAGGGTCGAAGCTCGAGAACTTTAGTCACCTTACAGTGATGGTTCTGGCTTCTACCCTCTCTTTCATTTTATAGCAAATGCGCTTCGCGCTTGTCAAAACTTTCCTTGGCAAGGTCAACCAAACGTTCTATTAAGTCTGGGTAGCTGATTCCCATATTTTCCCAAAGTAGTGGATACATTGACCACTGGGTGAAGCCTGGCATGGTATTGAGCTCGTTGAGGAAAATCTCTCCCTTGTCTGTATAGAAGAAATCGCAACGAGAGAGACCAAGACCACCAATGGCACGGAAGGCAGTTTCTGCATTTTGACGCATAACCGCTACCACGTCATCACTAATTTTGGCTGGAATGTCCATGGTAATCTTGTTATCAATATACTTGGCATCGTAGTCATAAAAGGCAACATCCTTGACTACTTCTCCTGGCAGCGTGCTCTTGACATCGTAGTTGCCCAAGAGACCAATCTCGATTTCACGGGCATTCACTCCTTGTTCTACCAAGACACGGCTATCATATTGGAAGGCAAGTTTCAAAGCTTGACGGAGTTCTTCTTGGTTTTCAGACTTAGAAATACCCACACTAGAACCCATGTTTGATGGTTTTGTGAAGACTGGATAAGTCAATTTTTCTTCCACTTCAGCGATTTTAGCAGTCACATCATCCCCTTCAACGATAGCCACATAAGGAACTTGGGCAATACCAGCAGATTCTAACACACGCTTGGTCGTGATTTTATCCATGGCAAGACTGGATGACAAGATATTACAGCCGACATAAGGCATTTTCAAAACTTCCAAGAATCCTTGAACAGAGCCATCTTCTCCCATCGGACCGTGAAGAACTGGGAATACCACTGCACCTTCTTCGTAGATAGCACTTGGTGCAACTTTCTTATCCCAATCAATGGTCGCATTGGTCATGAGACGGTCCTCTTGACCTGGAGTCTGACTAAATTCCTGCGTTTTGATAAAGTCTCCTGACTGACTGATAAAGAAAGTCTTAACTGTGAAACGGTCGTAATTGACCGCACGCATGACACTTTCCGCTGAAAGGACAGAGACTTCGCGTTCCGCACTCCGTCCACCATATAAAAGAATAATCGTTTGTTTCATATTATTTGTCCTAATTCTACTAGAATACTCGCTCTTTAGTATATCATATTTGCTTGTTTTTTTAAAACTTGAACCTGATCCTACTCATCACACTATACAAAAAGAGGCCGATAGGAACGATTTTCAGCCTCCTTGATTTTTTTATAAATGAATGGAGTTCGTAAATTTGTCTAGACTTACAACTCTGTTCGATTTTCAATAGCCCGTAAGAGTGTGACTTCGTCCGCATACTCGATATCTGCTCCCACAGCGAGGCCTCGTGCCAGACGAGTGACCTTGATCCCAGCTGGCTTGAGTAAGCGTGAAAGATACATGGAAGTCGCTTCCCCATCTGCTGTGGCATTGGTTGCTACGATTACTTCTGAAACCTCACTATCCATAAGACGAGTCATAAGACTCTTAAGGTTGATATCATCCGGACTAATTCCATTCATGGGTGAAATCAACCCATGCAATACATGGTATAACCCATGGTATTCCTGAATATTTTCCATAGCAGCAACATCTCGGCTATCCTCCAGAACCAGAATCGTAGACTGGTCACGGCTAGGATCGGTACAGATAGAGCACGGGTCTTCATCTGTTAATCGTCCACAAATAGAGCAATAGGTCAATTCTCGCTTAGCTGCAAGGAGATTTTTTGCAAATTCATTGACGTCGTCATCTGACATCCCAATGGTATAAAAGGCTAGACGGGTTGCTGTCTTAATCCCAATACCAGGAAGTTTGGAATAACTGTCAATCAACTTAGCAATAGGTGTTGGATAAAGCATGGCTTCCTTTCTAATTCATTGGATGGTGTTGGTTGTATAGATTGATAATGTCGCGAGCAATTGCTGGCCCAACATTTTTGGTTAAATTGGTATTATGAGGAAAGACTACTGCAACTGCAATTTGAGGATTTTCTGTTGGAGCATAGGCCACGGCATTGGTATTATTAGCTTCTTGACCACCAGCTACATAGCTTTCACCTGTACCGGTCTTACCACTGATAGAAACAGTGGCGCCATCTGAAAACGCCCGTCCTGTCGTAAGGGGACTAGTTCCATGCGATACTTGGTAAAATCCTTGGTGCAAGATTGCCATATCTGATTCAGAAATATTGACCTTGTTGATTTCCTTGGTATCTATTGCTTGGATTAATTCCCCAAGGCCACCCTTATCATTGTTGTCGTATATTCCCTCGACAATATGTGGAGCTAGACGAACACCATTGTTAGCAATAGTTGCAACGTACTGGGCTAATTGCATCGGTGTGTAGTTATCAAACTGGCCAAAAGCATTAGTAATGAAATTGGCAAAGTTATACTCTTTGGGAACCAATCCAGTAGATTCATCTGGTAGGTCAATCCCAGTCGCAGAACCCAAACCATATTCACCAAAGGTTGAACGCAATTTCCCCATAGCAGACTCTAGATTGCTGGTGCCGACAAACATATTGGGTTGATAGGTCTGGCCCATGATTCCAAGAGCGGTTTGAACCACGTAAGCATTGGATGAATACTCCAAGGCTTCCACAGCTGTAATAGGAAAAGATCCATATGCCAATTTATACCAAGAATAAATTGGAGCTGAACCTTGGAAAACAATAGGCTGATCTGTTAAGGTTTGGTTTCCTGATAAAACACCATTTTCCCAACCTGAGCTGATGGTAGCGGCCTTAACAACCGAACCTGGGACAAAGACATTGGTTACCGTTCCCAAGGAATCAGGAGTCAACTCTCCCGTTTTCAGGTCATGTTTGAGTCCTGACATAGACAAAACAGCACCTGTTTTGGGGTTAAGGGCGACTGCATACACACCCTCAGAATACTTGGCTCCACCATTTCCTAGCTCGGAATTGAAATAACTTTTCAGCAAAGCATCCACGCTATCTTGGAAGGCCAAATCAATGGTCAGCTTGATATTGTTTCCCTTACTACCTTCCTCAAGTGTATCCACGCTTTCCATGTTGCCATATTTGTCCAGATGGATTTCTTTTACCGAGCGTTTCCCTTGTAAGGTCTCTTCATATTGCTTTTCCAAATAGGAGGTTCCAACACGGTCATTTAGAGAATAGCCTTTTTTAAGATAGGCTTCTGCTTCTTCCGCTGGGAGACCAGCTTTTTCACTGGATACACTCCCTACTATAGAAGAAAGGGAAGTTTCCAAAATCTTTCGATCCCAAGAAGTAGAAATACTAATGCCAGGCATCTCCTTTGAAATAGAGGCAATAACAGCCACCTGAGAATCATTTAGAGGATCTGTCGCAATGGTTCCTGTCGCAAAGTTTCCAACAGCATTTAACTGACTAAAAAGATAGATTTCTTTCTTTTCATCCTCTGTATAGTTTAGTTGACTTGTTGGGACACTATCGACCGCATTGTTATACAGTTCTGATTCGGATAGGCGATTGCCATCTGAATCCAAGCGTTTCTCACTCGGAAGGGCTTCCACCGTCTTTTTATAGATTTCAGGATCAGCCAAATAATAATCAGCCAGCTGGCGTTCTGTCAAATTTGGCGAACTGATGCTCACATAAGTCAGTAACTTTTTAGCTATTTCTTTTAAGTCTGTAGCCGTCATTTTATTGCTACGCGTAAAGGAAACAACCTGTTTTAACGTATTTTCTACCAAAGGTTTTCCACTAGCATCATAGATTTCCCCACGGGCAGAACTGGTTGTGACCTTGGTCTGACTAGCTGAGGCTAGCTTTTTTTCATAAAAATCCTTGTTCAAAACCTGCATATACAACAAACGACCAATAATGGTCATAAAGAGTAAAATGACGATTGAAAACAATAAATTAAGCCGAATCGGAATCGAATGGCTGTTAAATTTTCTCATACAAATCAGTCTCATTTCTAACTTAAAATCTTACTCTTAATTGTACCATAATTTGAGCAGAAAATTATGGAAAAGAAAGAAGCTTTTTTCGTTTTTACAGTAAGATACGTTTTTATTTATCCATCCCTATATTATATGTTATAATGAATGTAAAAGTTCAATAATCTAGCCTTTTTCCAATACGACTCACTTAAAGGAGCCTTTCCCATGGACAAACCAGATATATCAACTGTCATTGATTTACATTTTGAAGAAATGACAGACCTAGAGCAAGAAATCGCTCATTATTTTTTACAAGCAGAAACAATTGCAGATGATTTATCTTCTCAACAGGTCACTCAAAAATTACATATCTCCCAGGCTGCTCTGACCCGCTTTGCTAAAAAGTGTGGCTTTACTGGCTACCGAGAATTTATTTTCCAATACCAACATCAGGCAGAGAAACAAGACACCCATTCTCACAAACATAGTCCTTTAACCAAACGAGTCCTCAGAAGCTATAGCAATATGAGGGAACAAACACAGGACTTGATTGACGAAGTCCAACTAGAACGAATTGCCCAGCTAATCGAAGATGCTGAGCGTGTCTACTTCTTTGGAACAGGGAGTTCTGGCCTTGTCGCCCGTGAAATGAAATTGCGCTTCATGCGTCTGGGTGTGGTCTGCGAGGCTTTGACAGACCAAGACGGCTTTGCTTGGACAACCAGCATTATGGATGAGAATTGTCTAGTACTCGGTTTCTCACTTTCTGGTACAACACCTTCTATTTTAGATAGTCTATTAGACGCTAAGGAGATGGGGGCAAAGACTGTACTCTTTACAAGTGTTCCCAATAAAGATAGTCTAGTCTATACAGAGACTGTTCTTGTAGCCACCCACAGCCAACCCTCCTACATCCAACGAATATCCGCTCAACTTCCTATGCTCTTCTTTATCGATTTGATTTATGCCTACTTTTTGGAAATCAATCGCGAAAGCAAGGAAAAAATCTTTAATAGCTACTGGGAAAATAAAAAACTCAACGGCTATCGTAGACAAAAACGTGTCAGAAAATCCTAGTTTGGCTCAGCCAAACTAGGATTTTTATTCATCACCAAACACACCTCTTCTAGACTATGAATTAGTCGTATCTTGACTTAGTCTTAAATAATTTCATGTAATCACTTTTTGAAGGAAGTAAATAAGCAAGTCTGACTGTATCCTCAACAATTGTATATAATACGATGTAATCCTTACTCAAGGTCAATCCTCGCGTTTGGTAGAGAGGATCTAATTTCTTACCAAATTTTTCATCGGCATCAAATCCAGCTTGGGGGAAAATTTCTAAACGATTAATATCTTTTCTGATACTCGCCACTTTTCGTCTCGCAGCATCTACAGAACCGATTTCCTCTGCTATATACTGATATATTTTATCCAGACTATCAATCACTCTAGGAGAATACAAAATCCTATATCTTTTATAATCCATAGCGTGTCACGACATCCTCATCTGTCAAGTAATTTCCAGCCTCAATCTTGGCATAACTTTCTTGAACTTCTGCTTGTAATTGTCTAAACAAATACTCCTTCTCTAATTCCTCTTCACTCAGTAAATCTACTTCATTTGTTACGGCAACATTCTTTAAAAATAATCTAAGTGCCGATGAAAGAGAGAGATTTTTTTCTTTTAACACTTCCATGGCATCATTTACCAATTCCCTATTAGCTTGGAAGGTCACAATTTTATTTGAATTTGCTATAGCCATTTTATATAGCTCCTTTATATATTTTCTTTATTATCTCACAATTATAAAGAAAGTCAAGGGAACTTGATTAGAAAATCCTAGTTTGGCTGGGCCAAACTAGGATTGTTTTGTCTTAAAATGATAGTAGGCACCCAACATACCTGCTGTATTTTGGTGATGGGCAAATTCTAATCGTGTTTTTTCAGCTAGGCTTGGTACCAAAGCATCTTTCAAAGCTTTTCGAATTTTAGGCTTGAGGATAGCCTCTTGCCCCATGATACCACCACCGAGAATGACTACTTCTGGATTGGCAACATAGCAAATATTTGCCAGACCTTTTCCTAGATAGTCTACCATGCGGTCAATACCAGCCATACAAATCTTGTTGCCTTCAGTGGCTTCCTTAAAGATGCGTCGGCCATTCCACTGATCAACTGGATCTCCATGACCTGCTGCTACATACTCCACCAATGCTGTCGTAGAAGCCAAATCTTGGAAATCTCCATCCTGCATATGCATATAACCGACTTCGCAGGCTGAATTGCTAAAACCATGGAAGACTTTCCCATCCATAATCAAGCAGCCACCAATGCCGGTTCCAATGGTCAAGCAAAGAGTGACACTCGCTCCTTTGCCTGAACCAGATACTGCCTCAGCCAGACCTGCACAGTTGACGTCATTCTCAATTTCACAAGGAATAGTAAAGCTAGTCTCGATTTCCTTCTTGAACTGGGTGCCTGCGTAGTTAGGGATTTGAGGCCCAGCATAGAAAATTTCACCCTTATCTGGATCCACCATCCCAGCAGAAGAAATAGCAACTCCTGCTACTGGGCCTTTTTCTAAATAGCTGGCTACGATATCTTTGGTCTTTTGTAAGATATGAGGTCCACCCTTATGCGCCTCTGTTGGCATTTCATGCGATTCAACAAGTTGGCCTTCTTGGTCAATCAAACCATATTTGATATTTGTTCCACCGATATCAATTGCAACATAGTGTGTCATAAATACCTCCTTATGGATTAGAGGAAGCGCTCCTTGGTTTCGCGAATCAAGGCTGCAGCTGCTTCTACAACTGGACGATCTTCTTCAGTAACTGGCGTCAATGGTGAACGAACAGACCCAATATTCAAGCCTTCATTGATCTTCAAGACTTCCTTAATCACACCGTACATATTTCCATGTGCAGCAGTGAGTTTACCAATGATAGCGTTGATAGCATACTGCAATTCACGCGCTGTTTCCAAGTCTTTATCCGCAATCAACTGATTGAGTTTCAAGAAGAGTTCTGGCATCGCACCATAAGTACCACCGATACCAGCTTTAGCACCCATGAGACGGCCACCTAAGAACTGTTCATCTGGACCATTGAAGACGATATGGTCTTCTCCACCGAGGCTGACAAAGGTTTGGATATCTTGAACTGGCATTGAAGAATTTTTAACACCAATAACACGAGGATTTTTCAACATTTCTGTGTAGAGACTTGGAGTCAAAGCAACACCTGCTAATTGAGGAATGTTGTAAATCACGTAGTCTGTGTTTGGAGCTGCAGAACTAATATCGTTCCAGTATTTGGCAACTGAGTATTCTGGTAAGCGGAAGTAAATTGGTGGAATCGTCGCAATGGCATCTACACCCAAGCTTTCTGCATGGCGAGCTAGTTCCATACTATCTTTGGTATTGTTGCAAGCAACGTGAGCGATAATAGTCAATTTACCTTTGGCAACTGCCATGACTTCTTCCAAGATTAATTTGCGGTCTTCAACGCTTTGGTAGATACATTCACCAGAAGAACCATTGACATAAAGACCTTGAACACCTTTATCAATGAAGTATTGAACCAAGGCACGTGTGCGCTCTGGACTTACTTCTCCTTGTTCATCGTAACATGCGTAGAAGGCTGGAATGACACCTTCGTATTTTTTTAAATCTGACATAGATTTTCTCCTGTTATTTTTATTTTCTGCTAAAGCAGATTCTTTCTTTACTTCTTTAGTATACACTTTGCCGAAAAGGCTTTCAATATTTTGTAAGCACTTAGATTTTAGTTTCTCTCTTATAGAATAGGTTTTGTAGCGTTTGAAAGTAGTTTCAGAAACGATTGCCATCCTTATTCATACTTAGCAAATAGCTTTTCCATCACTCCTACTTGTAAAAAAGCAAGAAGTCCAAAACCAAAGAGAATAAAAGCTGATCCTCCCAATAGAAGGGTAAAGGCTGATAGATATAGAATCATCAAAATCAAAAAGATAGTTGCGATCATCAAGATAAACCAAGGAGCGTTAAAACTAGCCAACATCAATCCTTTTTGAAGAATTTCTTTCCAAGATAGGTCATAACGTGCCGCGATAGGGTAACTAGCCAACATCACAATGGTAAGGAAAATCAGAATACCTAAACAAATAGCTTTCACTAATTGGAAGGGCAGAGCTGTTTGACCCCAGAAAAGATAGAGATCTGAAAGGGTAAGAAACACAATTCCTAACTCCATTAAACCAAGCTGAAGACCTAATTTCAGATTTTGCCTAAAAACTCTTAGATAGGTTCTAAAAACTGGAACACGTCTACTTTGCTTGACTTCAAACATCGTCTGATAGAGGCTTATTTTAGCCACCCCAATCGTTACGATTGGTAAACAAGTTACTACAAAGAGAAGATTGACTGTTACAATATCTAAAACCTTCTCACTAATTCGCATTAGAAAATTATCTGTATCAAATGCAGCCTTGATGAGACTTCTTCCTTTTTGTGACATGTTTGCTCCCCCTATAATTTAATTTATATCACTTGCTAAATCACTCCGATTTATCAATTGATAAGATTCAACTCTTAAACTCAATTTTCAAAAGTGTTCAATAGTACTCAATGAAAATCAAAGAGCAAACTAGAAAGCTAGCCGCGGGTTGCTCAAAGCACTGCTTTGAGGTTGTAGATAAGACTGACGAAGTCAGTCACATATATATTCCAAGGCGAAGCTGACGCGGTTTGAATTTGATTTTCGAAGAGTATAAGATAGTCATCAGATATCTCTGCTGATCATTCTAATCAATCAAAATTTTAAACAAATACTTGCGAACCTTCTCTTCCATACCTGCATAGCCATTTGGCTGATGTGGTTCTCCTGGGAAGAAAATCGCAAAATTGTGATAACCCAACAAGAGTGGGTAGTGTTCATGACAATGAACAAAGCCAATGTCACTCGCTTCGTCAAATGCTACTGCTTCATCTTTGATACGTGAACCGTAGCTCGAATATTCATGCCCTTCTACCAGCAAATGCAAATCTGCATAGTTCTTGTGATGTTCAAACTGGTCATTTTCAGCTTGATTGAGGACATTTTCCTGAACAACTAGAAAGACCTTGTCTCCATCAATCTCATACTTTCCTAACTCGAAAGAATCTTTACGATGTTGGTAGAGATAGTCGATAGCCTTATCTAAATTGGGATGAATCCCTTTGTAAAAGGTAATATTTTTCAAATCGTCAAAAATCATACTCTTTCCTTCGTTTCTGATAGTTAACTAAAAGCATTCTTAAGTTTATAAGTGTCTGACAAAATTTCATAAAGTAACTGCATACCCTCCATTTTGTAGACACTTATAACCTCTATATTCTCTAAATCTATAAAATATACTTCTATATCTTAATAGATTGATTTTCCTGTACTCAATGAAAATTGAAGAACAAACTAGGATGCTAACCGCAGGCAATACTTAAGTATGGCCAGGTGACGCTGACCTAGTTTGCATTCGATTTTCGCAGAGTATTATCCTTTGACCGCTCCCATAGTAATCCCTTGTGTGAAGGATTTTTGGAAGACTAGGAAGACTGTTACGATTGGAACAGCAGCAAGAGCAGCCCCTGCCATAATCAAACCATAGTTGGTTGCCATTTCAGCCTGCATGGTCGCAACCCCAAGTGAAATAGTCAAATTGTTACGTGAAGTCAACATTACCAACTGCATGAAGTAGTCGTTCCAAGTGTTGATGAAGGTGAAGATTGCAAGGGCTGCAAACCCTGGTTTCACAATCGGGAAGGCTACGCTCCAGAAGGTACGAATCTCACCACAACCGTCAATTTTAGCTGATTCAAGCAACTCTGTAGGGATATTTTCACTGAATTGTTTCATGAGGAAGACACCGAATGGCCATCCAATCAAAGGCAAGATAACTGCCCAAAGAGTGTCATGAATTCCCATGAAGTTGACGATACGTACCAATGGTACAAGGACAACTTGTTTTGGAAGCGCCATAGCAGCGATGAAGATAGCGAAGAGAATGCGTTGACCATAGAAACGTTTTTTAGCCAATACATAACCTGCTAGAGATGAGGTTGCACAAACTAAGAACATGGTTACCAATGAGATAAATACTGAGTTCCACATCCATTGCAAGGCAGGGTTCTGCACCATAAGTTGTTGGAAGTTTTCCATGGTTGGCATTTTAGGGAACCATTGTGGCGGAATCATAATGGTATCAGGTTGTGATTTGAATGCCCCTGTCAAAATCCAGTAGAATGGAAAGATGAACAGCACAGTCAACAAGAGCAAAATGATTGTTGAAATAACAGTAAAGGCTGTTAATGGTTTTTTTTCTGTAGATTGCATAGCTGTCTCCTTTCTTTAGTATTCTACGTCGTTTCCGAGCGCCTTAAATTGAACAAAGCTTACGATCGCAATCATGACTGCCAAGAAGACACCGATGGTGTTAGCATAACCGTATTCTGTCAATTGGAAGGCTTTTTCGTACAGGTAGTACATCAAGGTACTTGTAGAGTAGTTTGGCCCACCAGATGTCAACAATTGAATCAAGGCGAAAACTTGGAAGGAGTTGATGGTCGTGATGATTGCGATATAAAGAGTTGTTGGAAGAAGGCTTGGCCATTTAATCTTCCAGAAAACTTGAAATTCAGTTGCACCATCAACACGAGCTGCTTCAACCAATGAATTGTCAATATTCCCCATAGCTGCGATGTAGAGGATAATCGGTTGACCAACAGACGTTGTCAAGAGGATAATCATAATCGCCAGCAATGCCCAGTGCTTGTCGCCCAGCCATGAAATATTTTGTGTAATGATATGACTAGATTTCAAAACAAAGTTTAAGATACCTGATAGCGGATCATAAATCCATTTCCAAACAACTGTTACGGCAACACTACCTGTTACAACTGGAAGGAAGAAGACAAAACGGTAAAAGGATCTAGCAATAGCATTTTGATGGTAGGTCTGTGACGCTACAAAGAGCGAGAAGAGAACAACAATCGGTACAGAGCCAACAACCAAAATAACTGTGTTAATCAGAGATTTTGTAAAGACAGGATCTTTAAACATACGGACATAGTTATCTAAGCCCACAAATTCAAAACTAGTCATAGAGTAGTTAAAGAAACTTGTGATGAAGCCCATAATCATTGGTACTAAAACAAAGATAATAAAGAAGAACAACACTGGTGCTAGGAAAGCATAGGAAATCACTGTTTCCCTCATACGGATTTTATTGACTTTCACAGTCGGCACCTCTCTTTCAAATAGAATAATTTTTTGACTTTCTTGAACTGTTTTAAAATCAAAATGAAATTTTTTATGATTCGCTTATGTAAGAACTTCATTTTAATTTCGTGACAGTTCCTTACATTTTAAACAAAAGCCCCCCTTTTCTTACACTATCTGTGTAGAGGGAAAAGGGGGTATACACTCTTAGATTCTTTAAAAAACTACTTTTTATAGAATGACTAAGGACTATTGTTTCATAGCTTTTTTGATTGTTTCGTTCGCTTTTTCAGTGAAGGCTTTCAAAGCGTCCGCTGGTTTTTCGTCACCATTTGATACAGATTGCAACATTGGGAACCAAAGTGTTCTCATTTCAGCAAATCCATCAATAGTGTTGTAGTATGGTGAGTAGTATTGAGTCCAGCTGCTGATTGTTTCCATGCGTTTGTCTTCATAAAGTTTTCCAAATGAAGTACGGACTGGGAAAGCACCTGTACGAACTACGTCTTTTGGACCCCACTCTTTGTCATCTGCGATAAATTGAACAAATTTCTTAGATGCAGCGACTTTCTTGTCGTCTTTGTTGTTGAATACTGCAAATCCGTTTACAAGGTATTCAAGAGCTGGCTTACCTTCGTCTGATGGGAATGGTACTTCTACCACTTCTACCTTACTTGCTTCTAAAAGTTTAGCTTGGATACCATTTTGAGCTGGTGCCCAAAGGATTGTGTAAGATGTTTGACCGTTGGCAAAGTTTTGGATATCTGCCCCACCGTCAAATTGTGAACCATTATTGAGCAAATTGTCTTTAATCCAGCTAGTTGCTTTTTCAAGACCTTTGACGAATTTAGGATCATCAGTTGTATATTTGCTAACTTTTTCATCTGTTACAGAACCGCTATAAAGGTTAGAGATAAAGGCACGTGTTCCTTGGTCTCCCCCTTGACCAGAACTGAACAATGAACCTGGTGTGTAACCCTTGTCTTTGAGCGCTTTCAATACTTTTTCAAAATCATCAGTTGTCCAACCTTCTTTTACAAGGTTTGCAACTCCAGCATCTTCTAACATTTTCTTGTTCATTGCCATGTAGAATGGGGCAGAACTAATTGGATACATGTAAGCCTTGTCTCCAGCTTTACTTGCTTGTACGATGTTTTCATTGTTGACATCTTTAACAAATTCATCTGTGAAAAGGTCGTTCAACTCAGCCAATTTACCGTTTTTACCGTATTGGATGATACGTCCTGGTGCATCAAAGAGTACATCTGGAGCTGTTCCAGCTTCGATAGCTGTTGTGATTTTTTCAGGGCCTGACTTGAAGTCGATGGTTTCCAATTTCACTTTTACATCTGGATTTGCTTTTTCAAACGCTTCGATGATTGATTTTTCATAAGTTCCAACACCGTCACCAGTTTTTTCTTGGGTAAATACTGGGAATGCCCACCAAGTGATTTCTGTTTTGGCACCGTCACCACCTGATTTGCCAGCATCTTTACTTCCGCCAGAATTGCCACAAGCAGCAAGACCAAGAACCGCAGCACTCGCAAGTACTGTACAAGCTAATTTTCTAAATTTCATTTGTATTCTCCTATTTTATAAGCGTATCCAACTTGGATAATGAGTTCTTTATTTCTTGTATGCGATTTCATTTTATCCTACTCATCCACCACTCTCCTCTTTTTTCAGATTGTGTTATTTGAGACCAGCAACGAAGCGTTCTGTAATCTCTTTTGGTCTAGTAATAGCGCCACCAACAACGATGCCTCGCACTCCATATTCAAGGATTTGTTTGGCTTGTTCTGGTGTATGAATTTTCCCTTCTGCAATGACATCTACACCAGCATCGCAGAGTTTTTTGATGAGTTCAAAATCTGGACCGTCCACTTTTGGACTGTAGGATGTGTATCCTGACAAGGTTGTTCCGACAAAGTCAATTCCTGCTTCTACTGCTGCTAGTCCTTCTTCGAAAGTACTTGTATCAGCCATCAAGAGCTGGTTAGGATATTTCTCCTTAACCTGACGAATGAACTCTTGAATTTCCAAGCCATCGTAGCGTTCACGCTTGGTACAATCCAGAGCAATCACCTCGATGTCCAGTTCTGCCAATTCATCAACTTCTTTCATGGTAGCCGTGATGAAGGGTTCCTGAGGTGGATAATCTCGTTTGATTATCCCAATAATCGGAAGTTTGGTGACTTCCTTGATTTCCTTGATATCGCGAACACTATTGGCTCGGATACCGACTGCTCCACCTTGCTCAGCCGCTTTGACCAGCAAGGGAATCACCCCTCCCGCTTCTGTATAAAGCGGTTCATGAGGAAGGGCCTGACAAGAAACGATGATTCCATCTTTGATTTGCTCAATCAAGGCTTCTTTGCTAATCTGTGGCATCCTCTTTCCTCCTTTTCCTTTGTTTCTATGAGATTATTATACCTTAAAAATAAAACGCTTTCAAGAGTTTGTAGTAGAATAGATTTCAGTTTCAAAAACTAGCCAAGTCAAACAGCTCCTCTAAAAGTACTTTCAGAGGAGCAAGTCGACCTATAATAGGAGAATACCAAAATTTAGTTTACAATTTCTGACAATTTTACTTTGCGATCTTCAAACATAGACTGGGTACAAGCATCTGCAGTAGCAATTGCTTCTAGGGCAGCTTCACCTGTCAATAGTTTTGCAAATTCTTCTGATACTGGAGCTCCTTGCATAATCTCATGCAGATAGCGCATTTCTTTATCAATGACAGATGATAGCCATAATGGAGTACGTTTACCTGGTTTACCATAAGCAATTGCTCCATCCATCTCTGTACTATGATAGATACGAGTACGATCATCATCTTCTTCTTGTGATTCATGAATCAAGAAATAGCTTTCTTGCCCATCTAGCTTAAGAGTTCCTTTACAGTTGAATAAGTCTAAGCGGATAGCACCTTTGGTTCCTTGGATTAAGACATAATGTTCACCCCAACGATAAGCTGAACCCCATTCTAACAAGGCAAAACGCTTATTAGAAAATTCCATATTGACAAAAATCATATCATCTTCATCACCGAAATGTTCACCTTCATGGGCCACATTTCCACCTGTCATGGTTACAGTTTCAGGCATGCCACCCATAAGGAATTGAACACAATCCAACTCATGGATGTGGTGATACAAGTGACCACCTGATTTTTCACGAATTTTTTTCCATGATACTGACGGTTGTTGTTCTTCCCAACCATTACGAGCTGTGTGACAATATAGAACGTCTCCGATGACTCCTTGATTAATGAGTTCTTTTGCATGATGGACACCATTAAAGAAGTTCATAATATGTCCTGCCATAAAGGTTACATTGTTTTCTTTGCATGCATCTACCATCTCGCGGCAATCTTGATAAGAAAGCGCAATTGGTTTTTCACAGAAAACATTTTTACCATGTTGTGCAGCCTTAATAACCGGTTCCTTATGAAGATTATTTGGAGTTGCGACGATAACACAATCTACTTCATCGCTAGAAACCAACTCATCTAGGGAGCTTGCTACTTTTGCTCCCAATTCTTCTGCAACTGCCTCTGCATTATCTGGATCATAGAGAAGAGTAATCTCTGCTCCATCATTCTTTTGCATATAGCGAGCCAACTCAGCTCCAAAATACCCTGTTCCAACAACACCGTATTTAACCATGTTTTTTCTCCTTTATTATTGAATAAACTTTCTAATTTTAACTTATACTCTTCGAAAATCTCTTCAAACCGAGTCAACGTCGCTTCATCTACAGCCTCAAAAACATGTTTTGAGCTGACTTCATCAGCTTCATCTACAACCTCAAAAACGTGTTCTGAGCTGACTTCGTCAGTTTTATTTGCAACCTCAAAGCTGTACTTTGAGCAGCCTGCGGCTAGTTTGCTCTTTGATTTTCATTGAGTATTACTTCACAGATCCTTCTGACAATCCACTTGCAATCTTATTTTGGATGACAGAGAAGAAAATGATTGATGGAAGAACTACAATAACAGACGCTGCCATCATATCTCCCCAGTCTAGTATTTCTGAACCATTAAGTGAACGAAGGGCTACTGCTACTGTCATCTTTCCTGTATTGTTAATCAAAATCAAGGCATACAGGAATTCATTCCAAGCATTGATAAATGTATAAATAGCTGTTGCTACAATACCTGGTGCTACAATCGGTAGCACAACTTTATAAAACGTAACAAATTTATTTGCACCATCAATTCGAGCTGCTTCTTCAATTCCAATTGGAACTGTTTGGAAAAATCCAACTAAGAGCCAAACTGCATATGGAACACTAAAAGATAGATAAACCATCATCAAGCCAAATAAACTATTTGTTAACCCAACTTTAGCAATGGCAATTGAATAGGGAATTGCTAACAGAATTGGTGGGAAAATGTAGGTAATGACGAGTAATCTTGACATGATTGCTCCCAATTTAGGGAAGAATCGAACAATACCGTAGGCTGCCATAGCAGAAATAATAATCGCAATAAGGGTTGTAGCTAAGGCAATGATTAAACTATTTCGAATGTTATCAATAAAGTGCAAATCGTTGATAACATGTATAAAATAATCTAATGTAAACTGTTCAGGCCAAAATCGTGTTGGATACTGAGTCAATTCCCCTTTCCCCTTGACAGACGATATGATAATCCATACCAATGGGAAAATTGCAACAATAGTCGCACCAATCAAGAGTGCATGTGAGAGAATATCTAAATAAATACTGGATTTCTTCTTCATTATTTTCTACCCTCCTTTTCCCACTTACTGATGATAGCAAAGTAGATAAAGCAAATCGCCATCAAGAAGATAAAGAGCAACACTGTAACTGCTGAAGCACGACCCAACAATTTAGTGCCCCAACCCAGGTTGTAAGCAAAAATTGGAAGCGTCGTTGTAGCATTAGCCGGTCCACCACCCGTAATAAGGTAGATAATGTCAAAGTTATTAAAGATCCATACAGTTCTCAAAACAACTAGAAGCCCTACAACTACTTTAATATGTGGAAAGACGATAAACTTGAACACCTGCCAACTTGAAGCACCATCTATCTTAGCAGCCTCAAATTGTTCTTCTGGTACTGTTTGCAAAGCTGAAAGCACATTAACCATAATCATTGGTGCTCCAAACCAAATGTTGATAAACACCAAACATAGGAATGCCCATGTACTATCTGTCAAAAATGCAGGTGTATGTTCCATTAAACCTAATTTTACGATTAGATTAGGTAAGTAGCCATAAACCCCGTTTAGAATCCACTGCCAAGAGAAGGCAATAACGATGGTAGGAAATGCCCAAGGAACAATCAATAAGGTCCTATATAATTTCTTGAAGTGGCGTACTCTGTGAAGAGCTAAAGCCAATACAAACCCTACTAAAACTTGACCAACTAATGAGAAAATGGTCCACTTAATTGAATTAAAGAACGCATTAAAGAAGTTGGGATCTGATAGCACAGCTTTATAGTTAGCTAAACCAACAAATTTATAATTGGGCATAATCAAATGCTTATTGGTAAAGCTATAAAAAATACTCGAGAAAAACGGATAAACAAAGAGTAATCCTACGATAATCATAGCTGGCAAAACAAATATCCAGCGAGTTAAATTACGTTCTTTAACCATTCTCCTTCTCCCTTCTTTTACAAGATTGGGCTAGGGCTTTTCAGCTCACTAGCCCACCTATTTTCTAGTCTTTTACACCTACTGAACAGCCTCAAATAAATCGTTTAATTGTTTTTCTGCTTCTTTTGCAGCTTTCATAGGATCTGTTCCATTTGTAATGATATCTTGGAACATTTGTTCAATAATGTGTTGGTTAGTCAACATACCAGCTTGTACACTTGGTCCATTTTCATAACCAATAGCAGTACCTTTTTTAACAGCTTCAGTAATCACTTCTTCAGCATGTTTAAATTTCTTACGAGTTTCATTTTCTTTATAGGCTGCAGAATCGCTAATCCCCTTAATAGTTGGCAACATACCTACTGGAGTTGAATCAAGGAATTTAACGTAGTCTTCTTCATTATAAAGTGATTCTAAGAATGCTTTAGCAACTTCTGGATGTTTTGAATTTTTCCAAACAACCATTGGAATGTTTGAGGTCTCAATTCCTTGGTCTTTATCAGATTCTTTGATTTTTGGAATAGGATAAGCATCAATCGAATCAATCAATTGAGGACTGTTGGCATTGATTCCTCCGATATGGAAGCCAGAGTTAAAGTCAAATGCTGTTTTTCCTTGATAGAACAAGGTAGCTTGCTGAAGGACATTAAAGTTCAAAGAATCTTGAGGTGAGATTTCTTTATACAATTTAACCCAGTATTTAATACCATCTTGAGCAAGTTGACTTGTCAAGTCTGCTTTAAGATCTTTTGTTAAGAGGCTTCCTCCACCACTACGTACGTAGAAGTTCAAGAAACGTGTTGCCATTAAGTCATTTGTTCCAAACGGAACAGACAAGCCATAAACTCCAGCTTCTTTCAATTTTTTAGAAGCTTCATAGAGTTGATCCCAAGTTTTAGGAACCTCAATATTATGCTCTTTTAACAAATCTGTTCTAACCCACATGACTTGTGCATGTGAATAAAGAGGAACAGAGTAGTAATCATCTCCGATTTTTGCCTCATTTAAGGCAGTTTCGTTAAATTTATCCTGTCCAATACGCTTGATAGAATCGTTTAGCGGAACCAAAGCATCTGAGTTTACCATTTCCATTACTTGGTTAGGAAGAGCTGTACTGATATCTGGCACATTCCCATTTGCTAAACCTGTAGTCCATTTAGTATAGAAGTCATTCCAAGAGAATGTTTCAATCTTGATTTTCGTTTTTGGATGCTTTTGCATGAAAGCATCTGCTGATTTTTGAATACTTTCTAAACGCGGTCCTTGAGTAAAGGAGTGCCACATTGTAATCTCACCAGATAATTCTGTCGGTGGTTCAGTACTAGTTGTAGCTTCTTTCTTTCCTGAACAAGCTACCAAGGCAACAGCTGCTAGCGCAACTCCAGCTAGACATAAAAACTTTCTCATTTTTTTCATCGTTCTTCCCTTTCTACATTAAGAAATCGCAACTTTAAAGACAACTTTTTTCACAGGTTCATCATTTATACGAACCTTGGGTTGATGTAAATCTTCTGGAAAAGTGATGAGGCATTCGCCAGCTCTCAAATGAACCAACTGTTCCACTTTCCCTGTGTATAATTCAATATCTTTCTCTTCATCATATCCTTGGGTAACGCTTACATTTTCCGGCGACGTAACAGCCATGGCTTCTTCGTTTTCCAAAACTAAATGAATATCCAAATATTTTTGGTGGGTTTCAAAGAAAGCCCCTGCTTGACCATCTGCTAGATAAGTAAAGCAATTCCCAAACAATCGATCACCATCGATAGCAATCGAACCTTCTGTTAAATTTTCTAGTCCTGTTTTTTCTAGAAAATCTATCAATGTTGCAAAATGTGGATTTACTCCCACATAAGTTCCTAAACGGCTAATTTTTGTAATAATCATCTCTTCTAACCTCCTTTCTCAATCTATTTCTCCTATCCAAGTTCCCCATTCTTCTGTCTAGCATTTTCTACTAGAAGGACATAAAAACACAACACTCTCTAGCCTATACTCTTTGAAAATCTCTTCAAACCACAGTCGCTTCACCTTGGATTATATAGGTCAGTCTTATCTACAACCTCAAAGCGGTGTTTTGGGCAATCTGCTACTAGCTTGCTAGTTTCTTCTTTGATTTTCATTCAGTATCTCCTCAATCTTCACAAGGAGGTCTGATTTTTCTAGCGACAAACAGAACAAATAACTTAGTTCAATGAACTACCTTCCTTATAGATGAAATTGATATTTATGAAGAAAGTCGCCCTTTATTTTTTGCAAAAGATACTAGTATGAATCTATTTGGGGAATTGAATTTATAAGCTGCTCACTTATACTCTTCGAAAATCAAATTCAAACTGCGTCAACGTCGCCTTGCCGTACTCAAGTACAGCCTGCGGCTAGTTTCCTAGTTTGCTCTTTGATTTTCATTGAGTATTAGTTTTTCTAAAATAATTCTAATCTATTATTCTAGCACTAATAGACTCTTTGGCTAAATCTCCTTTCTAAATATCGTTTCACCAAGAACTTTTTAAGAGAGAAATACTCTAAATTAGTTTTGTTACCGTTTTCAATTAGAGTATACTTTTTTTTTTTAGTATTTCAAGCCTTTTTCTAATTTGGAATTTAGTTTCAAATCTTTTTAACTATATCAACTACATTAAAAGTACTTTCAAAAATAAGTAGGTCTCTTACAAGACCTGTTTCGAGTGGATAAGATAAGAAACAAGAAAGTCAATTTTAGGAGAAAACAAGCTTAATAGTCGCATGATATAATGCAATGATGTAAAAATCGAATAAATTGATTGGCAAATTCAAACCAATTTCTAATAATGATTTAAGAATTGTAGTGTCCTAATATAGATTCAATGCACTATAAAACGCATAGTATCAAGCTTGTTCAACACCTGATACTATGCGTGTTTGTGATTTTTAAGATTTTGTGCCTAGAGTTTTTTAATTCCAAGAATGCCATCTTAACCAGATGGTTTTCTTGTCTATTATTGCTGATCTTACAACAACGCCTCAAACTCAGATACTGACATACCCAACTGCTGACTGGCAACCTCGGAAGTCAGAAGTCCTTGGCGAACCATATCCAGAAAGGCAAAAAGTTTTCCACGTTCAAGTCCTTCTGCCCGACCTCTCTCCAACCCTTTTTCTTCAGCTTGTTCCAAGGCATAGTCCTGTGCTAACAATGCCTGTTCTTCGCGCATACGTAGTTGACTAAACATTTTCCTGTCCTCCTCGGACCAGCTCTTGTAGTCCAGCAGTTGGTCTGCTTGGCTGATGGCTCGCTCGGGTTCTTGGGTAAAGGGTTTGTTGCCGAAAAACTCCAACCACGGCTTGCGAACCTCGTCTTTGCTGGTTTCTCTGTATTTTTTTAATTCCAAGAATGCCATCTTGACCAGATGGTTTTCTTGTCCATTGTTTGTGATGGTTAAAACCTCACCTGTCGTATCCTCTCGCATGCTAAAGCTATGAAAAGCTAGGTCATCTGAGAAATAATTGCTGTCCACAATTGCAATGGCGTAAACAGGAGCGATATACTTGTAACTCTGGTGGGTGTCACCTTCACGTTGGCGAATTTTTTCGAGGTTTTGATTGAGCTGACTGCACAAATAAGCCCACAGGCGATTGATGAAAAAATTCTGATGATGTACCTGAATCTCAATGATTACTTGTGTCCCATTGTCTAACTCTGCCAATACGTCTATACTGGTATAGAAATCTTGGGCTGAATAAGGCATGGAAGGCAAGACGTGAATATTGCTTCCCTCTAAAATGGTCACATTTTTGGCTGGCAAGTCCAACATATCGCGAATAAATTGACAAGTGATTTCTGGATTGCTGAAGATTTTCTTAGCTACCAAGTCATTGGTTGGGCTGATACCCGGATGTCTGAGAATCATCCATTCCCTCCTTCTATTATACCATATTTTAAAATCTAATTTTGCTAGATTCTATGGTTCTATCTATTTATTCGGAAAAGAAGTGAGAAAGTTAAAAACTATTGACCCTAATCACTTGCAAAGAGATATATCTTGCTCGCATTATTTATTAAAAGCTATATTTTACAAAAAAGATTACAAAATCAACCATTTTAGAAAATCCTTACCACTTTCTAGACTATGAATTCTAGTGTTTTTATACTCCTAGCTTTCTCGTCAATATGCCATAAAGCAAGTTCAGTTGATCCATTCCCCGTACTCGTTCACTCTATAGCCGTCTGGTGTTAGCGATACGAAATTTTCCTAAACCTTTTAAATATAAAAAACATCTTTTTCCTCACTTTAGTTTCTAATACTTATTTATCCAGATATAATAGCTTACAATCTTTTAAAATCTTCAAATAAGTTATGATTGTTCCATACTCTTCAAACCATGTCATCTTCGTCTTGCCGTATGTATATGTTACTGACTTCGTCAGTTCTATCTGCAACCTCAAAACGGTATTTTGAGCTGACTTCGTCAGTCTCATCTACAACCTCAAAACGGTGTTTTGAGCAGGCTACGGCTAACTTCCTAATTTTCTCTTTGATTTTTTGAGTATAAGGACATGTTGGATTCTATGTGCTGTATTGTCAACAATACACTCTTCTTGTATATCTACCAACATGATCTACAGAATTTTATTTTACTATAATTTTACCTATATTCCAAGACAAGAAATAAAATAATCAAGAACAAAAACGCATATAACCAATAACTAGCTATATGCATTTTAACACTTAAAGCGAACTGTTAAGTTGCGACCATTAGTATCCAGTCAGAAATATACAGTTTATTTACGACTAGCAAGTCATTTACTCGGCAATAAGAGCTCATCTAAATTGATTTTTTCTTAGAGTAGAAATTTCTACTAAAACTATCTAAATAAACTTTTAATCTCTATGACGGACAAAACGTGTCTCAGTTATTCATCAACATCCAAGGTTCTAGTAGTTGACCCACTCCCCATTGGAGTTAACTTTATAACCATCCACTATGGTATTAACAGCTAATCTTCCGCTTTCATTGACATAGTACCATTTGTCTCCAACTTGGAACCATTGATTTACCTTCATTGCACCAGATGATTCCTGATAGTACCAATGGTCTCCATCTTTTATCCAACCAGTCGCCATTGAACCGTTAGAATGGAGATAGTACCACACACCACTGGATTCAACCCAGCCAGTAGACATTGCTCCACTCTCACTCAAATAATACCATTGGTTACCATCTTTCACCCAACCAGTTGCCATCGCACCAGTAGAACTCAAGTAGTACCATTTACCCGCTTCCTGATGCCAGCCTTTCACCACTTCACCAGCAGATGTATAAAAATACCACGCACCATTTTCTTGCTTCCAACCAGTCGTTACTGGAACTTTAGTCTCAGTTTTAAGAGGAGTTAAAGTAACATCTCCTACATAAGATTGGAGGTAACGAGGAGCAAAATAAGTAAGAGGAGAGTTTGCTACCATTCTGCCTGAAGGCTCCATAGACACTTGATTCTTCTCTGACTTCCTTTCTGTCATCTCCTCAGATACATCTTCTCTTACTGTATTCATGGTATCGACAGGATTTTCTTTCGCATCTTCAGGAATTCTACTACCAGCTAGTGTAACTGGTAAATCATGCATACTGTCAATTCTACCGACCAGTAGACCTGTAATTTCTTGACCTGCATCTTCTTTATTGAAGGTAAAAAGTAGAGTTTTTTGATCTGCCTGGGTCAAGAAGGTAGCTTTGTGTCCATTCGCTAAAGTCAAAGTCGGAATAGAATTCACTAGTACCTCAGAATCAAATTGTATCGCTAAGATACCTTGTTCTGCATCCTCTTCTTCTGTTTCCAATTTACGAACTTCCCTGATAGTTACACTTGTTGGATATACCGGATCTTTTGTTAAAAATTCCCAGTTAAATTTTCTAAATGATAGGGTATAGGCATTTTGTCCTTTTTCAGTATGTTCATACAAGATACCATACTCACCGTTTCCTAATTCTTGAAGCGAATTATAGGCAAACTCTCCTTTTTGAATTGATCTATGATGTAACCAAGTCAAGTCTCCGTTGTCCTCTACACGAGCCAAATGAGCCATTCCATTCGTCCGTTTAGGTCCTCCTGAATTGGTTAAAATGATGTATTCTTTTCCTTCGTGCATGGTGTGAATAGCAGCCATTTGGACATAAACATCTTTAACCTGATTGTATCTCTTGATTTCCTTGTCCCAAGTTTGCCCACCATCTTTACTTGTGGCAACCTGTAAATCACCCGTTAATCCTCTCATAAAGAGTTTCACATCACCATTATTTAACTGTACAGCAACTGACTCTGTATTTTGGGCAGGACTATTATTCATAGTTGAGGAATGAATTTTCCTTCTGCCTACTGTCCTATCATCATTAACAGCAGCTCCAGCCTGCCATGTTTCTCCATGGTCATCTGAATAAATCAAACGAGAAGACTGAGATCCGCTTAGATGGGAGATAGCGTTGGTGGTATAAGTAGGAACTAGGATACGACCCTTGTGCTCTCCTGTTCTAAGCACAATTCCTGTACCTGGACCTGTTCCTAAAAATTTCATCCAATCTTGGCGAATTGATGGTGTAATATCTCTTGGTTTCGACCAAGTTTTCCCATCATCATCACTATAGGAAAGCCACAAATAGCTCGTATAGGCTACACGAAATGGATTTTTAGCAGATTGAGCAAAGTAGATATTCCCAAGAAGCTCTTCTCCTTTATAGAGGTCACCCTTATCTCTGTAGGCTTCTTCTTTTGGATCCACTACAACGCGATAATCTGTTTTTTGATTATTTGCATCATATACTTCTCCGTTTTCTCGAACAGTATATGCTTGATTTTCCCCTTGTTTATATAGTAATTGATAGTGCTTGTCTCCAACTTGTTGATAAGCTTTTTGAGGTTTGTTTGGCATTCCAAAGACAGCTCGACCCTCTGGAAACATATCGTAGATTGAAAAAATTCTCTTTGTGGTATGATCTTGAACCAAGACCATATCGATATTAAGTGGAGATGGTGCCTGCGGATCTTTTGCTTCTGGATTGTCTCGCAGGTTGGTCAAGGTTAAGGTTGGCTGCCAAGTAGTTCCCCCATCCTCACTTCTCCTAACGACCATAGCAATATCTCCCCAATCAGAATGGTGGAGACGACGCTGATCTGCTCCTGCCAGTAATGTTCCTTTATCCGTACGTAGCAAAGCTGGAATCCGATAACTCTTAATTCCTTCACTATTTGGCTTATCATTGACACCACTCATAAACAACTCTTGCTTCTCTGTCAAGACTGCCCCTTCAGCAAGTGACGGCTCAATATCTGTTACATCAAATAACTGGCTACGTTTTTTGACTTCCTCTGGAGTTAGAGCACGATTGTATACAGTCAGATTACGAATAGAAAGATCTGAGCCCCACTTCAGTTCTCCTGCTCTATTAGTTGCACCTAACTGGAGTTTATCCACATCTGGCATGTCTGCCAGGAATTTTCCTGACTTTTTATTCGTACGAGATAATACACCATTCACATAAAGACGAACCTGACCATTTGGACTATCCTTTCTTGGTCTTTCAACAGTAAAAGTAACCGAATTATACTTGCCTGGTCTAATCTTCAAAGGCGCATCTGTATAACTTCCATAAAATTGACTACCATCAGCTCCACGTCCCTCTATCAAAGCTGTCCCATTATTGATTGCCATTGTAAAGTACTCATTTACTTTAGTTGTACTAGAAGCAGAAAAGAGATTGTAAAAACTAGGACCATCAGCAGCCGGTTTGAACTCCACATGAACAGTTGCATTTTGGAGTCCCTTTACTTTCTCCAACTCATCAGACAAGTCTACTCTTTTTTCGTTTGAATCATTCGTCTCTAAGTCATCTTTTTCTATCACTGTTTCGACATTTTCTAAATCTCGTGCATAGTAATCTCTTGGAATTTTTTCTTCTTGCTTGTCTTCATGTTCTTGCTCATTGCCAGAAAGTTCAGTCTCTGAAACAGACTCTACATGCTCTGCAGGAAGAGTTATATTTTCTCCTTCCTCAGAAGGCTGGCTCTTTTCTGTATCAGTTAGGGTTGAGCTCTCCGAAAGTTGAGTTTCATTTGCCAGAGGTTGCTCACTTGCCCCTTCTTGAGCTAAAACAGGAGACGTTCCAAATACCACTGCTCCTACAATCATAGAAACCGCTCCTACCGATAGTTTCCTAATGCTATAACGACACTTACGTTCTTGAACACTCCGATTCATACTGATCCTCTCTATATCTATATCCCGATTTCTGAAATAAGACATTTACTCCAGAAAATACACTTAGTTTGTCTTTTCTTAACTTTCTTTTACTACAGTTCATTTAAATGACAAAAATGAACTAAACAAACTATCTCAAATCGGTGTCAATTTTCCCCTCTCCTTTCTCCAATCAGACTCCTGCCAATCTAGTTTATCTATCAGGACACCGCTGCAATTAAACTAAAATATCTCTTTATAAGCAAATTATTGGACATCGGCTTATGCTATTTACACCATACTTTCTGCTCAATCCTTATCGAACACTTTTTCAAATAGCTTTTCATAAGCATAAATACTTGTAGAAATAATGGGAAATATAATCAAGCTCACAATCAGAATCTTATCCAGCTTAAAGGGGACAATCCCAAATAAGTGAAGAAATAAATCAATTAGAAAACTGTCGAAAAAAACTGTCAAAAGTAGTTCAACTTGTCTTTTTCTCTGCTTTTTTGTCTTGAATGCCTTAAATATCATATTATTCCCCTTTTCTAAGCTTCAATCCCTTCTCTCTATCTGTCATTTCGCATAGCTACTACTATTTTTACAGCAATCTATCTTTAAATATACATAAAGATAAGATTCTATCACTTTTTATAAGTGTTAGCAAATTTATTATACCTCATTTTTAAAACGCTTTCAATACAGTGTAGTATAATAGATTTTAGTTTCAAGAAACTCTTTTATATAATAATCTCCTTGAAAGTAGTTTCAGCTGAACATTTATAGTCCATAAAAAGAAAACAGAGATTCATCTGTTTTTATACTCAATGAAAATCAAAGACCAAACTAAGAAGCTAGCCGTAGCCTGCTCAAAACACCGTTTTGAGGCTGTATATGAAACTGACGAAGCCAGCTCAAAACACTGTTTTGAGGTTACAGATAGAACTGACGAAGTCAGTAACATATACATATGTCAAGCCGAAGATGGCCTGGTTTGAAGAGATTTTTGGAAAGTATTAACACCTACAGACAAGCCTGACGATAGCAAGAACTACCCTACTCGATAGGTATCGGCTTTTGCTTTCTGAAAAAAATTATTTTAAGCAATTTGACAAAGCTAGCAACAAAAAATTCTATAAATATTTCCACAATAAAACGCATAGTATCAAGCTTGTTCAACACCTGATACTATGCGTGTTTGTATTTTTTAAGATTTTGTGCTTAGAGTCGACTCCTTATTTTAGATATTTAAAAGAAATCTCACTTCCACAGAGCCAATTGTAGACTTGGTCGTTAACAAATACATTCATGGCTTCGTGAGCATACTCGGGCATGATGCGATAGGCCTTATCGCAAGTCAGACGGTTATAAATCGCAAACTGGGTAATAGGATAACAAACATCGTCGTCCAAGCCCGTAATCATCTTAACCTCACCCTTGATACGATGGGCAAGATTTTTCACATCGATATAGGCAAGGGTCGCCATGATTTCCTCCTCTGTTTCATGAAAAGGATCGTAGAACTTGAAATATCTAAAAAGTTCGTCATAGGCTTCGCTGGTATTGCCAATTTCAAGCACTCGTCTGAAGTCTGACAAGAAAGGATAGATGGCAACAGTTTTCTCAATTCTAGGATTGAGCGCTGCTGCAACCAAAGCTAGAGCACCACCTTGAGAGGCACCATAGCTGGAAAGACGCTTCTCATCTACCTCAGGCAGATTAGCAATAATTTCAACCAACTGGTAAATATCCAGATAAACATCCTTATAAAAGAGGTGATCCCGACCTTCCACAGCACCACGGATAATATGTCCCTTAACCGTATTTCCTAGAGGAGAACGCAAACCGTCTTGCGAATAACCTGACTGGCCCCGCACATCCATTGAAACAACACCGTAACCAGCTACGGTGAAAGCTAGCATGTCGGTCCAGTCCCAGCCACGTCCCATATAACCATGGAAATGGAAAATCATTGGAACTTTATCCTCACTTTTTGGAAGGACGACACGTGCATAGACCTTACCTTCATTGGTTCCTTCAAATGTCAACTCATAGCACTTGACTTGAGGTATGTGAAAATCTCTTTCCTCCAACTGGTAGGCTGGAAGCGTGGAAACTTTTTTCACTTCCGCATCCCAGAAAGCATCAAAGTCCTCTGGAACCTCATCCCTTCCTAGATAAGTCTTCATTTCTTCTAACAAAGTTGGATTTTTCATAGCATGCTCCTTTTATTTTGTAATCGTTACCACAACTGTAGCATATCTATGTAATCAATGCAAGAAAGAAGGATAATACTCTTCGAAAATCTCTTCAAACCACGTCAACGTCGCCTTGGATTATATATGTAACTGACTTCGTCAGTCTTATCTACAACCTCAAAGCAGTGCTTTGAGCAACCTACGGCTAGTTTCCTAGTTTGCTCTTTGATTTTCATTGAGTATAAATAGAAAGTGAATTTAGCTTTTCTTCCTTCAAGCCTATTGACTGAAAGTAGTTTTAGAAACGAAAAAAGAGCATTTCGCTCTCTCTTCTGTTTATACTAGTTTTTTGCTTCTTTCTTTTGGAAAGTGGTTTGGTAATTTACTTTAATCGTTACTCTCATGTGAGAGTCCTCGTTTCTTTTTGATGACTCTAGTATAAGGGGCAAACCTGAAAGCTAGCTTAAGTTTTCCTTAGAGAAAGCTTAATCTAAATGTTCTTTCTTCTCCAAATGAAGGGCAATCATGCGCCACTCCGGATCCTCTTGCCAAGCTTCTATCGAACTAATGTAGCTAGCAACCTTTCTTGCTTCCTCTAAAATCGGAAAATCCTCGATAATATCAGCCACTTGAAACTCTGGGAGACCTGACTGTCTGGTTCCAAAAATCTCACCAGAACCACGCATTTTCAAATCTTCCTCCGCAAGGACAAAACCATTGGTGGTTTCTGTCATGATGCGCATGCGGTCTTTCCCAGAATCAGTCTTAGGATTGGCAACGAGAACAGCATAGGACTGCTTGTCTCCCCGACCGACACGACCTCTAAGCTGGTGAAGCTGACTGAGACCGAAGCGATCCGCATCCATGATGATCATGACAGTCGCATTGGGAACATTAACCCCAACCTCGATAACCGTTGTTGAAACCAGAATATCTGTTTTTCTCTCCTTGAAATCCTGCATGATCTGGTCTTTTTCGTCACTCTTCATCTTACCATGTAGAAGAGCCACTTCTGCCTTGCCTGCAAAATGAGCCGTCAGCTCTTCTGATAAGGCAATGGCATTTTTCAAGTCCAGAGCTTCTGATTCTTCAATCAAAGGAGAGATGACATAGGCTTGAGAACCTTTTTGGATTTCCCCCTCTAACCAAGTCAAAACCTGAGCTAGTTGCTCATGTTTGATCCAGCGCGTCACAATAGGCTTCCGACCTGCTGGCATCTGGTCGATAATGGAAACATCCATATCTCCAAAGGCTGTGATGGCAAGCGTCCGTGGAATAGGAGTCGCTGTCATCATGAGAACATCTGGATTGTCTCCTTTTTCCCTTAGAATACGCCTTTGCCCCACACCAAAACGGTGCTGCTCATCGATAATAATCAAACCAAGGCGATTATAATCCACCCCATCCTGAATCAGAGCGTGGGTTCCGATAATCAAATCAGCCTCACCCTTGGCAATAGTCTCTAAAACTTCTCTTTTTTCTGAAACTTTTAAGGAACCTGTCAAAAGAGCTACTTTTAGGTCTGGGAAGAGACTCTGTAGACTCTCAAAGTGTTGCTCTGCGAGGATTTCTGTTGGTACCATGAGGGCTGCCTGATAGCCAGCTGTCACCGCCGCAAACATGGCCAAGCCAGCGACGACTGTTTTTCCACTCCCCACATCTCCTTGCAAGAGACGATTCATGTGATGGTCGGACTTCATATCAGTTAAAATTTCCTGTAAACTCTTTTCCTGAGCTTGGGTCAGAGCAAAAGGTAGACTTTCTTTAACAGCCGACACTTTTTCCTGAGACCACTCCAGAACCAGACCGCTTCCCTGAACTCTATTTTTAGACTTGAGCGTCTGCAATTGCATTTGGAAATAAAAGAGTTCCTCAAATTTGATACGGCGAAGGGCCTGCTTGTATTCCGCCAAATCCTTTGGAAAATGCATAGCTCGGACAGCCTGACAACGGGACATGAGTTTGTATTTGTCCAGCAAAGACTGGGGAAGATTTTCTTCTATCAAGAGGTCCAGTCCCTGATCAAAGGCTGTCTTAATGACCTTTACCAGACTGGCTTGACTGATTCCCTGAGCCAGACGATAGACAGGTTGGAGGTCATCTTCCACCTGAGCCAAAACCTTCATCCCTGTCAGACTAGCCTTGGCGCGGTCCCATTTTCCAAAGACAGCAAGGGTTGCTCCCAACTCTATCTTGTCAGCCAGATAGGGCTGATTAAAGAAATTCACCGCAAAAACGACTTCTCCCTGCTTGAGGCTAAAGCGCAGGCGATTACGCTTGAAACCATAATACTGGACACTGGCAGGAGTCACAACTTGACCAGATAGGACTGCCTTCTCCCCGTCTTCCAGCTCCAGCACTTGCTTGGTTTTGAAGTCTTCATAACGGAAAGGAAAGTAGAGCAAGAGGTCTTGCAAATTTTCAATTCCTAGTTTGGCGTATTTTTCTGCTGACTTTGGTCCCACACCAGGTAAGACATGCAAGGGTTGATGTAGATTCATGCTCCACTCCTTTCTTTTCTAATCATATTCTCTCGGAATGCGGTCGCTGAGAAGACAAACCACCTCGTAGTTAATAGTCCCACGGTAGGTCGCTACCTGAGTAGCTGTAATTTCCTTGCTTCCGTCGGAGCCAATCAAGATTACCTTGGTTCCAAGTGGATAAAGCTTAGGCAGACGAATAGTGATTTGGTCCATCGAAACCCGCCCAACGATTGAGCAAGCTTGCCCATCTACCAAGACAGTGAAATTCTGCATATCTCGTGTCCAACCATCCGCATAGCCGATTGGCACGGTCGCGATGACTTGCTCACTGTCCGCCTGATAGGTGGCTCCGTAGCCCATACAAGCTCCAGCTGGAACTGTCTTGACGTGAACCAGAGCAGATTCCAAGGTCAAGGCCGGAGTCAAGTCATAAGGCAAGTCCAAGACCGCTCCGCTAGGATTGAGACCATACATGGCATCTCCCATACGAACTGCATTGAAAATAGTCTCTGCATGCCAAAGAGTCGTTGCAGAATTGCTAGCATGAACCAAGTCTGGAAGACCTTTCATACTGGCCAAAATATCTTTAAACCGTTCTAACTGGGCATTAAAGTAGTCATCTGATTTCTCGTCTGCAGTAGCAAAGTGGGTAAAGATCCCTTCAACACGAGCGCCGTGTTGTTGGAGTAAGTCTTGAGCCTGCTCAGCCTCACGACCCTCTCTAAAACCAATCCGTCCCATTCCTGAATCAATCTTGAGGTGAACTGTCAAACCAGATAAATCTACTTCCTTATCTAAGAGTGCTTGAATCCACTCCAGTCCAGCCACTGTCAAGGTGATGTCATATTCTTTAGCTAGAGTAACAGCTTCGATTTCAGACACTCCTAAAATAAGGATTGGCTTGCTGAGTCCAGACTGTCTGAGTTCAATGGCCTCATCAATATTGGAAACGCAAAAGCCATCAACATCATCTTGAATTGCCTTGGCAACGGCAACAGCCCCATGCCCATAGGCATTGGCTTTGACCACTGCCCACTTGAGTGTCCCCTCAGGGATATGAGCCTCCATTTGCTGAATATTGTGTCGAATAGCTCCCAGATGAATCAGAGCCTTGGTTGGTCTATGTGGACTAGCTTTCATGATTTTCCTCCAAAATGACACTGGCTGTCACAAACTGATCGGTATGGCTAATAGACAGCCAAATCTTTCCTGAAAATGGTGCCTGACTAAAATAAGGCGCCCCGCGTTCATTATTCAAGACTTCCAAATCCTGAAAACCGAGCTTGCCAATACCCGTTCCCAGAGCCTTGGAAAAGGCCTCCTTAGCCGACCAGCGACCAGCCAAATATTCGATTCGCCTGCGCCCTTTAAGACTGTTAAACCGTTCCATTTCCTTAGCGGTCAGCACGCGCTTGGCAAAACCTTCATGTCGTGTAACTGCGCTTTCTATCGAAGCCAATTCTTCGATGTCAATTCCGTGTCCAACTATCATTCTCATCAAAAGGAGTTGAGATTCCCCAACTCCATCCTTTTCACTTATTTTGTTAAGGTAGCATAGATTTCTTCTACCAAGGTCTCTGTATTTTCCCAACCTAGGCAAGGGTCAGTAATAGAGCAACCAAAGACCTCTGGTTGATTTTGACGACCATCTGCTAGATAGGATTCAATCATAAAGCCTCGAACCGTCTTTTTGATTTTCTCGTTCCAATCACGATTTTGCAAGGTCTGGCGGACAATTCGAATCTGTTCCATATATTGCTTTCCTGAGTTATCATGGTTGGTATCAATGAGGATAAAGGGATTTTCAAGTCCCATGGCTTCATAGCGCTCAATAGCATTTAGCAGGGTTTCATAGTAAAAGTTAGGCTCATTTTTCCCATATTCATTAACTGCTCCACGGAGGATGACGTGGGCCAAGGGATTTCCTGAAGTTTCAACTTCTTGACCATGGAAGAGGAAGGTTTGTTTGTTTTGAGCGGCATAGATACCGTTAAACATTACTCCAAGATTTCCTGAAGTTGGATTTTTCATCCCGACCGGTGCATCAATCCCTGAGGCCACAAAGCGGTGCTCTTGGTCTTCCACAGAACGAGCTCCAACAGCATGGTAGCTGACCAAATCATCTACCAAGACCAGATTTGATGGATAAAGCATCTCGTCTGCCGTTGTCAAACCAGTCTCTGTAATCACGCGGTAGTGCAACTGACGAACAGCCTGCAAACCATTAATCAGGCTTGGAGCCTTAGAGGTATCTGGTTGGTGAACCAAGCCTTTATAGCCGTCTCCGTTGGTACGAGGTTTAGCTGTATAAACACGCATGACTATGAAAATCTTGTCCGCCACCTTCTTTTGCAAGGCGGATAAACGGTGAGCGTATTCCAAGACAGCCTCTTCATTATCAGAAGAGCAAGGACCAATCACCAAAAGGATCCGGTCATCTTCTCCTGAAATGATGTCTGCCAATTCTCTATCACGACGCTCCTTTAGTCGCAAGGCTTCCGCAGACAATTGAGTTTCTGCCTTGATTGCTTCAATATCTATTTCTTGACCTTTTTCAATAAATGCCATCTTATTCTCCTAGCGTTTGGTAGATTTCTCTGACGAGGGCTTCCGTATTTTCCCAGCCAAGGCAAGGGTCTGTGATAGACTTGCCAAATACTTCTGGCTCATTTTGTCGACCATCTTCCAGATAAGACTCAATCATAAAACCACGAACGAACTGCTTGATTTTTTCATTCCAAGCACGATTAATCAAGGTCTGGCGGACAATTCGGATTTGTTCCATATACTGCTTACCAGAATTGTCATGATTGGTATCAATGATGATAAAAGGATTTTCCAAGCCCATTTTCTCATACTGGGCAATGGTGTCAATTAAATTGTCATAATAGTAGTTGGGAATATTTTTTCCATACTCATTAAGAGCACCACGAAGAATGGCATGCGAAAGCGGGTTCCCAGTTGTTTCCACTTCTTTTCCTAGGAAAAGGAAACTTTGCTTGTTTTGAGCAGCATAAATCCCATTAAACATGACATTGAGATTTCCAGATGTTGGATTTTTAAAACCAGTCGCAAAATCTGCTCCACTTGCCACAAAGCGGTGTTGCTGGTCTTCAACTGAACGGGCACCAACTGCCATGTAAGAAATCAAATCATCCACAAGCGGAAGATTTTCAGGATAAAGCATTTCATCAGCTGTTGTCATACCAGTTTCCGTGATAACACGATAATGAAGATGACGAACGGCTTTGATTCCATTGATGAGGCTTGGCGCCTCTGTCGCGTTAGGCTGGTGAATCAAGCCCTTGTAGCCATCTCCGTTGGTACGCGGTTTAGCAGTGTAAACACGCATAACCATAAAGATACGGTCTGCCACTTCTTCTTGTAGGACTGCCAAACGCTTAGCGTATTCAAGGACAGCTTCTTCATTATCAGATGAGCATGGCCCGATTACCAAGAGAATCCGCTGGTCTTCTCCACGTATAATGGCTTCTAGCTCTTGATCGCGCTGTGATTTTCTCTCCAAAGCTTGGCCTTCTAATTTTGATAAGGCACGAACTTCTTCAATATTAATTTTAGGACTTTTTGCTGTAAATACCATAACTCATCTCCTTATAAAGCAAACGGATACCAAGTAAAAATTTACTTTTCACAAGGTATCCGCCTCTAAACTATCTCATTTTATTGTCTTTTTCCGTGACAGTTTTTAAACTTCTTACCAGAACCACATGGGCAAAGTTCATTGCGTCCAATCTGGCTCAAATCCAAATCTTCTGGCATACTTGCTTGGTGGGCAGCAATATTACGAGTCGCTGTTGTACTGATATGGCGTTCTGCCTGTGGTCTTTCTTGTTCATGAATTTGTGCTTTCATCATCAAACGTGTCACATCAAACTCAATCGAACCAATCATGTCATTAAACATACGGAAACCTTCTGCCTGATACTCAACAACAGGGTTGTTCTGAGCATAACCACGAAGTCCAACCGCGTTACGCAATTGATCGAGGGCATCGATATGATCTGTCCACTTGTTATCCACCACTCGTAGAATCAAGACTTTTTGGAATTCTTTAACTGCTTCTTCATCACGTAGTTTTGAAACCTGACTATCGTAAACTTGCAAGGCACGTTGGAAGAGTTCTTCCTTAATAGCCTTATCAGACAAGCCTGACAAGTCTTCCATCGTAATAGAATCTTCTGGAAGCAAGTTGTACTTAGCAAAGTTCAAAATTGCCTCTAGTTTTTCATCTTGTTTGGCACGCGCATGACCATCAACGACACGTTCAATCGTGCGTTTGATCATAGCCTGAATTTCAGGTGCCAAGTCACGATCTGCAGTGATGACATCGTAACGTTGAGCATAGATAATCTCACGTTGTTCACGCATGACATCATCGTATTGAAGGACTTGTTTACGGGTATCGTAGTTATTTCCTTCGACACGTTTTTGCGCTGCCTCAACCTGACGCGTCAACATACGAGACTCAATGGCCTCTTCAGACATGTTGAGACGTTCAAAGATTCCCTTCAAGCGTTCAGAACCAAAACGTTTCATCAAGTCATCTTCCAGAGAGAGGTAGAATTGTGACTCACCTGGGTCTCCTTGACGACCTGAACGTCCACGAAGCTGGTTATCGATACGACGGCTTTCATGACGCTCTGTACCAATAACACAAAGTCCTCCAAGTTCACGAACCCCTTCACCAAGCTTGATGTCGGTACCACGACCGGCCATGTTGGTTGCGATAGTAACAGCACCACGTTGACCAGCATTCATGATGATTTGGGCTTCTCTATAGTGGTTTTTGGCATTCAAGACTTCGTGAGGAACGCCAGCTGCGACCAATTTCTTAGAAATATAGTCACTAGTTTCAACCGCTACTGTACCAACCAAGACAGGCTGACCTTTTTGGTAACGAGCCTTAACATCTTCGACAACCGCCTTAAACTTAGCTTCGATACTTGCATAAAGAAGGTCTGAGTGGTCAATACGTTGAACAGGACGGTTGGTTGGGATTGGAATAACACGAATGTTGTAAATTTCACGGAATTCTTCTTCCTCAGTCTTACCTGTACCCGTCATACCAGACAATTTCTTGTACATACGGAAAAGGTTTTGGTAAGTGATTGAGGCAGATGTCTTGGTTTCATCCTGGATTGGCACACCTTCTTTGGCTTCAATGGCTTGGTGCAATCCATCAGAATAACGACGACCTTCCATAGTACGACCTGTAAATTGGTCAACGATCAAGATTTCTTGTTCTTCGCTCACAACATAGTCAATATCGAGAAGCATGATGTAGTTGGCACGAAGGGCATTATCGATAAAGTGAGTAAGAGCTACGTTTTCGATGTCATAGAGGTTTTCAAGTTTGAAGTAGCTTTCAGCCTTGTCAATCCCTGAATCAGACAAACCAATAGTCTTAGACTGCACATCGATGATGTAGTCGTCTTTGTCCAAAGATTTTACATAGTGGTCTGCCATGTGATAGAGCTGACTGGTTTCAACCGCATTAGCACCTGATACGATCAAAGGTGTACGAGCCTCGTCAATCAAGATAGAGTCAACCTCATCGACCAAGGCATAGTTAAGCGGACGTTGTACCATGTTTTCAGCGCGAACGACCATGTTGTCACGAAGGTAGTCAAATCCGATTTCTGAGTTGGTTGAGTAGGTAATATCACACTCATAGGCTTCTTTTTTCTCCATTGGAGATTTGGCAGCCAAGTTAATCCCTACTGACAAACCAAGCCATGAGTACAATTCACCCATCTCAGTCGCATCACGTTCTGACAAGTACTCATTGACCGTAACTACGTGAACCCCTTTACCTGAAAGGGCATTGAGGTATACGGGCATAGTCGCAGTCAAGGTTTTCCCTTCCCCTGTACGCATTTCTGGCACGTCACCATGGTGAAGAACGATTCCCCCCATGACCTGAACCTTATATGGGAAGAGACCTAGGACACGTTTGGCACCCTCACGGACAACCGCAAATGCTTCATAAAGCAATGAATCCAGCGATTCTCCATTTTGATAACGTTCTTTAAATTCAACTGTTTTTGCTTTTAGTTGGTCATCTGTCAAAGCAGCCATTTGGTCTTCGTATTTGAAAACCTTGTCAGCCATCTTTTCCAGACGACGGATTTCTCCTTTATCATTTTCGATAATTGTTTTTAAAATATTAGCCATGTTTTTCCTTACTTTAAATTCCGAATATTTTAGAATGTTCTTTTAATTTTAGCACAATTACTGATTATTTTCAAGGAAGAATCCCCATTTTGAAAAGGAAAAAGAGGCTAGTTTCCAAGCTAACCTCTCTGACTTTTATGATGCTTTAATTGCCAACAAAAATCGGCAAAATCGCAAATAGGATAAATAGATTTATCCAAAGAGAAAAACAGCAGATCAATCCAAAAACAAAGAGACTGACTTTCTTGGACAGCAAGGCCATCAAAATCGACAGAATTCCAAAAACTAGCAAGACTTTCTGTATGCTGAAGAGGTCAATCTTCCCCCCCAGAATCGGACTGCCCCAAGGAAGAAAGAAGAAAGCAATCCAGATCAACAGAACTAAACCAATATAGACCTTAGAATAGCGTGTAATAAATGATTTTAGATGTGCCATAAGCTACCTCCTAGGATTGTATATCCTTTATATATTGTATATGTCCGTTTTCGACAACTAATACATCTGTACAAAGATCTGAAATATCTTCCGATATGTGTGACGTCAGGATAACCAGACTATTTTCTTTTTTCAGGTAAGATAAAATGACCTGTTTGGTTAACCTCACACTCTTCTCATCTAAAGCATTCATAGGTTCATCGAGAAAGAGTATAGATGGTTCGGCAATAAAGGCTTGAATCAAGGCCATTTTTTGTTTCGTTCCTAAGGATAAATGACGGTACTCAACGTCTTCAAATTCCTGTAAATCATAATATTGGATCCAATCGGCAATTCTTTTTTCCGTAACTTTAGATGAAAAACACCTTAACAATTCCAAATTTTCTCTAAGGGATAAATGAGATAAAAACTCGACTTTTTCAATTAAAACCCCTGCATCCTGAATATAATGATTTTTTATCCCATAGACTTCCCCATCTTGAAGAACTTTTCCTTTATCAAGCTTAATATAACCAGCAAGTATCTTTAAAAGAACTGTCTTACCAGATCCATTATCACCTTTAAGACCATAAATATTTCCTGATTGAAAGACCAGATTCAACTCATTTAAAATAGGTCTTTTCCCATAAATTTTCTGTCCATTTATAATTTCAAGTCTCATCGTTTATCCTTTCTTAAATTTCTCTTCCAAGCGACTAACAATCAACATAACTAATAAACTTAAGAGTACTAAATACACTGTTACAATATGATCCATCATCCATTCTTGTCCCACAAATGCTAAAAAATAGAGAAAAAAGGAAAAACCAGCGCCCGCACTAATAAGTGCTATCAGATAAGACAGTAGTAAGTACAAGATCATTAACTGAGCAAGTAAAAAGAAAAGTGCGACTGTTTTGAAATGAATTCCTAGAGGAAGTAAACCAAGGAACCAGACAAATAAATCTTGAATAAAAAATTTAGAGATGACAACCAATCGTTTCCTTGTATAATCGAAAAAGGAGGTTGATTGATAGCGGATCAAGTGATGGTAATGGTCTGCCAAATCAGTTTCAAGTAAAATGACAGAGAGCCATCCTACCATGAAAAGCGAAAGATTTAACAAGAGTTTGGGGATTTCTAAATTCGCTTCAGAATAGTCATTATAGGAAAAGATTGAAATCAATTCCCTCTTGAAAAAGAGAAAAACATCCTGCTTTTGAACCGCTATTGACAATAGATAGTTAATCAAAATCATCATCAGAACTATACGAAGTAGTAAAACGATCTTTCTCTTTAGCCAAATATTGTTAAAGTTCTTAAACATTATCTTCATATTTTTTAAGTACCATATAGGGGACAATATAAAGGATATAAGGAGTAAAGAGTCTCATCAAACTTACATCCCCATAGCTAGCTTGCATCAAACTCGTCATAGGAACCATATAGTATGGCAAGATACTATAGAGCATCATAGAACCAAGCCAAAGAAACATCAAATAGGCAATTGCCGAACGAGTCACATTCCCTAAATAATCAACTATTTTAAAAAAATAGACTGCATTGATGAAAATACCGATTAGTAGGACACAAGTAAAGAACAAATAGCTTGTTATCTCTCCATCTAGGAGCCTTTGTAAACTACTCCCATCAGAAAATAGAGAATTCCATTCAAGAGGAGAAAAAGTCCCAAAGAAATAAGTTAAAATTGCAATTATCAGCACAGTCACTAAATATATCACACAAGGGATACTTGCAAGTTGAAAAGTCAACTTTCTTTTTAACCCTTGATAACTCACTTCTCTTCCAATACTCAATCGTAAAACTTTATTTTTCAGCTCAATATATTGAAAACCTAGCAAAACAATGATGATTGGAATAATAAATGATTGATAAAAACCTAGATTGAACTGGAGAATACGAAAATCTAATGCTGATTTTAATAAGTCATTTTTAATTGCTTGTCCATCGAATTTAGCTAGATCGGGCGCATGAATATCAAAAAAGAAATAAGTCATCAAAACATCACGATAAACCAAAGCAAGAAAAAGCAAAGTAAGCAAGACATAAACAAATTTATGCCTTGCCAAAGTTAAGAGAGGAATCTTCATAAATTATACCTACTTTACGAATTAATTTGGTGACCAACTACCTGAAATGGCAGCTGATAAATCCCACCAATTTTGTCTTGCCATATCTGCTGCATAAACATAGCCAACCGTTGCCCAATTACCATGAGTTGAACGAGTACCACAGGTTGTTAACGATTCTCCACTACGAGCTTCTCCATTAGAATTTACTATACGATGCTTAACAGTCATGGGATGTAAATTTCTACAAGGATTTAAGTTCATGATATATTCCGCACCTTCATTTTCTTTGGTCAAATAACCTGTTCTCTTATAACTGGTAGTAATAACAAAATTACTAAAAGCACCTATCTGATTTGCTTCTACGAAAGTAGTTCCAACAGCACTTATCATTAAAACAGGAATAACCATTTTCAATAATTTTTTAGTTTTCATTTTTTCTGTTTCCTTTCATTTTTTATTCAAGAAGATTCCTTATAACTTCTATTTTAAATATAGACTTATTCTAAACGATGGTATATCATACAAATTCCTCCTTTACTTAATTATGTATGGACTCTAATTTCTTTATCCCCAAAACCACGTTTCAAACCAGATAAGTTGAATCCAACTCCAAATCAAAGATATAATAAATCCAGAGTTTTTCGGTAAATTCTTCAAATATTTTTTAAAGCCCATGACTTTTTCCCTCCTTTTTGATATAATAATACCACCTTTTTCTACGTTTTTTATAAATGTAGAAAATATTCACATTTACCTAGGAGGAACAATATGAGATGGGATTATGGACAAATTTTTAAAGAAATTCGAAAGTCAAAAGGATTGACCCAACAAGATGTATGTGGACAAGTCATACATCGAACAACTCTAACAAATATTGAACATGGTAAAGTTATTCCCAGTTTTGAAAACATGGTATTTCTTCTTGAACAAATTGATATGAGCTTAGCAGAATTCAAGTATATATGCAACGAATACCACCCTAGTGAAAGACGAGATATTATTGTAGAGAGCCAAAATCCATCTATTCTTCAGGATACTAGAAAAATGGTTGAACTTACTGATAAATGTCAAAAATATCTTAAGACACATCACGATGTTCCTATTCAAAATATCTATCGTCATACAAAAATTGTCACAGAGTTACGAACTAAAGGATTCAAAAACAACCACGTCTTGAAAGATTTGTCTGAAGAAATTTGGGACTATCTTGAACCTATGGATACATGGTACATTAGTGATTTGAAATTGCTTGGAACCATTCTCTTTTTCTTTCCTTCTGAAAATCTTCCCCTTCTTATTGATAGAATTATGAAAACCATCGAGAAATATAAATACTTCCGAGAAACAAAAGTATTTTTATCATCTTTTTTAGCCAATCTCTCCACTGTATATTTTCAACATCATTTATTCAAAGAATGTGAAACAATCACCCTACAACTTTTGGTATTAGCAGAAGAATTAAAAATATACGATATTCTTGGATTTTCTCAAGTACGCTTGGGAATACTACAACATAATTCCGATTTGATTGATAAAGGAATAACCTTATTACGACTAACCAAAGAAGAGTCATTAGTTAAAATACTCGAAAAAGAAATTAATGATTTTTCAAACCTATAATTTATAATAATTCTTATCGTTTTATTGTAGTAGATTGGAATAGAATGTGAACGAATCAATCAGGGGATCTAAAGCATTTTATACCAATGTTTTATAAGTTGTATTGTATTATTCCAGATTCAATCTACGATATAAGACGAATACTTCTCTCAAGTTTCATGATTAAAATAAAAATGACTGTATCTATAGCTCCGTAAATAAATCATAGATACAGTCATTTTTTAGTTCCTCCCCCTTTCTTTATTCACGCCTTTAGACTTCCCTAGCTCCTGTCTCAAGCGAAGCATTTTTTTGAAACAGGAATAAGTTAACCTATTCAGACCAATAGCTAGCAGAATAAAAAGAAACCAAATGCCCCATAACTTGATATCTGTCAAATTTCTCAAGACGATATTGAAAAACAGAACTGAAATAACTGTCCAAGCAAGGCTAAAAAGAGCATAGAGAGGGATGTAAAACCAGTAAAAATAGTAAAAAATTGGGAAAAATTTACTTTCTCTATTATCCTTTTCAATCCAGCTAAAAAAGTAAAACCAGGGAAATAAGATTATAAATTTAAACAAATGTTTCATCGACACCTCCTTTTTGATAGCGTTTTCTATTATTTTATTATATCAAAAAAATCTGGAAATGTCATTCCAGATTCTACTTTTTTATTTACGCTTTCTTGCGATGAGATGGATTGGAGTTCCCTCAAAGACAAAGGCCTTGCGGATTTGATTTTCCAAAAAACGTAGGTAAGAAAAGTGCATGAGTTCTTCTTCGTTGACAAAGATAACAAAGGTTGGTGGTTTGGTTGCCACTTGGGTCGCATAAAAAATCTTGAGACGTTTCCCTTTGTCTGTCGGTGTTGGGTTGATGGCAATAGCATCCATAATCACATCGTTCAATACAGCTGATGGGATACGTGTGTTTTGACTTTCACTGATTTGCTTGATCATCTCAGGAAGTTTGTGGAGACGTTGCTTAGTCAAGGCTGATACAAAGATAATCGGTGCGTAAGGCAGGTATTGGAACTGCTCACGGATATCTTCTTCCCAGTTTTTCATAGTGTGGTTGTCTTTTTCAAGTGTATCCCACTTGTTGACCACGATAATCATTCCTTTACCAGCTTCATGGGCAAATCCTGCGATACGCTTGTCGTATTCACGAATGCCTTCTTCCGCATTGATGACCATTAAGACCACATCTGAACGGTCAATAGCACGCATGGCACGCATAACAGAGTATTTCTCAGTATTTTCATAAACCTTACCAGACTTACGCATACCTGCCGTATCAATCATGGTAAACTCTTGACCATCTGTATCTGTAAAGTGGGTATCAATGGCGTCACGTGTTGTTCCAGCAACTGGACTGGCAATGACACGGTCTTCTCCCAAGATAGCGTTAATCAAGCTTGATTTTCCAACGTTGGGACGACCAATCAAGCTAAACTTAATGACATCCGGGTTTTCTTCCTCATATTCATTTGGAAGATTTTCTACGATGGCATCTAGCACATCTCCTGTACCGATACCATGGACAGATGAGATAGGCAGTGGTTCACCCAAACCGAGAGCATAGAAATCATAGATATCATTTCGCATCTCAGGGTTGTCCACCTTGTTGACTGCGAGGATAACTGGTTTGTGGGTCTTATAAAGCTTACGGGCTACGTATTCATCTGCATCAGTAATTCCTTCCTTACCAGACACGACAAAGACGATAACATCTGCTTCTTCCATGGCAATTTCTGCCTGGTGCTTGATTTGTTCCATGAAAGGAGCATCGACATCATCGATTCCTCCTGTATCAATCATGCTAAAGGAACGATTGAGCCACTCACCCGTTGCATAGATACGGTCACGTGTCACTCCTTCGACATCTTCTACAATGGAGATTCGCTCACCAGCGATCCGATTAAATAGGGTTGATTTCCCAACATTGGGACGTCCTACAATGGCAATAGTTGGTAGGGCCATAATTTCTCACTTTCTACAATAACTTCTTCTGTTCAAGATTTTTTCTAGTTGAGCTTGGTTCAGCTTGACCAAACTGTTCTGCTAGGCGCTGACTCCAGCTTGTGGTCGCACGCGCCCCAGCATAGTCAGCCTGTACACGGTCATAAGCCTCAATCACATCAACTGTTTGTTCCTGATATTCTTCCTCAAAGACAACATTCTCCAGTGGTAGTCTTGGCTTCACATCATGATGTTGATTTGGCACACCTAGTGCCATCCCAAAGACAGGATAGGTGTAGTCAGGCAGGTTAAAAAGTTCTGCAACTTCTTCTGACTTGTAACGCACCAAGCCAATAATGACACCACCATAGCCCAAGCTTTCAGCTGCCAGCAGGGCATTTTGACCAGCAAGAGCTGCATCGACCGAACTAATCAAGAGACTTTCTACACCTTGAGGTTGGAAGGTATCAGTATGAAGTTGGGCTCCCTTTTCTGCTCGGTTCAAGTCTCCGACAAAGAGGAGGAAAACAGCTGACTGACGAATGGCTTCTTGAGGTACCAATTCATACAAGGCATCTTTCTTCTCTTGACTTCGTACCACAATCACAGAGTAGGATTGGAAATTCTTCCAAGACGAGGCCATTTGGGCCGCTGTCAGGATTTCAGTCAAGTCTTCCTGAGGAAGGATTTGCTCCTTAAATCTTCGAACAGACTTATGAGCTTTCATCAGTTTAATCGTTTCTGTCATCGACGGTTTACTCCTTCTAAACGAGTCTCCTCAGCCAAATAACGGATGCGTTCCATGACCCGTCTGGCTTCCCAGGTTTCGTCATTTCCATTCTTCCCTTTAGCAAAATGCTTCTCCAAATCTTCAAAGTTGAAGTTGGATGTGAAAAAGGTCGGTAAATTTTCCTGCATCCGATATTGGAGAATGACCTGCAGGATTTCGTCACGCACCCAAGCTGTTGATTGCTCGGCACCAATATCATCTAAAATCAGGACTTCAGACAGTTTAATCTCATCTACCAAGGTCTTGACATTACCATCACTAATAGCATTTTTGACATCAATGACAAAGCTAGGATAGTGGAGAAGAGTGGAGGAAACACCACGTTTTTCTGATAAATCATGAGCTAAGGCAGCCACCATGAAACTTTTACCCACACCAAAGTCTCCATACAAGTAAAGACCTTTTCGAATAGCTGGATATTGCTCCACGAATGCTAATAACTTTTCAAAAACTGGTAAGCGCCCCAAATCATCCAAGTCTACTTGAGCCAAACTAGCTTTCCTGAGACTGGCTGGCAGATTGATTAACTTGAGACGGTTCTTAATAGCCGCTTCTTTTTCCGCCGCAATTAGTTCAGGAGTTTCTTCATAAGAAACGTCCGCATAGCCATGATTCATGACTAGTATAGGCTTGTAGCCTTTGGCAATATAATCCGTATCACCACGAAGAAACTTATCACGCTCGGTGATGTACTGATTAAACTTGGAGATACTGCGTTTCAATTCCTCTGGAGTCAAGGATTCTTGCTGGATAAAGGCCGCAACATCAGGGTCCTTCATGATTTTCTGAACCAAATCTTGATAATGAAAACGGCTAGGTTGACGTTTGAGTACGTCTCCGACACTTTCCATCTAATCTCCTCCTTTTTCTAATCGAGCTAATAGTTCTTGTTTCTTACGTTCTAGTTCCAGACGAGTTTCCTCGCTGGTTTCATTCTTATAATCTGGATTGCTCCACTTGGGTACATTGGACTTGGTAGGACTCGGTTTACTAGCCTTTTGAGCCTGATTCTTCTGCCCTCTCTCACGGATGCGCAAGACTGCCTCTTCTGCCGAATGTATCTTTTGATAGGCATAGTCATTGGCCACTTTCATGGCATATTTCTCATTGATGTTTGCTGAATCCACCTTATTAAAGGTCAATAAGAGAATGATATTGATGACTTCGTCCAGCAAGCCCAAGCCAGCCATCTGTTGCAAGAGTTCTCTTTCTGTTTGGGTAATGGTTCCCTTACGTGTTTGCTTGATTTCTGCCAAGAACTGCAGGGCAGTTTTACTTTTTGCTTCCTTGATAATGGTTGCTTCCTTAGGACTAAAATCAGAAGAAATCGGTTTTTGAGCGATTTTTTCCCGCATGCGTTTGGTTGAAATGACCTGGGAAACAGCTGTTGACTTAGCCAATTGATAGGTCTCAAACCAAGTCCATTTCTTCTCCTCGGCAATGGCAAAGAGGTTTAAGACATCGGACTGCTCATCCGCAAAGCGAAGGCCATCTCTAGCCATAAGCTGACGAAAATGGTCCAAGTCAAAATCGTTGGCCACTTTCTTCTTGAGACTAAGGTCTTCTTGACTTCCCAGTTCTTCCAAATCTGGAAAGACTTGATTGAGCGAGATAGGTATTTCTTCTCCCTCAGCACTCTCAACTTTCAAATCCTCCACAGCTGCATCGCCAATCTTTTTTTCCAAGAGTCTACGATAAACAGGGTGTTCCAAAAAATCCTGACTCGAAAGAGGAGCATGGAGGGCTAGCTGATAAACTTCCCCCTTTTGATAGAGGGTCAAGAGATTGAAAGCAGATAGGATTTTCAGGGCTTTTATCAATCTATCCATTCCAAAATTGAGATGGTTGAGAATACTTGAAAAGAGGTATTCCTTTCTGCCATTATCCCAAAAACTGATTGTATAAAGATAAAGGCTCAGTGCCTCCTGACCGATAATCGGGAGGTAGCACTGTACCAGAGATGAGGTATCTTGCGACACCCGATTATTCTTTAGATAAGAAAAACGGTCAATTGGCTTCATTTATCTTTCCTTTTTCTTTTTAGAGGACTGGGTGATTTGTTGGAGTAAGCTCTCTAACTCACTGACATCCTTAAAACTACGATAGACACTGGCAAAACGTACATAGGTAATCTCATCCAATTCAGCCAACTCCTCCATGACGAGTGAACCAATGTCCTCACTTTGAATTTCGTTTTCATTTCGACCACGGAGTTTCTGTTCGATACGATTGACTACCATGTTGATTTCATCACTTGACACAGGACGTTTCTGGGCTGAGCGGATAATCCCATTAAAGATTTTATCTCTGGAGAATTGTTCCCGTGTGCCATCTTTTTTAACAACCACTAAGGTTCTTTCTTCTACTCGTTCGTAGGTTGTAAAACGGTGCTGGCATTCATCGCACTCACGTCTTCTACGAATAGTGTTCCCTTCTTCTGCTTGGCGACTATCGATAACACTTGACTTGGTAGCCCCACATTTTGGACAACGCATCCTTTCCCTCCTTATCGTTTTCTTTTCATTATACCATTTTTTAAACGATTCCCAAAACAATTCTTCTTTTTGCTTGACAAGTTTTTTGTTTTGTTGTATTATTTAATTAAGACAAATAGATAAAAAGAAAGGAGACCAAGATGTCCTGGACATTTGACAACAAAAAACCCATCTATTTACAGATTATGGAGAAAATCAAGCTTCAGATTGTTTCCCATACACTGGAACCCAATCAACAACTTCCGACCGTGAGAGAGCTAGCTAGCGAGGCAGGGGTCAATCCAAACACCATCCAAAGAGCCTTGTCAGACCTCGAACGAGAAGGATTTGTCTACAGCAAGCGCACAACTGGACGATTCGTAACTGAGGATAAGGAGCTAATCGCCCAATCGCGCAAACAATTATCGGAAGAAGAATTGGAACACTTCGTTTCCTCCATGACCCATTTTGGCTATGAAAAAGAAGAACTACCAGGCGTAGTCGGCGATTATATTAAAGGAGTTTAAGCCTATGTCATTATTAGCATTTGAAAATGTATCCAAATCTTATGGAGCAACACCAGCCCTTGAAAATGTTTCCCTTGAGATCCCAGCTGGAAAAATTGTTGGTCTCCTTGGCCCAAACGGCTCAGGAAAAACAACCCTGATTAAACTAATCAATGCCCTCTTGCAACCAGATCAAGGACGCGTCCTTATCAACGACATGGACCCAAGTCCAGCAACCAAGGCCATCGTAGCTTATTTGCCAGATACAACCTATCTCAATGAGCAAATGAAGGTCAAAGAAGCCCTAACCTACTTCAAGACCTTCTATAAAGATTTTAATCTTGAACGCGCCCATCATCTGCTTGCAGACCTAGGCATTGATGAAAATAGTCGTCTCAAGAAACTATCAAAAGGAAACAAGGAAAAGGTACAACTGATTTTGGTTATGAGCCGTGATGCTCGCCTCTATGTTCTGGACGAACCCATTGGTGGGGTGGACCCAGCAGCCCGTGATTATATCCTCAATACCATCATCAACAACTACTCACCAACTTCTACCGTTTTGATTTCTACCCACTTGATTTCAGATATCGAGCCAATCTTGGATGAAATTGTCTTCCTCAAAGACGGAAAAGTCGTTCGTCAAGGCAATGTAGACGATATTCGCTATGAGTCGGGTGAATCCATTGACCAACTCTTCCGTCAGGAATTTAAGGCCTAAGCAAAGGAGATTATTTATGTTTTGGAATTTAGTTCGCTACGAATTTAAAAATGTTAACAAGTGGTATTTAGCCCTCTACGCAGCCGTGCTAGTCCTTTCTGCCCTTATCGGGATACAAGCACAGACCTATAACAATCTGCCTGTCAAAGAAAGTCAACCTACTATGCTACTTTTTCTAGCCCTCGTCTTTGGTGGCTTGATGATTACACTTGGGATTTCAACTCTTTTCTTAATCATTAAACGCTTTAAAGGCAGTGTCTATGACCGACAAGGCTATCTGACTTTGACCTTGCCAGTTTCTGAACACCATATCATCACAACCAAACTAATCGGTGCCTTTATCTGGTCGTTGATTAGCACTGCTGTCCTAGCTCTAAGTGCTGTTATTATTGTGACCATAACGGCTTCAGAATGGATCCCTCTTTCTTATGTGATTACATTTGTAGAAACACATCTCCCTCAGATCTTTCTTACAGGTATATCCTTCCTACTAAATACCATTTCCAGTATACTCTGCATCTACTTGGCTATTTCCATTGGACAGCTTTTCAATGAATACCGTACAGCACTCGCTGTTGCAGCCTACATTGGTATCCAAATCGTCATTGGATTTATTGAACTTTCCTTCAATCTTAGTTCTAATTTCTATGTCAATTCACTTGTAGGACTCAATGACCATTTCTATATGGGAGCAAGTATAAGTATTGTTGAAGAACTCATTTTCATAGCTATCTTTTACCTCGGAACCTACTATATCTTGAGAAACAAGGTTAATTTGCAATAGTTTTAAAGTCTAGCGACAATAACTCGCTAGACTTTTTTCGTTCTCAGGACTTACATTTTTATATGAAGTATTTAACAAAAAGGAGTATAATGACTTTAAAACTGATTACATGTATATTGATAAGGAGGTTAAGTCTTTATGCTGAGAAGATTTGTTACTAAGAAACACCTCTTACTTTACTTCTTTTCTATTGCCATTACTTGGCTGGAAGCAATTATCACACCAGCCCTTGTTCAAAATATTGTTGCTAGTTTTACCAATCAAGAACTAGGCCTTCTTTGGAAAGTTTTGATTTTAGGAATCCTTGGTAATCTCATCCTCTTACTGGGTTTAGCTGGGAAACGCTATTACTACGCTCGTTTGATTACTGATTTCAAATATGGAATCAAGAGTGCTATTTTCAAGCGATTTTTAAACAGTTATGAGATTGATGAAAAGGATATTTTGTCCAACCTAGAAAACGACGTCAAGCAACTAGAAGAAAGCTATATTGAGCCAACGGTTATCATCATTTCTTCTCTTGGCTTCACAACTGTGTCCATTCTCTATGCCCTATGGACCAATTTTTACTTGGGCTTGATTTTCATCCTCTTCTACTCCTTTCCTGTACTCTGCAGTGCGATCGGATCAAAGCGTTTGGATTCACTTTCTGAAAAGCGGTCCACTGTTAACCAGAGCTACTTAGCAAGCTTGACAAATTTTATTGGCGGTAGCCAACAAATTCGCCATTATCATGGGCAAGACTACTTTTTTGCTCGCTATCAAAAGCAATTACAAACCAGTCTAGATGCCGAAATCAACTATGAAAAGCAACGCACTTTAAACAGTCTCTTGATCAATGGCATCGATGCCTTTTGTTCTGTCACACCTATCGTCATCGGTGGCTTTATGACCTACTATAATTATTTAGATGCGGCGAGTTTTGTGGCCATCTATCTGGTTTCCCATAATATTGGCTATCAATTCCAAGAGTTGGCCTACTTTACCAACACCCGAAAAGCGACTCGAACTCTTCTCAACAAATACCAAAAACTTTTGGGCCAGTCTAACTTCATCTCGCCTAGAAGCATAGAAAATATTTTCCCCATCCAACTTGACAACATCTGCCTTGAAAAAGATGGAAATATCCTCCTGTCTCCGATTTCCATGCATATCAAGCAAGGAGAAAAAATTGCCATTATCGGGGAAAGTGGCTCTGGTAAAACAACCCTGCTCAATATCATTCATGGAGAAGAGACACCAACAAGTGGACAGATTAGCTTTGCTGGTCAAAACCTGTCACGTAAAGAAATCACAAGCTTTAGTTCCTATATCCTCCAAGATAGCCATTACTTTGACACGCTATCTCTGGAAGACAATATCCTTCTGGGATTGAATAAAAATAAAGAGACTTTAAATCACATCCTCAAAAAAACAGGATTAGAACATTTGAAAAATCGAACACTTAGCAATGACAGTCTATCTGGTGGCGAGAAACAACGCCTTGAAATCGCCCGCGCCCTCTACCATGATAGCCAACTCATCTTAGCAGATGAAATCAAGGCCAATCTTGACTCGGAAAATAGCAGAAAAATTAGCGACTTGCTCTTCTCCCTACCTCAAACAGTCATTGAAGTCATTCACCACTACACAGAAGAGGACTTAAAGCACTATGACCAAGTCATTCACTTAAGCAAAGAAAAGTAGTATTCTTCGAAAATCGCTTCAAACTATGTCAGTTTGACCTACAAACCCAACACTTTGCTTTGAGCAACATGCAGCTGACTTTCTAGTTTGTTCTTTAATTTTCATTATCCCTTGTGCATTTCCTTGAAATTTTCTGAAAAAAGAGTAAACTGGTATTCAAGAAGTCTATTTCGTGGAGTTTAGGATGAAATTATATGTTCAATTAATGATTCTCTTTGTGATTTCTCTAATCGGAGAGGGGATCTCTAGTTTCTTTCATTTGCCCATACCAGGCAGTATTATCGGTTTGATTATTCTCTTTCTAGCCCTGCAGTTCAAGTGGCTGAGAACCAGACATGTCAACATGGTTGGGAATTTCTTGCTGGCCAATATGACCATTCTCTTTTTACCGCCAGCAGTGGGAATCATGGAGAAGTTTGATGTGATTGCTCCCTATCTTTTGCCCATTGTTTTGATTGTCTTTTTTGCAGCAGTCATCAATATTATCCTTATTGCCTTGGTGGTTCAGTTTATCAAGAGACGATTTGAGGGAGATTATGAGAAAGGAGATGCCAAATGAGTGAATTTGTTTCCAATCCCCTGTTCGGGCTTGCCCTATCTATCCTAGCTTATCTAGTGGGAATGCTGATTTACAGACGTTTTCCCCATCCATTGACAACTCCCCTGCTTTTGTCGGCTATTTTTATCATTATTTTTCTTAAGGTGACAGGTATTTCTTACCAAGATTACTACCAAGGTGGGGTTTATCTGAACAACTTGATTGTTCCGTCTACAGTGGCTCTAGGGATTCCGCTTTATAAGAGTTTTCACCTGATGAAGCACCATGCTCGGAGTATTCTCTTTGGTAGTCTGTTAGCAGTAGTGGTCAATACCTCTTTCACAGCCCTTGTGGCAAAAATATTTGGAATGGACTTTTTCCTAGCCATTTCTCTCTTTCCTAAGTCAGTAACAACCGCCATGGCAGTAGGAATTACAGAAAAATTGCAAGGTCTGACGACCGTGACCTTGGTGGTTGTAGTGGCGACTGGGATTTTAACCAGTGTCATCGGACCAACCCTTTTGAAGTGGTTGAAAATTGACGATCCAGTAGCTGTTGGTCTTTCCCTTGGAGGAACAGGCCATGCAGTCGGAACAGGGACAGCCTTCCGATACGGCTCTGTAGCAGGAGCTATGGGTGGTTTGGCTATCGGTGTCACTGGTATTCTCTATGTCTTTGTCAGCCCTATCGTAGCCAGTTTGATATTGAGTTAATACTCTTCGAAAATCTCTTCAAACCGCGTCAACGTCGCCTCGCCGTAGGTATGGTTACTGACTTCGTCAGTTCTATCCACAACCTCAAAACACTGTTTTGAGCAACCTGCGGCTAGTTTCCTAGTTTTCTCTTTGATTTTCATTGAGTATAAAAAGCAAGGAATTCGAGCAATCTCATTATGGTAGTGATATGGGGGTCTAACTTCTCATATTTATACATTTCTCCAATCAGTTAGTTGATTACAATCGAGATTTTCTATACTCTCCTTATAAGATTTTCGCATAAGATGAGACAGCACACGCTGAAGACGTCTATGTTATTTAGATTTAATGCAATCTTTTAAAAGAGTTTTGATAATCTATATTTCTTATTTAGTTTAGTTGATTTCATATCACTTCATATCACTATACTATAATGCTTATCCAAATGATTACACTATCAAAATACCCTATTATTAGATGCTTACGAAACAGATTTTTATACTCTTCAAACCACGTCAGCTTGTCCTTAGTGTGTATATGTTACTGACTTGGTCAGTTCCTAAACCTCAAAACATAGTTTCGAAGATCCTTCCGCTAACTTCCCAGTCTGATTTCCATTGAATATTAAAGATACTTTATCACATAAAGAGGCTGGATGAAAAGTCTTCACAATCAAAAAACGCATACTATCAGGTCTTGAAAAATCCTGGTAGTATGCGTTTTTTGTGAGCTGACTTATTTCCTTTCACTATATCGCAAAATGAAATAAGAACGGAAAACGATGGGATTTTGGAATTCAAATCAATTTATAAGAATGTTTTAGAAGCAATATTATCCTATTCCAGATTCAGTTCACTATACAATCAAGTTTTCAAGTAACCTATTTACATAATGTGTAAGTAATTAGGTTCGTGATTCCACTCTTTTCATCTCTAAAAAACCTCGCTTTCGCGAGGCTCTTCTATTTATAAGCTAAGGCACGTTTAAAGGTTTTCCAGATTCCTAAATCATCTGTTTGCAGAACGAGACTAGCATACATGCGTCCGATAAATCCTGTTGCTACCACCGCAAAAATCACTGTAATAGCTAGCGAAATCCATGCTTCTGCTCCCCCTGCATAGCCATTAATGGTTCTAAATGGCATGAAGAAGGTCGAAATAAAGGGAATATAAGAACCAATCTTCAAGATGAGATTGTCACCAGCTGCACCCAGAGCTGTCACTCCAAAAAAACCACCCATAATCAAAATCATCAAAGGCGACAAGGCTTTTCCTGCGTCCTCCGGACGAGAAACCATAGAACCTAGAAAGGCCGCCAAGACGACGTACATAAAGAGACTAACCAAAATAAAGAGCAAGGTATTCAGTGAGAAAGCATCTCCCAAGTGATCTAAAACACCAGACTGAGCCAAGAATGGCAAATCTTTAAATAACAGAATGGCAGCGATACCACCTACAACATAAATCCCAATATGCGTTAAAATCACTAGAAATAGAGCCATCATCCGCGCATAGAAATAGTGACTTGCCCTTATGCTAGAAAAAACGACTTCCATAATTTTGGTGCCTTTTTCACTGGCAACTTCCTGAGCCGTCACACCCGCATAGGTAATCAGAATCATATAAAGAAAGAATCCTAAGGCGCCTGCTGCAATTGTTTGAATAAACTTTTTATTTTCCTTGGCTTCATCAATCTTTTCTGTGAATTGAACTGTCTGCGCTAAGCGTTTTTCCTGCTCTTGAGACAAGGAGGCCGTTGAACGATTAAGCTGATTTTGCAGCTCATTGAGTGTACCTGTAACTGCAAATTTAATTCCATTTTCAAGCGATGTTTCGCCATGATAAACTGCCTTTAGAACACTATCTTCTTGATCAATAGTCAAATAGCCTTTTAATTTTTCATCTTTAATCGCTTCTTTGGCACTTGCTTCGTCTTTATAGTCAAAGTTAATACCATTTACATTCTTCAGTCCTTCTGCCACAGATGGCACTGTTGTCACTACTGCCACTTTATTATTTTTAGCCATTGAAGAGCCTTGAAGATGCCCAATTCCTACAAAGATTCCTAAAAAGAGGAACGGCGAAATCACCATAAAGAAGAAACTCCACGATTTGACATGTCGAAGATAGGTTTCCTTGATTACAACCCACATATTTCTCATACTTCCACCCCTGATTCTAGTTTAAAGATTTCATCGATTGTCGGCGCTTGTTGGTCAAAGGTTGCGATATATTGCCCCTGAGTCAAGATTGGGAAGAGTTCCCTTCCAGCGCTCTCATCCTCCAAAATCAATTTCCAACTGCCTTGTTTGGTCAAGCTCACCTGTTTAACATGAGGAAGTTTTTCCAGTTCTTCCTTGCTTCGTTCACTTGCAACAAAGAGACGCGTTTTCCCGTATTGATTGCGGACATCCTGAACTGGTCCATGCAAGACCACACGGCCATCTCGGATCATGAGAATATCGTCACAAAGTTCCTCGACGTTGGTCATAACATGGTCAGAAAAGATAATGGTTGCCCCACGTTCTTTTTCCTGAAAGATGACTTGCTTGAGCAATTCAGTATTGACTGGATCCAAGCCACTGAAAGGCTCATCCAAGATAATCAAGTCTGGTTCATGAATCAGAGTAATAATAAGCTGAATCTTCTGCTGATTTCCTTTTGACAGACTCTTGATTTTATCAGTCAGCTTCCCTTTCACTTCCAACTTCTTCATCCATTGAGGGAGTTTTTCCTTGACCTCCTTGGCATCCATACCTTTTAGAGTCGCCAAATAGCGAACTTGTTCAAGAACTGTCAATTTAGGCATGAGACTGCGTTCTTCAGGCAGATAGCCAATCCGAGTGTAGGTCTCCTGACGAATATCCTGATTATCAAGACTAATTTCTCCTTGATATTCTAAAAACTTCAAAATACTGTGGAAAATCGTTGTCTTCCCAGCACCATTTTTTCCGACTAGTCCCAAAATACGACCTGGTCGCGCTTGAAAGTCAATACCAAACAAAACTTGCTTGGATCCAAAACTTTTCTCTAGACTTCTTACTTCTAGCATCTTTAACCTCCGAAATTTCTTTCACTCATTATACTCTTTTTTGATAGCCTTTACAATGATTTCTGTCCATTTTTAGAAGACTAATGCTATGTAAAATATGGCATGGAGCGTTTTTAGTGATAAATCCATTATACAGTAGCAAACTTAATTTATCCACTCTGCTCCTCAACTGTCTATTTTTGATCCTGAATTGTTATTTGAGTAACTCCTTTTTCCCCATAAAGTTCTCTTCCTCTAAAACTTCTGGAAAAAAGCGAATAATTTCTTGACAACATTTTTTATAAGAAACAAGTTCATCTGTCATTTCAAGAAGGAGTAATCCTTTATCTACTAATGGACGGAACGGAATTCAACCGCCTGTCCGATATGTTTTCTAAGGAACATATCTACTATGCACATCCCTATACCTCTTGGGAAAGGGGAACTAATGAGAATCACAACAGGCTTATTCGTAGATGGTTACCTAAGCCTAAGGGAACTAAGAAAACGACTCCCAAAGAAATCGCATTCATCGAAAAATGGATTAACAACTATCCTAAAAAATGCTTGAACTACAAGTCGCCTAGAGAAGACTTCTGGATGGCTAACTTGAACTCGAAATTTAGCAATAATTCATTCACCATCTAACTATATTTAGTAATTATTTCAGAACTGATTCATATTAAAATTAACTAACGATTCAAAGGATTCATACTAGACATAAATTACATCCATCAGATAGAGACCCTTATTATTTTTAGATTTTAGCTTTTCTAGCTTCAGAATACATCTAAACTTTAGGGAATATGACTATTCGAAAGCTCGAATGCATCAAAATTATCTCAGATAAGCTATTCGAAACTTAGAATGCTTTTAAATTTATGTAATTGCGATTATTCTAAACCTAGAATACATGTAAACTTTAGGGAACGGACCTATTCTAAGTCTCGAAGGACTATTCACTATCCATTCCTCATCAAAAACACTCATTCCCCCTTTCTCCTCCAAAATATGGTATAGTAGAAATATACTATCTATGAGGAGTTTACATGTCACAGGATAAACAAATGAAAGCTGTTTCTCCCCTTCTGCAGCAAGTTATCAATATCTCATCGATTGTCGGTGGGGTTGGGAGTTTGATTTTCTGTATTTGGGCTTATCAGGCTGGGATTTTACAGTCTAAGGAAACCCTCTCTGCCTTTATCCAGCAGGCAGGCATCTGGGGGCCACCCCTCTTTATCTTTTTACAGATTTTACAAACGGTCGTCCCTATCATTCCTGGGGCCTTGACCTCGGTAGCTGGGGTCTTTATCTACGGTCACATCATCGGGACAATCTACAACTATATCGGTATCGTGATTGGCTGTGCCATTATCTTTTATCTGGTGCGCCTCTATGGGGCTGCCTTTGTCCAGTCTGTCGTCAGCAAGCGCACCTATGACAAGTACATCGGCTGGTTGGACAAGGGCAATCGTTTTGACCGTTTCTTTATCTTTATGATGATTTGGCCCATTAGTCCAGCTGACTTTCTCTGTATGCTGGCTGCCCTGACCAAGATGAGTTTCAAGCGCTATATGACCATCATCATTCTGACCAAACCCTTTACTCTCGTGGTTTATACCTACGGTCTGACCTATATTATTGACTTTTTCTGGCAAATGCTTTGACACGTAAAAAATCCGTTTGGTTTCCCAAGTGGATTTTTAAAGCGTAGATTAACTATAGCTTAATACTAAATATACTTTGGTATGGAAATCATGCATATTTTTCGATAGTAAGGCGAGGACTTACCTAGCCTTTCCGCCGTGATAGAAACACCTGAAATCTAATGGTTTCAGGTATTCGGAAACTTTGAGACATTAGGCTCAAAGTTTAGGTATGGAATTTCGAAGAAAGTCGCTACCGTCCGTAATCACTTAAGGAAAGGCTCAAAAATATTATTTGCAACCACAAAATCCGTTTGGTTTCCCAAGCGGATTTTGTGCTTTATTTTGAAACTTCTTTTGCAAGGACAAAGTTTCCAAGAGTAGCAGAACCATTTCCTGCGACTGCTGGCGTCACGATGTAATCACGCACATCAGGTACTGGTAGGTAGCCATTGAGAAGAGATGTAAATTTCTCACGGACACGGTCCAGCATGTGTTGTTGAGCCATGACCCCTCCACCAAAGACAATCACGTCTGGGCGGAAAGTCACTGTCGCATTAACCGCAGCTTGAGCGATATAGTAGGCTTGAACATCCCAAACAGGGTTGTTGAGTTCAATGTTTTCCCCACGAACACCTGTACGAGCTTCCAAACTTGGACCAGCTGCATAGCCTTCCAGACATCCCTTATGGAAAGGACAAACACCCTTAAACTCTTTTTCAATATCCATTGGGTGTCTAGCAACATAATAATGACCCATTTCAGGGTGACCCACACCACCGATAAACTCACCACGTTGGATAACACCTGCACCGATACCTGTACCGATTGTGTAGTAAACCAAGTTTTCGATACGACCACCCGCATTGTTACGGGCAACCACTTCACCATAGGCAGAGCTGTTTACGTCGGTTGTGAAGTACATTGGCACGTTGAGGGCGCGACGAAGGGCACCAAGCAAGTCCACATTTGCCCAGTTTGGTTTTGGAGTCGTCGTGATAAAGCCATAAGTTTTTGAGTTTTTATCAATATCAATCGGACCAAATGAACCAACTGCAAGACCAGCAAGGTTGTCGAATTTTGAGAAGAACTCAATGGTTTTATCGATTGTTTCGATTGGAGTTGTTGTTGGAAATTGTGTTTTTTCTACAACGTTAAAGTTTTCATCACCGACAGCACAGACAAACTTTGTACCGCCCGCTTCCAAGCTTCCATATAATTTTGTCATGATAAACCTCTTGTTTTTATTTTCTTTATTATAGCATATTTCGAAAGTCTAAATTTCTCTATTTTTTAGATTTTCCTCTGTAAATCTTACCATTCAAGCAAAAACGAACAAACATGTCATTTGTTCGTTTTCACATTAGAGAGGATTGATTAGATTTTCACTTCGATCACAGCATCCCCCTTCGCAACTGAACCTGTTGCGACTGGAGCTACTGAAGCGTAGTCAGCTGTGTTTGTAACGATAACCATTGTTGTATCATCAAGACCAACTGCAGCGATTTTGTTTAAGTCAAATGTTCCAAGAACATCGCCAGCTTTCACCTTGTCACCTTGAGCAACTTTTGCTTCAAAACCTTCACCGTTCATTGTTACAGTGTCGATACCAACGTGGATCAAGACTTCAGCACCATCAGTTGTTTTCAAACCAAAAGCGTGTCCTGTTGGAAAGGCGATTGAAACTTCAGCATCAGCTGGTGCATATACCACACCTTGACTTGGCTTCACAGCGATACCTTGTCCCATAGCTCCACTTGAGAAGACTGGGTCATTAACATCAGCAAGAGCTACAACATCACCGACGATAGGAGTTACAAGTGTTTCATTTTGAAGAGCTGCTGGAATATTACCAGTTGTTTCTTCTTGGACCAAACGTTCTGTCGTCGCTTCAGTAGTAACTTCTTCTTCGTCCTCGTAACCAAACATGTAAGTAAGAGCAAAACCAAGGGCAAATGATACAGCTACCATGAGAAGGTATTGGGCAAGTTGTCCGTTACCAACATAAAGCATTGTACCAGGGATGATGGTGATACCATTACCAGTACCAGCAAGTCCAAGGATAGAAGCCAATCCACCACCGATTGCACCAGCAATCAATGAAAGGAAGAATGGTTTACGGAAGCGCAAGTTAACCCCGAAGATAGCAGGCTCTGTAATACCTAGGAAGGCAGAAAGAGCAGCTGGGAAAGCAAGTGTTTTTAGTTTTGGATTTTTAGTTTTAACACCAACCGCAACAGTCGCAGCACCTTGAGCTGTCATAGCAGCTGTGATGATAGCGTTGAATGGGTTAGCATGGTCAGCAGCAAGCAATTGAACTTCAAGCAAGTTGAAGATGTGGTGCACACCTGACACGACGATCAATTGGTGAACCCCACCAATCAAGAAACCACCAAGACCAAATGGCATGCTGAGGATCGCTTTTGTAGCGATAAGGATGTAGTTTTCAACTACGTGGAAGACTGGTCCGATGACAAAGAGTCCAAGGATAGACATGACCAAAAGTGTCACGAATGGCGTTACCAAAAGGTCAATGACATCTGGAACAACCTTGCGGACAGCTTTTTCAAATTTAGCTCCGACAACCCCGATGATGAAGGCTGGAAGAACAGAACCTTGCAAACCAACAACAGGGATGAAACCAAAGAAGTTCATAGCTGTTACTTCACCACCTGAAGCGACTGCCCAAGCGTTTGGAAGTGAGCCAGAAACAAGCATCATACCAAGAACGATACCAACGGCAGGATTTCCACCAAATACACGGAAGGTTGACCACACAACCAAACCTGGCAAGATGATGAAGGCCGTATCTGTCAAGATTTGTGTGTAAGTTGCAAAGTCACCTGGAAGTGGCATTTCAAGAGCGTTGAAAAGACCACGCACACCCATGAAGAGACCTGTCGCTACAATAACTGGGATGATTGGAACGAAAACGTCACCGAAAGTACGGATAGCACGTTGGAACCAGTTCCCTTGTTTAGCAGCTTCTGCTTTCATGTCAGCTTTAGATGATGTTGGCAAGCCAAGCGCAACAACTTCATCGTACATTTTGTTAACTGTACCTGTACCAAAGATGATTTGGTATTGACCTGAGTTAAAGAAAGCACCTTGAACTTTTTCCAAGTTCTCAATCACTTCTTTATTGATTTTTCCTTCATCTTTGACCATGACACGAAGACGAGTCGCACAGTGAGCTACACTGTTGACATTTTCACGTCCGCCCAAGGCATCGATGACTTTTTTTGCAATTTCCTGATTGTTCATTTGCAAAAATCTCCTTATATAAAATTTTGTTATTGTTTGAAAGCGATTTTATTCGCCCTACGACTATTATTTTATCATGTTTTAGAAATATGTCAAGCGTTTTGCAGAAAAAATATTCTATCCACTTAGTGGGCACGCCATAGATTGATTGTTTTTGACTGTTTTAGCAGGCATTTCTTAAAAAAATAAGTTTGGAATCTTGTTTAAAAGGATTTTGCTTCACTTTCTTTCATTTTTTTGTAGATAGATGTTTGATTTTCTGGTTTTAATTTGTGATAAACGCTTGACAGCTTTTCCTCTTTTTTAACATAAAAGGCTTGCATTTTTTATCGAAAACGGTTACTATTAAAAGTGATAAGATTTTTGGAGGAATGAATGAATGGAATGGACAACTGAGCGTCGTTACAGACTTTATCAAGATTGGACGCAAGAAGAAATTCAACATATAAAAGAAAATATAGCACAATCTCCATGGCATACTCATTACCATGTTGAGCCAAAAACAGGACTTCTCAACGATCCAAATGGCTTTTCCTACTTTGATGGCAAGTGGATTGTTTTTTATCAGAACTTTCCATTTGGTGCAGCCCATGGTTTAAAATCTTGGGTGCAATTGGAAAGTGAGGACTTGGTTCACTTCACAGAAACTGGTGTCAAAGTTTTACCTGATACTCCATTAGATAGCCACGGTGCCTACTCTGGTTCTGCCATGCAATTTGGTGATCAGTTATTCCTATTTTATACAGGAAATGTCCGCGATGAAAACTGGATCCGTCACCCTTACCAGATTGGAGCTTTGATGGATAAGGATGGTAAGATTACCAAGATTGACAAGACCTTGATCGACCAGCCAGCAGACTCAACTGACCACTTCCGTGATCCGCAAATTTTTAACTTTAAGGGGCAATATTATGCTATCGTTGGTGGACAGGACTTGGAGAAAAAAGGTTTCGTCCGTCTCTACAAGGCTGTCGATAATGACTATACAAACTGGCAAGCCGTTGGCAACCTTGACTTTGCTAACGACCGTACTGCCTACATGATGGAATGTCCAAATCTGGTCTTTGTAGGGGAACAACCTGTCCTTCTCTACTGCCCACAAGGATTGGATAAGAACGTTCTAGACTACGATAATATCTTTCCAAATATGTATAAGATTGGGGCTTCCTTTGACCCTGAAAATGCCAAAATGGTAGATGTGTCTCAACTTCAAAACATGGACTATGGTTTCGAAGCCTATGCAACTCAAGCCTTCAACGCTCCTGATGGACGTGCTCTAGCTGTTAGCTGGCTTGGCTTGCCTGATGTTTCATATCCATCTGACCGTTTTGACCACCAAGGAACCTTCTCTTTGGTCAAGGAACTCACTATCAAAGACGGCAAACTCTACCAATACCCAGTCGCAGCTATCAAGGACCTTTGTGCTTCTGAAGAACCTTTCTCAAACCGTGCCCAAACCAAGAACACTTACGAACTTGAACTCAACTTGGAAGCCAATAGCCAGAGCGAGATTGTCTTACTTGCTGATAAAGAAGGCAAGGGACTTTCAATCAACTTTGACCTTGTAAATGGTCAAGTGACAGTGGATCGTAGCCATGCTGGAGAACAGTATGCCCAAGAATTTGGAACTACACGTTCTTGCCCAATCGAGAATCAGGCTACTACTGCTACGATTTTCATCGATAACTCTGTCTTTGAAATTTTCATCAATAAAGGAGAAAAAGTATTTTCTGGTCGTGTCTTCCCACATGAGGACCAAAATGGTATCCTGATTAAATCTGGAAACCCAACTGGAACTTACTATGAATTAGATTATGGTCGCAAAACTAACTGATGTCGCCAAACTTGCAGGCGTCAGTCCTACTACCGTTTCTCGGGTTATCAATAAAAAAGGGTATCTATCTGAAAAAACCATTCAAAAGGTTAATGAAGCCATGCGAGAATTGGGCTATAAACCCAACAACCTAGCTCGCAGTCTACAAGGAAAATCAGCTAAGTTAATCGGCTTGATTTTCCCAAATATTTCTAACATTTTCTACGCAGAATTGATTGATAAGCTGGAACACCAACTCTTCAAAAATGGTTACAAGACCATCATCTGCAACAGTGAGCATGACTCTGAAAAGGAACGCGAGTACATCGAAATGTTGGAAGCCAATCAGGTGGACGGCATTATTTCTGGTAGTCACAACCTAGGAATTGAAGACTATAATCGTGTGACAGCACCGATTATTTCCTTTGACCGAAACCTATCGCCAGACATCCCTGTCGTCTCCTCTGACAACTATGCTGGTGGAGTTCTTGCTGCCCAGACCTTGGTTAAGACAGGTGCCCAATCTATCATCATGATTACAGGGAATGACAATTCCAATTCACCAACTGGACTACGCCACGCTGGTTTTGCATCTGTACTCCCCCAAGCTCCTATTATCAATGTTTCCAGTGACTTTTCTCCCGTCAGAAAAGAAATGGAAATCAAGAATATCTTAACTCGACAAGAGCCAGATGCCATCTTTGCTTCAGATGATTTGACAGCTATTCTGGTCATTAAAATCGCTCAAGAATTGGGCATTTCTGTCCCAGAAGAGCTCAAGGTCATCGGCTATGATGGGACCTACTTTATCGAAAATTACTACCCTCAACTGGCTACTATCAAGCAACCCTTGGAAGAAATTGCCTGCCTCACTGTTGACCTCCTCTTGCAGAAGATCGAAGGCAAGGAAGTCGCCACAACTGGTTACTTCTTACCAGTTACACTATTACCAGGAAAAAGTATTTAATACTCTTCGAAAATCTCTTCAAACCACGTCAGCTTCCATCTGCAACCTCAAAACAGTGTTTTGAGCAACCTGCGGCTAGCTTCCTAATTTGCTCTTTGATTTTCATTGAGTATAAGCACAAGAAAACTCAGACCAATTCGTCTGAGTTTTTTTATGATCTTAAGTTTTCTAGATAACGTTGGGCAGTCTCTAAGTTAAAGGTTTTATCTGCGATAAGCTGCTCGACCAGGGGAGCAACTTCAGACTCACTAGCACCAGCTAGGAGAGCTAAGGATTTAGCCTGCAATTTCATGTGGCCTTGCTGAATCCCTGTACTGACCAAGGCTTTCAGGGCCGCAAAGTTTTGAGCAAGTCCGATAGACACGATAAGCTGTGCTAATTCCTTGGCAGAAGGATTTCCCAGTAGCTCATGACTGAGGGCTACACGAGGGTTAAGGCCGATAGAACCACCCTTGGTCGCTACAGGCATGGGCAGGGTCATCTCACCGACCAATTCTTCTCTTTCAAGATCCAGCGTCCATCGGCTAAGACCTTGATAGCGTCCGTCTCGACTGGCAAAAGCATGAGCCCCTGCCTCAATGGCACGCCAGTCATTACCAGTGGCAATTAAAATGGCATCAATACCATTAAAAATCCCTTTATTGTGCGTAGCAGCTCGGTAAGAATCAGCCTGCGCAAACTGACTAGCCAAGGCCATTTTCTCCGCAATGTCTCGTCCTTGATCCTTTTGGCGACTCAAGTAACGAAAAGCGATGCGACAGCTTGCAGTCACCAGAGAATCGGTCGCGTAGTTGGACAGAATACCCATAAGACTCTGACCCTGACTGAGTTCTTCTAAGACTGGTTTCAAGGCTTCCAGCATGGTGTTGAGCATATTGGCACCCATGGCTTCCTGGGTATCCACATGAAGATAAACGACTAGAAAGTCTGTTTCGCCTTTGATCTGCTCTACATGCAAATCACGCGCCCCACCTCCTCGTTTAACGATAGAAGGATAGGCTTGATTGGCAAGCTCCAAGAGTTCTGCTTTCTTGCTGGCAATCTTCTCTTGGGCTTGTTCAGGTTCAACAACTTGATAAAGGGCTACCTGTCCAATCATCTGACGCTCATGCACTTGAGCAGTAAAGCCACCTGCTCGCTTGATGATTTTGCTGGCATAGCTGGCTGCAGCAACCACGGACGGTTCTTCTGTCACATAGGGAACTGTGTATTCCTGACCGTTAACGAGAACCTCTGGGACCAGCGAATAAGGCAGAGAAAAAGTTCCCACCACATTCTCACTCAGCTGGTCTGCCACAGTCACACTCATCTGTTCATCCTGCTCCAGACTGGTTTGTTTTTCAGTACTAAGGAGCGCCTGAGCTTTTAACAGCTCGAGGCGCTCTTGGTATGATTTTTTAGAAAATCCATTCCAACTTATCTTCATTATTTTTCAACCTTGCTATAACGGCGTTGGTGGTCAACAATCTCCACCAAGGCATAGTTTTGATTTTCAAAACCAGTAAACTTGGCTGAACCAGATTCATCCAAGTCTACTTCCTCAAAGAAGACTTTTTCATAGTCTGCAACAGACAGGGCAGTCCGTTGGTTGAGCTTGTTCAAACGGTCTTTATCCAGATAAGCTTCATATCCTTCAACCAATTCACCACTGAAGAACTCAGCCACAGCCCCGCTTCCATAACTATAAAGGGCGATTTTATCCCCAGCTTTCAAGCTATCTGTATTTTCCAAGAGAGACAAAAGTCCAAGGAAAAGCGAACCTGTGTAGATATTCCCCACCTTTTGACTGTAGAGAATAGACTGATCAAAATGCTTTTGCAAGAGGTCTTTTTTCTCCTGAGGCAAGTTCTTATCCATGATTTTTTTCAAGCCTTTTAGCGCTAATTTAGGATAAGGCAAGTGGAAGCAAACCGCCGCAAAATCATCCAAAGTAAGCTGGTAGCGTTTTTGGTATTCAAGCCAAGTCGTTTTCAAACTATCCAAGTATTGCTGGGTAGAATAAACACCATTTACATAAGGGGTTGTTGAGTAATTTGGTCGCCAAAAATCCATGATGTCACGGGTCTGAGCTACATTGTCATTATTAAAGGCCATCATGCGTGGATTTTGTGTAATCAACATGGCCACACTGCCAGCACCTTGAGTTGGTTCTCCTGGAGTTTCAATACCATATTTGGCAATATCACTGGCGATGACCAATACCTTGGACTCTGGAGAATTTTCCACATGCAATTTGGCATAATGAAGGGCCGCTGTCGCTCCATAGCAAGCTTCTTTAATCTCGAAACTACGAGCAAAGGGCTGGATGCCCAGCAAGCCATGCACAAAGACGGCCGCAGCCTTACTCTGGTCAATTCCTGACTCAGTAGCCACAATGACCATGTCAATTTCTGCTCTTTCTTGCTCAGTTAAAATAGAGTCACTTGCGCTGGCCGCCAAGGTCACAATGTCCTCAGTTAGGGGCGCAATACTCAATTTCTCGAGTAAGAGTCCTTTACTTAATTTTTCAGGGTCAATTCCCCTCGCTTCTGCTAAGTCTTGTAACTTCAAGACATATTGACTGGTCGCAAAACCAATCTTATCAATACCGATTGTCATATTTACCTCTGTTTTATCATTCATGTAAAAAATCGTTCAGTACTATTTTATCACAAATGGTAGTAAAAGAGAGAAAAAAGACTTGATTCACCAAATCAAGCCTCTTATTGGTCATAATTTTAAAAAATGATCAGTTGCTAGAGAGTTCACCAACATAAGTAGCTTTATAAGCCCCATTCTCAGTTATCAGTTCCTGGAGGATTAAATTTCCTGAGTAAGTTCTTCCCATCTCATCTACAAATTCTTGATAAAACTGACTGGTCGGAATTTCTCTGACATCCTTATCAAATGTCTTGTCAAGTGTTTTACTAACCTTTTCGGCAATCAACTGATTCTCTTGCCATCCACTTTGAAACTCTGAGCCTGAACTAGAAACCATGACTGGGATAACCAACAAGGTCAGTAGACTTACAGACAATAAGGAAAATAGTGATTTTTTCATGATTTTTCCTCCTTTCTATATAGAGAATAGCACATATAGAAAGCCTTGTCACTATATTTATCTTATTTTTCAGAAAATTCTTTTATTTCTGCATATTCTACGATACTCGATGTGTTTTTATATAATGATAAAGTCTGAGAATCACTGTTCCGCTAGCCATTCCAATAGAGATTACCAAAGCCAGCATGACAACCAAGGTCGCACTTGCCAGCGCTTTATTATAGTCCCCTGTCACAAAAAAGGCAGTTGTTCGGTAGGAGAGATAACCTGGAACCAGCGGTGCCAAGATGGCCAAGATAAAGACCACAGCAGGAGTCTTATAAAGAATACTCAAAATCTGGCTGACACAAGAACCGATAATGGCCGCAATGAAGGTGGCTACAATGACATTGGTCGGTTCCTTGAGCAAGAGATAGATTAGCCAGACAGCCATGCCCAAAATCCCTCCAGGTAAGAGCATAGAGCGTTGCACATTGAGTACGATTAGAAAAGTGATAATGGCAAGAAGACTTGCTACTGCTTGTAATAAAAAGGTTGTTAGTGTCATATTAGTTCATCAATACCAAGGCAACAGAAGTTCCCGCCCCTAAAGCAAGGGTAATGAGTAGAGATTCAAACATCTTGCTCATACCAGAGTTTATGTGGTTGGTCATAATATCACGGACCGCATTGGTCAAGGCAATTCCTGGTACAAACGGCATGACCGCACCAGCTATAATCAAATCTGCTGTTGAAGGAAAGCCTGTGTAGCGAGCCCAAAACTGGGCAATCATCCCAAAGACGAAGGCCCCAGCAAAGGCTGTTACAAAAGGAATTCGGATAAACTTCTCCACATAAAGGGAAAAGGCAAAACCAAATAAGGTAGCCACTCCTGCCCCAAGTGCGTCGTAGATATTTCCACTAAACATAACCGAAAAGAAAGGAGCACTTAAGGTCGCAGCCAAAGTTACCTGCAACTTAGTATAAGGAAGGGGCTGGGCTTGCAAGGCCTTCAATTGCTTGAAGGCTGTCTCTAAATCAATCAGCCCCCCTACCAACTGACGAGAAATCTGATTCACATCGCAGACTTTTTCGATGTTATAAGAAGAGGAAGTCACGCGCTTCATACGCGAAATATTTGTGTTTTCAATGGAGAAAAAGATGGCTGCAGGCATGGCAAGGACATTGCAATCCACAATCCCCTGCGAATGCGCGATCCGAATCATGGTATCTTCTACACGATGGATTTCTGAGCCACTTTTAAGGAGAATAGTCCCCGCTAACATAATCACATCAATAACGGCATTTAATTCTTTTGATTCTTCCATGCTTTCCTCCTTTTATCAACTCCTTCTATTCTATCACAAATCTGGAGTCAAAAAAAATCTTTGCCATGAAATCATGACAAAGATTGATTACTCATTTTGATTATCCATCTGATTTTAAGGAGTAGCTGAACTTGTTTTAGGTTTGTAGATTGAAATCTTGACTCTAGTCTTATTGAGGTCTACCTTTTCACCTGCTCTAGGACTTTGTTCAACGACTGTACCTTCAGCAGTTCCAGCGGGAGCTGTCGACACTTCTACAACTTCTATATTGGCTTCCTTAATCCCAACAATTTGAATCAAATTATTCTTAGTAAACTCCAAGCTGGAACCAATGTAGCTCGGCATGGCAACACTTGTAACTTTTTTAGCTACTGTCAAGACGATTTGAGTAGGTTTACTCAAATCATAAGGGATACCTGCACCTGGACTTTGTTTCATAATCGTTCCTGGTTCGCTTTCGCTGGACTCTTCTTCCTCTATCTTAATCAAATTCTCAGGAACCTTCTTCTGCTTGAGTTCCGAGATGACTTCTGTAGAGTTCCGTCCAATATAGTTCCCTAATTGAATCGTCGTAGCTTTTTTAGCTACTGTCAAGACGATTTGAGTTGCCTTGCTCAAGTCATAGGTCGTACCTTCTGGTAAACTTTGCTTCATGACCGTTCCAGCCTCACTCTCATTCGACTCTTCTTCCTCAATCTTGATGAGATTTTCAGGAACCTTCTTCTGCTTGAGTTCTGCTATAACATCTGTCGATTTACGGCCGATATAGTTACTCAATTGGAAAGATTGCTTGCCTGATGAGACAACCAAATTGATTTTCGATCCTTCTTTTCGAGTCTTTCCAGCTTCAGGATCTGTACGGATAATCCGCCCTTCTTCCACCTTTTCACTAGCCTCTGATTTCTCCTCGCCAATCTCAAAATTGGCTTTCTTGAGCGTTTCCTTGGCTTCCGCAACTGTCTGGCCTGCCACATCTGGAATGGCAATGGTTGCAGGAGTTCTGGATAGTATCCAAATCAGAGAGGCTGCCACCAATACAATGCTGGCCAACAAAATCATATAACGAACTCTAAATTTCCGTTTCTTAACAGGCTTGCTTGCGTAATTGTCTTCTGAAACCTGCTGACTCGGCTTCGCAGTCTGTGGCTTCGGACTTTGTGTTTGCACCTTAGGAATCGAAGTCAAGGTACTCTGGGATACCTTTGGTAGTGTCTTGGTGTCCGCCTTAGTAGTATCATTAAATACCAGTTTAGGTTCATTACGACGATTGTAAGACAAGCTACTAGACAAGTCCACATACATCTCTGCAACTGACTGATAACGATCTGTCAATTTCTTGGCAGTTGCCTTGATAACAACATTCTCCAAAGCCTGAGGCACAGATGGATTTTCAGCTATAACTGACGGCAGTGGTTTCTGGAAATGCTGAAGGGCGATGGTCACCGCGCTATCCCCATCATAAGGGATATGGCCTGTCAACATCTCATAGAAAATAATCCCCATGGCATAGATATCACTCTGTACAGTTGCCTTTGAACCACGCGCCTGCTCTGGTGACAAGTAATGAACCGAACCCAGCATAGAGTTAGTCTGAGTCAGACTCGTCTCAGCAAAGGCTACTGCAATCCCAAAGTCTGTGACCTTGGCAGTCCCATCTGGTGTCAAGAGGATATTTTGAGGTTTCAAGTCCCTATGGACAATTCCTCTAGTATGGGCCAAGCGCATAGCCAAGAGAATTTGTCCCATAATACGGACTGCTTCTTCATTAGAAAGAGGATAGTGTTCCTTGATATAGCGTTTGAGGTCTAGTCCAGCAACATACTCCATTGCAAGATACTGTTGACCGTCTTCCTCACCAATATCTGTTATCCGAACGATATGAGGATGGTCTAGATCTGCCATAGCTCTCGCTTCACGCTGAAAACGAGCTACAGCTATCGGGTCCGTCTGGTAGTTGGTCCTCAGGACCTTCACTGCCACTTCTTCTCCGTCTAGAATTAAATCCTTGGCCAAGTAAACATCTGCCATGCCTCCTCGACCAATCTGTTTCACAATCCGATAGCGTCCGGCAAAAATCTTGCCGATTTGGATCATTCTGCATCCTCCTCGTTCATAGAAACAAGGGCAACCGTAATGTTGTCTAAACCTCCTGCATTGTTAGCAAAACGTACAAGCGTCGCTGTTTTATCTGCCAAAGGAATATCACTGGTTACAATATCACAAATCTCACTGCCTGAAATCATGTTAGTCAAACCATCACTATTGAGCAAGAGATAGTCTCCTGGCTCAAGGGTAATCATTCCAAAATCAGGTTGAACTTCATCTTTTTGACCGATAGATTGAGTAATAATATTTTTCTGTGGATGGCTAGCTGCTTCTTCTGGTGTCAATTGACCTGCCTTAAGCAATTCATTGACCAAAGAATGGTCGCTCGTCAACTGGTGGTACTCTTCTCCACGAATCAAACCGATACGAGAATCTCCAATATGAGCATAGATAGCCTGATTGCCAATAATAGCAACAGCTTCTAGAGTTGTTCCCATTCCTTTATAGGCATCATCTTGTCCAAGTTGATGAATCTTTTGATTTTCAATTTCTAGGTAATTGGCGAACCATTCACGCACTTCATTGACTGTATCGATCTGGGTGTCAACCCAAGCTATACCTAGGTCTGTTACCGCCATTTCACTAGCGATATTCCCTGCGCGATGACCTCCCATCCCATCAGCTAAAATAATCATGGTACGCCCAGCTCTATTGACATAGTGGTTGACATAGTCTTGGTTATTTGTTCGTTTCTGACCAACATCTGTTAATAATGAAATTTCCATGTGTCAGTTCCTTCCTAATCCGATATCTTGCGAAATTGACTGATGAAGAATCCATCACTTCCATACAATTCAGGTGTAATGAGGATACAGCCGTCTTTCATGATATCCTTACATTCATGTTCTAGTTCTACCTGCTCGAACTCAGGATGACTTTCTAAAAACGCCTCAACGACTTGAAAATTCTCCTCTGAGACAATAGTACAGGTACTATAAGTTATTATACCACCTTTGCCTAGTGTTTGACAAACACTACCTAATATTTCTAGCTGAATTTCCTGCAATGACGCGAAATCTGCCGTTTCTTTATTGTATTTGATGTCTGGTTTTCGACGCAGAAGGCCAATTCCTGAACAGGGAGCATCTACTAAAATCTTGTCAAAGGAATCCTGACCAAAAAACTCATGCACCTTTCTGGCATCTAATTTTTGCCTTTGAACCCGATCTGCAACTCCTAGACGTTGGGCATTTTCTTGGATTAAATCCAACTTGTGGTCATACAAGTCCAAAGCAGTAATCTGACCTGTCGTAAGATAAGAGGCCATATGGGCTGTTTTCCCACCCGGAGCCGCACAGGCATCTAGAACCTGCTCATTACCTTGTAAATCAAGCGTCGGAGCAACCAGCTGACTAGACTCATCTTGGATGGTAATGGCTCCATCCGCAAACAAATTATGCCCTGCAAAATGCCCTTGCTCCTTAACCAGACCAGTGGTTGCTAAAAGGGAATTATTCGCCTCCAACAAGGCTTGAATTTCCTCTTTTCGACTTAGGTCTGTTACACGAATGCTGGCCTTGTTGCGCACCAAGAGACTTTCAAAAATAGCTTGCGCTCGCTCTTCACCGTATTCTTCCTTGAGTTTGGCAACTAGCCAAACTGGGAGAGAATAGGCAATGGAATCACGCTTGTTTTTTCGTTTGATGCTAGCAATATCTGGCCAGCCTTCACGCAGAATACGACGAAGGAGGGCATTGACCAATTTTTCACTGCCTTTTTTACGGACTTTGGCCAATTCCACTGCTTCGTTGACCACAGCATGATTTGGAATCTTATCAAGATAGCGGAGTTGGTAGGCACTCATGAGGAGAAGGACGTAGAGCCAACTGTCTAACTGGTCTCTGTCCTCAATAAAGTGGGATAGGTACCATTCCAGAGTCAGTTTACGGGCTACCGTTCCATAAACAATCTCAGTTACCAAGCCCTTGTCCGTTACTGAAAGTTGGCTTCCCTTGAGATGCTTATTTAAGGCGATGTTTGAGTATGCTTGATTGATAAGGACATCCTCTAGCACTGCTAGGGCTAAACTTCTAGCCGTTTCTACTTTAGTCACCAAATCGTTCTCCTACAGTCAATGTCCGCCCAACACCGTTAAGGAAGGAAGCAATGTCCATCTTAGGCTTACCAGCTGGTTGCACTTGTTTGAGTGATAGAGCCCCTTCTGCCGTTGCGACAATCAATTCTTTCTTGCCGATAGAGAGAATCTCACCTGGATTTCCCTTACCTTCTACTGGTAGGGCTTCATAAATCTTAAAGCGGTCTCCCTTAAGGAAAGTATGGGCAACAGGCCAGGGGTTCATCCCACGGATCTGGTTAAAAAGTTGACGATTGCTTTTATTCCAGTCCAATTTTTCTTCTTCTGGCTTGATATTTGGCGAGAAAGTAACCTGACTTGGATCCTGTGGTTCAGGTTTGATTTCCCCAGCAATGTAGGCAGGCAAAGTGTCCAAAAGCAAATCACGACCAACAAGAGCTAATTTCTCAAACAAGGTGCCAACATTGTCCTCATCAGTGATAGGAATACTGCGACGGGAAATCATATCTCCTGCATCCATCTCCTTAACCATTTCCATAATGGTCACACCAGCTTCCTCATCGCCTTGAATCAAGGCGTAATGGATAGGCGCTCCACCACGATGTTTAGGAAGAAGAGAAGCGTGAACGTTGACCGCAAAGTCCATGCTATCAAGGAGTTTACTTGGGAGAAACTGGCCAAAAGCAGCAGTCACAATTCCATCTGCTCCTAGCTGCATAATCTCTTCCATCTCTGGACTTCCAGATAGTTTTTCAGGTTGGTAGATAGGAAGACCTGCTTCCTTGGCAGCCTGCTTGACTGGGGTTTCTTGGATCACTTTTTTACGTCCGACAGCACGGTCTGGCTGGGTCACAACGGCTAGAATTTCGTAACGGTCATCTGTCAAAAGCCCTTTTAAAACTGTTGCTGAAAAGTCGGGGGTCCCCATAAAGATTAATTTTGTCATATCTTCTCCTTCTTATAAAAATTGCTGTGGCTCATGGTCAATGCTGAGACGGAGCTCACTATTTTCCCGTTCTTGAGTCAAGGCCAAGACCTGGTTGAGAGTCGAACTTAGCTCATCTTCTAAACGGTATTTAATTAAAATCTGGTAATGATAGAGGTTGTGGGTACGGGCAATGGGTTTGGGCGTTGGCCCGAGGATGTTACTGGTTTCTGACAAGCCTGACCGCAAAACGTTCATGACTTCATAGGCACGTTTGACCACCTCTTCTTCCTTCTTGTGAGAAAGGGTAATGCCAATGGTGAAATAGTAAGGTGGATAGCCAAGTTGTCGTCTGATACCCATTTCATAAGCATAAAAGCCTTCGTAGTCCTGGTCTTTTGCAAATCGAATAGCGTAGTGCTGCGGATTGTAAGACTGGATCAAGACCTGCCCAGCTTTTTCAGCACGTCCTGCTCGACCTGCCACCTGAGTCAAGAGCTGGAAGGTTCTCTCAGAAGAACGGAAATCAGGCAGATTCAAGGCCGTATCCGCATTTAGAACACCGACTAGAGTTACATTGGGAAAATCCAATCCCTTGGCAATCATCTGAGTACCTAGTAAAATATCTGCTTCTCCTCGCCCAAACTGGTCAAGCAGAGCTTGGTGACTACCTTTCTTACGAGTCGTGTCCACATCCATGCGCAGAATGCGAGCCTGGGGAAAGAGTTCTGCTAGCTCGTCATAAGCCTTCTGTGTCCCTGTCCCATAGTAGCGAATACTGCGGCTCTTACAGTTAGGACAGACCTGAGGAATGTCCTTAGAAAAACCACAATAATGGCAGTTCATGGTCTTAGTATCCATGTGCAGAGTGAGAGAAATGTCACAGTTGGGACAAGTATCAACGGTTCCACACTCCCGACACATGACAAAGCTAGAATAGCCACGACGATTGAGCATAAGAACTACCTGCTCTTTTTTAGACAGACGGTCTTGAATGGCTTCTAGCAAAGGTGGCGTAAAGTTTGACGTCTCATTTTGTCCGATATAGTCCCGAAAATCAATCACTTGAACCTCAGGAATCCTAGCCAAAGGATTGGCCCGTTGGGTCAGACGTAAGTGTTGATAGACGCCTTTGCCAGCACGCGCCCGGCTTTCCAGACTAGGAGTTGCTGAACCAAGTACCAGAGCTGCTTGATTGTACTGGGCCCTCAAAATAGCTACATCCCGGGCGTGGTATCGGGGATTGCTGTCCTGCTTATAAGCCGCTTCATGCTCTTCATCAATAATCATGACACCCAGATTTTTCAGCGGAGCAAAGATGGCCGATCTGGCACCAACCACAACTTGGGCATCGCCGCGTTCCACCTTGCGCCATTCATCATACTTTTCACCATTGGACAAGCCTGAGTGAAGAATGGCCACCTTGTCCCCAAAACGAGCAATAAAACGCTCCGTCATCTGTGGAGTCAAGGAAATCTCAGGCACTAGCAAAATAGCTGTCTTACCCTTGTCCAAGGCTCCTTGGATTATTTGTAAGTAAACCTCGGTCTTCCCACTTCCTGTAATCCCTTGAAGGAGGAAGGGAGGCTGATGACTGCCAATCGCACCCACAACCGCATCACGCGCCTGTCTTTGCTCTGGATTCAACTCCAAAGGCTGACTTGCCTCAATGCCTTCAAAATAAGCAGCCGAGCGTTGAACTTCCTTTTGAACTATGGTCACAGCACCTTGTTCCACAAAGAAGTTAACTTGCTCCCGCGAGTAGGACTCTAACAAACTAGCCAAGGAAGCACTCTCAGGATAAGACAGCAAATAGTCTCTCAATTCCAACTTTTTCTTGGCACGTGCAGAAATCTCTACACCTTCTAATTGAGCAAGGTCTACCTCATACCAAGACTGGGTCTTGACCTTCTTTTGATCGACCGCCTGATATTCCAAACCAAGCAGGCCTTTTCTAGTCAAACGCATCATTTCAGCTTGCTTAGCTAAATCCAGAGAAGAAAAGGCTAGCGAATCTTCTGAACCAAACAAGCGCTCTCGGTCTTCCTGACTCAGACCTACCAGAGGATAGAGAATTTTGTCATAGCTAGAGTTCAGAAATCCCGGTAACATAGCCTTGAGAATAGAGATTTTGTAGGAGAAGACAGATTTACGTAGCTCTTCAGCTAACCAGAGTTGTTCTTGCGTGAGAACAGGAGAAAAATCCAGTACCTCGGCAATATCTTTTAAATCTTGCTCAATCTCTTCTTCATCTGATTGGGATTCCAAACCAAGCACAATCCCTTGAATCAGGCGATTGCCCTTACCAAAAGGCACATGAACCCGCATCCCAACTTCCAGCATTCCCTCAAATTCCTCAGGAATCCTGTAACTATAGGGCTGGTCCGTCTGCATCAAGGGCACATCTACGATAATCTTGGCTATAGCCATCTTCTCACCTCCTCCTTGTCAGTACATTCTTGCAATAGAAAAAATAAGATTGAGTCCCCCCAACCTTAAATTTTTTCACCATCTTCTTTTTCTTTAGCGATTTGCTCTTTGATTTTCTTTTCTTCTTCTTCTTTGCGGCGTTTTTCTTCTTCGATACGGCAACGCACAGCTTCACGTTTTCCTTCTGGATCTGGGTGAATTGTAACGTTTCCTGATTCGATTTCTTCTAAAGCGCGAAGAGTTGATTTTTCAGATTTGAAACCTTGAGTTGCTGGCGCACCTGCTTCCAATTCGTGGGCACGTTTTGCTTCCAAGATTACGAGTGAATATTTTGATGGAACCTTGTCAAGCAAGGTATCAATAGAGGGTTTTAACATCATTTGCTTGTACCTATTTTCTAAATTTTATCGGGTAGTTGGAGATTTTGGTAACATCTCCTGATAGTGACCAATAACACGATCCACACGGAAGTGCTCTGCTTCGATCACACGTTTGACACGCTCAGCAGCTAGGGGCACCTGATCGTTGACAATCGCATAATCATACTCACGCATAAGCGCAATTTCTTCCTTGGCTTTTTCGATTCGTTGGGCAATCACTTCTGCGCTGTCTTTTCCACGTCCTACCAAACGATCTTGCAATTCATCCAAATCTGGTGGTGTCAGGAAGATAAAGACAGCATCTGGAACCTTTTTCTTGACCTGAAGAGCACCCTGAACTTCAATTTCAAGGAAAACATCAATTCCCTTGTCCAAGGTTTCATTGACATAGGTCAGAGGAGTTCCATAGTAGTTGCCGACGTATTCTGCGTATTCCAACATCTGTCCTTGACGAATCAGCTCTTCAAACTCTTCACGAGTACGGAAGAAATAGTCAACACCGTCCACTTCTCCAGGACGTTGTGCACGTGTCGTCATCGATACAGAGTATTGAAATTGGTTTTCAGAACTCTCAAAAATCTCTCTTCTAACCGTTCCTTTTCCAACCCCTGAAGGACCAGAAAAAACGATTAGTAAGCCTCGGTCTGCCATTGTGTCTCCTTTTAGTCAGTCTGTGAAATAACATTTCTCTAGAATAATGGCAAAAGCCAGATTATCCTTTACAGTCTTTCTATCTAGTGTAACAAAAAAGCAGTAATTTTTCAACTGCTCTTTCTTATTTATTTAGCATAATCTACTGCACGAAGCTCGCGAATCACGGTTACCTTGATATTTCCTGGGTAATCGAGATTGTTTTCAATTTTCTCACGAACTTTATGAGCCAAGATTGTGACTTTGTCGTCCTTGATTTGTCCTGGATTGACCATGATGCGGATTTCACGACCTGCTTGAAGGGCAAAGCTAGTTTGTACCCCTTCAAAGCCGTTAGCAATTTCTTCCAAATCATGAAGACGCTTGATGTAGCTTTCAAGAGACTCACTACGAGCACCTGGACGGGCTGCACTCAAGGCATCTGCCGCAGCAACGATCACTGCAATGACGCTTTCAGGTTCTACATCGCCGTGGTGACTAGCAATCGTATTCACTACAACTGGGTGTTCCTTGTACTTACGGGCCAATTCCATACCGATTTCAACGTGGCTACCTTCAACCTCGCGGTCAATGGCTTTCCCGATATCGTGAAGGAATCCAGCACGACGGGCAAGAGCCGCATTTTCACCAAGTTCGCTCGCCATGATACCAGCCAACTTAGCAACCTCAATCGAATGACGCAAGACATTTTGTCCATAAGAAGTACGGAACTGCAAACGTCCCATAATCTTCATCAAGTCTGGATGAAGGTTTGGCGCACCAATCTCATAGGCCGCTGCCTCACCGTATTCACGGATCTTATTGTCAATCTCTTGACGGTTTTTCTCAACCAACTCTTCGATACGAGCTGGGTGGATACGACCATCTTTGAGCAACATTTCCATAGTCATACGGGCAATCTCACGACGAATCGGGTCAAATCCTGACAAGGTTACCACTTCCGGTGTATCGTCGATAATGACATCAACCCCTGTCAAACTTTCAAAGGTACGAATGTTACGACCTTCACGACCAATAATGCGTCCCTTCATAGTATCGTCTGGCAGATGAACCGTTGAGTTTGTTGACTCCGCTACATATTCACCAGCGATACGTTGCATAGCTTGAACCAGGATGTCCTTGGCCATTTTGTCAGAACGTTCCTTAACCTCTTGCTCAGCTTCGCGAATACGGCTAGCAATCTCCTTGGTCAAGTTTTCCTCTGTCTGAGCCAAGATAATATCTCGTGCTTCTGCCTGAGACAGGGCACCAATACGCTCTAACTCTGCTTCTTTTTGTCTTTCGACTTCCTCTAATTGCTCTTCACGCGCATCAAGGTTTTTCGCTCTATCAGAAATACTTTGTTCTTTTTGTTCAAGTGTTTGTTCTTTACTCGTCAAATTGTCGTCCTTACGGTCGAGGCTAGTAGCTCTCTCTGTCAAACGACTTTCGATTTGTTTGAGTTCTTGACGTTCTGATTTGAATTCAGCGTCCACTTCTTCACGGTATTTTCTGGCTTCTTCTTTGGCCTCCAATAGTGCTTCTTTTTTAAGAGACTTGCTTTCACGCTTGGCTTCATTAACAAGTAAATCTGCTTCACGCTCAGCTTGTCCACGTAAATTAGTTGCTTCTTGTTCAGCATTTAAAAGCATCAACTCTGCAGCTTCCTGAGATGATTTCATCTTAGCTGAGATGCTGACATATCCAATGACTAAACCAATGATGACGGCAAAAACAGCAATCGCAAGCGACATGATTTCCATGTTTTTACCTCATTTTATTGTTATTCCGAATGACATACATTCTTTTACATTCTACCATAAAAAAGTGATTTTCACAAACCTAAAATAGAATATGTTTTGGGGAAATTGGAGTTTAATTACCTTTAATTTATTAGCGTAATCTCTATTTCTTAGAAATCCTAGTTTAGTAAAGATTTGAGAAAAAGCCTACTTCACAGTAGACTTAGTAATGATCTTTGAAAGACAAGAAAGCCACGCTATCCCCATCCATCATATAAATCAAGCGATTTTCTGCGTCGATACGACGTGACCAGGCTCCTTGGTAGTCATACTTGAGTGGTTCTGGCTTACCTATTTCTGTAAAGGGATCACGTTGAATATCCTTGATTAGTTTATTGATTCTTTTTAACGTTTTCTTGTCCTGAGTTTGCCAGTAGCAATAATCTGCCCAGGCATCTTCTGTAAACTTGAGCAGCATTTCTTACTCCTCAATAACATGGATCTGAGTACTTCCAGCACGGACTTGAGCCATTCCTCGCAAAACCTTATCTGATAACTCCTTATTTTGAGTGATTCTCAAGGTTTCCTGAATACTGTCCCATTCGCTCTTTGAAAGAACTACAATGTCCTCGTTTGGATTTTTATTGACCACCGTCAAAGGCTCAAATTCATCATTTACCTTTTTCATGTAGTCTTTTAAATGATTTCGGAATGTTGAGTAAAGAACTGCTTCCATAACCATACCTCGTTTTACCTCTTTTCCACTATTATACACGAAAAGAAAGAATTTGTCAGGAACTTGTACAAGATTTTCTTTTCTATCTATTTATTCGTAAAAAATCTCAAAAAGTCCACCTTTCAGTAGACTTAGTTTGTTTCTATTCTTATCGGCACTCTTCCAAAATTCTGCTCTGCTATACTTGATTTTCCCAGTTGGTAAATCTGGTCTGCTTTTTGGGTCATAGCATCCCAAGGTTCTTTGCCAATTCGGCTGACTAGATTGACCTGTCCCTTCAAGGACTTGAGGTGTTGCCTGCCTTTTTCAGTAAAGCCAAGAACATGAATAGCTTCTGGTAAGTCACTTTCTCTGGCCTGCACCAAGATATAGGTCAAGAGGCGTCTGACACGCGCCTTGGTGTAACGTTTGGTCGCAACCTCCTTAACCAAGTCTTCCACAGACTGGGCTGTTTTAATAACCTCTTTAATGCGCACAGCCATTTCTTGATTGACCTGATAGATGGTGGTTAAGTCGGGATTTGACAAGATTTGATAGCGGAGCAAGGGAAAATAGTCGTCCCAACTCACCTTATTAGCATTTTCAAAGAGGTCAACCGAAGGCATAAAACGTTCTAAGAAATTTTTGTCCCTTTGGTGCTGACGAAGGGCTGTCGCCGAAGCAAAGTCCACATCCTTATCCACAGAATGATAGCCAGCCCCCTGACGCTGAATCGGATGCAGCTTGATGTTTCGTCCAGCAACCGCCTTGACATAGGCCAGAGCAAGGACATGGTTGGGCGTATTGCCAGAAAAATCAAGACCAGCAAATTCCTTCCACATGACCTGAGTTTTCTGAGGATAAGAGAGAGAGTCAGGCAGATTTTCCACAAATTTCTCCATCTTAGTAGCCTGCTCTGTATATAAGTCAGCGATTTTCTGGTAATCTAGAACTTCCTCCGTCCCAAAAACTAGACTATCAATGCCCAAGCGTATCAAGATATCCACAGCTCCTTGACCGAAGAAATCCGCCGCCTGAACACTGACTAAAAATGGCAATTCCACTACCAAGTCTGCGCCATTTTCCAGTGCCATCTGGGCCCTTGTCCACTTATCCACAATAGCAGGCTCGCCACGCTGCATGAAATTCCCTGACATGGCTACGATTTTCAGCCCCTCAGCCTGATCCAGCAGGTATTTGTGTCCATTATGAAAAGGATTAAACTCCGCGATAATACCCGTGATGGTCATAGTAATCTCCTACTTCTGCGCGACAAAAAACCAACGGGTGCTAGTTTCTGTAGGCTCTTTATCCTCAAAGTCTGCATAGAGTTTGAAAGACTTAAATCCGGCCTGTTCCAGCAAAATATCATAGGTCAAGACCTCATAGGTCCGCTCCTCATGCACTTCATCGTGACGACTAAAGGAGCCATCCGCTTCCTTGACAAAGAAAGTCAACTCATGCACGATGGAGTGAGGCGTCGCATCCTCATAGGTATCCCAAAGCATAGCGAAATCTTCCGCATTTTCATGGTAGGAATAGCCTGGAAAAACCTCGTCCGTCTGGTAGGTCGAATGCACATCAAAGATAAAGACACCATCTTCGTTGAGAGCATTATAGACTTCTTTAAAAACGTCCCCGACTTCCACCTCATCCTGCATGTAACAGATTGAGTCCGAATAACAAGTGACAAAATCATATTGACCTGCCTTGGACAAATCCAGCATATTGCCTTCAATAAAATCAATCTTTTGCTTGGCTGAAGTCGCTCTCTTCTCCGCAATCTTCAACATATCCCCACTCAAGTCAAGTCCAGTCACATCAAAACCAGCCTGAGAGAAGCGAACAGACTGGATACCTGTCCCACAAGCCAATTCCAAAAGTTTCTTTTTCTCCTTGGTCTTAGGCAAATGACGCAGAGAAAAATCAGTCCATTTATCGTATAAACTGTCATCCATAACCGCATCATAGACCGCCGCAAAAGTTTCATAAGTTGCCATAATCATGATACCAAGAGCCTCCATGGCAAACACCACTCGCCCTATACCTTTCTATCACATTCCTTTTAAAATAAGCAAAGAAACCCAGTTGACTACAACTGAGTTCATCTTCTAAGCAAGAGCTTCTGAAATATCTACTGAATTTGCCTCATGCCATAGTTTTTCTAAGTTATAGTGGGCACGCATTTCTTCTGAAAAGACATGCACGACAACAGCACCGAGGTCTAGCAAGACCCAGCCTCCAGCCGCATCTCCTTCGACATGACTGCCTTTAAAGCCTGCTTCCGCTACTTTTTCACGGATATTATCAGCGATAGCGTCCAACTGACGGCTATTCATTGAACTAGTAATAACAAAGTAATCCGTCACACTAGTCAAATCTTGTACGTCAAGTGCGAGGATATCCTCCGCACGTTTCTCATCAGCCGCTTTCACGACTAGTTCTAGTAATTCTTTTTCGTTCATTTAGTCCTCTTTTTAGAAAATATGTTTGTAATCTAGGACATCTGCAAAGCGCCCCTCCCAAATGCCCTCATAAAATTCATTAATCGTTTCTGCTGGAATGTCATCCCCATCAAAGGTTGTGACAGCACCTTCTGGAATAATCAGCTTATAGCCATATTCAAAGGCAACCTTGACAGAGGTATCCACACAATATTCTGTCTGCATACCACATAAAACTAATTTTTCAATCCCCTGTTTATCCAAGTATTCTTTTAAGCCAGTTTCTTTGAAAATACTGTTATACTTCTTCTGAAAGACCTTTTCATCAGTTTTTCGATTTAAAAGCGCAGATAACTGCCAATCTTCTGATGTTTGAGCTTCAGAGTTCTCAATATGTTGAACATAGATAATTTCAATATTCTTGCTTCTAGCCTGGTTTTGTAAATAAGAAATTTTTTCCAATAGACTTTTTGTCTGGAACCCAGTTTCTACTAAAACATTCTGAACATCAATGATTATAAAAGCCGTCTTCATTTAGTCCTCTTTCAAATAGTGCACAAAGGCGTTATAGGTTTCAAGGGTTTGGGGATAGATGGCAAATCCCTGATGAGCTAGATGCTCCACAGTGCGAGCTGTCTCATAAGCTACTGCCTTATTAAGTGATAGACTTGCAATCTCACGTGCCACATCAACTCCTGGAAAGGCACGATTATGCTCGATATAGTCTGCTACATAGATAACCTTATCTAAGTCTGTCATCTGAGCCGCCCCGACTGTATGGATTTCAATGGCTCGCAGGATTTCTGGATCATGCAAATCCAAGTCTTCTTGAATCTTGTAAATTCCGACCATACCATGCCAGACATTATTGCCCCAGTTTTTGAGGTCAGGATCCAGCTGATAACGATCAATCAAGTCTAGAAATTCCTGATCTGACAGCTTTTTAGCATAGTCATGAAGAAGACCTGCTAGACCAGCTTTCTCGGCATCTACTCCAAATCGTTGGGCTAGTTCTATGGCTGCACGCTCCACACCCAAGCAATGGGTTAAACGTTTTTCAGGTAGAAGCTCTGCCATTTTTTCCAACAAAGTCTCACGAGAGCAGTTGATATAGTCTTGATAGTCCATTAGTAGAGACCCTCCTTCTCGATGTAGTCTAGCACCGGCTGAGGTAGGAGAAAGTTGGGTTTCCGTCCTTGGGCAAGGAAGTCACGCACCATGCTGGATGAGATATCCATGAGAGGTACATCCACCCAGATAACTGGATAGGAAGTCCCTGCCTTGTAGCGTGGGCGCTGAACTCCCACAAACTGAACCATATCTACCAGTTCATCAATTCGGTACCACTTGGGCAGATAGTCCACCATGTCGGCACCGATGATAAAATAATAATCTGTATCTGGATTCTTCTCAGTTAGAAGCTTCATGGTGTCGTAGGTGTAAGAAATGCCCTTGCGCTCCAACTCAATGGTTTCAATGGCTAGTCCTTCAATCCCCTCAATCGCCAACTCAAGCATCTTGAGACGATGGTGTTCAGGGATGGTTTCCTTTTTATCTACATGAGGAGGTTGGTATTCAGGCATGAGCAGAACCTGGTCCAATCCCAACTGCTGGCGTACTTGATCCGCAACAATAAGATGGGCATTGTGAACAGGGTTAAAATTCCCCCCTAAAATCCCAACTTGTTTGCGTTTTTTCTCCTTGATTTCTGGCTCCAACTCTATCTTAGTAAAGGGAGTCAATAATTCGATTGCCATAGGCTAGTCTCCTTTATTTCTCTGTAAAAAACAGTTGTTTGGAGTATGGGGGTCAAATTTCTTTGACTTTTTTAGAAATCTTGCGATTCTCTTTCTTGCTGGATTGTTTAAACAAAATCAAGATGCGTCCGATTTTTTGGACTGTATCCACACCGATTTCTTCTTCCAAAATTTCAGCTACTTCGTGGATATTTTCATCGGTGTTTTGCAAAAGAGTAACCTTGATCAATTCACGGGCATCAAGAGCCTGACGGACGCTGGTTTTGATTTGGTCGTTGAGTCCATTTTTCCCGATTTGGATGATGGGTTTGAGGGTGTGTGCCTGACTGTTGAGGAAGGCACGTTGTTTTGATGTTAATGACATAATTTCTTTAAAAGAGTTTCTTTTTATACTTTTCTGAAGTGGTGACGGACGTCAGCAAAGTCCTTCGGACTTTCATGACTAAAATTTGAGCCTAAGGTCTCAAATTTTCCGCAGTTGGTACAATCACTTGTACCAACTAGCACCACAGCGAAAAGTATTCCCTATGGGGCTCGCCCTGCTCGTCCGAGTTCAGAAAACCCTTTCCTTTCTGTGTTTAAATAATTGCTTTTCGTGTGACGACGGCGACGCCTTCTGGTGCCCAGACGGCGACTTTTGCGGTGCCTGTTACGCGAATCCAGCCGAGTCCAGAGATGACTAGGTCTGTCTTGTCCTTAATGTTAAAGACATGTTGGACTAGTTTTGGAAAATCTTCTTTTTCCTTGCTATTTGGTGGGGTTAGAAGAGTTCCAAGGTGCTTGTCGTAGAAAGCACCAGCGCCTTCAAGCTTAGTACGATGGAGTTTCAATTCATTGTCAAAGAAGGCAGTGAAACCTTGCTTCTCACCCGCAATGAAGTCAAAACGTCCGAGACCACCTAAAAATAGAGTTTGTTCAGGATTGAGCTGATAGGTTTTAGGTTTGATTTCCTTTTTAGGGCTGACATACTTGAGGTTTTTGGCCGTCAAGTAGTGGGCCATCTGGTGGCGGTGGATAATCCCCGGCGTATCGTAGATATAAGATCCGTCGTCAAGCGGAATCTCAATCTTATCCAAGGTTGTCCCTGGGAAACGCGAAGTCGTAATGACATTCTGATCACCCGTGATTTCTTGGATAATGGCATTGATTAGAGTTGATTTTCCAACGTTGGTCACACCGACCACATAGACATCACGGCCCTTACGGTAGTGTTCAATCTTGTCGATGACTTCCTTAATGGCATATTTGTTTTGTGCTGAAGTTAGGACGACATCGACTGGACGAAGACCTTCTTCGTGGGCACGTTCCATGAGCCACTGGCTAATCTTGCTCGGCTTAACTGACTTAGGCAGGATATCTTTTTTATTCCCGACCAAGAGGACATCATTACCCGATACAAAACGTGGCAAACCTGGGATAACAGAGCCATTAAAGTCAAAGATGTCAATGACATTGACCACCAAGGCATCACTATCTCCCACCTCGTGCAAGAGTTTGAGGAAATCATCGTCCGTCAACTGGACATCCGTGATTTCATTGTAGTGGCGGAGACGGAAACAGCGTTGGCAATAGACTTCGCCAGTCTCCAAACCTTTTTCGAGTGCCGACTGGGGAGTAAAGCCAAGACCAGCCTTGTCTGTCGTCTGAATGGTTGCTCCACAACCAATACAGAGAATTTCTTCCATAGTTAAATTCCTTTTTTATATGTAATCGGTCCGTACGTTTCAGTGATTTTTCGCATCACACGACGCTCACGAGCTCGGTTAATCTGTGTTTTAATCGAGTCATGTTGGACCAAGGGTTTGACTAAAATCGAGCGAATGCCAGCACGGTGGGCTGCTCGTATATCTGTCATGAGCTGGTCGCCAACCATGACCACTTCGCTTTTCTCATAGTGGAATTCCTTCATGGCACGGTCAATCCCAAATGTGAAGGGTTTCAGAGCCCAATAGACGTAATCAATTCCAAACTTCTCAACTGCTCTTTGGACGCGTTTCTTAGTGTTATTTGAGACTACGATAATGCGAATGCCCGCGTCCCGAAGATCATGTAGCCATTGCTTCATCTCTGGCGTCCCATCAGGGTTGTTCCAAGCAATGAGGGTATTATCCAAATCGACCAAAACAGCCTTGATTCCCTGCGCCTGCAGGCTTGGGACTGTCAGATCATAAACTGCTTCCACAGCAAAATCTGGCATGTAATTTTCAATCGCCATTCTGGCTCCTTCTCTTTTATTTTCTAGTAATTTTCTTCATCCATTGAGATAAGGCTGCCCATAAAATCAAGCTAGCCATTAAGATATAAATCCAAGCATTTGGCTCTTCTGTAAATGGTAGAGGAACATTCATTCCGAAGAAACCTGTAATAACCGCAAGTACTGCTAGTAAGACGGAGATAATAGTCAAAATTGACAAACTATCATTCAAGTTATTGTTTAGGATGTTGTTGTAAGAAGCTGAGAGTTGTTGCAAGACTTGAGAAATCAAGTCTGTCATAGACACCAACTGATGGGCTTCAATCATGGCATCATCAAACTGCTCTCGTTCGACATCATTAAATCTCCGATAAAGAGCATGGCCCTGGATATGTTCCAAGAGGAGTCGATTTTGTTTTGCTGCTGCTGTCAAGTAAACCATACCAGTCTCCAAGTCAGAGAGGGCGAAGAGATTTTTCTTTGTTGTAGTTTGACGTAGCAAGGCACTAATTTCGTCCTTACTTTTATCCATCTCTTCAATGACAGGATAATAAGCGTTACTGATAATCTCTAAACCAGCAAAGAGAAACTTGTAAATAGAAAGCGACTCATGGCTATCCAGATAAGCTGACATCTGATCAATGACATAAGCATTCTTATGGTTGCTGATGGTAATCATTCGTTGTCTTTCGACGATAAAGGTCATGGGAATCGCTTCATAATATTCTTTGTCTTTTTCTAAATCAAGAACATTATAAATAAAGGTTACCGTCTCCGTTTCACGGTTATAATCCATATGAGCTCGTTCATTTCTATCCAGAGCATACTCAATGGTTTCCTTGTCCAATCCATAGATGTCAGAAAGATCTTCCATATTTTTAATCTTATCCACATCAAGGTCTATCCAAATACAACCATTGCCCAACTGCTTTTCTAAAAACATCTTTTTTTCTCCTTTATTAAACTCTTTCTATTGTACCACAAATTACTTAAAATAACAGGTCTAGTCTGTGCGTGAGAAATTGCTAACAACCGTGATATTTCGGTTAGGGACAAAGTGAAGGGCTTGCTCCTCGCTACGAAGCTGGGTCGTACGAATTCCCACGCTGACGACCTTGCCCGATACAGTAATAGGACCATTTGTCAGAACGACCTCATCTCCCACATCCAGTTGACGTTCAAAAAGGATGAAAAAGCCATTGATGACATCAGACAGAAAACCTTGGGCTCCCATCCCAATGGCCACCCCAGCAATCCCAGCTCCAGCCAACAAACTAGATACAGGTAAGCCTAAAATCGATAAAATACAGTAGAGTAAAAAGAAATATAGCGTATAATTAAACACATTTTCTAGTAAACGCGCAATAGTCTTTTGGCGCCCGACATCATGATGAGACATTTTTAGAGAAGGTTTGACAATTCTCTGCACCATAGTATGAAGCATTTTTTTAGCAATATAAAATACAATCAAAAGCAGTAAAAGAGAAATGATCTTGGTGAGAATATTCTCGATAATAGTTGTCACATCTAGCTTTTCAATATAAGCTTGAATAAATTTTTGCATATAAAACTCCTTTATTTCATTATACCATACTTTTATCGGTCTCATTCTCCATAAATATTCAAAAAATAGACAGAAAATTCTTGATTTTGCCTATCATTTATACTATAATCATAATCACTACATAAAAAGGAGATTATTATGAAAAGAATCATTCATGCTTGGAATAAGGCAAGCCTTGTCAAGCGTATCTTGATTGGTATGCTTTGTGGGGGAATCCTAGGACTGACCCTTCCTAATCTCTCAGGAATTGGGCTACTCGGGGATTTATTCGTCGGAGGTCTAAAAGCTGTTGCTCCTATCCTAGTCTTTGCCCTCGTTGCCAATGCCCTTTCCCAACATCAAAAGGGGCAAGATAGCAATATGAAAACTGTTATTTTCTTGTATATCCTAGGGACTTTCGCTGCTGCTCTTGTAGCTGTACTAGCAAGTTTCATCGTCCCTATTGAAATTACCCTAAATAGTGCCAATACTGAAATTGCACCACCAGATGGGATTGGGCAGGTCCTCAGCAACCTCTTGCTCAAACTGGTTGACAATCCAGTCAATGCCCTCATTACTGCCAACTACATCGGTATCCTATCTTGGGCAGTTGTTTTCGGAATTGCCATGAGAGAAGCCAGCAAAAATAGTAAAGAATTGCTAAAAACTATCGCTGACGTGACTTCTAAAATTGTCGAATGGATCATCAACCTGGCTCCATTTGGAATCCTTGGTCTTGTCTTCAAAACTATTTCCGATAAGGGAATCGGAAGCCTTGCCAACTACGGTATTTTATTGGTTCTATTAGTAACGACTATGCTTTTTGTTGCCCTTGTGGTCAACCCTTTGATTGCCTTCTTCTTTATGAGACGCAATCCTTACCCTCTAGTTTGGAACTGCCTCCGTGTCAGCGGTGTGACAGCCTTCTTCACTCGTAGTTCTGCGGCTAACATTCCTGTCAACATGAAACTCTGCCATGACCTCGGGCTAAACCCAGATACCTATTCTGTTTCTATCCCACTTGGTTCTACTATCAACATGGCAGGGGCAGCGATTACCATTAACGTTTTGACCCTTGCTGCAGTAAATACTCTGGGAATCCCTGTTGACTTTGCCACAGCCTTTGTCCTCAGTGTAGTAGCAGCTATCTCAGCCTGTGGTGCTTCTGGTATTGCGGGAGGTTCCCTCCTTCTTATCCCAGTTGCTTGTAGCCTTTTCGGTATTTCTAACGATATTGCCATGCAAGTTGTTGGGGTTGGATTTGTGATTGGGGTCATCCAAGACTCATGTGAAACAGCCCTTAACTCTTCTACAGATGTTCTCTTTACCGCCGTTGCCGAATACGCAGCAGCCCGTAAAAAATAACTCATAAAGGCAAGCCTGCTCAGGTTTTGTCTTTTGCTCTTTTATTCTAACTTATACTCTTCGAAAATCAAATTCAAACCACGTCAGCTTCGCCTTGCCGTACTCAAGTACTGCCTACGGCTAGCTTCCTAGTTTGCTCTTTGATTTTCATTGAGTATTATCAGGAAATTCTTATGTCTATTAGCCAACGTACGACCAAGCTCATCTTAGCTACCTGCCTTGCCTGCCTGCTTGCTTATTTTCTCAATCTTTCCTCAGCAGTTTCGGCCGGAATTATCGCTCTCTTGAGCCTATCTGATACGCGTAGAAGTACTTTAAAACTGGCTCGCAATCGACTCTTTTCCATGCTCCTAGCTCTGGCTATCGGTGTTCTAGCTTTTCACCTGAGCGGATTTCATATCTGGAGCCTCGGCCTCTATCTAGCCCTCTATGTTCCCCTGGCCTATAAGATGGGCTGGGAAATTGGCATCACACCAAGTAGCGTGTTGGTTAGCCATCTCTTGGTGCAAAAATCAACCTCTCCAGACCTTCTAGTCAATGAATTCCTTCTCTTTGCTATCGGTACAGGATTTGCCTTACTGGTCAATCTCTACATGCCTTCACGAGAAGAGGAAATCCAGCACTACCACACGCTGGTGGAAGAAAAGTTAAAAGATATCCTCCAGCGTTTCAAATATTATTTATCCAGAGGGGATGGACGCAACCGAGCACAGTTGGTAGAGGAATTAGACACACTTTTAGAAGAAGCCCTCAGACTGGTCTATTTGGATCACTCTGACCACCTCTTTCACCAAACCGACTACCATATCCACTACTTTGAGATGAGACAGCGACAAAGTCGTATCCTGCGAAATATGGCCCACCAAATCAACACCTGTCACCTAGCTGCCAGTGAAAGCCTGATTTTGGCCCAACTCTTTTCAAAAATTGCTAGTCAACTAAGCCAGACCAATCCTGCTTCTGATTTGCTAGATGAAATTGAACGCTATCTGGAAGTCTTCCGGAACCGCAGTCTGCCCAAGACAAGAGACGAATTTGAAACCCGTGCCACCCTTCTTCAACTCCTACGTGAAGCCAAAACCTTCATCCAAGTAAAAGTTGATTTTTACCAAAAATATGGACAGTAAAAAAGAAAACCACTAAAAAACAGAACTTGCTAGCTCTTTTGAAAAGTAGTATAATTATTGCATGCACAATCATCTTGTGATGCAGAGACTGTCCGTAAATGGACTTTCTTCTATTTACAACTCTAAAAAGAAAGGAGATACTATGACCTATTTGGAAAAATGGTTTGACTTCAATCGGCGTCAGAAAGAAATTGAAAGTCTCTTGGAAGAGACCATTGCCCAGAAGAGCGAGCAAAGTCTGACCTTGAAAGAGTTTTACCTGCTCTACTATCTGGACTTGGCTGAAGAAAAATCTCTACGCCAGATTGACCTGCCAGATAAGCTTCATCTGAGCCCGAGCGCTGTTTCTCGGATGGTGGCTCGTTTGGAAGCTAAAAATTGCGGTCTGCTCAGTCGCATGTGTTGCCATCAAGATAGACGCTCTAGTTTTATCTGCCTGACAAGTGATGGGCAAAAGACACTGACCTCGCTACAAAAGGCTGTCGAAGCAAGCTTGGAAACTGGTTTGGATTTCTTGATTTGAGATGATTTTAGAAAAAAGTTGCGTGCGCAATCATTTTTCTTGACATTCTCTTCTACAAGGAGTAAAATAAAGTCATCATTAAACAAAGGAGTTTTAAACATGATTGAAATCACCTATTTAGATGCCAGCAAGAACGAAAGAACTGTGACTTTCGAGTCTTATGAAGACTTTGATCGTTCGCAGCAAGCTTGCCTTATCGGCGTCGCAGACTACTACCCTGTCCAAAAATTGACTTATAAGGGTCATGATTTGGACTACCATGGGACTTATGGAGACATCTTCTTCTATCTCAAGAAACAAGATTTAAGCCAATATAACTAAAAAAGGAGAAATACAATGGCAAAAGCAATTACAGATGCAACATTCGAACAAGAAACAAAAGACGGTTTGGTCTTGGTAGACTTCTGGGCAACTTGGTGTGGTCCATGTCGTATGCAAGGTCCAATCTTGGATAAATTGTCTGAAGAACTTTCAGAAGATGTCTTGAAAATCGTTAAAATGGACGTTGATGAAAATCCAAACACAGCTCGTGCTTTTGGAATCATGTCTATCCCAACTCTTCTCTTCAAAAAAGACGGCCAAGTTGTCAAACAAGTTGCTGGTGTTCACACAGCAGAACAAATCAAGGCCATCGTTGCTGAATTGAGCTAATCAAACTAGAGACCAAGTACTTTCTTTGGTCTCTTTTTTCTTGCTCTTTGCCATTTTTCAAAAAATATGCTAGACTGTAAGTAGAATATTACGATGTTTGGGACATGCCATCGCTAAAAAAAACCTTGACTTGGTATTTTTTAGCTCCCTCAAGGGAGCTTTTTGCGTGCTCTGAACATTTCCCATTTTGGAAGGAGTACTATGAAACGTCAATCTGCCTTGGTCGTCTTTAGTGGCGGTCAAGATTCTACAACCTGCCTCTTTTGGGCTAAAGAACACTATGAAACAGTCGAAGCTGTCACCTTTGCCTATGGCCAACGCCACCATCTTGAAATTCAAGTTGCCCAAGAAATCGCTAAGGAACAGGGGATTCGCCATCACATCCTAGATATGTCTCTGCTGGGACAAATCACTGAAAATGCCCTGACCTCTGATATGGAGATTGAGCAAAAAGAAGGAGAGATTCCCAATACCTTCGTTGATGGTCGCAACCACCTCTTTCTATCCTTTGCGGCTGTTCTTGCTAAGCAACGGGGCATTAAAGACATCGTGACAGGTGTCTGCGAGACAGACTTCTCAGGCTACCCCGATTGTCGGGATGTCTTTGTCAAATCCCTTAATGTTACTCTCAACCTTGCCATGGATTACGACTTCGTTATCCAAACGCCTCTCATGTGGCTAGACAAGGCTGAAACTTGGGAATTAGCCGACCAACTCGGTGCCTTTGACTATGTTCGTGAAAAGACATTAACCTGCTACAACGGAATTATCGGGAGTGGCTGTGGAGATTGCCCAGCCTGCCACCTACGTCAACATGGGTTAGATGTTTATCTCTCACAGAAAGGAGAAGACTAATGTTTTTTGCACCCAAAGAAATTAAACAGGAAACTGGGGAGTCTCTTGTCTACAATCCTCACAGAACCTTGGTATCAAAAGAATTTACCTTCGATGCTGCCCACCACCTCTTTCACTATGAGGGAAAATGCAAATCCCTGCACGGCCACACCTATCATCTGCAGATTGCTGTCAGTGGATTTTTAGATGAACGGGGCATGACCTACGATTTCGGAGACATCAAAGCAATCTACAAGAACTACTTAGAGCCCCACTTGGATCATCGCTATCTCAATGAAACCCTGCCCTATATGAACACGACTGCTGAAAATATGGTTTACTGGATTTTCCAAACTATGAGTCAAGAGTTGCCAGACGAGCGTGGTCTCCGTTTGGAATACGTTCGCCTCTATGAGACTCCGACTGCCTTTGCGGAGTTTAGACGGGAGTGGTTAGATGACTAGGGAACGTGTCCTCAAACTACCAGTTTTGGAAATTTTTGGCCCAACCTTTCAAGGCGAAGGCCGTGCTATTGGGCAGAAAACCATGTTTGTCCGCACTGCAGGTTGCGACTACTACTGCGACTGGTGCGACTCTGCCTTTACTTGGGATGGTTCTGAAAAGCCAACTCGTATGACTGCTGATGAGGTCATTGCTGCCTTGGATAAATTGGGGAGCTACGACTATGTAACCCTATCTGGTGGAAATCCTGCCATCCTAGCAGCCAATATGGCCGAATTGGTCACTAAGCTCAAGGAACGCGGTGTCACCCTTGCTGTCGAGACTCAAGGTTCTCGCTGGCAAAATTGGTTAAAAGACATCGACCAAGTCACCCTGAGTCCCAAACCTCCTTCATCCAAGATGGAAGTCAACTTTGAGACCTTGGACTTTATCGTTTCCCAACTGGATCCAGACAAGGTCACCTTTAAAATCCCTGTCTTTGATGATGCAGATTTAGCCTTTGCTAAAGGAATACAAGAACGCTACCAACCAGATGTCCTCTTCTTATCGGCTGGAAATCCTGAGCCCAAGGCCACAGGCAATATTATCCAAGATCAACTGAACCGTCTCAAAGAACTCTGGGAACGCGTCGCTACTGACGATAGCTGGGGCAATGTCCGCGTCCTTCCTCAACTCCATACCCTCCTCTACGATAACCAACGTGGTGTTTAAGATTAGAAAGAAAAAATCATGTCACAACAAGAAGAAATGAAAAACCTAAGCCTCCTCGGCAACAAAGAAACCAACTATATCTTTGACTATCAACCAGATGTCCTCGAATCTTTTGACAATCGTCATGTGGAAAATGACTATTTTATCAAATTTAACTGTCCTGAATTTACCTCGCTTTGCCCTATTACCGCTCAGCCAGACTTTGCGACTATCTATATTTCCTACATCCCTGACAAGCTCTGTGTTGAGTCAAAATCCCTCAAACTCTACCTCTTTAGTTACCGAAACCACGGAGATTTCCACGAAAACTGTATCAACACCATCGGGAAAGACTTGGTCAACTTGCTAGACCCTCGCTATTTAGAAGTCTGGGGAAAATTCACTCCGCGCGGTGGCATTTCAATCGACCCCTACTACAACTACGGTAAACCTGGAACTAAGTTTGAAGGCTTGGCAGAACAACGCCTCTTCCAACACGACCTTTATCCAGAGAAAATTGACAACCGCTAAACTCATACGAAAAAGCCCTGTTCCTCAAGATGAGGAGCAAGGCTTTTTGAGTTTCAATTATTCTTCTGTTCCAAGGAAGTTTTTCGCAACAAGGGCTGCAAGAACTCCACCAGCGATTGGTGCAAGGATGAAAATCCAAACTTGTTGAAGGGCTGCGCCGCCTACCAAGACAGCTGGTGCCAAGCTACGAGCTGGGTTTACTGAAAGTCCAGTAATCTTCAATCCGACAAGAATCATCGCCATCAATGACAAACCGATTACCAAACCAGCAATCGCGCCATTGCCCTTACTTTCTGAAGTCACAGTCATGATAACCAAGACAAACAAGAAAGTTGCGATGATTTCAAACAAGAAACCACCAAAGACAGTGACACCGTTTGCCAAGGCATTTTCACCAAGGCTAGCAGTTGACATACCTGAATTACCCAAGAGGAAGAAGACTGCGCCAGAAGCGATGAAAGCTCCAACAACCTGACCAAGGATGTAGTTTACAAGTTCTGAAGATGACAAACGTTTGTTAACAAACATAGCAATCGAAACAGCCGGGTTCAAGTGAGCACCTGAAACAGTTCCGATTGAGTAGGCTGCCACCACGATTGCCAAACCAAAGGCAAAGGCGATTCCAAGGTGACCAAGGCCATCAAGACCATTTCCAAAAACAACAGCCCCTGTCCCAACGAACACAAGCATGAACGTACCGATTAACTCAGCGACAAATTTTTTCATTCTCTTTCTCCTTTTTTCAAAAACTAGATACTAGTCTATCAAAAGAGGGAAAAGGTTTCAAGAAAATTGATTGGAAATTTTCAGGATAGAATTCTATAAAAACGGTAGCATTTATTTGAAACATTTTTTCTAAAGTTATATAATGTCAATATAGTTCTAATTAGTTATTCAGTCCCTAATTTGAACTAATTTTTACAACTTTGCTGTTCTTTTATGAACGTTTAAATGGTATCGTGGATACCAAGGAGGAATCATATGTCTAAAGTTGCTATTGTCACAGGTGCAGGTCAAGGAATCGGTTTTGCAATCGCAAAACGATTGGTTCAAGATGGCTTTAAGGTAGGAGTCTTAGACTACAATCCCGAAACAGCTGAAAAAGCTGTTGCCGAATTATCAGCTGAAAATGCCTTTGCTGTCGTGGCCGATGTTTCGAAACAGGCAGAAGTTGCACAAGCATTTCAAAAGGTTGTTGACCATTTTGGTGATTTGAATGTTGTCGTAAATAACGCTGGTGTTGCTCCCACTACTCCTCTTGATACAATTACTGAGGAACAATTTACACGCACTTTCGGTATCAACGTTGGTGGTGTCATTTGGGGTTCACAAGCTGCACAAGCACAATTTAAAGCACTTGGCCACGGAGGTAAAATTATCAACGCAACCTCTCAAGCTGGTGTAGTCGGTAATCCAAATCTAACTGTTTATGGTGGAACCAAATTTGCTGTTCGCGGAATTACGCAAACATTAGCACGTGATTTAGCAGACTCAGGCATCACTGTTAACGCCTACGCACCAGGTATTGTGAAAACACCAATGATGTACGACATCGCTCATGAAGTTGGTAAAAATGCAGGAAAAGATGACGAATGGGGTATGCAGACATTTGCAAAAGATATTACTCTAAAACGTCTATCTGAACCAGAAGATGTGGCTGCTGCCGTCAGCTTCCTTGCAGGACCAGATTCAAACTACATTACAGGACAAACCATTATCGTTGATGGTGGTATGCAATTCCATTAAGATACACAAAAAGAGGTTGGAAAATGATTCAACCTCTTTTGTTAGTTTTCATTATTAGTTAGGAGGATACAATAGAAACTCTTTCAATAAGTACTATTAGCTTATCTCTAGTATTGAAAAGACTGGATAGCTTCTTTCAAGTCATCTTGTAAACTATTTCTCTGGTCAAGTTGGACATAGACTTCCAACAGACAGGATCTGAAGTTGGAAAATTTATAAAAATCTTTCCTTTCTTCTATCGGAAAATCAACAGTTTTTATCCAAGAAGTCACTTGCTCTTGCTCCAACTTCCCTTGTAAAATCGGTTCATAAAGCACTCTGGCTAAACGCCAATCTTCATCATCTGTAAAACGAATGGTAATTCTTTTAAATAAATGATCAAGTATGTCAAATACTTCATGAATTCTGTTTTTAGGAAAGTCTGGATGACAAACCACCTCTGTCAGTAAATCGGCTCCATGTGCAAAAGCATGAACCCAACCATATTGACTTGAAAAACCCCTTGTATCCTTTTCTTTTGAAAGATAACACAAACCTTGATTTAAAAGGACATTACGAATTCCTGCATTTAATTCCTGATAAAAAATCGATTGCTGGTTGGCATCCGCAGACAAGAGATTTACATAAATAAGCGCCCTAAAAGAACGTTCAAGGGTTGACAAGCCTACCTTATCAATCTCTTTATCTAACCCTCCATCAGATGAAATCCCTTCAGCAATGAAATAAAATTGTTCCTGTGTAAATAGCTCTTCCTGAATCCCCCTAGCAAAGCTTGTAAAAACAAGCTCATCGCGAATTTCTGGAGAAGAATCTCCCAAATGGTCAAGCAACCATTGGATTTCTTCCTCATGATAACTTGGTTTTTCTTCTGCTATTTTTCTGAGTAACTCTTGATACATGGTCAATACCTCTACATTTCTAGCAACTTGATATAATCTAGACCCCATTTCTCGACAGCATCTAAAACAACTCTGAATTCCTGCCCCATTTCGGTTAAGCTGTACTCAACTCGTGGTGGAACTTCGGCATAGACCTTTCGTTGAACAATCTTATCCTTTTCTAATTGACGGAGATGACGGGTCAAAATAGTTTGAGTAATCCCAGGCAATAATCTCTGCAATTCTTTAAATCGTTTGGTACCCGTACTCAACTGATAAATGATTACCAGTGCCCATTTCCCCGTTAAAACCCTCTGCGTTGTCGCAAATGGACAAATACCATACTCACTCACTTTATTTGTCATAAAATATCTTCTTTCTATTTTTTTAAAAAAATTTATCTTTTAGTATCAATAAAAGTACCACTTTTGATACTAGCTATCGAAAAAGTGTCTACTTGTTTTTTTGTTTGTAACTGTTACAATTATATCATAAAAAAGAAATGGAGAATAGATATGTCAACAAACTTAGAAATTTTCAACGCTTATAACCAAGCTTTAATTGCTGGTGACTTTCCTGGTGTCTTTGAAACGATGGCAGATGATATTATCTGGCATCAACCTGGTACTCATAGTATATCTGGTACAGTTGTTGGTAAGGACAAGCTAGGACCTCACTTGGCTACATTTGCTGAGAAAACCAATGGAACCTTTAAGGTGATAACAAATTGGGTTTCTGACAATAAGGATTTAATCGCAGCTAATGTTACTTTTCTTGGAACACGTGCTGATGGTACTGAACTCAATATGAACGGGATTGAACTCTTCCGCATTGAAGACGGAAAAATCAAAGAAGTTTGGCTCTTCTCTTCAGATCAAGCTGAAGAAGATAGCTTTTGGGGATAATTTAAGAGGCCAGGACAAAAAATTTTGATTTTAGGAATTCTTTATTCTAAATTTTTAAATCGATAGATTAGAAAAAAAGCGAACAAGACAGAATTCTGAGTTTCAGATAACTCGTTTTGTTCGCTTTTTATATTTAAGGTTAGACTTTTGTCCCAGACTCTTTTAATTTACTCTCCCAACTGGGCACTGTAAGCGATGATCTGGTCAACTGTGTCTGACAAGAATTGAATTGTATCACGGAGTGGTTTATCTGTTGAAATATCAGCACCGATAATCATAGCTGACTCAAGTGGTGTCTTGCTACCACCTGATTTGAGAAGTTTGAGCCAGTCTTCAGCTCCAGTTTCTGAATGTTTCAAATGGAGGTAACCAGCAGTCGAGATGACTAGTCCTGCTGAGTAAGTGTAACTATACAAGCCCATGTAGTAGTGAGCTTGGCGCATCCAAGTCAAAGCTGCATCATCGTCAATTTCAATGGCATCTCCCCAGAAATCCGTCAAGACTTCCTTCATAATACTGTTGAGTTTACTTGCTCCAAAGGTTTCTCCTTCTTCAATCAATGTATACACCTTACGCTGGAAGGCTGCTTCCAAAAGGTGAGTGATAAAGTTATGGAAGTAGGTGTCTGTCAAGCGGTGAGCAAGAGCAAAGCGTTTTTGACGAGGGTCGTCAGACTGGTGCTCCAAGTAGTCACTGAGAAGCAATTCATTGAAGGTTGACGGCGCTTCAACATAGTAGGTCGACATATGGGCGTTGAAGTAGCTTTGGTGATTATCTGAAAAGATGAATTGACCAGAATGCCCAATTTCATGAATCAAGGTATAGACATCGCTCAAACGGCCTGTCCAGCTCATGAGGACATAAGGATGCACGCGATATGGGTCTGCCGCATAGCCACCAGAATTCTTACCACTATTGGCAGCAAAGTCCACCCAGCGCTCTTCTTGATAGCGAGCAACTTCCTGACAATATTCTTGTCCCAAAGGTTCTACCGACTTCATGACCAAATCATAGGCGTCGTCAATGGTCACTTGAGGATTGAGGGCACTATCCAAATCCAATTTCCAGTCTGCAAAGGTCATCTTTTCAAGACCATTTACCTTGGCAACATGCTTGAGGTATCTCTGAGCAACGGGCGCAAAATCCTTCATGATGAGGTCAATCTGACGATCAAACATAGCACGGTTCACTTCTTGCTCAACCAGGAGATAATCAAAGACTGAGTCGTAACCCTTCATATCTGCTAGTAGTTTTTCAGACTTGACTTGGGCTAGATAGGCTGCAGCGGCCGTATTTTGGTGCTTACGAAGTCCCTCTGAGAAGGAACGGAAGGATTTCTCACGAACCTCAGCATCCTCATGGTTTTGGTAGAAGTTTTCATAGGTAACAAAGCTGTTTTTGTAGGTCTTGCCATGGGCTTCAAAGTCAGCCATTTCAAAATCCCCAGCTCGCATCTTAGTGTAAATGTCCTGCGGACTGTAGAAAACTTCTCCTAAATTGGTCAATGCCTTCTCCACATCAGCCCCTAAGTAGTGGGCTTTTTTGATTTTTGCCTGACGAATGGCCGCCGTCAAATGAGGTAATTCACCCAAACGATCCAAGACTTCCTCATCAGCTTCCACCAAGGCATCGTCAAAGAAGGTCAAGGCTACACTGGCATCTGTTTCAAATTCCATCCCAGCTTGGGCGATATTGGCAAATTCTTCATTGCTATAGTCTGTCGTCTGAGGCATAAAACCATAGTTTCCAATATGGCTCATCTGAATGTAGATTTGTTCCAATTCCGCAAAGGCCTTTTCAAAATCCTCAAAAGTATGAAGATTGCCCTTGTAATCACGACTAAATTGGTTGATGTCTTCACGAGCCTTCTCGATCGCACGTAAGAAATCCTCACGATCTTGGTATAGGGCTGTTAAATCCCAAAGTTCCTTCTCTGGAAATTCTGAACGGTGTTTTTGTTCCATTTTCTTCCTCTTATTTCTCTAATTCTAATAAAACACTAAGGGCTGATAAAGCGTAAAGTGGTGCTGTTTCTGCTCGCAAAATACGAGGTCCAAGTCCTGCTAAGACTGATCCCTTAGCTTCGAAACTCTCAATTTCTGCAGGTGACAGGCCACCTTCTGGACCAAAGATAAAGAGCAGTTTGGCTCCTTTTTCAAGACCAGAGACCGCTTGTAAGAGCGCAGCGGCTTCACCTTCTTTTGCCGACTCTTCATAAGCCACTACGATGCGGTCAAATTGGTCTAGTTGGGCTAGAAAATCTGATTTTTTCTCGAAAAGTGTGACACTCGGTACTAGATTACGCTTGCTTTGTTCTGCTGCTCCAAGAGCAATTTTTTCTAGTTTTTCAACCTTTTTACCCAATTTTTTGCCATCCCATTTGGCGACCGACCAGTCAGCAGGAAAGGCCCAGATTTGACTGGCACCTAGTTCGGTTACTTTCTGAGTAATAAATTCCAGCTTGTCTCCCTTGGGAAAACCAGAGGCGATGGTCACTTGGATTGGCAGTTCCACATTGTCATCTAACTCTTCAACCAACTCAAACTGACGGGCTTCCACATCCAGCACACGCGCCAAGCGCTTAATTCCATCATCAAAGACCAAAGTCACCTCATCATCTTCTTTCAAGCGCATAACCTGAAACATATGTTTGCTGGTTTCCTTGTCCTCGATGGTGACAGGAGAGATAGCACTGCCTTTGACAAAATACTGTTGCATGCTAGCCTCCAATCACACCGGAAATATCCTTGGTTTTCTTAAAGACACAGGCATTCCATTCCCCTTGAACCATGTGAGTTTCAAGGAAAAATCCAGCTGACTCAGCCGACTCGCGCACCATGTCCCACTTGTCCTTGATAATCCCACTCATGATGAGGTAGCCTTCATCCTTGATCAAACGATAAGCATCATCCGTCAGATGAATGAGGATATCCGCCAAGATATTAGCTACAATCACATCTGCCTCAATCTCAACTCCCTTAAGCAAGTCTCCTGCTGCTACATGGATATTTTCCATGCCAGAGTTTAGCTCAATATTTTCCTGAGCAACCCGAACTGCCACATCATCTAGGTCGTAGGCAAAAATTTCTTTGGCACCCAGAAGCGAGCTAGCAATAGAAAGAACTCCTGAACCAGTCCCCACATCTAGCACCGTTTCGCCACCACGAAGAACCTGCTCCAAGGCAAAGAGGCTCATCTTAGTTGTTGGATGCGTCCCCGTACCAAACGCCATACCAGGATCCAGCTTGATAATCTTTTCTCCCGCAGTAGCCTCATAGTCTGTCCAAGACGGCACAATGGTCAAATCATGAGTAATGCGAGCTGGTTCATAGTATTTCTTCCAGTTGTCTGCCCAGTCTTCCTCAGCCAAGGCAGTCGTCACCATTTTAACCTCTCCCAAATCCATAAAATCCGTTAATTCTGCTAAGCGGGCCTGCAAGTCCGCCTCAACCACTGCTACATCAACCGTTTCAGGGTAGTAGGCGGTCACAACGATTTCTTCTTGTTGCTCGACCTCTGGGAAAATCTCTCCAAAGCGGTCAACATTTCCCACATAGTCCATGCTGTCTTCAATCGCAACGCCTTGCGCTCCCAGCTCGATCAAGAGATTGGAAACCAACTCCTCTCCCTCACGCTTAACTGTAACTTTTAACTCTTGCCATGTTTCCATATTTAAGATACCAAGCCCGTAAAACACAAATCCAAAATAGGAAATTCTCTGAAGACGCTTGTGTCTAAGAGAAGTTTATCTTTTTGGCACGGTGTTTAGGGCGAGTTCAGTTTAGAAATGTAACTGAACTATCCTTTCTATTTCTCTATGCATTTTTTCATGTATACCATATCCATGCCTTCTTTTTCAGGTTCAATATGGGTTTGATGGTAGCCGTTCTTCTCATAGAAAGCAACCATACCTTCATCCTGTAATACCGTACACAAATCCCACTGTCTAACGGTTGGAAATTCCTCTTCTAGCAAGCGCAACCCCTCAGAGCCATACCCTTTTCCTTGATACTGGGGCAAAATCGCTGCCGTTCCCAACCAAGCCTCCGTCAACTCTTCATTGGTCTGAACTCGTAAAAATCCGATTTTTTCGTCCTTTTCTTTCACAAAGTAGTAATAGCTATTGGGACGCTCGACTAGTTTCCACTTAATTCGTTCACTGTCCTCCAGATAAGGATCGTATTCATCTTGGTATTTATCATAAACAGCCTTAAAACTAGCTCTTTGAATTGCAATTACGGTTTCTAAATCCTCTGCCCCTGCTCGTTCAAGTCTAATCATACTCTTCCTCCAAATAATCCCTCAATCTCTCCTGCAACTGAGGGACAACTTGACTGGAACTAAGAAACTCCTCAACATTCATTAACTGATAGCCCTGTCCTTCATCTCCAAAGGTGATATTGTCAAACTGTTCTTGACTTAGCTGACCAACCATAAAGACAGAGTGCCGACCTTCATAGAGCATACTTGGATAAACCTTACTCCAAAGCAGACAATCCTCAGTCAGATGAATTCCCAGTTCCTCAAAAACTTCACGCGCCGCGCACTCAAAAGGACTTTCATCCTCCTCTCGCCCACCGCCGGGCAGTTCCCACATATTGGGCCAGGGAATGCTTGCCTTATCATCTCGTAAGATGGTCAAGAGCCTATCCCCACAAAACAAAGCAATCTTACAGCCTGTGAAATCAGATATTTCTAGTTTCATCTTCAGTTCCTTCTGACATTTCCTTTTCCAGCTCGGCTAACCAGTTTTGATAATAGCTTTTCTCATCCCGTAACAACCGGCTGCTATTCATTTTCTGTCTAGCAATCTTCATAGCCATGTGAGTTTGAACTACATCTTTCTTTACCTTAAATTGATACCAAGCTTGAATGACCTGCATATCTGCTGTTTTTATAGATAAAAAGGATTTGACCCCTCGAATACTTGCATATTCTTCCGCTTTCTTATTATCTCCTTCCATCAGAGCAATTTGAAGAAGGTATAATTGAGAACTAGTTTTAGACATTGGATTATCTGTTTTCTCTAACACAGACTGAAACTGTTGCTTTGCAAGCTCTATATTATCATCCAATATGAATACCAACCCCTGAAGAGTCTGAACACTTTCTGCAAAACTCCCTCTCGCCTCCTCATCAACAGACATGATAAAGTCTTTTAAATCATATTCTTGAGGAGATAGCAAGGTCTGGGCAGAATGCCTCAACATCAGGTAGGCGTATTTCGTATTTTCAGGGTATTGTAGCAATTCCCAAATTTTTGCTCCATCGGTGATGCCGACTGGCAAAATGTTATTTAGGAAGAAAGACAAATTAAGAAAAATCCAAGTGCCTGCAAAATACCAGCTTCTTGTCAAAAAACCAAACACTATCGCCAATAATATCAAGCTGAGATGAACCATCAAGCCTCCTGAAAGCATCAGGATGATTCTTTGATCGCTTTCATCCTCTTTTAAACCAATGTATTGAGCACCAACACTTTTCAGAATGGCTGTTCTACTAAGATGAAACCTGCCTGACTTTTTGGTCAAAATAAAATGTCCTAACCCAAAAGCCACCAGCCGATAGCCTGTCACGTAGCCACAAAAAGCATGTCCCAGCTCATGAAGAATCAAGATTAAATACATACTTAGAAGAGCGAAGGCATAACCAAAAGTAAAGACTAAAACTGCAGAATACCCCAACTCTGCAAATGCGATTGTTCCACAAGCACAAGCCAGCATAATAAAGACAACAGCTAGCACATAAACCAAATAAATCCCAATTTTCTTCATAAAATCTCCATCCAACTCCTAGTATCTCGGATAAGGATAAAACTCTCCCTCTTCCAAGCCTACTTTTCCTTCTTCAAAGACTTCTTGGTTCCATTCCATGACGAACTCTTCTGCTTCTGGGTCTTCCAAAAAGTCCATAAGGGCATCTAGTCCAACCTCAGCAGTATCTTTGAGGAATAGCGCAAAATAAGCTAAAAACTCACGAGAAAATCCTTTTTTAGGTAGGTAAGGAATGACCGTCAAATAGTCTTCTGCATTGACTGTTGATTTGGCAGGATTGTAAAAAAGCACTGCTTCCTCAAAAAGAATGTCATCTGATGAAACCTCTCCATCCTCATCTACCATCTCCACACCTGTAACGTTTTGCGCTTCCAATAGAAAACTCACTTCAACCGCGTGATTGCGCTTGTCCCAACTAATCTCAAAGTCAAAGGGAAAATTCTTCTCCAACTCTTCCTCTAAAACATCTAAAAATCCGTATGTTGCCATTTTGTCCTCTTTCTATGCGACTCTTAAATCGCCCCGATTGCTCGGAAATATGCTAAAATAGATACTACCATCTTACCACATATACATCAGAAAATCCACGCTAGAAAGGACTGCTATGCCAGACAATCTCGCGCTTCGTATGCGCCCTAAAACCATCGACCAGGTCATTGGTCAGGAACATCTGGTCGGACAAGGAAAAATCATCCGCCGCATGGTGGAAGCCAACCGCCTGTCCTCCATGATTCTCTATGGCCCTCCTGGAATCGGCAAAACCAGTATTGCCTCTGCCATCGCAGGGACGACCAAGTATGCCTTTCGAACTTTCAATGCGACAGTAGATAGTAAAAAACGACTGCAAGAAATCGCGGAAGAGGCTAAATTTTCTGGTGGTCTCGTCCTATTGCTAGACGAGATTCATCGTCTTGACAAGACTAAACAAGACTTCCTCTTGCCACTCTTGGAAAGTGGACTGGTCATCATGATTGGAGCAACGACTGAAAATCCTTTCTTTTCTGTCACTCCTGCCATTCGTAGCCGTGTTCAAATTTTTGAGTTGGAACCTCTGTCTAACCAAGACGTCAAAGAGGCCCTTCAGATAGCTTTAAGCAACCCTGAGCGTGGTTTTGATTTTCCAGTGGAACTAGATGAGGATGCGCTGGATTTCATCGCGACCTCTACAAACGGAGACCTGCGTTCTGCCTTTAACTCGCTGGATTTAGCCGTTCTATCTACCTCTGAGAATGACAAGGGCATCCGCCACATCACTCTGGATATTATGCAAAATAGCCTGCAGCGAAGTTATATTACAATGGACAAGGACGGGGATGGACACTACGATGTCCTATCAGCTCTGCAAAAGTCTATCCGTGGCTCAGATGTTGATGCCAGTCTCCACTATGCTGCCCGCTTGATTGATGCTGGTGATTTGCCAAGTCTCGCTCGTCGTTTGACTGTTATCGCTTATGAAGATATCGGTTTGGCCAATCCTGAAGCCCAGATTCACACCGTGACTGCTCTGGATGCTGCCCAGAAGATTGGGTTCCCAGAAGCCCGCATTCTCATTGCCAATGTCGTCATTGATTTGGCCCTTTCTCCAAAATCCAACTCAGCTTATGTAGCTATGGACAAGGCTCTTGCCGACCTCAAAACATCAGGGCACTTGCCCATTCCGCGACACCTGCGTGATGGGCACTACAGTGGAAGCAAGGAACTGGGGAATGCCCAAGACTATCTCTATCCACACAACTATCCTGGAAATTGGGTCAAGCAAGACTATCTGCCAGAAAAAATTCGCAATCATCACTATTTCCAAGCAGAAGATACTGGTAAATATGAACGGGCTTTGGCTCAAAGAAAGGAAGCTATCGACCGTTTGCGAAAAATCTGAAATCCTTTTCAAAAAATTGCACTTTCCTCTTGATTTTTTTTGAAAAAGTGGTATCATATAAACATAGAAACGCTGTGGTGTACGACTTCACACTTAAGTGTTGACCGACTATTTTTTGTATTATTAGGGAAACAAAAGTCTTCTAACAGCATGTAGGCCGTCTCACACGGAAACAGCTTCAGTTAGAGCGAGTTGCCCACCTGCTTAATTGCGCGGGTTCAATACAAACCGTGAAGTTTCGGCACCAATACAGCTTTTTTCTTTGCCTCCTTAGCTCAGCTGGCAGAGCAGCGGACTCTTAATCCGTGGGTCACAGGTTCGATCCCTGTAGGGGGCATCTAAATCAACAGGAAAAAGCCTTGATTTCAGGGCTTTTTTTGTGTAGTCTTAGAACTAAAAAACGATAGAAAAAACGCCCCTTCTGAACTGCGCCATATGAAGTTATTTAAGCACCTCCTTTTCTTTTATTGCCATTTTCTGTTATAATAAATTGTACTTCTAAAATAGAAAGGTCTTAAGATGACAACTCTTATTAAACATAAACGTGTAGAATTTTCAGAACTTTTTTATGACTTAGTTTTTGTTTTTGCAATTTCAAAAGTAACTACTTTAATCGACCATCTTCATAACGGTATTTTGACTTGGAATTCTTTCCTTGATTTTTTCATTGCTATTTTGGTTCTCATCGATTCCTGGATGATTCAAACCGATTATACCAATCGCTATGGAAAGAACTCTTTATTTAACATGGTAATCATGTTTATCAAAATGGGACTTTTACTCTTTATAGCCAATATGATTGGACCTGATTGGCAACAATATTTTCATTATCTCTGTTGGGCTATTGGTACATTAACCCTTACCTTATTTTTTCAATATTTGGTTGAATTTTTTAGAAAATCAACCGATGATGTTGAACGGGAAAGTATCAAAGGTTTTCTATGGATAACAGGTCTAGGAAGTTTAGGAGTCTATCTAGCAACTCTTCTTCCTATTTACGTTAGAGTCTATATCTTCTTTGCTAGTATTCTGTTTATCTTTATTATGCCAAGTATCTTGCTTAATAAAGATAAGCATTACCAGGTAAATCTTCCCCATTTAATCGAGCGCATCTCCCTTCTTGTCATTATTACGTTTGGAGAGATGATTACGAATCTAGCTAACTTCTTTACAATCGAGAATTTCTCGATTTATTCGGTTCTTTATCTCATTATTATGATTTCTCTGTTCTTGTTTTATTTTGGTCAATTCGACCATGCTATTGATGAAAAATCTAATCAAAAGGGACTATTTCTAATTTACAGTCACTATCCTATTTTCATTGGACTTATGATGATGACTGTATCGATGAGTTTTCTTCAGAATCCTGAAGCTAATCGTCTCTTTGCAACCAGCTTCTCTTATATCGGATTTGGCCTCTTTCAAGCTGCTGTCCTAGTAAATGGGCCCTATAACAAACACTATCTTCGCTATTCGAAAAGTTACTACTGTGTCCAAGCGACACTCTATCTGGCTGCCTTGATTCTCTCTTTAATCTTTGCTTCTAATCCTATAATAGTAGTGAGTATAACAACCATTTTAGCTCTAGCTATAGCCATTCATTTTATTTATTTTTATATGACACAGAATAAAAAATATTCCAAATCTAACTGGGAGTTATTTTAATGAGTTTATAACATAAAAAAGCTTTGGGAACCAAGGCTTTTTTGATTTCTATCTAAACTTTTTCATAAGGTATTTTCGTGCAGGTGCTTCAATGGTTTGAACAATTTCAAATCCTTCTTTTTGATAGAGGTGCTTGGCTGCTTGATTTGCATCGAAGACATTTAGAGAAATACTATCTATGTCTCCATTTTCAAAAGTCAAACTAACAAATTTCCTTAAGGCCTGGCTACCTAAGCCTTGCCCCTGTTTCTGGGGGTTGATAAAAAATCTTCCAATATGAAGATTGCTGTCTTCTTGCCTGATTTTCTGGATAAGCCCCACAAACTCGTATCCATCAAAGATTGAAAAGATTCCTTCCAAATCTTGCAAGACTTGAATGGTCAAGGGAAAAGGAATCATTGGTCCCATCCATTGTTCTTGAAAGGATTTGCCGAGGGAGTTGGACCATTGGCATACGAGCTGAGCATTTTCTGTGCTCACCTTTTCTTCAAAACGAATTATCATCTTTGCCTCACCATCTTATCTATGTTTCTCCATTATACTACTTCTCCTATTTTTTACGAATAGATAAGTATGATTGATTTTTATTTTTTTCTTGTTGGGAGCATTCTCGCTTCCTTTCTCGGTTTGGTCATTGACCGTTTTCCTGAGCAGTCCATTATCCGACCTGCTAGTCACTGCGATTCCTGTCAGACTCGCTTGCGTCCCTTAGATTTGATTCCGATTCTCTCGCAGGTTTTTAATCGCTTTCGCTGTCGCTACTGCAAGGCTACTTATCCTGTCTGGTATGCCCTTTTTGAACTAGGCTTAGGGCTCCTATTTCTGTCCTGGTCTTGGAGCTTTCTTTCCTTGGGTCAAGTCATCCTAATCACTGCTGGTTTGACCTTGGGCATCTACGACTTTCGCCATCAGGAATATCCCTTACTGGTCTGGATGACTTTTCATATAATCCTAATGGCCTGCTCTGGCTGGAATCTAGTCATGGTCTTCTTCCTTGTACTTGGAATTGTGGCTCATTTTATCGATATCCGCATGGGAGCAGGGGATTTTCTCTTTTTAGCTTCTTGTGCTATCGTCTTTAGCGCAACAGAATTACTGATCTTGATTCAGTTTGCTTCGGCGACGGGCATCCTAGCCTTTCTCCTGCAAAAGAAAAAGGAAAGACTTCCTTTTGTGCCTTTCCTCTTACTCGCTACTTGTGTGATTATTTTTGGTAAGCTACTGCTTGTTTGATAAAGTCCAATTTCTGCCATATGTCCTTCATGAAATTATTTCACAGTTAAATTATAAATTATTTCTTTTATACAAAGGAATGATGTTATCAAATCGATCCGTTCTTTTATCTTCTTGATACTGATCAAAAAATTTCATTTCGACTGAAAATATTTCGCTTATAAACTGTAAACGAATACTTTGTTTAGACATTATAGTCGCTAGACTGACTAGATGATTACTCAAAACGACGTCCAGAATACTCTTTACTTTGCTTGGTTTTTTAACAAAAATTTGATCATCCAGAGGTTCTATCATTTTGTAACCTTTTTGCGCAATTTGACGATAAAAGTAAGAATGTTGCTTTGGAGTCAATAATCCTAACTTAAAAGCTCGATACTCTAAAGCCTGTATCGAAACATTCAAATCCGACTTCAATAAAATATAACTATCAGGATTGCTGACACGCTTGCCAACCCTCTCTTCAAATTTGACTAAAAACTCTTCTTTTGGCAATAAAAAACATGATGCAAAATAATTTGCTTCTTGCTCCAAACGATCGCCATCTTCATTCATATCTTTATATTTGTGTAAAAGAATATGTCCTAGCTCATGAGCTAAGTCAAAATTTCGACGTACAGATGATTTATTCGTTCCCAACACAATATAAGGTCTTCCCAATTTTGACCATGCGCTATAAGCATCAGCTTGGCCATTAATTAATCGTTCCACGATATAGATGCCTGAACGTTCTAATTTATAAAGCAAATCATGATTATCTTTTGAAATACCTAATTTTTCCCTGGCATAAAGAGCCAATTCCTCAATGGATTCTCCCTTATGATAAGATTCACTCACTACATTACTTAGGTCATGAATTGTAATATTAGGTATAATTACAAAACTTTCAAAATAATCAATCAAACTATCTACCTTATGTAAATACATAGTTTGAATATCTATTGTTTTCCGTGTTGCTAGGTCTGCATTTCTAAAGGCAATTACAGAAGAATCAAATCGAATACTTTCTTCTTCTTGTTCAAAATAAGTTAAATCAACATGAAATTGGTTGGCCAAATGCATTTTGGTTGATAATTTAGGTTTCGTTTCGTTGGACTCAAACTGCCAAATGGCTTGTTCCGTTAAATCAATTCTCTGAGCTAATTCTGCTCTACTTAAACCATTTAACAGCCGTAATTCTTTCAATACCCGACCATTAAACATTTACATACTCCTTACTACTTTTGACCTTCTTGTTTTTCTATTCTTGGAATAATTTCAAAATCTTCTGTTTCCGATAATTCTGAAAAATTAGGAATATTTTGATATTTAGCTTCTTCGAAATGGTACGAACTTGATTGAATATACTCAGACAAATCTTGAATCAAGTGTAACTGACCAGTTCGTGCATCAGGCATAACAACATCTACAGATATAATATTGTTTTCTGAGTCCGCCTCATAAGTTAAAATCATAAATTTTTCGATATTCGAATTTTTAGTAGCTTGTTCAATTTCTTGAATCATTTCATCAGAAACTAACTCCATCTGAATTGGAAAAGAATGACTATCTTCATCATTTTTATAGGAAGAATGTTGATTAAGATAAAGTGTATTCATCTGAGCATATTCAAATAAGTAGCCACTCTTATTTTTTTGTACCAAAGGAAATTGGTTCGTAAGTCGCTTCTTACCCTTTATAATTAACAATACTTTCCCATATTTTTCTGTATTTGTTTCAAATTCTAAATATCCCCAAGTCTGTCCTGCTAATTTTAATTTATACTCAAACAAATCTGCTGATGCAAATGCAGTATCAATATGATTAGGTCGCGTCCATGCATAACCATTCGACACTATCATGGTCTCTCTTTTTTCTATACGTTCATCTACATAATCTTTTTGCCCTTTCATCAAAGTATCTACAATTTTTTGTGCCTCAAGCGAATCAAAGAGATCCTGATTCAACATAATTCTTCCTCCTTCAAATTCTTTTTAATGAATTATATCATTTTCTTAAAGAAATTACTACAATAATTAGCTTTTTCTTAAAGTTGCATATCAGAGTAATTTAGAAAATTATATCTTCTATAGTAAAATCAATTAAAAACTGAACAAATTTATTGGGAAATTCAAATCACTTTCTTAAAATATTTTAGGAATCATAATGTACTATTCCAGATTCAATTCATTATAAAACTAGCCTTTCTCCTGCAAAAGAAAAAGGAAAGACTTCCTTTCGTGCCTTTCCTCTTACTTGCTGCTTGTGTGATTATTTTTGGTAAGCTACTGCTTGTTTAATAAAGTCCTCAATCGGCTCTCCTTGGTGGAGAGCTTTTACTATTTTCGAACCAACAATGACACCATCTGACACCGCATTGAAGCGTTCTACATCTTCTTGACTAGATACGCCAAAACCTGTCAAGACTGGGATATCAGCCACTTGATGCAATTGTGCCAAGTGCTTGTCCAAGTCTGCACGGTAATTGCCTGATTTCCCTGTCACCCCATTGATGGCAACCGCATAGACGAATCCTTCTGCCCCATCAATCAACTCTTTCTGGCGCTCAATTCCTGTTGTCAAACTAACTAGGGGAATCAAAGTAATGTCTGTATCTGCCAAAAATGGCTCCACAAAGTTGGCATGCTCATGAGGCAGGTCTGGAATAATCAAGCCCTTAACCGCTGTATCTGCCAAATCTTTGACAAAGTTCTCAACACCATACTGAAAGAGGGGGTTGAAGTAGGTCATGATGACCAGCGGAATCTCTGTTTGAATGGTTTTCAAGGTTTCAACCAAAGCCTGGGTAGAGGTCCCGTGGGCTAAACTGCGCAAGCCAGCTTCTTCGATAACAGGTCCATCTGCAACAGGGTCTGAAAAGGGAATGCCCACTTCAATAGCCGAAACACCCAAATCTTCTAAAAAGTGAATCGTTTCTCCGAGACCATCCAAACCTTTCTCGTGGTCTCCAGCCATGATATAGGGAACAAAAATTCCTTTTCCAGTTGCTTTAATAGCATTTAATTTTTCTGTTAGTGTCTTAGGCATGAGCTTCTCCCTTCTTTGCTGCATCTGCTTCCAAGCGGTCTTTGACTTGGACCACATCCTTGTCCCCTCGACCTGATAGACAGACAATCATGGATTTGTCTGGTCCAAGTTCTTTGGCCAATTTCACCGCAAAGGCAATGGCATGGCTAGATTCCAATGCTGGGATAATCCCTTCAACACGAGACAAGAGTTGGAATCCTTCCAAGGCTTCTTCGTCTGTCACAGGGACATAGCTGGCACGTTTAATATCGTGGTAGTGAGAATGTTCTGGACCGATACCAGGATAGTCCAAACCTGCTGAAATAGAGAAGGCTTCAAGAATTTGACCATGGGCATCTTGGAGCACATCCATGAGGGAACCGTGAAGAACACCTGGACGCCCCTTGGTCAAGGTAGCTGCGTGGTGCTCTGTATCCACACCAAGTCCAGCCGCTTCAGCCCCATACATAGCTACAGACTCATCTTCTACAAATGGATGGAAGAGCCCGATGGCATTCGACCCACCGCCAACACAGGCTACTAGGGCATCTGGCAGATCTTGACCTGTCATATCGCGATACTGTTGTTTAGCTTCTCGACCGATGATGCTTTGGAAGTCACGAACAATTTCTGGGAAAGGATGAGGTCCCAAGGCAGAACCAAGGATATAGTGGGTATCATCGATATTAGCCACCCATGAACGAAGGGCTGCATTGACCGCATCCTTGAGCACGCGCGAACCGTCTGTCACTGCCTCAACCTTGGCTCCCAAAAGCTCCATACGGAAGACATTGAGGGCTTGGCGTTTGACATCTTCCTCACCCATGTAGATAGTACATTCCATGTTAAAGAGGGCTGCAGCAGTTGCAGTGGCCACACCGTGCTGACCAGCACCTGTTTCAGCGATAATTTTCTTTTTACCCATGCGTTTGGCAAGCAAAACTTGTCCCAAGGCATTGTTAATCTTGTGGGCGCCTGTATGGTTAAGGTCTTCCCGTTTGAGATAAATCTTGGCTCCGCCAATATGCTGGGTCAAGTTTTTTGCGTAGTAAAGAGGAGTTTCACGCCCCACATACTGGCGCAAGAGTTGATTTAATTCCTCTTGGAAACTTGGGTCTGCCTGACTTTCACGATAGGCCTTCTCCAACTCCAAAACTGCTGTCATTAATGTTTCTGGGACGAAACGTCCGCCGAATTTTCCGTAAAATCCATCTTTATTTGGTTCTTGATATGCCATTCTTTACCCTCTCTATAAATCTTCTAATCTTTTCCTGATCTTTTTGTCCATCTGTCTCCACTCCGCTCGATACATCGACTGCATAGGGAGTAAAGTGTTGAATTGCTTTTACTACATTGTCTTCATTAAGCCCACCTGCGATAAAGAAAGGCTGAGTTAGTCCAATCGTATCCAGTTGAGCCCAGTCAAAGGTCTGGCCACTCCCAGCCACAGGGGCATCAAAGAGGAGATAGTCTGCCTGAGAATTGGGCACATGACCCTCTCCATCCACCTGCACAGCCTGAATACTGGCACAAGGCAAATTCTCAAACAAATCATCCGCCACCTGACTGTGAACTTGAACCAAGTCCAAGCCAACTTTTTCAATCGCTTCTAGCAGTTCTGCCTGACTTGGTGAAACAAATACACCAACCTTTTTCACATCTGCAGGAATAAGCTTTGCCAGCTCAGCAGCCTCTTCCAAGGTCACCTGTCTTTTACTAGGTGCAAAGACAAAACCGATGTAGTCTGCCCCTGCTGAAACGGCTGTTTCCACTGCTTCTTTAGTAGATAATCCACAAATCTTAACCTTTGTCAATCTGCAACTCCTTGATTCTCTGGGCCACATCTTCTGCCTGCATGAGAGCTGTCCCTACTAAAATTCCGTTAAAGTATGGCGCTACTCGTTCCGCATCCTGCCCTGTGAAAATAGCAGATTCAGAAATGTACAAGCAATCATCTTTGAAATGTTTAGCCAAAGCTACACTGGTCTGCAAGTCAACTTCAAAGGTGGTCAAGTTGCGGTTATTGACCCCGATAATTTGAGCTCCAAGGCGGTGAGCTACCTCTAGTTCAGCTAGATTGTGGGTCTCCACCAAGACTTCCAGACCAAGCTCTGTCGCGTAGTCATACAGTTTCTTGAGGCGTTCTTCGGACAAGGCTGCCACAATGAGCAAGATGACTGTCGCACCTGCATTGCGAGCGCGGATAATTTGCTTTTCATCAATGATAAAATCCTTGTTGAGGGTCGGAATGTTTACCTGACTGGAAATCTCTCGCAGATAATCCAAATGTCCTTTAAAGAAAACTTCATCTGTCAAAACAGAAATCATCACTGCTCCGTTTGCTTCATAAGTCTGGGCCTGTTGCACAATATCCACATCGAGATTGATATCTCCCAAACTAGGGCTAGCTTTCTTAACTTCAGCGATTACCTGTAAACGGTCTTGGTGTTGTTTTAGATAGTCAGCCAAGCGATAGGTCTGGCGCAGGGGCTGGATTTCCTCCAGCTCCATCTGCTCAACCTCACGCGCCTTCTGCTCCAAAATTCGTGCTAAAAATTCCTGACTCATTTTTGGTACTCCTGTAACAGTCTGAGTTTTTCAAGGGCCTTGCCACTAGCAATCACTTGACGAGCCAAGGCAACTCCTTCCTTGATGCTAGCTACCTTACCATTAGCATAGAAACCAAGACCAGCATTTAAAACTGTAGTTTCCAAGAATGGACTTGGTTCATTTTTAAGAACGCTGAGCAAAATTTCTGCATTTTCCTGAGCATTCCCTCCACGAATATCGTCGATAGCGTAGCCTTCCATCCCCAGATCTTCTGGAGTGAAGCTTGACAAGCTGATTTCGCCATTTTCAAGAAGTGCAATCTTGGTTGTTCCATTCAAACCAGCTTCATCTAGCCCTTCTGGTCCAGCAACTACGATGGCACGTTTGCGACCCATATTTTTCAATACCTGAGCTGTACTTTCTAGAAGTTCTGGACGACTAATTCCAAGAAGCTGTGTTTCCAAAGCCATTGGGTGAATCAGGGGACCAGTCAAGTTCATAATCGTTGGAATTCCTAGTTCCAAACGAGCTGGCATGATGTATTTCATAGCTGGGTGCATATTTTTTGCAAAGAGAAAGACAATTCCAGTTTTATCAAAGACCTTACCTAGTTCAGCTGGTTTGAGGTCTAGGTTGATACCCAAGGCTTCGAGGACATCTGCAGAACCAGATTTAGAAGAAATCGAGCGGTTACCGTGTTTTGCCATATGAACACCGCCTCCAGCCAAGACAAAGGCTGCAGTTGTCGAAATGTTAAAGCTGAAAGACTTGTCCCCACCTGTACCACAGTTGTCCATGGCATCATGAATCTCAGTTGGAATGTGTTGGGCATGTCCTCTCATGACTTGGGCAATGGCTGTGCGTTCTTCAGGTGTTTCCCCCTTCATCTTAAGAGCCAAAAGGAGAGAAGCAATCTGCGCCTCAGTAACACGCCCAGTTACAATACGCTCAATGACATCCGTCATTTCCACACCTGATAAATTTTCAAATTTTGCTAGTTTTTCAATAATCTCTTTCATCCTAGTTTCCTCACTTTACAACCTTCTCGATAAAATTCCGAATAGAAGACAAGCCATCTGGCGTTCCAATGCTCTCTGGATGGTACTGGAAGCCATAAATCGGTAGGTTTTTGTGTTGAATCCCCATGATGGCTTGGTCATCAGTCGAACGAGCTGTCACTTCAAATTCTTCTGGCATTTCCTCAATCAAAATACTGTGATAACGCATGACCGCACGGCCATCCTCGATACCTTGATACAAAACAGATGGCGCTTCAAAGCTGATATTGCTCTGTTTCCCATGCATGACTTTGGGAGCCAAACCTAACTTACCACCAAATACTTCGGCGATGGCCTGGTGACCCAAACAAATCCCAAGAATCGGCTTCTTGCCAGCAAAGTCACGAATCATATCTTCCATCTTTCCAGCATCAACAGGCCAACCTGGACCAGGAGAAAAGACCAGACCATCTGCTTTTTCAGCTTCTTCATATAGCTTGGAATCATCATTTCTCAAAACCTGTACTTCTGCAAAATTCCCAATGTATTGGGCCAAGTTATAGGTAAAAGAATCATAGTTGTCAATCAATAAAATCATGGTCTTAGTTCTCCAATTCTAGTCATAGATTTTGCTTTGTTAATGGTTTCTTGGTATTCGTTTTGGGCAATGGAGTCGTAGACAATCCCTGCCCCAGCCTGCACATAGGCTGTTTGATTTTTGAGAATCATAGTTCGGATGGCAATGGCAAAATCCATATCACCCGTCGCAGACAAGTAGCCGATTGCTCCTGCGTATACGCCACGTTTTTCTGTTTCCAGTTCATAGATGCGTCTCATAGCTCGAATCTTTGGTGCTCCTGAAACTGTTCCAGCAGGAAGTGTTGCTTTCAAGGCATCCATGGCAGTGAGTTCTGGAAGCAAACGCCCCTTGACCACACTGGTCAAATGCATGACATAACGGAAGAGCTCCACTTCCATATACTTGGTGACTTGGACACTGGCCGTTTCAGAGATGCGACCAATATCATTTCGTCCCAAGTCTACTAACATCCGATGCTCTGCTGTTTCCTTCTCATCCGAAAGCAGTTCTGTCGCCAAAGCCTTGTCTTCTTCATCCGTAGCTCCTCTTGGTCGCGTACCTGCAATCGGATTGGTTGTCACGATGCCATTTTTGACAGAAACCAAACTTTCTGGACTAGCTCCGATGATTTGATAATCACCAAAATCATAGAAATAAAGATAATTAGAAGGATTAGTCACGCGAAGATTTCTATAGAAGTCAAATGGATTTCCAGTAACCTCTGCTGAGAAACGCTGGCTGAGTACACATTGGAACATATCCCCGTTACGAATCAAGTCACGAGCCGTTTCCACCATTTCCTCAAACTTCTGAGGAGCGATATGGGGTTTGAAGTCTAACGGAGATAGATCCAAGTCTTCAAATTCATTTGGAGCAGGAATGCGTAATTCCTCAAGCACTTGGTTCAAGGCTTCTTCCAAGTCTTCTTGGCTACGCTCACTATAGAGAGCTTCCTCGATGACATGGATTTTTTCCTTCTTGTGGTCAAAGACAATGTAACTCTCATAGACGAAGAAATGCATATCTGGCGTTCCAATAGTATCTTCAGGAATTTGACCAATTTCTTCATAAAGCGAAATCATATCGTAACCAACAAAACCAATTGCCCCACCACCAAAAGGTAGATCTGAATGGTGTTGGCTCTTATGAGTCACTTCATAAAGGAAATCCAAGGGATCACGATCAATCACTTGCCCATTTTGATAAAGAACTCCATTTTCAAACTTAATCTCAAAAACTGGATTATAGGCTAAGATAGAAAAACGAGCTGTTTCCTTGTCTCTCGGAATACTCTCTAAGATAACCTTGTGTTGCCCCTTTAGGCGCATATAAGCCAAGATTGGTGATAAGACATCTCCATGAATGATTCGTTCCATTGTAATTTCCCTTTCAGTTCCTTATTTTTAATTTTTTATCTTTTTCTATTTCCCTTAAATAGTGCGGACGGGAGGTAAAATTATCCAGTGGATGATTTTAGAAATCCATGAAATTTCATCCCTAATTTTTGAGCCATGTGTCTCAAAAATTCCGTCCTAGAGAAGCATCTTTGCTTCTCTAGGATACCACTATGGCGGGAAACAGCTTTTAGAAACTCACTTCGTTCGTAAATATTCTATAACGACCTATTTATTGAAAATATTTAAAAAATTAATCGCAATATCTGCGGTAAATATATAAAAATCCCCACGCAAAATAACTTGCGTGAGGACGAAATTCGCGGTGCCACCTCAATTATAGGATTTCTCCTATCTCTCATTCCTGTCTCAGAAACCTCCTGTAACAGGTTGTGCGATAAAGGGCACTCCCTTGAGAATTATGTTTTCTTCTCTCGTTTCAGATGGACCCAACCTTACAGCTTTCTCTGCTTGTTTTCAGCAACCACAAGCTCTCTGTGAGAGAAAGGACTGTAATTTTTCCATCTATTATTTTTTAGCTTCTAGGTAGTCTGCAATCGCAGCTACGTCCTTGTCTCCACGACCAGAGACATTGATGATGATAATATCGTCTTTACTTAGTTTCGGTGCACGTTTAACTGCTTCTGCGATAGCATGCGAACTTTCAATCGCTGGGATAATTCCTTCAGTCTTGCTGAGAAGGAGGAGAGCCTGAACAGCTTCTTCATCCGTCGCAGCGACATATTCCACGCGACCTGAATCTTTGAAGTAGGCGTGTTCTGGGCCAACCCCTGGATAGTCCAATCCAGCTGAAACAGAGTAAACTGGAGCTAGCTCTCCATCTTCCTTAAAGACTGCATAAGTCTTCATGCCGTCGACAATTCCGATACTACCTTTTGTCATAGTAGCTGCGTGCTTGTCTGTATCAAGTCCGTGACCAGCAGCTTCAACCCCAACCAATTTAACTTCTTCATCAGCCACATACTGAGAAAAAGCACCAATGGCATTGGAACCACCACCTACACAGGCAATAACGTAGTCTGGTAAACGACCTTCTTTTTCTAAGATTTGACGGCGAGATTCTTCACTGATGACCTTTTGGAACTCGTGGACAATTGTAGGATAAGGGTGAGGACCTACAGCAGATCCCAGAACATAGAAGGCTTCAAGGTCATTCATCCATGCTCCAAAGGCTGCATCAACAGCATCTTTGAGGGTACGAGTCCCTGTTTCAACTGCGTGAACAGTTGCTCCCATCATCTCCATACGGAAAACATTGAGACGTTGACGCTCCACATCCTCTGCCCCCATGTAGACATCACAGGCCATACCAAACTTGGCTGCAGCCGCTGCTGTCGCAACACCGTGCTGACCAGCTCCTGTTTCCGCAATCACTCGTTTTTTGCCCATACGTTTGGCCAAAAGAATTTGTCCTAAAACGTTGTTGAGCTTGTGAGAACCAAGGTGGTTAAGATCTTCACGTTTGAGATAAATCTTAGCTCCACCTAAGTGCTCTGTCAAACTTTCTGCAAAATAGAGCGGTGTTTCGCGACCTGAATAGTCCTTCAAGTAATGACGAAATTCTGCCAAAAACTCTGGATCATCCTTGTACTTGTCAAATGTCACTTCCAACTCATCCAACAAATCCTGAATCGGCTCCGGTACGAAACTACCACCAAATTGTCCAAAATAACCTTTAGTTGTCATAAAATTTTTCCTCTTTTAGTATGAATCCGGCCTTTTTGTTTGCTTTTAGTAGTAGGCAAGGAGCTGTAGATAGAACTCAAGTTCATCAAAGCGACTTAACGCCCTAATAAAAGATAAACAAAACGACGGATAGAAAAAAGCCCACACACAGAATTAAATTCCATGTGAGGGCGTTGGTAACGCGGTGCCACCTCAATTATAAAGGGATTATCCCCCTTTACATCTCTGCCTTGTCTAACAACAAGTTGCACTGTAAGGTGTGCGCACCGAATTTTCATTGTTTCAAATTCATTTTTAAAATCAGCCCACTTTCACTACTTCCAACCACCTGTTCACAATCACCACAGGCTCCCTGAAGATCAAAAATAGTTACTTTTCTGATTTGTTGAACTTATTTTAATACTTTGTTTTTTCTTTGTCAAGACTTTTTTACAATTTTTTTGAAAGATGTGTGATTCGAATGTGATAATGTCTTTAGTAAATCGAACGTGAAAATGTCCCACTTGTTAGAAATTGGATCCAACTCAATAGAAACTGAATGGAGGCTAAACAGAACTTACTTTAGAACACTCCATCTTTTCCATTAGGATTTTCAAGAATTAAACAATACTAGAAACTCTGTCTCCTAACAAGTTTAGTAGAAACTTCAACAGATGTGACACTTTCCCCCTTTATAATTGCTAATACCCCTTCAATCATTTCTTGAGCTAATTTAACATAATTAGGAGAAATTGTAGATAAAGCAGGAGTGTAATACTGTGAAATTGGAATATTATCAAATCCAACAACGGATATATTATCCGGAATCGCTATTCCTTTTTCGTAACACGCACGAATTAGTCCCTGAACTTTTTCATCGCCTGAAACAAATATAATATCTGGATAATTTCCAAAAGACAAATCATTCACAGCAAAGGAATAAACTGACTCTATTGTAGTTAAACCATAAACTACCTTCAAATCCATAGAATAATTATTATCCTTTAAAAAAGTTCTCACTCCTCTCTCTCGATCCTTATTTACATAAGACTCACCTCCCATAAGTAACCACATATCTTTAAAATTCTTTTCCAAAACTACTTTCATCATATCATAAGTAGCTTGAAAGTTATTGTTAGATACGTAAACTACTCCAGGTGTTTGAGACTCTCCAAAGACAATGAAAGGCATATTATTTTTCTTTAAATATTGGATTCGAATATCATTCTCCCCCTCATAAAAGACAATCACTCCATCTACAAGGCTACCAATACTTGAAATAATTGAATTACTAATCGAATCTTCCTCTCCAAAATATTCAACAATAGCATTTACTCCAAATTGTCTACAAGTTTGTAAAACTTTATCTAAAAGTGTTTGAAACCAGATTAAAGGAAAAGAATCAATCTTCTTCACAGATATTAAAATATTCGTGGTTTCTTTCTTCGTTAAATTCTGAGCATAGGCATTTGGAATATAGGATAACTCATCGATGACTTTTTTTATGGCATTATAAGTCTCAGGTTTTACTCTATTCCCTCCATTTATTACACGTGAAACTGTCTTTGGAGAAAAACCAGACAAACGTGCAATATCATATATCGTTACCTTTTTCCCTTTTTCCATTAAAATACTCCTGTCATAAACCTTCACTATAACTATACAATATTTAAATTATTTTAACAAGAAAATTACATTCTAATCTTTTAATCTAGTTTACATCTGGAGGAAATACTTCACTAAATCTACATTAACTTTCAGTACTAGTAACATAAATTTTACAATTCAATTCACTGTTTTGTACTATTTTGTAAACTGCATTACAAATCACCGGATAAGAAAATACACTACCTGAAAATTCCAAGGAATCATTTTCAGTAAATCCTTCTGTATTTAGAAATGTATTCATTATCTGTTCAATATAACACTCTAATATGGGAACAGCTTTCTCCTTAACAATAACATTTCTAAGCATTTCTTCAAATGGTAAATGACAAGCGAACACCATCTCACAAACATCATAAAATGAATGGAAGTGGTATACCTGTATGAGATTATAGTCATCAAAATAAGTTATTTTTCCTGCATCAAAATCCACTTTATATACTCTCAAATTAGTTAGATCCTTTTCTTCAAAAATTATTATGGACACCTCTAAAAACTACCGATTTTCTATTTTTATTGCTCAGAAAACGTTGATACATCAATGTTTAAAAGTATTGAAATTGAGTTTTTAGATGTGCCCTTATATTTCTTATTATTTAAAGAAAACAAAAGGACTAGAATAATCCGTCCCTTTGTTTATCCCTAGATTAGCTGATTTCCTCAACATAAATCACACCAACAATATTAGCAATTTCTTCCATTAGTTTAAGGTGCTCAAATCTACCTGATAATTCCAGAGTAATAAATGACGCGATTTTTTTGTCTGGAACATCAAAATATTCAATTCTTTCTGAATTAACATCTCCAAATGCAGTTCTAGAATCAGTCATTCTAATGCCATTCTCAGCACAGTATACTAGTACCCGATTATATGCCTCTGTAGATCTAACAACGATATACAATTCGATTATCTTTGAACGACTTTGAAGATATTTTTTTAAAGGTTGGAACATAGTTATAACACTCCAAACAGACATTGCTCCTAGTATGGCTCCTTCATAAAAACCAACACCAATAGCTAGACCGATTCCAGCTGAAGCCCATATTCCGGCTGCAGTTGTTAAACCAGTTATTTTCTTTTTATCTGTAATAAGTATTGTTCCAGCCCCAAGAAAACCAACACCTGATATAACCTGCGCACCTAAGCGTGTAGGATCTCCTGTACCAAATTTATAAGATACATACTCATTAGTCATCATAATTAAACATGCAGCCAGACAAACAATACTATGTGTACGAATACCTGCTGGTTGAGATTTACTTCCTCTCTCTAAACCAATTACACCACCAATAACTAATGAAAGTACAATTCTTAATACAATTTCGATATATGATAGTCCTAAGCTTGTTGCTTGCATTATTATTTCCTTTTTCTACTAACTGGTCTCTGAGTAAAGTATAAAACAGAACCAGAAATTATCATTAATACAATAGTATAAACGAATACAAGTGCTTGAGCATTTGAAGTTGCTGTTTCATCACCTGCTGAACGAATAGTTATACCCAGTGGTTGAGCTAATGGATGGTAAAGAAATACAGATAAGTCGAAGTCAGTTAATAAAGAGTTAAAGTTTAAAGCAATAACAGAGAGAACAACCGGTAAAATAAATGGGATGATAACCTTCATCATAGTATAAAAAGGTGAAGCACCCATACTTCTTGCTGCATCTTCCATCTCATCATCAACACTAAATAAAATAGCACGTACCATTCTATAAGAAAATGGGATTTTTACAACTATATATGCAATAAGTAGAATTACCAAACTACCTACCAAAATCTGATTCAAGACAAGAAATTGTGGCTGATTAAAAGTAAATAATAAACTTACTGCTAAAAGTGTACTTGGTAGTAACCAAGGAAGTAGAGCACCATATTCAAATAAGAAATCAAAACGAGATTTATGTTTTCTGACAACACGAGCAAATACAACTGCGAGAATTGTTGCTGTTGTCGCAGCAATAATAGAATAAATAAAGCTGACCAAGAATGGAGAGAATGCCGCACTATTACTAAAGAATAAGCGATAATTTTCTAAAGTAAAGTTTGATAATGTTAAGTTACCTGTTTGAATTGCAACTGGATCTGTAAATGAGTATAATACTATAAAAATTAGTGGAAGCATGAAAACTGTGAACAATCCATATGCTACAATGTGAGCAATGATATTCCAAGGCTTAGACGCAATTTTTTGTTTTTTAAGAGGCGCTTTAGTCTTAGAGATAGAAATATAATTTCCACCTTTTTCTATCTTGTTCATGATAGTAAGCAAAATTGTAGTTGCAATACCTAAAATAATTGCAAGTAGAGCAGCTAAATCACGAGAATTCCCCATCCCTGCAAATGTAATAATCATTGGATTTATAGTTTGAAATTCTTTACCACCAACAATCATGGGTGCTGCTACTGCAGATAAACCACTAAGAAAAACCATGATAGTAAGTGCAAATAGAGTTGGAATTAAGGTTGGTAACACTACTTTTCGGAAAACAGTAAATGGTTTTGCTCCCATATTTCGAGCAGCCTCAATAGTGTGATAGTCAACGCTTCGAATTGTATTTGTTAAAAACAATGTATGATTAGCAGTTCCTGAAAATGTCATAATGAATAAGACTGCACCATACCCAATAAACCAGTTAGGGTCTAAAGAAGGGATAATATTTTGTAAAAATTTTGTAATCAATCCATAAGGACCATAGACAAATTTATATCCAGTCGCTAAAACCACTCCTCCATAAATTAAAGAGGTCATATAACCTAATTTTAAAATTTTAGCACCTTTAATATCAAAGTATTCTGTAAATAGAACACAAAGAATACCTACGACATTAACTGTAATAATGAGTGAAAATGCCAACTTAAAACTGTTCATAATACTCTGAAGTGCCCTCTGAGATTTTAGAACACGATGTACAGCATCAAGGGAAAATTCTCCTCCTTTTACAAATACATTCACTACTAGATCAAAGTTTGGATAAATAATAAATGTTACTAAGAACCAGATTAACCCTAAACGAATAAGCCAATCTTTTAAATTTAATTTATGACGCATACTGCACCTCCTTAAAATTGCAGAACGTCTGATGGTGTGATAAATAATTCCACACTTTCTCCGACAGATCTAATAGCAGCCTGACTATCAATACTTGTTACATTAAGAATCTGACTTTCAGAAACTTTTATTGTATAGTGAATTGTAACTCCAGAAAACTCAACATCAATAATTGTCCCTTTTAGAGTGAAATCTTGTTCAGTTTCACGATTGAATCGAACTTTCTCTAATCGAATGTATCCTTTTTTATCTTCTAAGAAAACGCTTGCATTTTTCAGTAATACTTCGTGGACTGTTTCATCGGTCAAAATATTAATATCTCCAATAAAATCACATACAAATTCAGTTTGAGAATTATGATAAATTTCTACTGGTGTACCGACCTGTTCGATGAATCCATTGTTAAAGACTGCAATTCTATCAGATAAAGTCAAGGCTTCCTCTTGATCATGAGTAACATATAAAGTAGTAATACCTAACTCTTTTTGAAGTCTTTTCAACTCTTTTCTCAAATCTACACGTAATTTTGCGTCAAGGTTTGACAATGGTTCATCTAGACAAAGAATTTTAGGTTCAAGAACCAGAGCACGAGCCAATGCTACCCTTTGTTGTTGACCCCCAGATAATTCTGATACATTACGCTGTAACTGTTGATCAGAGATCTTAATTTTTGCTGCTACTGCTGATACTTTTGCTTTAATAACATCTGGAGCTACCTTCTTAACTTTTAAACCAAATGCAATATTATCAAAAACAGTCATAGTTGGAAATAGCGCATAAGATTGAAATACAATACCAATTCCACGCTTTTCAGGTTCCAAATGAGTGACATCTGTTCCATTAACTTCAATACTTCCTGATGATGGATCTAGAAAACCTACCAATGCTCTCAAAGTAGTTGATTTACCACATCCTGAAGGTCCAAGAAATGTAAAAAATTCCCCTTCATGTATATCTAAATTTAGATTATCAATTGCAACAAAATCACCATATTTAATTTGAATATTATCAAATTTAATCATCTCACTAACTCCCTCTATTACTAAACCAAAAGCCTCTCTTTATTTCTTCCTTAAATTTAGAAATAATAGAGAGACTTGGACATAAAAATTAACTCTTATTTCTTATTGTACGTATTCTAATTCAGCTTTTTCTACCCATTCATCCAAATGCTTTCCAACAGCTTCCCAGTCAATATTTTGTGGTTTCACTTGATCAACAAATTTTTTCGTATCTTCAGGTAACTCTGTTAGGGCATCTTTATTTGCAGGAATAGATCCAAAGTTCTTACTATATTCTACTTGAATTTCTGATTGACCAAACCAATCAATAAATTCTTTAGCTAACGCTTGTTTTTTACTAGTGCTTAAAACCATAGTTTGTTCAGTTACAAATGGTACACCAATCTCAGGAGTCATAACTTTGAAAACAACATTTTGTTCTTTTTGTCCAACTAATGCACCAGAACCCCACATCATTCCATATTGTATTGGATCTTCTTTGTCTAACATCTTAACAATTGAACTTTCTCCCTTTTGAAGAGTGTATGCATTTTTCAAATATTCTTTTGCTGCTTCCCAACCTTTTTCGGAAACACCTAATTCACCTTTATCATCAAGGTATCGAACTAAGATACTTGCTAGAATTGCCCGTCCTGTACCACCTTGAAGACCAGAAATTGAATATTTACCTTTATACTTACTACCTAATTCAGTCCAATCTTTAGGCATTTCTTTTACATCAGGCGCCCCAATTAAAACTAATGGTTGAACAATCACAGGATTATAATAATTATCTTTATCTGATAAAGATTGATCAATTTTATCTAACCATTTAGGCTTGTACTGGACTAGTAATTTTTGATCTCTAATTTTATTTGAATCAACAGCACCAATTCCAAATACCATATCTGCAACTGCATTATTCTTCTCGGCAATAACACGGTCTGCTAATTGAGCGCCAGGAATATCAACCATTTTTATATTAAAACCAGCTTCTTTTGCTTTAGCAGTTAACCAATCACCACGACCATTTGAGACTGAGTTCGAATAGATTACTAATTCTTGACTTTTATCAGCTTTTTCTTCAGATGAAGAAGCAGTCGTAGAATTTGAACCTCCAGAGCAAGCAGCAAGTGTAGTAAGAGCAACTCCCGTTGCAAGTACAGTAGACCAAACTTTCATTTTTTTCATGATAAGTTCTCCTTTTTTATTATTTTATTTAAATTTTTCGTGATATGGAACAAATTGTCTCATATCTTCAAATACAGTATAGTCAATACGGTTTACAGTAATAGTTGGAATCTTCTCTAATAAAATTTCAGTTAATTCCGCTCTAACTTTAGTAAACTCTTCTTCCTCCTCTTCGGTTAGAGGAATCCGAAGATACCCAATTGAAATATGGAATTGATATCTATCATGATTAGGGAAACGAACATCTGCTTTTTCTGAGACATAAGTACGAATTTCTTCTAATCTCTTAGCAGAAGCTTCATCTGCAGGTTCAACTAGTATGTTTTGTTTTCCCATTTCCGTTACACGCATAAGAATTTCTTCATTTAACAATGGAAAAATTTCAAGTTGTTTAGCAAAGTAATCATGTATTTCCTGTAAAGGTGTATCAAGAGGAAGATTACTGCTCCAAAACTCCGTTTCACGATTTTCATGGCACAACAATTCAATTACAGTCATGTGAATAGAATTCCTTGGAGTTAAAGTAAACTTATCGATAAATGGTAATTCTCTATAACGTGATTGAATAATATCAACAACTTCCATCAAATCTTGTTTAGTATAAAGATTTGCTACAACAGTATTTCCTGGAAAATGATTAAATTCTCCATTTTCTTTGAACTTAATTTTTGTTAGGTTTTTCATATAAAGACCCTCTTTTTTATATTTGACACCGGTGTCATCTATGCTTATATTATATAACGAAACCGTTTACTTTGTCAAGCGCTTTCAAACATTTTTTTAAAAAATTTATCTTTCATTAAATATGCATTTCATTAAAAGTTTAAGTAATTTTTCCAAAATACAGCACTCATATAGACAGTATCATCAATTATAGCCATTGGGATTTTTTGATTGCCAATTCCATGTATCTCTACACATGTCTTCAATCGATTTTGTTGTCCTCCAATTTAATTCCTTATACGCTTTGTCTGCATTTGCATAACAAGTTGCAACGTCTCCTGAACGTCTTGGAACTATTTTATAAGGAATAGGGATCTTATTAACACTTTCAAATGTATTTACAAGTTGTAATACACTAGTACCTTCTCCCGAGCCTAGGTTATAGATATAAACATCTGTGTTTTCAGATACTTTTTCTAAAGCTTTTATATGTCCTATTGCTAAATCTACTACATGGATATAATCACGCACACCAGTACCATCAAGCGTATCATAATCATTTCCGAACACACTTAGCTCTGACAACTTACCTACCGCTACTTGTGCAATATAAGGCATCAAGTTGTTAGGAATTCCTGAGGGATCTTCCCCAATCAAACCAGACTCATGAGCACCAATTGGATTGAAATAACGAAGCAACGCAATACTCCATTCTGAGTCTGCCACATGAACATCTTTTAAAATTTGCTCAAGCATCACTTTCGTATACCCATAAGGATTTGTAGCACTTGTTTGCATCGTCTCAATTAGAGGTGACTGATTGTTAATTCCATATACAGTCGCACTTGAAGAAAAGACAATCTTTTTAACATTAAATTCTGACATCACTTCAACAAGTGCCAATGTACTCATAATATTATTTTTGTAGTACATCACAGGCTTTTGCACGGATTCTCCGACAGCTTTATAACCTGCAAAATGAATTGCAGCATCAATCGATTCTTGTTCAAATACCTTTCTCAATGCTTGTTTATCACAAACATCTAATTCGTAAAACACGGGACGTATTCCTGTAATTGCTTCAATACGGTCTAGCACCAAGATGCTAGAGTTCGAAAGGTTGTCGACAATGATAACTTCCTTTCCTAAATTTAGTAATTCTACTACGGTATGGCTACCAATATAACCAACTCCGCCTGTTACCAATATTGCCATTTGGGTTTCCTCCTAATTAATTCCAACCGACTTAACAAATCTCATAAACGCTTCATGCCCAGACGGTGTATTCTTATAAACTCCTGCATCTTCCAGAACTCTCGCAAACACTTGTCCTACTTCGTGTTGAACTACGCTATTAACCTCTTCTTTATTAATGCGAGGATATTTTTCTTTCAATTGGTCGGCCCATTCTAAATGATAATCCGCAATTGCGTTTTCCTCTCCTAAAAGATATTTTCCAACTTCTTCTAACTCTGGTTTCAAACGAGGTGGTAATATCGCAAGTCCCATCACTTCGATTAATCCGATATTTTCCTTTTTAATATGTTGTACATCTTGATGAGGATGGAAAACACCATCTGGGTATTGTTCAGTAGTATGATTATCTCTTAGAACAATATCTAATTCATATCTCCCGTCCACTTTACGAGCAATAGGAGTCACCGTATGGTGTGGGACATCTTCAGTCATAGCAATGATGTCTACTTCTAAATCTGAATATTCTCTCCACTTATTTAGAATTTTAGTAGCTAAATCTAACAAGCGATTTTTATTTTCACTTTGTAACCTAATTACTGACATTGGCCATTTTACAATACCAGCATTAACATCCTCAAAGTCTTTAAAACGAAATTCACTCTCAAATTTTGCTTTTTCCATTGGGAAAATATGTTTCCCTCCCTGGTAGTGGTTATGACTAAGAATGGAGCCTCCTGAGATAGGAAGATCAGAATTTGAACCAGCAAAATATCCTGGCAAAATATCAACAATCTCCAATAATTGTTCAAATGTTTTAGAGGTAATAGCCATTGGTACATGTTGACTATTCAAAAATATCGCATGCTCATTAAAGTATGAGTAAGGAGAATACTGGAATCCCCATACTTCGTCACCAAGTTTCATCCGAATAATTCTATGATTCGAACGTGCTGGATAATTTATTCGCCCCTGATATCCTTCATTTTCCATACATAGTAAACATTTGGGATAATTAGTGGCTTTTACTAATTTTTCAGCAGCAATTGTTTTTGGATCTTTTTCGGGTTTTGACAAATTTATCGTAATCTCTAGCTCTCCGTATTTAGTTGATGCTCGAAACTCAATATTCTTAGCAATAGCAGAAGTTTTAATATAATCACTATCTTTACTTAACTTATAAAACTCTTCAACTGCTTTTTGAGGTGATATATCATATGAACTCCAAAAAATATCATTTAATCGACTAGGTAAAGGAACTATGAAATTCATTAACTCTGCTCCTAAACATTCCTTTTCCTCAATTAAATCTTTAATTTTACCGTTTTTTAAGGCGATTTCCACTAAGTAATCTTTTATTTGTTTCAGGTCATTTTCATCGGAAATGCGATCAGTTCCCTCCTCACCTATTAACGCTAGTACCCTATTTTTCACATATATTTTGTCAATTTCATTATACATTCCGTATTCAATTACTCTATCAACAAAATTATCAATAATTGTTTTCATATATTTTTCTTTCTAATTTATGTTCCCATATTTTCTATACATTATCCATTTATAAATTGATTGCGTAGTATGAGCAATTTTATCAAGGTGATGAATAATATCTAAAGCACCAATTACTTCAGAAACATTCCCATCATCTTCAAATATGTAATTCATTATTTTCTTTTCAATATTTATACTAAGCTCTTCTATCTCATTCTGTTTTTGTATAACAACCATATCTAAACATCCAAATTGTTCCTCTCTATAACAAGATATAGCCCTATTCATATGCAGTCCGATAACTTCATGAAGTATTTTTATTTCTGAAATAATTTTCTTCAAAATTTCATTATTTTGAATAATCTGTAGATTTTTTAAAATTTCAACAATTCTATCCCCAATACGTTCAATGTCAGTTGATATTTTTATTACACTAATAATTCTTCTTAAGTCATATGAAACGGGATGTTGTAAACAAATTAACTCATATCCTTTTTTATCAACATTTAGAACTGACTCATTTATGATTAAATCTTCTTTAATCAATTCTATTCGTTCTTCATTTGATAAATATTCAAATAACTTCTCGTATTTATCAAGCACAGATACCCAAATGGTCTCTAAATTATTTGATAATTCTATAATTTCATTTTCTAAATATAACCTTAACATTTAGGTACCTCTTCTTAACAAAGTTCAATAGTAACAATTAATATTTTAAACAATATATCAAACATCAATAACTAGAATACTTGCATCATCCTTCTTTCCATAGATTGGATCAATAGCAGAAGAATTAAATCTCATCTTAATTAACTCTTCAAAAGTTTTATTTTGATTATTTTGATAGAATTCATAAAAGCCATCGCTCATTAAAACAATTTGTTCACTAGTAACATCTATTTGATTAATAATAGCATAGTCTAAAAATCTCTCATCCAACGAACCTATCCAGTACCCATTCGGTTGATTAGATAATTTTCTGATTTTTTGTAAAATAATTTTTTTATTTAAAACACTATTTGTACCAATTGAATCTTTTATCTCATTTTTCCTTTTTTCAAATAAGTTATCTACTCTATGATCAGTTATTTCCATTTCGTTTACTAACATGACGCAGTCACCTAGCATCATATACTCCAACTTTTTTTCTGAAAGTTTAGCAAATATAAAAGCAAATGTTGGTAAGCGATAATACTCTGTTAGTTCATATGAGTTTAAACCGATTTCATCTTTAACCTCGAGTAAAGCAGTTTCAAATATTTGTTTAAGAGTTTTTGATTCTTTACAATTAACCGACAAACTTTCTGATAAAATATGTACAACTTCTGAGACTGAATAACCTATCTCCTCTTTAGAATTATATAAATCTGTAGCTCCATCGATAATCCAAAAATACTGATTTTGTGAACCTACAGTATCCTCATTTTCTACAGAACTTCCTTGTATCGAACAAATTTTATTTATCTTTGCCATAATACTTCAACCCTTTTAGTGTCAAAAGTAAACCAATTCCTGTCACTGTTAAGAATAGTTCCATAATCTTGTTCGAACCAGTCTTTGGTAATTTTTGTTTTACATCTACTATTTCTTTAGATTTATTAATATGATTTTCAGTTTCTCTGCCATCTCCAACTATTTTATAGTTTACTTCTTCTGTCTTATTATCTTGTTTATTGTCGATCTTGTCATTCATTTGTCTATTATCTTTACTTGAGTTAAACTCTCCGTTCTTCTGGTTACTATCAATTACATTATTTGAATTAGATTGTTTTTCATGCACATATGAACTTGTTTTAATTTTTTCCTCTTTGTTTTTTTCTTTTTCGTTTTTATCACTTAAATTATTTGTTACAATTTTGTAAAGCCCATTCTCCGTTACAATATTGAAATTACCATCGCTATCACGTATAACAGGTTCTTTCTCATTTGCATTAGATTTGATGAATGATATATACTTACCGGATAAATTATAAAATTGGTTATTTAAAACGGTTATTTTACCCTTTGAATCCTCAATAACAATTCCTTCTTTACCACCGAATATACTATTCTCTGAGACTACTAAATTATCACTAACTCGTAATAATTCAATATTTGGTTGTTCTGTTTCCTTAGAATTATTATTAATTACATTTTTTGTTACAGTAATATCTGATACTTTTCCTAAATATTCTGCACTATCTTTTGCAACTCGTATCGCTTTTGTTTTAGGATCGGCAATATTAAATATATTTTCGGCGATAACCACCTGTTTATTTAAATCTAATAGGTCTTTAGTGTTTTTATAGCTATAAGCATTTACTAAAGCTGCTCCGCTTTCTCGATAATGTACACTCTCTCCTTTAACTTTCTTATCAAAGCGATTTCCTTTGATTAATACATCAGTGAATCCTGTAAAACGTACACCTGCATACATCATGTTATCAAAATGATTATTTAAAATTTTAATATTAGAGGGGTTCTGTGTCGACAATGTTTGATAGTGTGTGCCAATTGCTGTTACTAATTCCCCAGATTTATCACTTTTGCCAAAATAGGAATTTTGAATAGTCACATTTTCAGATTTTTTCCCATCATCATTCAAGGCATAAGGAAAACCTTTTCTAGTTAATGGTTCAATCTGAATGCTCTCCTTACTTATGATTTGCCCATCCTTCATCGTTTTGGGTAAGGCTTGCCCAAGAAAACGAGAATTATCAACTAATACATTTTTCGAACCTGCAATTTGAATAGCATGCCCTTGATAACTATCCTTGAATGTTACATTTTTTATAGTTACGTTATTTGAATTCCCAATAGCAAATGCACCTGAAGAATTTATAAGTGGTAGATTTTTTGCTTTAGTTCCTTCTTCATTCAAAGCACCGTTCATATCAATAGTACCACCAGAATAACTAATATCTTCTGTTGGGCCCCATTCTACTTGCGCACCATCATCCGTAAATAAACCTGTCATAAAAACAATAGAAGGGTGATTCTTAATATTTATACCATTTAGAATGGTAGCTTTCTCATTCAATTCTAAGTGTGTATGACTTTTTAAAAAAACAATTTCTTTTACTAAATAAGTTCCTTCCGGAAAATATACATTTCCTCCACCTAGCCCTTGAGCTGCAGCATCTATTGCATCTTGAATTGCTTGTCGATCATCATTAACCCCGTCACCTATTGCTCCATAATCTTTAACATTCAAAGCTACGTGTTCGTTCAGATTAGTACTTAAAATAGTATTCACTTCCATCCCAGAGATGTTACCCATCATAGTATCATTTGTTATATCAGGTTTATTTTGATTAATACTCACTCCTCCATTATTATCAGTACTTAAACTTGAATTGTTATCAAGACTGAGAGTATCAGAATGGGGTTCCGCAGATAATGATGTAGATGTGCTACTCAACAAAGAGTTCATTTGCATATTATCTTTAGACGAAGAAGTTTCACCAACTACTTCATTAGCTAAAACACTTTGTGTTCCAATAAATAAAACCGCTAAGAGAACTGAGCAAACTCCCACCTTAGACTTACGAATAGAGAAAACCTCATTTTGTTGAAAAGATTTCATATTAGCCTCCAATTAAAAACATTATGTCCTAATTTAATATTCATATAAATTCCATACCAGAAAATGACACCGCTGTCATTTTCTTTATAATATATTTTTAAATCAAAATTGTCAAGGAATAACACAATAAAATATCAAAATTGTGAAAGCGTGACCATTTATATATCTAACCATACTTCTAATAATTCTTTAACCTTCCATTCAAAAGTGATTACTATCTTTCTTAGCTTGAACATAAAAATATCCTATTCACTGTATTTAAAGCATGTTGACATCTCGTAAAATACTAATTTATAAATACAAGAACAAATATCTTGTCATGCAAGCATTCGCCAGGTATATTTACATGAATATCGTTCATATAGCGGATTGAAATCAAAACAATACAATATATTTCTTAAATAGATTTTCTATAAAAGCTAGATTCAAGCTCTATAAAAATAGACGCAGTTCTTCTAAAATACTGGAATAGGACATATAAATCATTGTAGACACGTGTTTTATAGATTATTTCAAAAGAATGACTAGAACATGAAAAATAGTCTCAAAACTTTGAACAATATTCTGAAAACAAAAAAGAAAGACGCGAGTTTCCACAACCTCATCGTGGAAACTCGCGTCTTTCAAAAAATAGGGTGAATTGAAAACTAGAACAAGACACTACATTTTCTAAATGATGCCTAATAAAAATTCTAAATGCTACACCAAATTGCTCACATCTCATTTCAAACCATACAGTATATTGAAACTATAAGAGTACACCTTTGCTTCTAAAATATTGCTAGAAATTAATTTGACTATCCTGATTGATTTGTCCTGTTTTTATTTCATTTTACTATAGGACTTTCAATTGAAAACAACAGTTTTACACTCAATTAGACTTTTTAGAAACAGAATCACTATTACTTGACTGTAGTTTGTCATTTTTTTGATGAAACTAGTACTTTTTCAGAAACTGTTTTGAAAGTCTCAATGATATAGTCTACTTCTTCATCGCTTAATTTAGTGTGAAGAGGGAGCGTAATTTCATTTTCAAAGAAGGCATAGGCCTTAGGATAGTTGGCTATATCAAAGCCAAGATTCTTATAGGCTGTCAAGAGCGGAAGCGGTTTGTAGTGGACGTTACTCGCAATTCCTGCTTTAGCCAATTCTTGGATGATAAGATTGCGTTCTTCTAAGCTCGCTCCTTCTACATGGGTGATGTAGAGGTGGCGGCATGATTCAACTGTATCAGTCTTGTGTGCCAATGGATGGATACGAGAACCTGCAAAACCACGATCATAGCGGTCCACGATGTCCTTACGACGTTGCAACAAACTTGGATAGCGGCCCAATTGTACCAAACCAAGGGAAGCCATGATATCAGTCATATTGCACTTGTAGGCTGGTGTGACGATATCGTATTCCCATGAGCCCAGTTGCATCTTAGCAAGAGCATCCTTAGTTTGCCCGTGAAGGGAAAGAATTTGGAATTCCTTGTACATCTCTTCGTCGTCAATCGCTGGATTGGCTTTCCAAGTAGCACTTCCACCCTCAGCTGTTGTAAAGTTCTTAACGGCGTGGAATGAGAAGGAAGTAAAGTCAGCGATAGAACCAGCTGGTTGTCCTTTATAAGTTGATCCCAAAGCATGGGCACTATCAGAAACAATCACAATACGGTTCAAGGCTTTTTGCCACTTGCTTGACGCAGTAAAGAGGTCACGTTTCTTCTCCACAACTTGGAACAAACGGTCGTAGTCGCAAACAATCCCCGCAAGCTCAACCGGAATAATTACCTTAGTCTTTTCAGTAATGGCTTGCTCCAGCAGGTCATAGTCCATCTCAAAAGTATTTGCTTGGATATCCACCATGACAGGGGTTGCTCCCACGTGCGTGATGACACTACATGAAGCTGTATAAGTCATGGCTGGAACGATGACTTCATCACCAGGTCCCACTTCTAAAACGCGTAAAATCAACTCAAGCGCGGCAGTTGCAGAGTTAAGACAGACAGTCTTAGGCGTCTGTGTATATTGAGACAAGCGACGCTCTAGTTCTTTTGTCTTAGGACCTGTTGTGATCCAACCAGAACGCAGGGTATCCGCTACTTCAGCAATTTCTGCTTCCGTAATATCGGGTGGTGAAAATGGAATATTGTAATTTGGCATTAATTTGCTCCTTTTATCTGTACTCATTTTCTCATGACTACTTTATTTTAGCACTTCAAACACGGTTTGAAACATGATTTTGATGTCTCCAAGGAAACTAAACTCTCGGAGATAGGCGAGGTTATAGCGCATCTTTTCAGGGAGGACGTGTTCGACATAGGCTTGGTCAACTGACAAGCCTTTTTCCGTCATTTGACTGATGATAGTATCCTCATCCTTATAGTTGATACTGGCCGGAGAGGTAATCCCTGCTGGCAAAAGCAAGGTAGCCATCATTTCAGGGTTATACTGCTCTGTATAACGTGGCACTTCAGGACGCGTCCCTACAAAGGACATTTCACCTTTCAGGACATTGACCAGCTGAGGCAGTTCGTCCAAACGGACACGGCGGATGAAATTGCCAACCTTGGTGATGCGGCTGTCGTTAGCAGAAGTCACTAGACTTCCTTTTTTGTCCGCATCCGTCACCATGGTACGGAACTTCCAAATCTTGAACCGACGGTTGTACTGGGTCACGCGCTCTTGCTTGTAAATAACTGGCCCCTTGCTATCCAACTTGATCCAAATGCTCAAAATGAGAAAGATGGGAGAGGTCAGAATCAGTACAACCAAGGCCAAAACCCAGTCCAAGCAACGCTTGAAAATCAGCGAACCCTTCCTTTTAGAGACAAGCTGGTAGTAAGACTCAACCTCGCTTGATTTCATTTCCACGGGCAAGTCTTCCCATTTCAGCATGCTGTTTCTCCTTTGTTTTTATTATACTATTTGTCAACATTTTTCATTATACCACAAAATGGAAAAGGCGGTGAAAGAAATCTGTAATTTGAAGGATTTCCTTCTTATGCTCAATGAAAATCAAAGAGCTAGCCGCAGGCTGACCAATGTACAGCTTTGAGATTGCAGATAAAGCTGACCTGGTTTGAATAGATTTTCAAAGAATATTAAGACATGGCCCCTGCCTGCAAACTATACATCTTGTGATAGGTTCCTCCCAGAGCCAAGAGTTCCTCATGGCTTCCGCTCTCGATAATGCGCCCCTTGTCCAAAACATAGATACAGTTGGCGTCTTGGATGGTCGAAAGGCGGTGGGCGATAGCAATGGTTGTTCGTCCCTGTCTCATCTTAACCAGTGAAGCTTGAACCAGACTTTCTGTTTCAGAGTCAATATTGGCTGTCGCTTCATCCAAAATCAGGATTTTAGGCTGACTGGCGACTGTTCTGGCAAAGGCTAGAAGCTGGCGCTGACCTGTTGAAAAACTGGAGCCACGCTCAGAAACAGGGGCGTCATATCCCTGAGGAAGTTCTTGAATAAAGGAATCTGCATCTACGAAGGCAGCTGCAGCCTGGACCTGCTCATCACTGATTTCTTGGTACATGGCGATATTGGACTTAATGGTTCCATGATAGAGGAAGGGCTCCTGCAAGACTAGACCGATATTTTTTCTCAGTTCTTCCTGACTGTAGTCCCTGATATCCACATCATCCAAGAGAACTCGCCCTGACTGGAATTCATAAAAGCGCATGAGGACATTGATAATAGACGATTTCCCTGAACCTGTATGCCCCACAAAAGCAATGGTCTCACCCTTGTTAACGGAGAAGGAAATATCATCCAGAATCGGATGTTTGCCATCATAAGAGAAACATACATGTTCAAAACGGATATTTCCCTCTTGGACTTTGGCTTGCCCATCTTTTTGATGAGGCTCATAGGTCCTCTCATCGATTAAGGCAAAGACACGGCCTGCAGACACCATAGACGTTTGAAGAGTTGAAAAGTTTTGCGTCACCTCAATCAAGGGGTCAAAGAGACGATTGATATACTGGATAAAGGCATACATAGTTCCTGCCGTTATTCCCAGATAAAGTCCACGGTAGCCAAAATAGGCCATTAAAACTGCATATCCTAGGAGTTTCAGCAAACTCATGGCAGGGCGTAAAAAGAGGGCATCCAAGGCTACAGAACGGTTGGCAAAGACCAAGTGTTCTTGGTTAATCTCATCAAATTCTGCTTGCAGGCGCTTCTCTTGATTAAAGGCCTGGATAATTCTGATTCCTTCGATATTTTCTGCTAGCTTACTATTGATATCAGACAAGAGACTTCTGGTTTTCTCGATGATTTTCATTGATTTTTTCCGATAGAGATTGACCAAAAGGAAAATCAAGGGGAGAAAGAGTAAGACCAAAGCTGTCAAACGAAAATCCAACACCAACATGGTATAAAGAGTTGTCAGAAAGATGAAAACTGCTGAGATAAAGCTAGATAAAATCCCCGAAAACATATCGCTGATGGTCTCAGTATCATTGGTCAAACGAGAGACGATAGAGCCTGCTGGTGTCTTGTCAAAATAGGACATGCCCAGCTTTTCCATATTGGCAAAGGCATCACGACGAATATCCCTAACAATACTGTAGGACACGCGCGCAAAGAGAAGATTGCCGACATACTGTACCAGAGTTTGTAGGATATAAAGGCCATAATAGACCAGCAAAACAGTCACAGCGAGTTGGTTGAGATTGCTCAGATACTGGTCGATAAAGTGGGAAGCGACAAGGGGAATAACACTTTTAATGACCGTCGTCGCTAGGAGAAAGCTGAGTGCCAAAAAGGTCAGAAGACCATAAGGTTTGAGATAGGACATCAAGCGATTCAATACAGCCCATTGTTCTTTCTTATTCTGCATCTTCTTCTCCCTTCATTTCCAGCTGCTGAGACTGGTAGGTTTGGGCATACCAGCCATCCATGGCTAGTAGGTCTTCGTGCGTGCCTCGTTCTATAATTTGACCATTTTGCAGAACCAAAATCAAATCTGCATGGACAACCGCACTCAGGCGATGGGCCGTAATAATGGTTGTCTTGTCCTTTCGCGTCTCCTTGAGGTTGTCGATGATGGCATACTCTGTCTTGGCATCCACAGCTGACAAAGAATCATCCAAAATCAAGATATCTGGATCTAAAATCATCGCCCGACTCATGGCCAGACGCTGCTTTTGACCTCCAGAAAGACTGACTCCCTTTTCACCAATCAGCGTATCAAATCCTTGGGGCATAGATATAATATCTTGGTAAACTTGAGCTAGCTTGGTCGCTTCCTCGACCGCTGAAAGGGGCAAGTTAGGATTGCCAAAGCGGATATTGTCTAAAATCGAAGTCGCAAAGAGGAACTGGTCCTGAGGAACATAGCCCATAAGACTACGAAGGTCTGTCAAACGGTAGTCACGAATATTATGACCGTTTAGGTAAATGGCTCCCTTATCCACATCGTATTCACGTAAGAGGAGCTTGATCAAGGACGTTTTTCCAGAGCCTGTCTGACCAACCAAGCCCAGAGTTTGCCCTTTTTCCAAACTAAAGTGAACATTTGTCAGTGTTTCCTCATTTTCAAAGGCAAAGCTGTCAATATCGTACTCCAAGCGCCCATTTTCAATACCATTTAAAGGAAACTCAGGGTCTTGTACAGGTGATTCCTGAGACAAGAGTTCCTCAATCCGCTGGTAGGAAACCTTCCCTCGCTGAGTGATATTAAAGAGGAAACCGATGGCCATGAGAGGCCAAACCAGCATATCCAAGTAGCTGATAAAGGTAACTAGATTCCCAACCGTGATTTGCCCTTTCTGAACCATCAATGAGCCTACTAAGAGGGTTAAAACATAGGATGAACCAACAAACAAGAGAACCATAGGGTCAAAGAGACTATCGTATTTCATGGTTTGGAGATTCTTTTGGAAGGTCAATTCATTGACTGCCTGGAAAGACTTCAACTCGTCCGTCTGGTAACCGAAAGACTTGGTCACTTTAATACCTGATACGGACTCCTGCACCTTGTTATTGAGTTCGGAAAAGGCGGCTTGCGATTCGCCAAAAGCCTTGTGGGTCTTTCTCCCTAGACGACTGGTCGCATAAGCCATGAAAGGCAGGGGAAGAATGGCAACCAAGGTTATCTGCCATGAAATGCTAAAGAGCATGGTCAACAAGGTCACTAAAGCTGTGATTGAGGCATCCACCGCAGACATTACTCCTCCACCTGCTAGACGAGTCAAGGCATTAATATCATTGGTTGCGTGTGCCATCAGGTCCTCCGTCCGATAGATTTGATAAAAAGCTGGAGACATTTTTGTGAAATGCTCAAATAAGCGAGAGCGCATAATCTGTCCCAAACGGTAGGAAGTCCCGAGGATATACATACGCCACACATAGCGCAGATAGTACATCCCAAAGGCCGCAAGTAGCAAGTAAAATAGGTCAAGAAGGAGGTCCTGCTGGGTTAATTGCTCCGAAGTAATGGCATCAATAACCCGCCCCATAACCATAGGTGGAATGAGATTGAGGACGGAAACCAAGACCAGGGCCACAATCCCAACTAGATAACGGCGTTTTTCTAACTTGAAAAACCACCAAAGTTTTTGAATAATGGACATAAAATCCCTTTCTGATTGCAAATGGAAACCTGAGGCCAATACTCAATGAAAATCAAAGAACAAACTAGGAAACTAGCCGCAGGCTGCTCAAAGCACTGCTTTGAGGTTGTAGATAGAACTGACGAAGTCAGCTCAAAACACTGTTTTGAGGTTGCAGATAGAACTGACGAAGTCAGCAACCCTACATACGGCAAGGCGACGTTGACGCAGTTTGAAGAGATTTTCGAAGAGTACAAGACCCCAGGTTTTTCTTATTCATAGGTTACGACTGTAACCGCACCCTTGTCATACTCAGCGATAAAGACATTGGCTACATTGTCATACCCTTGTTTGCTTAGGTTATCAAGCAGCCACTCTTCGCTACGGCCAATCGATTCCAAGACTTCCACTTGGATCACACCGTCAGTCACAACTGGATACTTAGGATTTTCATCTCCCATTTGGACCACGATGAGTTGGCCATTTTGCTCTTGCACAGCTCGTTTAACTTGCTTCATCTGGAAAATCCCTTGGCTACGAAGTTTGAGAGCAACATCCGACGCAGACAAACCAACTGAACGACAGGCTTCTGGGTCGATCTGCCCATTTTTGATGAGGAGAGTTGGTTTCCCATCAATCAAGCGTTTGACAAAACGAACATTATTGTTGAGCCATTTGAGGGTCAAGACCAAAATCGTCCACATCATCAAAATCACTGCGTATTGCAGAATACTAATTGAACTATTGTAAATCACCCCACCGATGATACCACCAAGAACATAGTTCTGAATTTGGTCTGTCGCAGAGTTAGGCGCTAGGTTTCCTTTTCCTGTCACATTGATAACAAAAACAAGCGAGAATAGACCCAGGGCTAGTTTGATTAAAATTTCCATATAATTGAGTGTCATTTGTTTACCTCCACCAATTCAATAGCGTCTGTTTGATGCAATTCTAATTTCTCTAAAAGATACTTGTCTGGTTGGCTCCCGTTCATAGCGCGGTAGAAATTTGGACCTACCTTGACAAGCGCTCCATCAGTGGCAGCTGAAGTATTGACGTAAACTTCTGATTTATCCACTCCCAAGTCTTTGGAAACAACCTCTATGAAATGAAGGGAAGTTTGAAATTGGTTGTTAGAGGCTTGATTGGTCTGGTATTTTGAAATTGTCACCAAAAGCATGGCTACCAAAGTCAGGGCCAAAATCATGACCAATTCCCGAAACTTAGTTCCCTTTTTATCACGATAAGCCTTAAAAGCAAAAAATCCTGTGATAGCTAGGAGCACAATCCCAAAGCCAATCATCATTCCATTTTGCTGACTGATTTGGCTAAGTACATAGTCATATGAGTAAAATTTCATTTATTTTCACTCCCTTTCATAAAATCATTCTTCATTATAAACGAAAGAGGGTGATTTTTCAAACCATACGTTGGGGAAATAGACATATCAGACCAACTTCTCAAACTAATGACTCAAATACCTGTTTCAAGATTCTAATTTTGATAATTGATAAGAATAGACACTAGGAATTATCACTACAAAGAAAAGTGTCAAGAAGAATACCCAGTAAACATATAGTTGTACAAAGGAATTTAGAAACAATAACAATCCTCCTAATACCCAAATTTTTCCAGCTAGACGATGCGTTTTTCTCCAGTTTTCATCATTCTCCAAGGTCCACGGTAGTCGAATACCGATTATATAATTTCGGTGTGTTTTTGGTAGATAATTTCCAATTACGATCATCACGACTCCCATAAAAATCTGAGCTAGTAGCCCACTCATCATAGAATAACCCAAAGATTCTCCGAAGATAGAAATCATTAATAGACAAGATATAAAAGGAATAATCCAGTAAATCAAAAGTTGTATTTTTGAACTGATATTGCTAGATTTAGGATCCTTAATCATTAAAAATAGAAGCAACCAATGCATCAAAAGCATGAGAGTAGGTAATCCAAAGATAGCAGACATTTTATGATTGTAGCCATCTGCTTGACCCAGTAGATTAAAATGAGTGGGTATCTCCTCTGGTAATTGATTCCAGAACACACAACCTACAAGGGAAGGTAGTAGGATGAGAATGCTCGTAAATAATACCAATTTCTTATTGATTTTTATCTTCATCAAAATGATCTCCTTTCAGATCTGCTAGCCAAACCATTATATCCTCTAAAACCGATGTATTTAACTCATAATAAATAAAGTTTTTTTCTTTCATTTCATGAATCAAATCCGCTGCTTTCAAAATCGTGAGATGGTGTGAAATAGTTGCACCTGTCAACTCGAATTGACTGGTAATTTCTCCTGCAGATAATCTACCTGCTTTGAGTAAATTTAAAATCTCTCTCCTAACTGGATGAGATAAAGCTTTAAAACTATTTGCAAAACTCATAATGACTCCTTTCCCTTTGTAATATTAGTAGGGCTAGGAATAAGCAAGGTAGAACTGATAGCATTCCGGTCGGTGATGGGCCTAAAATCAAGAGGCTTGAAACTTTTTCTCCTGGTAATTGGAAGAGTAACCCAAGACCTGCAGTTGCATTGATTGCCCCATGAAATAGGGCAGAAGCCCAGATAGAACCTGTCTTTTCCAACAACCAGCTCAACAATATTCCTAGGCTAAAACAAGATAGAAACATAGCAACAACTCCCAAAACAGGATAAGCAAAATAAGATAGTCCATAATTATAGCCTTGCAAATTGATTGGTAGATGCCAAAGACTCCAAATGAGACCAAGCAAGACATGAGTCTGGACTAGTGAAAAGCGTTCTCTTAGCACTGGGTAAAGATAGCCACGCCAACCAATTTCCTCTCCCAATGCAAAGAAACTATTAAGAAAAGGAGCGTAGGTCAAACTAGATAGGATTTGAATCAAAGCCAAGAAAGATAAGGGAATCGGTGATTGAAGGACTCCTTTTTCTTCTAAAATAGCTTGAATAGATTCAAAACCAAGGCTGAAATTACTAGGGAATACAAGAAAATAAAGTCCCGCTCCTAAAAAACTGATGACTGCTGGTAACCAGATAGCTAGTAAGTAAAAGCTCCAGTTCCTCTTGAGATTCACGACTAATTTAGATTTGATTCCACTAGGTTGATTCGTGATTTTCCCTGAGAGAAAGACTGCAAGCGCAGGCATCCACATGGCTACAATACTAGCAAGCTGACTCCATGGAGAATTTAGACCAACACCACTTAGCCATAGTGTCAACCATACTATCCAAGCAAGCCCATAAGACAAGACTACAAAAAGAAGGATTGTTCTCTTATTTGACATATTTGTACACTTCACTTTCTATTTAGATGTTTTTCTAAATAACATTATACACCTTTCTATTCTAAATACAAGAACTATTTAGATTTTTTTCTAAATAGTTTAGGGAATTTTTATTTTCTCAGGATAAAGTCTAAAGAGTCATTTTTCAAACCATACGTTGGGGAAATAGACCTTTTTTTGGTATAATAAAATCTATAATCTGAATGAAAAAGGTAACTTTATGAAACTTATCTCATGGAATATTGATTCCCTCAACGCAGCCCTAACTAGTGACTCAGCTCGTGCCAAATTGTCCCAAGAAGTCCTACAAACCTTGGTCGCTGAAAATGCTGATATCATCGCTATCCAAGAAACCAAGCTTTCTGCCAAGGGTCCTACAAAGAAACACTTGGAAATTTTAGAAGAACTCTTCCCAGGCTACGAAAACACGTGGCGCTCTTCCCAAGAGCCTGCCCGTAAAGGCTATGCTGGAACCATGTTCCTCTATAAGAAAGAACTTACACCCACTGTCACTTTCCCAGAAATTGGTGCTCCATCTACCATGGACTTGGAAGGCCGTATCATCACTCTAGAATTTGATGAATTTTTCGTGACTCAAGTTTACACACCAAATGCTGGTGATGGTCTCAAACGCTTGGAAGAACGTCAAGTCTGGGATGTCAAATATGCTGAATACTTGGCTCAACTAGACAAAGAAAAACCAGTCCTTGCTACAGGTGATTACAACGTTGCCCACAATGAAATTGACCTTGCAAATCCTGCCAGCAACCGCCGTTCACCTGGATTTACAGATGAGGAACGTGCTGGATTTACAAACCTTTTAGCCCAAGGATTTACGGATACCTTTCGCCATCTTCACGGCGATGTCCCAGAACGCTACACTTGGTGGGCACAACGCAGCAAAACTTCTAAAATCAACAATACAGGCTGGAGAATCGACTACTGGCTCACAAGTAACCGTCTCGCAGACAAGGTCACTAAATCTGATATGATTGACTCAGGAGCTCGCCAAGACCATACACCCATTGTCATGGAGATTGAACTCTAAGGAGAAAACGAATGGACTATCAAGCTGTCATTCCTGAATTTGTAGTATCTGACATCGAAAAATCACGCCACTTCTACTGCGACCTGCTAGGATTCTCTGTCGAATACGAGCGCCCCGAGGAGAAATTTCTCTTCCTCTCGCTTGAAGACTGCCAGCTCATGTTAGAAGAAGGCAGCGCAGAAGAATTAGCCCAACTGACCTATCCTTTCGGACGCGGTGTCAATATTTCCTTTGGCATTGCAGATGTTCCTCGACTCTATCAGAAAGTAATCGAGTCTAACTATCCTATTCATCGTCCTTTGACTAAAAGAGAATTTCGAGTTGGCGAACAATATATCTATCCCCATGAATTTGCAGTTTTGGATCCAGATGGCTATTTTTTAAGATTTAGCGAGTAGAATAATAAAGATTGGGAAAAAGTCTTTAAAGTTAGAAAAAGGCATATTGTCAAGTCTTGGAAAATCTTGATAATATGCCCTTTTATGCTGGAAAAACCTTCTAAAGGTTAGCAAATAAGTTGTTTTTTGCCCATTTTTATTATATTTGTTCGTTTTTCAAACCAAAATACTAACAAAATATTTGATTTCTAAAGTTATTTAGTGTAAAATAAAAACATTGGCTCAAGCCTATTTAAAATTGAATATCATTTTACTTGTTTATGTCGTGAATTGGTGCGACGTTTCTACAAGGTGCCGGAACACCTAACAATAAGTAAGTCAGCAGTGAGGTATGGTCTTTTTTGCCATGCCTATTTTGGGGACTTGCTTAGAGATTAAGTAGGTCCTTTTTCTATCCGTTTTACTGGGTAGAAATCTGAAACAAGCAAATGGATTGGCTTTTAGACTTTAGGAGGTCTTATGAAATTATTAGAAGAGCGCATCCTCAAGGATGGGCATATCTTGGGTGATAACATCCTCAAGGTGGATTCCTTTTTAACCCACCAAGTTGACTTTAGCTTGATGCGAGAGATTGGTAAGGTTTTTGCGGAAAAATTTGCTTCTGCTGGCATTACCAAAGTCGTGACCATTGAAGCGTCAGGTATTGCCCCAGCCATTTTTACAGCTGAAGCCTTAAACGTTCCCATGATTTTCGCTAAAAAAGCTAAAAACATCACTATGAACGAAGGCATCTTAACTGCCGAAGTTTACTCCTTTACCAAGCAGGTAACCAGCACCGTTTCTATCGCTAGAAAATTCCTCTCACCAGAGGACAAGGTCTTGATTATCGACGATTTCCTTGCTAATGGCCAAGCTGCTAAAGGCTTAATTCAAATCATTGAACAAGCTGGTGCCACAGTCGAAGCTATCGGTATTGTGATTGAAAAATCCTTCCAAGATGGACGTGATTTGCTTGAAAAAGCAGGCTACCCTGTTCTATCACTCGCTCGTTTGGATCGTTTTGAAAATGGTCAAGTTATTTTTAAGGAGGCAGATCTCTAATGCAAACTCAAGAAAAACATTCACAAGCAGCCGTTCTTGGCTTGCAGCACTTACTAGCCATGTACTCAGGATCCATCCTAGTTCCCATCATGATTGCGACAGCCCTTGGCTATTCAGCTGAGCAGTTGACCTACCTGATTTCTACAGATATCTTCATGTGTGGAGTGGCAACCTTCCTCCAACTCCAACTCAACAAATACTTTGGTATTGGACTCCCAGTCGTTCTCGGAGTAGCCTTCCAATCCGTCGCTCCCTTGATTATGATTGGACAAAGCCATGGTAGTGGTGCTATGTTTGGTGCCCTTATCGCATCAGGGATTTACGTTGTTCTTGTGTCAGGCATCTTCTCAAAAGTAGCTAATCTCTTCCCATCTATCGTAACAGGATCTGTTATTACCACGATTGGTTTAACCTTGATTCCTGTCGCTATTGGAAATATGGGAAATAACGTTCCAGAGCCAACTGGTCAAAGTCTCTTGCTTGCAGCTATCACTGTTTTGATTATCCTCTTGATTAACATCTTTACCAAAGGATTTATCAAGTCTATCTCTATTTTGATTGGTTTGGTTGTTGGAACTGCCATTGCTGCTAGCATGGGCTTGGTTGACTTCTCTCCTGTTGCAGCAGCACCGCTTGTCCATGTCCCAACTCCCCTCTACTTTGGGATGCCAACCTTTGAAATCTCATCTATTGTCATGATGTGTATCATCGCAACGGTGTCTATGGTTGAGTCTACTGGTGTTTATCTAGCCTTGTCTGATATCACGAAAGACCCAATCGATAGCACACGCCTTCGCAACGGTTACCGCGCAGAAGGTTTGGCCGTACTTCTCGGAGGAATCTTTAACACCTTCCCTTACACCGGATTTTCACAAAACGTTGGTTTGGTTAAATTGTCAGGTATCAAGACTCGTCTGCCAATCTACTACGCAGCTGGTTTCCTCGTTCTCCTTGGACTCCTTCCTAAGTTTGGTGCCCTTGCCCAAATCATTCCGAGCCCTGTCCTCGGTGGTGCCATGCTGGTGATGTTTGGTTTTGTATCTATTCAAGGGATGCAAATCCTCGCCCGTGTTGACTTTGCTAACAATGAACACAACTTCCTTATAGCAGCTGTATCAATCGCTGCAGGTGTCGGACTCAACAACAGTAATCTCTTTGTCAGCATGCCGACAGCCTTCCAAATGTTCTTCTCAAACGGAATCGTCGTAGCCAGCCTACTCGCCATTGTCCTCAATGCGGTACTGAATCATAAAAAGAAATAAGAAAAAGAGGTGTGAGCCTCTTTTTGTTTATCACAAATTGATTATAAATACAATCAATCCCAATTCCCATCTAATATTTCTTTAATAAACTTCTTAGGCATCCAAAAGGAGTGTTTTGTAATCCTACGTCCATCTGGAAGTTCATCCGTATCAGATAATGAACCTTTCCCAACAAATTTTCCTTTGTCAATTTCATAATAAGTATTGGTAGCATGTAGTTTCGTAAATAGAATTTTGTTTATCTTACTTTGAGGGAAATTAGTTGAAACTTTATTACCGTTTTGAGTTAATTTAACTCCGTCAGAAATAATTTGTCTAGTTTCCTGCCATACTCTTTGGATTTCTTCTAATTGTCTATCCTGAAATCCCCAAAACTTGATAGAATCTAATACAAATAGCTTAGGTTCAATTTCCTTAAAAATAACGAAAAGGAATCGTTTATTATAAATTTCATTATAAACATGTGATGATTCCCAACTATCTGTTGCTGCTAGTTCTTTAAAACAATAAGTTTTAAATGGAGAGTCTTCCTTAGGTAAATTATTCTTATCTACTCGAATAACTCTCAAATTCATGTTTGCTTTTTGAAATTCTTTTGTCTTATCTAAATCCCCTGTTAAGCCTAAAATTTTTCTAATCAGAGTACTATTCTTACCTTTTGCTTTGGAATTCACTTCAAATCTATCATATAACTCTTGTTCAGAAAAACCTTTGTAGGAAAGAATCTTCTCTGCAATAACCTCAGTAAATGATTTTTTCTCACCCCTAAAATTAGCCAGAACACTTTCTTGATCTGATTGATTAAAGATTTTATGATTTATCAGATAGGTCATATAACTTGATTTTAATTCCCAAGCTCTTTGTTTTGCTAATTCATGACTAAAAGGTTGTTGTCTTAAATCCTTTCCTTTACCTGCCCCTTTTGTACAAGTTGATAAATAGTTTCCATCTGATTCTGATAATTCATGTGCCTTTCCATTTTTGATTTTATCTGTAATCTTCTGATAGTCTTCAAGGATGACTGCCATATCTTCCTCAAACCATTCATATAAAAATATTTTTTCAATGACATAGTCCTTCATTGTTTGATTAGGAATTAAGCCATTGTAAAACAATAACAAAATCTTTGCACATTTTTTCCATAAATGAGTGGAGTAAAAATCCTCTAAATTTTCCTCCATATAGTTTAGTATTGTTAATACAAGTCGTTCTTTTGCACTAAGTGTCCCATTTTTGTTTATCTTAAAAGGAGTAACTTTTAATTCTACACCTATTTTTTCAAAGTCAGCTTCCGAGTCACTATTTAGCTGATAACCATAGAAATATTTTTCAATATAATTTCCATACTGCCCTTTTGACTTCATACTAATTACTTTATCTTGTACCTCAGAGACTACTCTATCATTATAATCGTCATATGATTTATAAAGCGAACGATTATACTCCTCCATAACATCGGAAAATTTTCTATTTAATAGTTTATGAGAATATTCAATAACACTATCGATATCTTCATCGTTATAGTTAAATAAGTTTTGATCCATTTTCTTCTCCTATCTTTTATATTATATCAAATTAAACTAAAGCAAACATTAATACTTGATCAATCATTGAAAATAGTATATAATGGATTAAACTGTAAAAAAATGAAGGAGAAAAGATGAAAGTTCTCGAACTATTTGCTGGAGTTGGCGGTTTTCGGATAGGATTAGAAAATGCCGATAAGCAACTCTTTAAAACAAAATGGGCAAACCAATGGGAACCATCTCGTAAATCTCAAGACGCATTTGAGGTCTATGATTATCACTTCCCCAATAGCAAAAACATCAATATTAGTATCTCTGATATAACAGACGAACAATTTTCCAAAATGGATGCCGATATGATTGTCGGTGGTTTTCCTTGCCAAGATTACTCTGTTGCTCGTAGTAAAAAAAATGAGAAAGGTATTGAAGGAAAAAAAGGAGTTTTATTTTGGGAAATCATTAGAGCAACGGAAATCATTAAACCCAAATACTTAATTCTAGAAAATGTAGATAGGCTTTTAAAAGCGCCCTCAAAACAAAGAGGACGTGATTTTGCAATCATGCTCACAGCTTTTAATAATCTCGGATATTCTGTTGAGTGGAGAGTTATTAATGCTGCTGAGTATGGAAGAAGCCAACGAAGACGTCGTGTATTCTTTTTCGTATATCGAAATGATACAGTCTTTGCCCAAAAAATTGACAATCTTTACGAAAAAAATGAAGAAATCTTTGAAGATAATAGGTATGATGACTATATTTTCAATCAAGGTCTATTTGCAAAACAATTTCCTATTAAACCTATAGCAGTTAAAAATCGTCATGTGTTTTATGAGTTACCAAATGATATAGTTGAAGTTTCAGATACTTTTACTGGTACTGTTTGGAATACAGGAATTATGAGACGTGGAAAGTACTATTCTATTGATACAGAACCTAATTACAATGGTAATCCCATCACTCTAGGAGAAATTCTTCAAGATGAGTCTGAAGTACCTGAAAAATATTTTTTAACTGATCAGTCAAAATTGGAAAAATTTCAATATCTTAGAGGACCTAAAAAAATTGAACGAACATCCTCTGACGGACATCAATACATCTATTCAGAAGGGGGAATGTCACCTTATGATGATTTAAACCTTCCTGGACGAACAATGCTTACATCCGAAGGAACGGTTAATCGTTCTACACATTTATTATTTGTAAATAATAAATATAGATTAATTACCCCCATTGAAGCTGAACGACTTCAGGATTTCCCAGATGATTGGACAGCTAAAAAGAAATTATCTGATGGTTCTATTGTAGAGGTATCTGATAAAATGAGAATGTTTTTTATGGGAAATGCTTTGGTTACTGAGATTGTAAAGGAAATTGCTAAGTTTATTAAAGAAATTGATTGATTTATCTGAAACTAAAAAAGAGGTGTAAGCCTCTTTTTTGTTTATCTATATACTTACCCGTCTTTCCTCAGACCTTTGGCCTGTGACAAACATAGTAAAGGTTGCCTTACAGACATTTCTGCCCTCTTGATTGGTGATATCCACATCCATCACACAGGTTGTACGACCTTGATGGACACATTCTCCTTTAATGGTCAATACATCGTCGAGTTTTCCTGCCTTAAGGTAGTTGATAGAGGATTGGAGTGTCACCCCATCAAGTCCCAGAGATATGACCACCAAACCACTGATCTGGTCGCAAAGGGTAAAGAGATAGCCACCATGAGCATTGCCATAGTAGTTGAGCGACGAGTCCACTACTTTGGTCGTCACCACAACGTGACCATCTCTCATTTGTTCAATTTCGTAATTTTCAAAGGCAGATATAGCGTCAAAATGAAAGTCTTTCATCGTTTCCTCCTGATATTTCAAACGACACTATGATACTACTTTTTATAGGACTGTGCAAGGAGAAAGCTCCTAGTCTGACAAAATTCCGACCTGCTCCACAAAGCGCATAAAGGCTGCCTGTCCTTGTTCTGTCTGCTTGTAGACTCCTGCGTCCTCAAGCACACGTGCAAAGATAGCACCAACAGAGTCCTTGACGATTTCAAGGGCTTTTTCTTTATCTGTTATGTCTGGATATTGGGCTCTAAGTTGGTCTGCCCATTCCTGATGATAATCGGCAACTGTAACAGTTTCTCCTACAAGATAGCTAGCGACTTGCTCCACTTCTTCTTTCAGACGTGGTGGCAAGATTGCCAAGCCCATGACCTCAATCAAGCCGATATTTTCCTTCTTGATATGTTGGACATCCTTGTGAGGATGATAGATGCCATCAGGATGTTCTGCAGAAGTCTGATTGTCCCGCAAGACCAAGTCCAACTCAAACTGTCCATCGCGTTTGCGGGCAATGGGTGTAATTGTATGGTGTGGTGTTCCATTACTTTCTGCCAAGACTTGCACCCTTGGATCTGAATACTGGCGCCATTCCTGCAAAATCTTGTCAGCTAAGTTGATCAAATCTTCTTTGGAAGCCGAAGTCAAACGCAACACTGACATTGGCCACTTGACAATCCCAGCCTTGACCTGCTCAAAACCAGTAAAAGAGAAAGTCTTTTGCAAGGGAGCCAATTCCATCGGAAATACGTGACGGCCTCCCTGATAATGATCATGAGTCAGAATAGAGCCACCCACAATCGGCAGGTCGGCATTAGAGCCTGCAAAATAACCTGGGAACTGCTCTACGATAGCTAGCAAACGTTCAAAACTCTGACGGCTAATCGCCATGGGACGATGCCGGCCATCTAAGAAAATACAGTGCTCATTAAAATAAGCATAGGGAGAATACTGGAAGCCCCACTCCTGACCAGCCATTTCAAAACGGATAATCCGGTGATTGCTGCGAGCTGGGTGGTTGATTCGACCATGGTAGCCCTCATTCTCTAGACAAAGCTGACACTGAGGATAATTACTAGCTTGCACCAACTTGGCTTCCGCAATCTCTTTGGGATCCTTTTCAGGCTTAGAGAGATTGATGGTAATTTCAAGTTCTCCGTAGTCAGATGGAACACGATAAGCAATATTTTTAGCAATGGCCTTGAGTTTGATGTAGTCATTTTTCTGACTGAGTTGGTAGAAGTCCGCTATCGCCTGCTCAGGAGATTGGGCGTAGGTTGCCCAAAAGTCACGATTGACCTGACTCGGACAAGGAGTTACCAAGTCCATCAATTCAGCACCGAGGATTTCACGCGCAGTCTGACTATCCTCAATCGTCTCTAATCGAACGGCTTCCTCAACCAGCTGGTCCTTGAGGTCAATCAATTTATCCAGATTGGTCTCAACTTCCAAAACACCGTCTCCCACTCGTGCCAAGACACGATTGGTCAGGTAGATTCGATCCACTTCCTCAAATGAACTTTCAGAAATGACATGTGTTACAAATTTATCTACTAAGGTCACTATAGAGTCTCCTTTTGACTAGTCAAGGACGCGAGTGCCACCTGCAACTTCAGCGATATAGAAGCTTGGAGCGTAGCCAACTACTTCCTCGTAGTGTTTGCCTACAGCTTCCTTAAAGTCATCAACAGCATCTTTTTGCACCAAGGCAATGGCACATCCGCCAAAACCTGCCCCTGTCATACGAGCACCGAGAACTCCTTCTTGATCCCAAGACGTATGAACTAGGGTATCTAATTCCAAGCCAGTTACTTCATAATCATGTTCCAGAGAAACGTGTGATGCATTCATCAAACGACCAAATGTTTCCAAATCACCTGCTTGAAGGGCTGCTTGCGCTTTAAGGGTACGTTGGTTTTCAAGCACAGCATGGCGAGCACGTTTCAAACGATTTTCATCTTTAATTAGATAGCTGTATTGGTCAAAGGCCCACTCATCCAATTCACCCAAGGTCTGAATATCTAAGGCAACTTGCAATTCTTCCACTGCTTTTTCACACTCAGCACGACGTTCATTGTATTTAGAGTCGGCCAATTCACGGCGTTTGTTAGTGTTCATGATAACAACGACATTGTCCTTCAAATCAAGTGGCACCAAGTCATACTCTAAAGTGTTAGTATCTAAGTAAATAGCACGTTGGTAAGCCCCCATACCAATAGCAAACTGGTCCATAATGCCAGAATTTACTCCGATAAAGTTATTTTCTGTTTGTTTGCCGATTTTAACCAAATCGAGACGCTCTAGTTTTAAATCAAAGAGATGCTCTGCCACGACTCCTGTCAAGAGTTCCAAGGATGCTGAAGAAGACAAGCCAGCACCATTTGGGATATTCCCATAAACATAAAAATCAAAACCTTTGTCAATCACATGTCCAGCTTCTTGCAAGAAATGAAGAACTCCTTTTGGATAATTGGTCCAGTTGTGCTCTTTTTCAAACTTGAGGTCAGCGAGAGGCACTTCGATAATGCCCTTGTCCTCAAAGTTAGCTGAGTAGAAACGCAAGACTTGATCATCACGCTTACGAGCTGCACCGTAAGTTCCCAAGGAAATAGCAGCTGGAAAAACGTGCCCACCGTTGTAGTCCGTATGTTCACCAATCAGATTGATACGGCCTGGTGAAAAGAATGTTTGATCTGCTTCTTGACCAAAAACAGCAAGAAAGTCTTTTCGAAGGGCTTCAGCAGTAAGATCTTGTGTCATATGAATTCTCCTTTGACTGTCCGTTAAGTCACCTTAACGTGTAATCGTTTTCTTCTATTGTATCCAAGGGATTTCCCAAGGTCAATCCTTTTTACTAAAATTTTACTAAAATATCAGTAAAAGGCAGAAAAATATGATATACTAACCTTAAAAAGGAGGATTTATGGCTACCTTAAAAGACATTGCACAGCTAGCCTCTGTCTCTATCGCGACCGTATCCCGCGTCCTCAATCGCGACCAGAGCCTATCTGTTACAGAAGAAACCAGACACCGTATTTTAACCGTTGCTGAAGAGCTGGGCTACACCAAGCACCTCAAGACAGGCGAGTCCCACAAACCCAAGCAAAAGATTGCCATTATCCAATGGGTCAGCGAACAAGGGGAGCTGGACGACCTCTACTACTACCAGATTCGCTTGGGTATTGAAAAAAGAGCCCAAGAGTTGGACTACGATATCTTGCGCTATTTTAATGACCATCCTTTTACCCTAAGCGAGGAAGTGATTGGGATTCTCTGCATCGGAAAGTTTAGCCGAACTCAGATTTCTGCCTTTGAAGAATACCAAAAGCCTCTTGTATTTCTAGACAGCGATACACTTTCCCTGGGACATACCTGCATTATCACGGACTTTTATACTGCCATGAAACAGGTTGTCGATTATTTCCTCAGTCAAGGGATGGACCGTATCGGGATTCTAACAGGCCTTGAAGAAACAACTGACCAAGAAGAAATCATTGAGGATAAGCGACTGGAAAATTTTAAGAACTACAGTCGAAAAAAGGGAATCTATCATGATGAACTGGTCTTTCAAGGAAGCTTTACTGCCCAGTCTGGCTATGACTTGATGAAGGAGGCCATTCAGAGCTTAGGAGACCAACTTCCGCCAGCATTTTTCGCAGCCAGCGATAGTTTAGCTATCGGTGCCCTCCGTGCCCTCCAAGAAGCTGGAATCAGCCTGCCAGACCGCGTCAGCCTCATTTCATTCAACGACACCAGTCTGACCAAGCAGGTCTATCCTCCCCTCTCTAGCATCACCGTCTATACCGAAGAAATGGGCCGAGCAGGTATGGATATTCTTAACAAGGAAGTACTCCACGGTCGCAAAATCCCCAGCCTGACCATGCTGGGAACTAGATTGACCTTGAGAGAAAGTACTCTGCCATAACTCAACTAATATAATAAAACCAAAAATCCTAATAGAGAGTCTCAAATCTCCATTAGGATTTTCTTTTTTATTCGATTACAATCATAGACTTAATGGTCTTGCGTTCATCCATATCTTTATAAGCTTGATCAATATCTTCCAATTTATAACTTGAAGTAAAGACGCGACCTGGATTGATGTCACCATCAAGGACGGCTTTTAGTAAAAATTGCTTATCGTATGTTGTAGCAGAAGCTGCCCCTCCTGCTACAGAGATATTTTGCATAAATGTCGAACCAAGAGCACGATTATTATAGTGTGGGACTCCTACAAATCCCATACGACCTCCATTATGGAGAACACCAAGAGCTTGATCAACCGCTACTTCTGTTCCAACACATTCCAGAGCTGCATCTGCACCACCACCTAGAATCTCACGCACCTTGGCAATTCCTTCTTGACCACGTTCAGCTACAACAGCTGTCGCACCTGACTCCAGAGCCATCTTTTGACGGTCTTCATGACGGCTCATAAGAATAATTTGTGAAGCACCACGCATCTTAGCCGCGATGACAGCACATTGACCAACAGCCCCATCACCAATGACCACAACCTTATCCCCTTTTTGAACATTAGCAACACGCGCCGCATGATAGCCTGTTGGCATGACATCTGCAAGAGTCAAGAGGGACTTGAGCATACCTTCTGTGTAGTCAGAAGGTTGTCCAGGGATTTTAACCAGCGCCCAGTTTGCATAGTGGAAACGGATATATTCCGCCTGAAAATCGCCCCCCAAGTTATTACCAATATGATTGTCGCAAGAACCGTCAAAGCCAGCAAGACAGGCATCACACTCACCACATCCATGGGTAAAAGGGACGATGACAAAGTCACCTGGTTTCACCGTCGTAATGGCTTCCCCAACTTCTTCAACAATCCCAATCGCTTCGTGTCCACTATTTTTGTGTCCAGCTTTCGTTTCTGGATTACGGTACCTCCACAGATCCGATCCGCAAACGCACGCGCGAACTACACGAATAATCACATCATCTGCTTCTATAATTTGCGGACGTTCAATTGTAGCAAGTCCAACCTGGCCTGCCTTCGTATATACTGCTGATTTCATTTAAAATTTTCCTTCCTTGTAAAGTTTAATTTTGAGATTTAAGCGATTTAAAGCCACCTGTAACTGAGACAAGCGTTCCTCTAATTTTTTCTGTTCCTCTTCTAAAATACCAAGCCTCTCTTCTCTCGTTTCATCCCCCTTTTGGTATAGCGACATATAGTCAACTAAACTGTCCACAGAGACACCTGCCGAACGAAAACACTTAATAAATTCCAGTGCTTCTATATCCTGATCTTGAAAGTCACGAATCCCTGTCGCGGTACGAGTAATCGGTGGCACAAGACCAACCCGTTCATAATACCGAATCGTATCCGCTGAAATTCCCAACAAGTCACTAGCAGATTTAATATTCATAGGCTAACCTCCTCTCATTTCATTCACTGAGTTGAAATTATTCTAACTCACTTATCTTATTATATAACTTTGAGTTGACTCCAAGTCAAGCATTTTGCATCTAATCGAAAAATTTTACCATCAGCATTCATACATCTGGAATTTATACAATGCTCTTTTCTTACCAATCTTTTAACATATTTAATACTCTTCGAAAATCAAATTCAAACCACGTCAGCTTCGCCTTGCCGTACTCAAGTACAGCCTGCGGCTAGCTTCCTAGTTTGCTCTTTGATTTTCATTGAGTATAAATAATAAAGAAATTACTCTATTCCAAATAAGATAGTATCCAAGTATTTTTCATTTTTTTCTAATGATGATGCTCATGATTCCGCTCCAAGTCACACACCTTTCGCTTATGGGCTCGGTGGGTTGCTAGGTCTTCATCAACCTCAATGGTGACGTTTTGAAAACCACAATCTTTGAGGAAAATTCGAATAGATTCTTTACAAGCTTCCATATTCCCCATTTCTTTCATACAAATATGGACAATGGCATTTTTTTCCAAACCATCCATAGCCCAGAGATTAAGCTGATTAAGGCTGGCCACATTGTCCAATCTCTCCAGGCCATTCTTTACTTGCTTGATATCAAGACCTTCTGGCACAGCATCCAAGAAAATCTTGAGCGTAGACCAAAAACGTGGAAGGGCTTTTGAAAGAATAAAGAAAGAAATGACAAGGGACAAAAGAGGATCTAGGATATACCAGTCCGTAAATCGAAGAACAATCGCCATCAGGATAACAGCTACCCACCCTAGCGTATCTTCCAGAAAATGAAGACTCAGAATAGACTCATTCTTTGTCTTTCCCTTACCAACCACCAGACTCGCTAACAGATTGATAGTAATCGCAATAATTCCTAACCAGAGAATCCCCTCATCATTGACTGGTTGCGGATGCAAAATCTTCGTGACATTTTCCAAAATGACTAGAACAGATCCTGTCATGAGTATTATCGCTGTTACCAAGGCTCCTAGCAGGCTAAACCGCTTATAGCCCAAGGTGTACTGATTGTCTTCTTCACGATTAGAGATTGTTTCTAGAAAAGCTGATATTCCAATTGCAATCGCATCTCCCAAGTCATGCACAGAGTCAGCAAGAACAGCGCTAGAACCAAATACTCCACCTGCAATAAACTCAACAATGGCATAAGTCAAATTTAAGAAAAAAGCCACCCAAACAGCATATTTTGCCTTCATATTTCTCATTCCTTTGTTATAATAGATTTATGAACACCTTGTTCATTATCATTATCCACTAAAACTCAAAGAAAGGATAGAAGCAAAACGTCAGCTTTATTCAGTTCTGAACAATTTGCCTCAAGTGTCCATATGACTAACATTGACCGCCGTATCAGCAAAACCAAAAAAGCCATCTATCAAGCTTTTATACAACTTTTGAATGCTAAGGGCTACGAGGCCACTACTGTTCAGGATATCATTGATCTCGCAGATGTGGGACGATCCACCTTTTACTGTCACTATGAGAGTAAGGAGCTTCTTCTGGACGAGCTTTGCCGCCACCTCTTCCATCACCTCTTTGAAAGAGAGCAATCCGTTTCTACCGTGGACTATCTCGCCCACCTCTTTCTGCATTTTCAGAAAAACCAAGACCATATCACCAGTCTGCTATTTTCCAAAAATGACTACTTCCTCCGTCAACTCCATAAAGAGCTAGAACACCATGTCTATTCCGTGATGGCTGATGATTTAAAAGAATCTCACCCGAGTCTGCCTACTTCTTACCTCCAACACTTAATCGTATCCAACTTTATCGAGACATTGACCTGGTGGCTCAAAAAAGGGCAAGATTTCACAGAACAGGAAGTTGTCCAATTTTATCTAGACCTTCTCATTCCTAAAAATTGAATACAGATTAAAGCTCGGTTGCCTTATTTCTAGGCTACTGAGTTTCTTATCTTTTCAATAATCAAAAAGCCCAGACGAAATTGTCTGAGCATTCTTTTATCTAGTCGTTTAAGGAAGTTTAGTTCAGTATGCTTAAAGTCTCTGCCCCATCATTTCTTCAACAAACCTTGTTCTTGTAGAAATTCCTTGGCTACTTGTTCTGCTGACTTGCCTTCAACACCGACTTGGTAGTTGAGCTGGCTCATCTGGCTTTCAGTAATTTTACCAGCCAATTTATTGAGAACCGTTTCCAACTCTGGATGTTTCTTGAGAAGAGCTTCTTTCATTAGTGGAGCCCCTTGATAAGGTGGGAAGAGTTGTTTGTCATCTTCCAATACCTGTAAATCATAACGTGCCAATTCCGCATCAGTCGAATAGGCATCCGTGATTTGAATATCACCTGACTGAATTGCCTGATAGCGAAGGGCTGGCTCCATGGTCGCTACATTAAGCTTGAGACCATACATTGATTGCAAGCCCTTATTTCCATCTTCACGGTCATTAAACTCAAGTGTAAAGCCTGCCTTCAACTGCCCTTCCACTTTTTTCAAGTCCGAAATGGTCTTCAAGCCATATTCTTGAGCAATCTTTTTCGGAACAGCTACAGCATAGGTATTTTGATAAGACATGGGTTTGAGATAGGCTAGATGATCCTGTTTGGCAATGCCATCACGCGCCACATTATAAACCTGCTCTGGCTCATGACTTACTTTCGGTGATGGTTGAAGTAAACTTTCAGTCACCGTACCAGTAAATTCAGGATAGATGTCAATATCACCTTTTTTCAGAGCTTCATAAAGGAAACTTGTCTTCCCAAAATTCGGTTTAACAGTCGCGGTCATACTGGTATTTTCTTCAATCAGCAACTTATACATATTGGCCAAAATTTCTGGTTCCGGTCCCAATTTCCCAGCAATGATCAAGTTCTCTTTCTCTTTTTGAACTAAGAGGGCTGGACTATAAGATAGACCGAGCAATATTGCCACCAAGGCAAAACCAGAAAAAATCATCCGCAATTTTGCTTTTTCCATCACTTTTAGTAGGAAGTTAAAGGCAATGGCCAGCACTGCAGAAGAAAGTGCCCCAATCAAAATTAGACTGGCATTATTACGGTCAATTCCCAAAAGGATAAAGGAACCCAGCCCCCCTGCACCAATCAAGGCCGCCAAGGTTGCTGTACCGATAACCAATACTGCTGCTGTCCGAATCCCAGACATGATAACAGGCATGGCAAGTGGAATTTCAAACTTCTTGAGACGTTCCCATCTAGTCATCCCAAAGGCAATCCCAGCCTCTTGCAGACTCGGATCAATTCCCTTGAGTCCAGTGATGGTATTTTGCAAAATCGGGAAAATCGCATAGATCACCAGAGCTGTCAAAGCCGGCAAGGTTCCAATTCCCATCAAGGGGATAAAGAGCCCCAACAAGGCCAGTGACGGGATAGTCTGGAAAATCCCTGCAAGCTGCAAGACCCAATCCGCCAATTTCTCATGATAACGAAGATAAACAGCCAAGGGAATCGCTATAAAGATAGCCAGCAACAAGGTCAAAAGTGACAACTGCAAATGTTGAGATAGAGCTGTCAACCAATCACTAAAACGATCCTGAAAAGTTGCAATTAAATTAGTCATGAACACTACCTCCAAACAAGTCTGCTACAAATTCTGTGGCAGGAGCTTTTAAAATCGTCTCGGGATTCGCCACCTGACGAATCTCTCCATCCTGCAAGACAGCAATACGGTCCGCCAATTTCAGAGCTTCATCCGTATCATGGGTTACAAAAATAGTTGTCATTCCAAACTCTTTATGCAATTCTTTTGTCAGAATCTGCAACTGTTTTCTCGAAATAGCATCCAAGGCTGAAAAAGGTTCATCCATGAGGAGAATCTTAGGCTGACCAATCATGGCACGAACAATACCGACCCGTTGCTGTTCTCCACCAGATAATTCACTAGGCAAACGATGCCCATACTCAGCTACTGGTAAACCAACCTTTGCCAAAAGCTCTTCTGTTTTCTGAGCAATTTCTTCCTTAGTCCAGCCCTTCATCTCAGGAATCAGGGCAATATTTTCCGCGACCGTTAGATTGGGAAAGAGAGCAATAGCCTGTAAAACATAACCAGTAGAAAGACGAAGTTCACGCTCATCATAGTCTTTGATGCGCTTGCCATCCATATAAATATTTCCATCAGTCGGTTCCAAGAGACGGTTAATCATCTTAATCATGGTCGTCTTACCTGAGCCAGATGGACCAACTAAAACCATAAATTCCCCATTCTCAATCCGTAAATTGACATCTCTCAAGACATCTTTTTCTGTGTAACGTAAAGCTACATTTTTGTATTCAATCATTCTTTGTCCTCATTTAAAACTTCCCTCGATTGGTCAAGTCTTCTACCTTAGGCATGACTTCCTTATTGTCCCAATGCTCCACAATTTTCCCGTTCTCTAAACGGAAGATATCGTACTGGGCATAGGCAACTCCGTCAATCTGAGTCTGACCATAGCTAACCACATAGTTTCCTTGTCCTAAGAGTTGGAAAATAAAGTCAAGAGTGGCCTTTACTTATAAACAGCTAATTTGATCTATTTTAATCCTCATTTGCCTTCTCTTTCAGATTCGCCAAAATCCTTTCTTGAAAGGCTTCAAACTGACGAATTTCTTCCTCTGAAAATCCTTTGTAAAAAATCGTATCCAATTTCTGACTGACACGATGCCCCACTTCTTTCTGGGACTTGCCCAACTCTGTTAAAACCAAATACTTCTTACGCTTATCTTTTCCACATGGACTAACAGTTACAAGATTTTGTTCCTCTAGCTTTTTTATCATAGTCGTCAGCGTATTATTCGCAAGCCCAGTCGCAAGCACAATATCTGTCGCAGTTGCGCAGCCAGTTTCACTATTCCATAAAACCGCTAAAATCTTCCCCTGCTCACTCCGATAAAGAGCTTCAGGGTCTTGGCTCAGTAACTTTTGAAAAATCCGCCCATTCAACAAACGAATATGATGGGCTAGCAAATAACTATCTTTCATAACACCTCCAATTTATTTCGATATCGAAACGAATGAAATAATTGTAACACTTGTCCTTTCAACTGTCAACTATTTCGATGTAGAAATAATTTTTGTTAATGATTCACACCACCATACTCCGGCTCAACTAACTTTTAACGAGAGTTTCTAAACTCCTTCGTCCTCCAGTCTACAAAAGCCTTCCATCCGTACTATCCTATATTTTATGAGGGGATACGTTTTTCCTATCAGACCATTTATTTTAAAGATAGAAGTAAATCTTAATTGCTTCCATCTGTTCTTTTATAGTATATTGAAGTTGGACTAGGGCACTGTATCTTCTAAAACATTGATAGAAAGCGATTTGAATTTCCCAATCAATTTGTTCGTATTTAATTTCACCTTACCCTATCTTTCCCATAGCACCCTTCAAACAGCCTATCCCCTACCGTTTGACGATTCCCCCCTTCTCTCCACTTCCATTACAGAAGTTTCATCACTACTATGGTCTCGGCTAACTTCTCATGATTCCTTGTTACTACTATTTGAACGCTCACGAGATAGGTCTTACAAAAAAATGCTTTGATCCACAATGGAATCAAAGCATTTTAAAAATATTCCCATACATAAGCGCAGAAGCTGCAGTTCCTCTGTACTTGGCCTCTTCTCTTTTGATAAAACGAGCCAAGTTGAGCAACTCAGGTGCCGGATGTCTGGGATTCTTGAGCAATTCACGATTGACGAGTCCTGAGAGACGGACGGCCAGCAATTGCTCATTTGTAGTAGGCAGTTTTTTAGCAGTCTCTAGGAGAGCATCAACTAAATCCTCACTCAAATCATGTCGGGCATGATTGTAAAGATCTTTTACAAGACTTTCTAGGTTTGGTTCTACCATCCCTACCACCTCCCTTATGGTTTAATAATTTTTAATCAAATCAACTGTTGAACGATCCAATTTCTTCACCAAGGCTTGCAAGAAAGCTTGAGCTTCTAGGAAGTCATCCATAGCGTAGAGGGTTTGATGAGAGTGGATATAACGAGCGCAAACACCGATTGTTGTAGATGGGACACCACCATTTTTCAGATGGGCTGCGCCAGCGTCCGTTCCGCCTTTACCACAGTAGTATTGGTACTTGATACCAGCTTCTTCAGCTGTTGTCAAAAGGAAGTCCTTCATTCCTGGGAGAAGCAAGTGACCTGGGTCGTAGAAACGAATCAAGGTTCCATCTCCAATCTTGCCTTGACCCCCATAAACATCACCAGCAGGTGAGCAGTCAACTGCTAGGAAAACTTCTGGGTCAAACTTAGTTGTGGAAGTATGAGCACCACGAAGACCAACTTCTTCTTGGACGTTAGAGCCAAGATAGAGTTCATTGCCAAGTTTTTGACCTGACAAGGCTTCAGCTAGCTCGCTCACCATGAGAACTCCATAGCGATTGTCCCAAGCTTTTGAGATGATATTTTTTTCATTGGCTGTTAAGATTGCAGAACTATCTGGTACGATGGTGTCGCCAGGACGGATGCCAAAGCTTTCTGCCTCAGCCTTATCCGCAAAACCACCATCAAAGACGATATCTGCAATAGCAGGCATGGTTGGTCCACCCTTTCCACGAGTCAAATGTGGAGGAACAGAGCCTGAAATCACAGGAATTTCACGACCATCACGAGTCAGAAGTTTGAAACGTTGGCTGCTGACTACCATAGGGTTCCAGCCACCGATTTCTACGACACGGAATGTACCGTCTGGCTTAATCTCGCTGACCATAAAACCAACTTCATCCATGTGAGAAGCGACCAAGACACGCGGTGCATCTGCAGCTTCTGAATGTTTGATACCAAAAATACCACCCAAGCCATCTGTCACCACTTCATCCACGTGCGGTGTTAACTTTTCACGAAGATAAGCACGGACAGGCGCCTCATGACCTGAGATCGCAGCTAGTTCTGTTACTTCTTTGATTTTTGAAAATAATGTTGTCATTTCAGTTCCTTCTTTCTTCCATCCATTTTACCACTTTTTATAGGAGAAGGATAGTGGGAAGGTGGATTTCTAAGTTAGTATCTTAGTCCTGCTCTATCTTAGAAAAAGATTGTATTTTCTTGCATGTGAGGTAAAATCTAAGAACTATTCCAAGATTAACCCAACTATTAATTCCCAAACAAAAAACAATTCAATACTATATTTGTTCAATTTTTTCATGAAATTTGCAGAAAATAGTTGACTTCGCCTTCTTCTTTCTTTAAAATAGTACAAAAATAGGTAAAGGAAAAAATCATGACCAAAACAATTCTTGTTACAGGTGGAGCTGGCTACATTGGCTCCCATACCGTTAAAGCTCTTTTAAATGCTGGCTACCAGGTGCATGTCCTCGATAATCTCTCTACAGGAAATCGTTCAGCTGTGGATAGTCGTGCTAGCTTTAAACAACTGGATGTTTATGATGCTAGCGCCTTAAAGGCTTACTTAGAAGAAAATCAGATTGATGCTGTTCTTCATTGTGCAGGTGAAATTGTTGTGAGCGAAAGTATTGAAAATCCAAGCAAATACTTCACTGCCAATGTTGCTGGTATGAACCAAGTTCTCAAAGTCTTATCTGAAGTTGGTATTCAAAAAATCATGTTCTCTTCGACTGCATCCCTCTATGGTAATAACTGTATTGACAAGCCAGCAACTGAAGATACCCTGCTCGACCCTGTCAATCCTTACGCAGAGACAAAATTGATGGGCGAACGAATGATTTACTGGATGGCCAATCGCTACGATTGGAAATATGTCATTTTCCGTTACTTTAATGTTGCTGGGGCTGAAATGGATGCTTCAAACGGTCTACGTGTGAAAAATCCAACTCACATCATTCCCAATATCAACAAAACCGCATTGGGACAAAATGATAGCCTGAAAATATTTGGAGATGACTATGATACACGTGATGGTTCATGTATTCGGGATTACATTCATGTCTTGGACCTTGCACAGGCTCATGTTAAAGGAATGAACTACCTATTTCAAGAAAACAGTTCTTCTCAAATCTTTAACTTGGGAACTGAAAAAGGCTATACCGTCAAAGAAATCTTTAAAACTGCTGAAGAACTACTGAATCAAAAAATACCACACGAAATTGTTGATCGCCGTGCTGGTGACCCAGCTAGCGTCCTAGCAGACGCATCAAAAGCTAAACAATATCTTGACTGGCAAGCTAGCTACTCCCTCGAAGATATTATTTTATCGGATTATCATTGGCGTGTTAAAGAAGACAAAAACATTTTGGAATAAATAGCAGAAACATCAATCATAAATAAAAACACAGATAGATGGCACTTGATAAATACCAAGTATCATCTATCTGTGTTTTATACATTAGAATCCAATTTATACTCTTCGAAAATCTCTTCAAACCACATCAACGCCGCCTTGCCGTATAGATGTTACTGACTTCGTCAGTTCTATCTGCAACCTCAAAATAGTATTTTGAGCTGACTTCGTCAGTTCTATCCACCACCTCAAAACACTGTTTTGAGCAGCCTGCGGCTAGTTTCCTAGTTTGCTCTTTGATTTTCATTGAGTATTATTTTGCATTTCTCTTTAAAGAAAAATGGTCTGGGACAGGGTCCTTACCTGGTTTCGACCAAGGATGGCAACGTAAAATCCGTGTCAAACCCATCAAGACACCCTTGAAGCCATGTTTCTCAATAGCCTCAATCATGTAGTTTGAACAAGTCGGCTCAAAGCGACAAGAGGGGGGAAAGGCTGGTGAGATAAACCGTTGGTAAAAGCGCACAGGCGCTATTAAAATTCGTTTCATTATTTCTTGGTTACAGCCATGGTGTGTAGTTGGCTGATTTCTTTTTTATTAAGACGACGGGATTCTCCTGGACGAAGACCTGTCAAGTCTAGATGTCCGAAACGAGTCCGTGATAACTTGTCCACTTGAAGACCGACAGCTTCAAACATTTTTTTAACCTGATGGTTGCGCCCTTCATGGATGGTCAACTGCACTACTGAGCGATTTTTGACTGGGTCCACTTTGAGAATCTCATAGACAGCAGGCTTGGTTTTCTTGCCATCAATCTCAAGACCACGCGTCAAAGGGCGGAGGTTTTCTTTGTTGGCCACACCTTTAACACGCGCGACATAAACCTTGTCAATCTCATTACGAGGGTGAATCATCTCATCCGTAAAATCCCCATCATTGGTCAAAATCAAGACTCCTGATGTATCCCAGTCCAAACGACCTACAGGGTAGATGCGCTCCTTCACGTTGGGCAAGAGGTCGACAACCGTCTTGCGGCCCTTGTCATCTGTCACACTGGAAATGACACCGCGTGGTTTATTAAGCAGATAATAGACCTTTTCTTCGTTGTAGATAGGTTGACCTTCAACTTCGACCTTGTCGCCTGACTTGATAGTGGTTGCGAGTTCACGCACTACTTGGCCGTTGACCGTCACCAAGCCTTGCTTGATCAACTCTTCTGCTTTTCTCCTACTGGCCACACCTGCGTGGGCAATATACTTATTGATTCTCATCTTCTTCTATCCTTTCACCAAATAATTGGCTTTCTTGGGCTTGAATCTCAAGCTCATCAATCACTGGTAATTCTTCTAAATGGTTTATCCCCATGTAATCTAGGAAATAATCCGTAGTCACATAGAGGTTGGGACGACCCAACACTTCTTTTTTCCCGTCTTCTCGTATCAAGTCAAAGGCCTGCAACTTTGCCAAAGCCCCACTCGAGTTGACCCCACGGATGGCATCAATCTCTATCCGTGTGATGGGCTGTTTGTAGGCAATAATGGACAAGGTCTCAAGGGCAGCCCGAGATAAACTCTGGTTGATAGGTGCCTTAGAGTATTCCTTCAAAATCTCTGCAAATTGAGGCTTGGTCACCAATCTATAAGCGCCCCCTGTCTCAATCAGAGCCAAACTGGAATCTGGGTCCTTTTCATACTTCTGGGCTAATTTTTCTAAACTCTGTTGGATGCCTGTCGGTGGCAGAGAGAGAAGTTCAGCTAACTGGCGGACTCTAATCCCATCTTCACCCGCTACAAACAAGAGCGCTTCTATTTTTGCTAAAGTACTCATCTTTCCTCTCTATCAAGTCTAGCTTTGGGCCACTTGACTTTCTTCCTTCTTTTCCATGAGATAAATATCTCCGAAACTTTCCTCTTGCACGAGGATCAGCTCCTGGGTTTTGATTAACTCTAGGGTTGCCAAAAAGAGGGTAATGACCTCTTGGAGATTCTGGGCTTCCTTAAACAAATCCTGCAAGCGCAACTGGTCTCGTCCAGTCAAGGACTCTTTCACGATAATCATCATGTCCTCAATCTTATACTCATCCCGCAAGATGGTCGTGTGGTTCTGAGTAAACTCCTCTTTTTTCTTGGCTAGGATATTTGAAAAAGCCAAAAAGAGGTCAATGGTCGTCTTGTCATGCACAAGCTCCGCATCTTCGTAAATCAACTCTGTCGGTGCTTTGGAATAGTACTGGGCCCGTTCTTGGTGCTTGGCTTCCAAGCGCTCCCCTAAGAGCTTGAATTTGCGGTATTCTTCGATTTGAGAGAGAAGATCCTGCTCTAGGTCATCCTCCAAGTCTGTCACTTCTGCTACCTTTGGAAGTAGTTTGCGACTCTTGATCAGCATGAGCTGACTGGCCATGACCATGTACTCCCCCGTCACTTCCAGACGCATGGCCTGCAGGGTTGAGACATAGGCTAGATACTGTTCGATGACTTCTGTGATAGGCACATCGTAGATATCCATCTGGTACTTAGAAACCAGGTGCAAGAGCAAGTCCAGAGGCCCTTCAAAATCTTTTAGTTTAATATCCATTATCTATATTTTTCTAAAGTCAGGACTGTTTTTAATCCTAATTTTTTTGCAATTTCGTACAAATCGACCTTGTTTTCTATTTGTCGTAGAATGAACTGTTCCCGCAAGGCTTGGGCTGATAAGGCCGGAAAACCTTTCTCCTTGACAAAGGATTCTAGCTGACGAAAGGCCCACTGACGAGAATAGGCTTTCCCTCCCCTTTCAAAGAGATAAGTCTGCCCCATCAAGGGTTCTAATTCTGAAAGCAAGGTCGTGGGAATGGTGACAATCCTCTGTTGGGAAGCCTTCTTGATTCGCAACACCTGAAAATCCAGATTGATATCTGCAACCTTGATGGCTAAAATCTCACTGGGCAAGAGCCCCATTTCCAAAATCAGGAGAGCCAGTAAGCGGCCCTCTGGATAGTCGCTTTCCTGCCAAAAAGAGTCTAAGTCTAACAGTTCTGGCTTTTCGGTCTTCTTTTCAGCTTGTTTAGCTAATTCCAAGCGGTAAAAGCTATCCACTTCTCCTTTTTGATAGAGAAAGTAGAGAAATTGGTTACAGGTCGAAGTCTTTCGCTTCTGAGCGCTGATTTTTAGATTGACTAGCTGGGCTTGGTAAATCTTGAGACTGGTCTCAGAAATCCGCTCGCCTACAATGTCTAAAAATTGCTCCAAATCATACCTATAGGACTGCTTGGAATTGGCAGACAGACCCTGCTTTTCCTCTAAAAAGTCTGAAATCCTGTCTTTTATTTGCATCGAATCTCATATTCCTTACTAAAGTCATGCAAGAGGGCATTGACTGCCTTGAGGATAGACTTGCGCGTGATAATTCCTTGGAAAATACCAGACGCATCCACAACCGGCAAGAAGGACTCATCTACCAGCTTGTGCAAGACCTCCGTAATGGTAAAATCAGGCGAGACGACCGCTACGTCCGTTCTCGTCATATGAACGATATCCGTATCTGCCATGATTTCTTGACTCAAATCATGCTCCATCTGATAAGCCATAATATCTCTGAGCCCAATCGTCCCAACAAACTGTTTTTCATCTGTCACAACGGGAACACGGGTATAGGTCATCTGACTGAGCAAGAGGGTTGCATGATCCGCATTGTGAGTATCAATCAACACGGCTAGATTTTCAGCAGGGGTCAAAAAAGTTTCCTCCTGCCCCAACAAGAAAGTCTCAAACTCCTTGGCAATCATCGGCTAAACTCCTTGGACAAGCCCGGATACACCTCATGGACTCGTGTCAAAAAGTCCACTTTAAAATAACTGTCATCAATCTCCACACGAGCATAGAGACACTCTCTGATGGTCCCACGTGGTTGACTGATGGAACCTGGATTTAGAAAGAGGGTCTTGCCTTCCATCCAAGCGCTTGGCACATGCAAGTGACCATAAAGGCAGATATCGGCCTCTTCTTCCTGAGCCCAGTAGTCCAACTTTTGAAAGTTGAAATTGATGTCAAACAAGTGACCATGGGTTTGGATAATCTTGGTCGAACCAAGCTCAGTCACCAAACGTTCTGGGTAGCCGGCGTAGAAGTCCATGTTCCCTTTAACAACGCGTATGCCTTCCCAAAGGGGAGAATCTGGACGCAGTTCAGAATCGCCGTTATGAAAAACGGCGTCAACTTTGCCCACATAACGATCACGGATTTCTTCCACAATCAAGCTATCGCCATGGGAATCGCTCATTACAATGATGGTTTGCTTTGCCATGATGGAAATACCTCCAAAAGTTTCTTAACGGCTAAGGCACGGTGAGATTGACTATTTTTTTCTTCAAGGGTTAATTCAGCTGAGGACTTGCCTGTCTCTCCTACAAGGAAGAGAGGGTCATAGCCGAAGCCATTTTCACCCTTAGGTTCAAAGTTAATGTAGCCTGGCCAGTCTGCTTCAACAACCAAACTTTCCTTGTTGGGACTGGCTACGACTAGGGTTGTATGGAATTGAGCCGAGCGGTCCTTGAGTTCAAAGACCATGGCCAATTCGTGCAAGAGTTTAGCATTGTTTTCACGGTCAGTAGCTCCCACTCCTGCGAAACGAGCTGACCAGACACCTGGCAAGCCACCAAGGACATCGACTTTGAGACCTGAGTCATCTGCCAGAACCATCTTGCCCGTTAATTGGGAAATGGTTTCTGCCTTGAGGCGGGCATTTTCTTCAAAGGTCATACCTGTTTCTGCTACTTCAGGCAAGTCTGGATAATCATTAAGATTTTCCACATCGTAGCCTAGCTTGTCAAAGATAGCTCGGAATTCCTTGGTCTTGCCCTCGTTACGAGTCGCAATCAATAAGGTTTCTCTGACCTTGTTTGTCTCAAAGAATGCTTCTACATCAACACCTTCTTTAGGCAATTCTACATGCAGGAGTTGCCCATTTTCAACTAAGAGAAAAACCCCCTGACGTTGAATGACTTCCACATTTCGTCCCATTTCTTGGTTGAGGATATCTACCACAAAAGACAATAAACGGTAGAGAGAACCATAGCGTAAAACAGTAACAGAAACAGGAAAACCTCGATCCTCATCTCGAAATCTTTGGGCAAACTCCAATAGAGGAAAATCCAAGTCATCATCCGTCAACGTCCGGACGCCACCAAAAATACCATAGGACCCGACATACCAGTCCTGTTCATCCTTATATTCATAAATTTTATTTGTCATAATTCTACATGCTCCACATGAATCTCTTTTTCCAGCCATTCTTCACCAATTTGTGCAAAACTTTGGCTACTGGCTGTTGTGTAAAAACGGTGATGGAGTGGTCCGGCATCGCGACCACGATTGATTTCAAAATAATTGAGTAGGACTGAGATGTCCCGTACACACTCTGCTCCACTATCGATGAGCTGAACCTTGGGCCCCATGACATTTTGAATAATAGGTCTGAGCAGTGGATAATGGGTACAACCCAAAATCAGGCTATCCACCTTGCCAACCAAGGGACGCAGGGTTTCATAGACCACTTTCTTGGTGACACTGGTTGACAGGGCACCAGACTCCACCAAGGGAGCAAACTTGGGACAGGCCAAGCTCTCCACCTGTAAGTCCGGATCCAGATCATGGATTTTCTGGCGATAAATGCCAGATTGGACCGTCATGGGTGTTCCAATCACTCCGATTTTCCCACCTTGGCTGGACTTGATGGCTGCTGAAGCTCCTGGCAAAATCACACCCAAGACAGGAATATCTAGTTGAGCCTTGATTTCTTCCCAGACGACCGCAGTCGCAGTGTTACAAGCAATGACAATCATCTTGACATCCTTGGTCAAGAGAAAGTTGACCAACTGCCAAGTATATTCACGAATTTGCTCAGCAGGACGGGGACCATAGGGCGCCCGTGCCGAATCTCCAATATAGACGATTTCTTCATGGGGAAGCTGGCGCATGAGCTCGCGCACAACGGTCAAGCCCCCGACACCCGAATCCAAAAAACCAATTGGTCGATTATCCATACAGTCTTCTTTCTAGTCTTTTTTCTGATTGATAGTTCATTATGATTATTTATCCTTATGAACTGAATGACAGTCTAATCAATAACTATCTCTCTTAATCATAATCAAATATCAATAGAATGCAAGGAAAAAGTCTCATCCCTAAACATAACCAACATAGTGAGAAGTCTGGAACTTTCATCCCAGACTTTTCCTTATTTATTTTTTCTTTTTATTGTTGGCAAGGGCTGCTTTTTGTTGGCGAATGATTTGGTGGTAAACTTGTTGTACCTTAGCTTCGCTTGGTTTTTGACCATTTGCACTCAAAAGAGTACGAACTGCTTCAGCATTCAAACGTGGGTTGTCAGCAAATTCTTTTTCTATTTGCTTACGAACCAAGTACATTCCTCCAAGAGCTCCTCCTAGAAAAGCTAGCACAATCAATACAATTGCTAAAAGTAAATCCATCATTTTTCTCCTGTTTCTTTTTGAGTCTCTTTCATTATACCACAAACTAGCCACCCTGACTAGTTTGTTTTACGCTTTCATAGATGGAATAGACAGCAAAAAAACCCTGCTTTTCTGCGAAAGAGGGTTCCTTGCTGAGTTTAATTTACATAGATAGCCAGCGTTTGATACGGTTTGAGTAGAATTTTTTCAGACACTTCTGCATCTTCATAGTTTGAAAGCAAAATCTGTCCATTTTGGTAGGCTACTGGTAAATCGATTTCCACTTCTGTGGCATAAAAATTATTGAGCCACATCTCAGCCTTTTTCTTTATCCCAAAACTAATTCATCACTGACCAGACTTTGGCCACTATTTTTCTGGAAAAGATGCATGAGATCTTCAACTGTCAGATGCTTTTTCTCTTCTCCTTTGACATCTACCACTATCTTGCCTTGATAGAGCATAATGAGACGATTACCATACTCAATCGCATGGTTCATATCGTGGGTAATCATCAAAGTCGTCAACTGATGGTGTTCCACAATCTTTTGCGTCAAATCCATCACCATTTGACTCGTTTTCGGGTCAAGTGCCGCAGTATGTTCATCCAAAAGCAAAAGTTTGGGTTTCACCAGAGCTGCCATGACTAGGGTCAAGGCCTGTCTTTGTCCTCCTGAGAGGTATTGAGTATCCACTTTCAAGCGGTTTTCAAGACCAATATTCAACTCCTTCAAGGCCTCTTGGAACTGGATTCTGTCCTTCTCCTTCACGCCCCAGCCAAGTCCTCTTTTTTGTCCACGTCTCAAGGCAATAGCCATATTCTCCTCAATCGTCAAACGAGAGGCTGTTCCCATCTTAGGATCTTGAAAAACACGGGCGATATCCTTGGCTCTCTTTCTTACACTCAGATTTTTAATGGATTTCCCTGCCAATAAAAGGTCCCCTTCGTCCACCGATAGATTGCCAGCCAAGATATTCATCAAAGTGGATTTTCCTGCTCCATTTCCACCAATCACAGAGATAAAATCTCCCTCTTCAACTTCTAAATCTAATCCTTTGAGGACATGGTTCTCATTGACCGTCCCTGCTTCAAAGGTTTTGTGAATATTTTCAAGTGTTAACAAACTTGCCATAACTTTCTCCTCCTATTCATTTCTCAATTTCAGACCACGAATCTTTAATCTCTTTTGTAATTCTGGTGCAAATAAAACCAAGGCTAACAAAATTGCATTAAAGAGACGTACCAAATTTTGATCTAGATTTGGAATTTCATAGATATTTAAAATAATCAAACGGTAAACAATAGCACCGATTCCGATGGATAACAAGCGGCCTCCAATGGTCAAATCGTGTATCAAAACTTCCGCAATAATAACTGCACTCAAACCAACAACGATGGTTCCTGTCCCAGAAGTCACATCTGAAAATCCATCATTTTGGGCAAACAAGGAACCACATAAGGCAATCAAGCCGTTTGAAATCATGTAACCAACAATCTTCATGGTGTCTACATTAACCCCATTTGCCTCACTCATCGGAATATTGTCCCCAGTCGAACGCAAGACTAATCCAATCTCCGTTTTCATCAAAAGAGTCAAGACCAAACAAACAAGTAAGAGACAAACCAAGCTGAGCGTGAAAACAGCTTCTTCAGTTGTCAGTCCTAAGCTCGCCAACTGTTTAAAGACAGTTGAAGAATCTCCCAAGGAAAGATTGGGTACACTGCCCATAATTTTAATATTGATCGAATAAAGCCCTGTCAAGGTCACAATCCCTGTCAAGAGTGCTGGGATTTTCATCTTGGTATGGAGCATTCCTGATACTAGACCTGCTACCATACCTGCAAACAAAGCAAGTACGGTCGCAATCCAAGGATTTGTCCCTGCCTGTATCTGAGATACGACGACAGCCGCCCCCAGTGGAAAGGCTCCCTCAGCAGTCATATCCGCAATATCCAAAATACGGAAAGTCAAGTAGACCCCAATCGCCATAATCGACCACAACAAACCTTCTGATAAACTAGATAATACAAAATTCATCTCAAACCTCCTTATTCCTTGCCTTCTAACTTACTAATATCAATTCCCAATGCATCTGCCATTTCTTGATTGGTATGCAATTCCAGCTTTTCAGGCAACTCAACTGCTATATTTTCTGGCTTCTCACCTTTTAAGACACGAACCAGCATTCTTGCTGTCTGTCTTCCCAATTCTTCATAATTGGTTCCGTAGTTATACAAGCCACCCACAGCAATCATTTCTGTTGAACCACCAAATACTGGAACCTTGTGTTTAATAGAAACCTGCTTAACTGTTTCCATGGTTGATGAAATGATATTGTCCGTTGGTACAAAAACCATATCCACCTCTGTCATCAAGCTCTCTGCCGCAGCCTTGACGTTATTACTGTCCAAGATTGTTTTTTCAACAACGGTAAATCCTTTTTCTTCCAGAAGACGCTTAGCTTCATCCTTTTGGACAACTGAGTTTGGCTCGCTCTGAGTATAGAGGATTCCAATTGTTTTAGCTTTTGGCAACACTTTCCTTATCAAATTGATTTGGGTTGAAATGGCATCTGATGACTGATCGCTTGTCCCAGTTACATTGCTCCCAGGATGCTCTCTTGACTTAACCAACTTGGCACTGACAGGATCTGTTACCGCTGAAAAGATAACAGGTGTCGCTTGTGTTGTATTGGCCAAGCTCTGAGCAGAAGGCGTTGCGATAGCTAGAACGACATCACTAGATTCTGCTAGTTGCTGGGAAATCGTTTTTAGATTTCGTTGTTCTCCCTGTGCATTTTGCAAATCAATCTCAATATTTTCCCCCTTAACATAGCCTTGTTTAGCCAGTTCATCTACAAAGCCTTCTCTAGTAGCATCTAGAGACTGGTGGGTAATAAATTGCGAAATACCGATACGAAACACATCTTTTTTCTTATCTGCCTTCAACTGATGCAAACTGATCAGAGAAGTCAAGAGAATTCCCACTACCAAGAGGGGTGCTAGTAATTTTCGAACAACTTTCATAATGAAACTCCTTCTCAGAAAAGATAAAACAAAAAACCGCCTAGATACTATCTAAACGGATGCTTGAAATAATCTAACAAGTTACAACTTAGCTAGTCCATTTAGATATTCATCTATATGGACCACAATCAAAAATCTTAGCCACATAGATACAAACAAATTGCTTGAACTGTTTGCATCCATGGTGACATGTCTACAAACACTATCTAAAGTAGCTAAAGTAAATGTTTTGATTCATCGTTACAGCTTGTCTTTTATTCATTTCTTTTTCTGCTTTCTTTTTTGATGTTTCCTATCTTACCACCTTTTTCATTAGCTGTCAAGAATATTTCAGAATTTTTTAAAATTTTTTGAAAATTCTTTCAAGGAGCTTTCAATTCTTTTAGGATAATTTCAAAGATTTGCCCATTAGACAAAATAGAAAGATTTGAAGACTTTTATGGTATTTAGTTGTACTAGAGCCTTTTAAAAGTGTTTTGATGGCTTGTATTTCTTCTTTGGTTGATTTCATATCACTATTATATAATGCGTTTTGATTTTAGTATAGTATTAAACTGACTCTTAGCAGTCGAACAAAAAATCGACAGTTATTTTATACTGTTTAAAACCAATAGTCAATACGACAATCTCTTTACTTTTCGGTTATCAACTCTGTAGATTGCTAACATATCCAAAATAAGCCAAGTATCCCGAGGATAGGCAACATATCTAGGTGTCCAAATAGGATTAAACTTTTGTTTATACTGTCTAAGACCACTAAATGAATAGAATCGATTAGTGAAGGCATAGATGAGATAGGCTACTTTTTCTTGTAGAAAGCTATGTTTCTCAGTTCCTACATTTGACAACGGCGCCATACCTAATTCAAATAAACTAACTCCTTCTTCTTTAAAATGAAGTAATAATTTCACAAAGAGATAATCCATAATACCATTGGGTACTGTCCTTAAGTGGTAGCGCATCAAATCGATGCTAGCTTCTTCAGGACCATTACAAGCTAAAAAGGTAACAAAAGCCTGAACCTTATCTTCCTTATCCCTTACAAGGGCTATTGGTGCTAATTGAATGTACTTCTCATCAAAAAATCCAAGTGAAAACCCTTTTTCTTGACGACCATCTAGCCAATTATACGATATTTCTTTAAGGGTGTTAAGCAACTTCTTATCAAAAGGTGGTTGTAATACTTGGAATTGATACCCCTTGCTTTCTAATCGATTAACAACTGTTCTAAATTTCTTTCCTTGTTTTCCTTCGGTTGTAAATCTATCGAGTAATACCTGAGCAGTCTCCCCAAATTTCATAAAGTCGTACCCATATTCATGAAGTAATAGGGTGGTTTCTTGATTAATTTCGTAGAAAATAACAGAGACATTTGTGTCCTCCGCATCCTCTAAAAACTTCGATAAGCCTTTTTCTAAGTATCCTGACTGTGCCAGTGGATCCGACATAACGACACATTTATTATTTTCAATTGCAAATTGGAAAACAACCTTGTCTTGACCATCCTCTTGGTACCAATAAAGGTATTTGTCATCTAAATAAGCCAGGGCAGCATCTAAATTTATATTTGGTATTGTTGCAATAAAGTCTTGATAACGTTGCTTATCGAAAACTTCTCCAAAATTCTCTTTGGTTTGATTACTCTCACGGAGTACCAAAACATACGAAATCACCAATATCAGAGACGAGCCAAAAAGATGAATCCAGTGTGTAATCAAATGAGGAAGATGTTTAACTTCAAATACATGATGAGGGTTCAAATGTCCTAACAAAACAAGGGTCAAGAAGAAACTTCCACCAATATACGATATATCCTTACAACAATCTTCCCAAGCATAAATATAATGACTGCGAACAAATGTATTTCTAATCCACCATATGATAGACAAAATAATGATTAGAAAAAAACTACTTGCTAATGAAAAACTACCAATATTCAAATAAACAAGGCTTACTAGACCTAGTACAGTAGCTAATGGTAATGTAAATTTTAAACGTCGTTTAACTAGTCTTGCAAGAAGGAAGAAGTGAACGCCGAGAATGATACTAGGAAGTTGAAAAACAAACTGTCCAGTGCTAGGTGAAAGTTCTTTAAACAAAGGAAGATGTCCTAATTCTTGAGGAACTATAGCTGACACCACGAGGAAGAAAGCAAAAAGTCGCAACCCCCAAACCAATACTATAGTGGATAGTGATTCAATAACCTTTTGGGGAATTCCCAAATATTTCTCATTAAGTCGGCCACCCATATTTTTAAAGAATAAAACAACTCCTAAACAGAAAGGAAGAATATAATAGAATAAACGAAATACTAGTAACCAACTTAGCGCCTGATCTTTATCAATACCAAGGGCAACTAAACCAGATACCATAATTAAATCGAAACTACCTAGGCTACCAGGAATCATCGATATAATGCCAATTGTAATAGCAATCATAAAGAGGGGGATTACATCATAAATTGGTAAATTGTAGCCTAAAACATACCCAACCAAAAGGAAAAAACTTAATACACTAGCCCAATCAAGGGCAGAAGTTAGCACTAAAGATAAAATTGTCCTTCCACTCAATTGACCAAAATAGACCCATTTTTTTCTATTTGAAACAAATAAAATAATTGGAAGATAGAGACAAGCTCCCAAAAGAGCTGGCCAATATTGTTTAATCCCCATTGAAATAGGAAATATAATTGTGAAAATTAAACTTATCAGTGCAAACAGTGAGAAACCACTCATAAAATAAGGGATGACACGAGAAATTCCTTGCATACTTTTTTCAGAGCGTTCTTCATCTCCATAGAAAGAATAGCGTAAACCAACATCCACCAAACCGGCAAAGCCAATCATATTATTCAAGCTATTTATAGTCCAACTTGTTTCTAGTAAGTAAGATAATTTTTGTTTCTGATTAAGTTCTTTATTTAGGATTCTATCATAGAGCATCATTGGCGCAACAGCCATAGAACCAAAGAAAACTAAACAAATCAGTTTTATTGGAGAGAGTTCCCCCAAGATTGCTCCAACCTTATCAAACGAAATTGTCTTAAAAAGTCTGATTATCTCTACAATAACGAGACTAACAATAGATAAAAATAAGGTAATCTTGATGAGTGTCTGCCATTTTTTCATGCAATTCAAAATTGTTCTCACAAGCTCATCCTCTTATCCTAATAAAGTTTGTAATATTGGAATAACAACGATAAATAGAACCGTACTTAGAGTCACCACATTCGTAGAGAATTCCACGTCTCCTTTTCCCTGATTAGCAAGGATTGGGAGAACAGCTAGAGCTGGTGTAGCGGACTGAATCATAAAGGTCTTAAATTCTACTGTCGCCATATTTGGTGCAGAGAACTTCAATACAAGAAGCATAATCAGAGGAGCTAGGATAAAGCGTCCAACTAAAGTGACAATTGTATCCTTATCAAAAGTAATAGTATTCAAGCCTGCCTTTGCAAGAACGATACCAATATAAATCAGAGATAAGGGAGTGACGATATTTCCTACATAAGTTAAGGTATTCGTTGCGAAATCTGGAATGGAGATTCGGAGAATCAAAAATAGTAGAGCGACAAGAAAACCTACAAGCGGAGCTGGAAGCAATTTCTTCCAGTCAAATTTAGTTTTCTTCTTGCTTTGACCCGATTTACTATCGCTCGTCATCACATACACGCCTAATGTCCAGGTAGAAATCGTGTTGGTGATATAGTAAATTAAGAAATATGGAAGAGCCTGATTACCAAAAAGAGCAACGTTTAATGGTAGACCGATAAAAATAGTATTGGCATTCACAAAGGTATTAATCATGGTCCCTCGCCGTCCTGGACGAACCTTGAAAAGCCTAACTGCAATATAAGCTACGATATAGCCCAATTTAAATGCTACAAAAGTATAAAAGAGTCCTCCAGAAAGACTGATTAGTTTATCTAGCGTTAGGTATTTCATCACCGACACAAAGATTGACGCTGGCAAGGCTACATTCATGATTAAACGAGACAGGTTAGGTCCAAAGGCATCCCCAAACCATCCCCTCACCTGAAGAATATACCCCAAAACAATAATAGCAATAATCGGAATGATACTCGTAATCGAAGTTAAAAAGAGTGACATAGGTGTCCTTTCTAAATTACTTAAGTCCACAGCCCATACAAATCTGCCACTATAGAAGGATAGCAGCAGAAATGAATTATTTATACTCTGGATACCACTTCAAATCACGAACTGCTTTGGCCATATCTGTTTCCTTAGCGCGTGCAAGATCTTGCTCTTGTGCTTTTTCAGCGACTGCTTCTGCTACTTTAATAGAAACATCTGCTACATACTTGAATGGCGGCAAGACAGGAGTTCCTGGCTGGCCTGGATTGACAATACCACTTAATGAATGCGCCGCTGCTCCAATCATTTCATCAGTCAAAAGACTTGCTTCAGAAGCCAGCATACCTAGACCAAGACCTGGGTAAATCAGGGCATTGTTTGCTTGACCAATCACATAGTCTACACCTTTATAAGAAACCGTATCAGCAGGAATTCCTGTTGCGACAAAAGCTTTGCCATCTGACCATTCAATCAAATCTTTGGCACTAGCTTCTGCCAATTTAGTTGGATTTGACAAAGGGAAAATCATTGGACGTTCTGTGTTTTCACACATAGCTTCTACTATTTCTTTAGTGAAGGTATTAGGCTGAGTTGAAGTTCCTACAAGAATAGTTGGCTTCACAGTCTTCACTACTTCAAGCAGGTCAGTCAACTTATCTGCGTTACTAAAATCAGCACGTTTCTTAGCAAATGGTTTTTGCTCTGGTGTCAAGTCATCCATGTCATCAAAGAGAAGACCTTGTTTATCAACCATAAAGAAACGTTTATAGGCTTCTTCTTCAGAAAGACCTTCACTTACCATTTCACGAAGAACACGAGAGGCAATTCCTGCACCCGCAGTACCACCACCATAGCAGAGATAAACTTGATCTGTTAATTTTTCACCACTAATATCCAGCGAACCAAAGATACCACCCAAGGTAACGATTCCCGTACCTTGAATATCATCATTAAAGGTCGGAATTTGTTTCCGGTATTTTTCAAGAATATTGGCAGCATTCAAGCGACCAAAATCTTCCCAGTGAAGGTAAAGTTTAGGAAAGAGACGTTCTGCTGTTTGAACAAATTGGTCAATGAAGTCGTAGTAACGATCTCCGCGGACCCGTTCGTGACGATTTCCTAAGTAATTAGGATTGTTACGAAGTTCTTCACGGTTAGTCCCTGCATCAATGACTAAAGGAAGGACCATTGAAGGATCGATTCCAGCAGCAGCCGTATAGACCATCAATTTCCCAACAGAAATATCGACACCATTTGTTCCCCAGTCGCCAATTCCAAGGATTCCTTCTGCATCTGTTACAACAATGAGACGAATCTCGCGACCCCCGGCAGCGTTTTTCAAAGTGGCTTCAATATTTTCAGGATGATTGATATCAAGATATCCCGCATATTGGGGATCTACAAAAAGATCACTATAGCCTTCAATGGTATCTGCAATGGTTGGATCATATACAATTGGATTGAATTCTTCCAAATGTTGAGAAAAGAGGTAATAAAAAAGAGTCCTGTTGGTATTAAAAATTTCCATTAGGAAAAGACGTTTTTCCAGATCATTGGCTTTTGTTTGCATTTGTGCATAAGTTTGCGCCGCTTGTTCTTCAATCGTTTGAACATACGGTGGCAGTAAACCAATAAGGCCTAGTTCCTTTCGCTCCTCTAAGGTAAAGGCAGTACCTTTATTGAGGAAAGGATTGTTTAAAATATCATGTGCAGTCATAGTGCAACCTCCTTTTTACTTATATTATACCACATGAAACGAATTGTTCATGAAACGTTGTTGTTTAAATAATACAATTGTATACGCATATGTTATAATGAGTCTACGAGAACAATTTCTAATAGGCTCTTTTATACTTAAAACACTATTATTGATAATACTTTAAGTTGTTATATTTTATAAATTTCTGAACTCATCAAACTCTCGATGATCACTCTTTACTAAAAGTTTCGAGTAAAATAAACCAATCATACAAATTGACAATCCTAATTAAAATAAATATCATATAAGTTCGCTATGTAGTACTTTGTATTTTTTAAGGTGTTTTTTTGTCATATAAAACTTGTATTCTATTTATATGACAACTAAAAACTATTTACAACAATATATTTCCCAAAAAGTGAAATATTTTCGAACACAGAATAAAATGAGCCAGGAAGAACTTTCGGAACAAGCAGGACTCGGGCTTAAATATATCAATCAACTTGAAAACCAAAATGTGAATCTGACCATTCACAGTCTTGAAAAAGTGATTGACGCCCTAGAAATGACCCCAGAGGAATTTTTCAATTTTGATAGCCTTGAATCAACCTCTGATAAGAGTGGCAATCTTTCACTCAAAAGAATCAACATGAAGATTAAACAGCTCCCTATTGATAAACGAGAAAAGATGTTGGTCATTTTTGAGAGTATCTTAGATAATCTTTGAGATTCCTGACTCACTTACATTTTAACTGGTGAATACTCGTATAGTCAAATTGTAGGATACGGATAAAAATTATTTATCTGCTGTTTTCCACTTATTTTCCTTCTCCAACTAATGAAAGTGAGCCCATATGAATTTAAAAGATCTACAATATTTTTATGACCTCTGCCAGCTTCAATCCTATACGGAAGTAGCAAAACAACATAAAGTCAGCCAACCATCTATTTCTTATGCTATCAAGCGCTTAGAGGAATCCTTTAACTGCAAATTGATTCACCATGACCCCTCGCATCGTTCCTTCAAGCTAACTCCTCAAGGACAAATCCTTCTAAAGCATACAGAACTGATTTTACCTGAGGTCATTTCTACTCGCAAAGAAATTAATCGCTCCTTGGCACAATACTCTACTGTAGGATTCCCTCCTATTATCATTCAGTATCTCTTTGCTGCTGAAGAATTAGCAGATCAATCCTTTATACTCTTAGATGAACACTTTGTTCACCTGAAAGCTTTTGAAATGCTTAATCAAAAGTATCAAAACAAGGCAGAAATATTCTTTAAGACTGATGACATTGCCATCCTTAAAGAACTTTTAAAGAAAGGGATCGGCCTTAGTTTACTGGCTGATATCGCACTTTCTGATGAAGATGATGATTTAATAAAAATTCCTCTTATACCGAAGGATAAGATAACTTTTACAGTTTATTACGCTTACCTTAAATCAGCTACACCGTCATCAGAAGTAGAAGCCTTATTTAATCTCCTTAAATCATATGAATAGAAAAAACTCTAACTATCAATGAACTGATAGCTAGAGTTTTTTACATTGTAGATATTAGACTCAATGAAAATCAAAAAGCAAACTAGGAAGCTAACCTCAGGTTGCTCAAAACACTGTTTTGAGGTGGCAGATAGAGCTGACGTGGTTTGAAGAGATTTTCGAAGAGTATTAGACTATAGTAGATTGAAACTAGAGTAATACGCCGCGACTTCTAAAACTTTTCTAGAAATGAATTTGACTTTCCTAATAAAGTTGTTCAGATTTTATTTCATCTCACTATAATTCAATGATTTTCTAAGAATTCTATTTCTTTCGAAAATTCTTTCAAAACGCTTCCAAAGTTTTTCAAATCAGTCCAACAAAAAAGGTTTATAATTTCCATAAAAGTTGGCATGGAAATTATAAAACCAATATTAGTTTAACCCTTGTTGGTAACGCGCCAATTCGGCTTGGTTAGCCCAAACATAGTGACCTGGACGGATTTCTACCATAGATGGCTTATCAGTCTCATAGTCGTGTTGACTTGGGTCGTAAACCTTCAAGACCTTCTTACGTTCCAAGATTGGATCTGGGATTGGTACCGCTGAAAGCAAGGCTTGAGTATATGGATGAATTGGATTGTTAAACAATTCTTCTGTCTCTGCAACCTCTACAATAACACCCTTGTAAATAACTGCGATACGATCTGAAATAAAGCGCACAACCGACAAGTCATGGGCGATAAAGAGATAGGTCAAACCAAGTTCTTTTTGGAATTTTTTGAGCAAGTTCAAGACTTGGGCACGAACAGAAACGTCCAAGGCTGAAATTGGCTCATCCGCAATAACAAAGTCTGGTTGCATGACCAAGGCACGGGCAATACCGATACGTTGACGTTGACCACCTGAGAACTCATGAGGGTAACGAGTCAAGTGCTCAGCAAGAAGCCCCACTTCACGGATAATATTTTTAACTTTCTCTTTACGTTCTTCGTCATCTTTGAACAGATGATGATTGTAAAGACCTTCAGAAATAATATAATCAACAGTCGCACGTTCATTCAAACTTGCGGCAGGGTCTTGGAAAATCATCTGGATACGACGAATCAATTCTGCAGCTTGTTCACGCGATTTCTTACCATTAATCTTTTGACCCTCAAAAATAATATCACCATTACTTGTATCATTGAGACCGATTATCGCACGACCAATAGTTGTTTTCCCACTACCTGACTCACCAACAAGCGAGAACGTTTCTCCCTTGTTGATAAAGAAGTTAGCATTTTTAACCGCGACAAACTTCTTACTTCCTTCACCGAAGGAAATTTCTAAATCTTTGATTTCTACTAATTTTTCAAACATTTCCTTCCTCCTAGTCTTCCAGATGGGCAAATCCCATTTTTTCACGGATTTTATCGTGGAGATTTGCAATCACAGCTGGTTTTTCTACTTTTGAAGCATCCTCATGAAGAAGCCAAGTTTTAGCCCAATGTGTCTCTGATACTGAGAATTGAGGAGCTTTTTGTTCGAAGTCAATCTGCATTGCATAGTCAGAACGCAAGGCAAAGGCATCCCCTTTCAGATCAGTATAAAGTGACGGAGGTGTTCCTGGGATTGAGTAAAGATCTCCTTTATCATCAGCAAGCTGAGGCAAGCTAGACAAGAGACTCCATGTATATGGATGGCGAGGGTCATAGAAGACTTCCTCAACAGTTCCATACTCAACAATTTCTCCTGCATACATAACCGCTACCTTATCCGCAATACTTGCTACCACACCAAGGTCGTGAGTTATAAAGATTGTTGTGAAATGGTACTCGTTTTGTAAAGATTTTAGCAAATCAATAATCTGTGCTTGGATAGTCACATCCAAGGCAGTCGTTGGCTCATCACAAATCAAGACATCAGGTCGGCAGGCAAGGGCAATCGCAATAACGATACGTTGACGCATTCCTCCAGAATATTGGAATGGGTATTCATCAAAACGTCTATCTGCATCTGGAATCCCAACCTTATTCATGTAGTCAATCGCTAATTCTTTCGCTTCTTTAGCTGTTTTTCCTTGGTGTTTTACAATAACTTCTGTAATCTGACTACCAATTGTTTTAATTGGGTCCAAACTAGTCATTGGATCTTGGAAGATAGTCGCAATCTTAGCACCACGAATTTGTTCCCAATCCTTGTGAGAAGACAAGGCTGTCAAATCCTGACCACGGTAGTCAATGCTTCCTTGAGCAATGCGACCATTTTCTTCAAGCATACCTGTGAAGGTCTTTGTCAAAACAGATTTCCCTGATCCTGACTCACCTACCAAGGCCAACACTTCTCCTTCAACTAGTTCAAGGGAAACGCCGCGAATGGCTGTCAATACTTTGTCACGAACGTCAAATTCCACGACAATATCGCGAGCAGTCAAAATTACATTTTTTTCTTTTGTCATTTCTACTCCTATCTATGTGTACGTGGATCACTAGCATCCGCTAAGTTTTGACCAACTACGAAAAGGGACAAGGATACCAAGACAAGAGTTGTCAATGGAATCCAGAACAAGTAAGCATTGGTTGTTACGTTTTGTGAATAATCCGAAATCAAACGACCCAAACTTGGCACTGTAATCGGTAATCCAAGACCGAAGAAAGACAAGAAGGCTTCGTATGAGATAAAGCTTGGAAGCATTTGAGTCATGGTTGTCACAATAACAGATACCAATTGTGGCATAATGTTTTTGGCAACAATCTTCAAGGTTGGTGTTCCCAAAGTACGTGACGCCAAGTTGTATTCCAAGTCACGATAACGCAAGATTTGCACACGAATCATGAAGGCAATTCCAATCCATGTTGTTACACTCATGGCAAAAATCAAATTCCAGAATCCAGCTCCGATTGAGTAAGTCAAGACAATGACAATCAAAAGAGATGGGATGTTTGAGATGACATTATAAACTTCCATCATCACGCGGTCAACTGATTTTGAAATTCCCCAAATACCACCGACAAAAACACCGATAACCAAGTTAATCACTGTCGCAATCACAGAAATGAGGATAGAGTTACGCGCTCCGAACCAGACACCGTCAAAGAGCGATTTACCGTTACTGTCTGTACCGAACCAATGCTCCGCATTTGGCTTGATATAACGAGCACTAAAGTCGTTTACCTTGCTGACATCATTGAAATCAAACTTAGAAAACATTGGGTAGATGAAACTCATCAAAATGATGGCTACCAAGATTCCCAACATGACTACAGTTGATTTTTTCTTCATAAATTGTCTAAACACTGATTTCCAGTAAGAATATGCTGGCGCATCAATGGTTTCAGAGGCAAAATCGTCACGTTTTACAAACTGAAATTTTTCTTTATCGATTGTAGACATTATTTGCCTCCTTTCTCAGTCAATTTAATACGTGGGTCAATAATGGTCATCCAAATATCTCCTAAAAGAAGGGAGAAGATAGAAATACATGTAAAAATGAAGACAAGACCAACGACCATAGAGTTATTGGATGCTTTTACAGAGTCAATCAACATTTTACCCATACCTGGGAAGGCGAAGACTGTTTCAGTAAGGGTTGCACCACCGATAACCCCAATAACGGCACCAGGAATTCCTGAAACCAGCGGAACCATGGCATTTTTAAAGATGTGTTTGTTTGAAATTTCTTTTTCAGACAAACCTTTTGCACGAGCGAAACGAACAAAGTCTTGTGATTGCAAGTCAATCATGTAACGACGAATCCAAATAGCTGTACCAGGAGCACCCAACAAACCAAGGATTACTGCTGGTAAAACGTACGAACGCCAATCTCCAGCCCCTAAGATAGGGAATGAATCTGGTAAACCAATTGAGGAACCAAGCAATCGAACAATATAAACAAGGGCGATTGTTGGAAGTGCCATCAAGAAGGTCAAAGCCCCTGTTGAGAAGCTATCAATCCAAGTGTTCTTGAAACGAGCCATGGCTGAACCAAGTGGCACGGCAATCGCATAAGAAATCACCAAACCAATCAAACCAGCAATAGCAGAGCTGACAATCATAGATGGATATTGATAATTACTTTCAGTCGCTGTATAAGGATCATCTTTCCCATAGCTAGCTACTTCACGAGAGTCAGCCTGACTAGGTGACTTGTAGGTTCTTGAGTAAATATTTACAGAAGACGTTTTCTTACCTGTTGGGAACTGAACTTGAGCAGTTTTGGTTTGTCCTTGACCTTGAGTAATAACCTGAAGAACTGGTGTATTAGCATAGGTTGGATAAGAGTCACCTAAATTGATATTCACAAAATTTTGATGCACAAATGGGAACTGACTGTTGAAGTACAAGAGATATTTATGTTTAGTACCCGAACCGACCAATGACCATCCGATAGCTGGATCATTTTCGAAACGAAGGTAACGTTTCAAGTCTGGATTTTCAGGGTCTTGAATTTTATTTGTATGGTCAATGTCAATCAAGTTAGCATAGAAGTGAAAAACACGTTCAAAAATGGGGATTTCACGAGTAGCATAAAATTGACCACTTTCAGTAAATTCTCCCAAAGTCCAACCATGACCTAATTGATTGATGTACTTTTCATAAATAGCTTTATTAGTCGCATTTGCCTCTACTGTTACAGAAGAATCCATGCTACTTGCCTTTTCTTGCAACTCCTTAGTATCGTAATACTCAATGTAGCCCATACGCTCAAACACAGTATTTTCATAGTTATCACGTTTATCAGCCGTTGTTGCGATTTTATTATAGTTAGGGTCCTGCTTGAAAATCAATTTTCGAGGAACCAAGGTATAGATAATCGTGTAGGTCAAAGTCGTTACTAAGAAAATCGAAACCAATGACCGCAAAACACGCATAAAAATATATTTTTTCATATTATTTCCTTTAAAAATCCCAAAAGAACCTTCTCCTCATGGAGAGAAAGTTCTATTAGAAATTATTTACTTCACATGACTTGCCAATTCTTTTTGTGCTTTCTCGTTTGACTCAGCCTTTTCTTTCAACCATTTTTCACGAGCTTTTTCATACTCTTCTTTGGTGATTGCTTTTTCACCAACTTCAGTATACTTCAAGTATCCTGCATTTTCACCTTTAAGGCCGGCTACAGAATATGAAGAGCTAAATGGTAGAACCTTTGAAACAAATGAAACGGCTGTTTCTTTAGGAGAAGCCATTACTGGAATTGTCAAAGCATTATCAGTCAACCAAGCTTGTGCTACTGCGTATTTTTCATAACGTTTTTGAACATCTTGATTTTCGCTGTTTGCGTCATCAAGTAATTTTCCATAGTCAGCCAAACCAAGTTTACTTACTACTGATGCATCCGTGTTTTGGTCAATACCAAGGTAAAGGCGAGTGTTTCCTCCCTTGATGACAAACTGATCCAAGAAAGTAGACGGATCTTGATAGTCAGGGTTCCATCCTGACAATGTATGGATATCCCAGTCTTGCTCTTTAGCTGTTGGAGCACTAAATGAAATTGGTAAAGCTTCTGCTTGAGTCATTTGTTGCAAATCTACAACAACATTATCTGAACCCAATACTTTTTCAATTGATTGCTTCAATGATTGCACACGGTTTACAACCGCTGTTGATTCTTGGATAACCAAGGCATCCAAGTGGATTGGGAATTCAACACCTTCAGCTTGTAGGCTTGATTTTGCTTTAGCAAAGACTTCTTTAGCCTTTTCTTCATTGTAAAGTCCATTTTGAGAATCTGCTAGAGACACGTTTGACCAAATAGAAGAATTTGTCTTAGCTAAGCTATCTTGTACCAATTCACCAAATGTTTTCTTACCAACTTGAAGATTATAAGGTGCAAACGTATTACGGATGGCTACTGCAGCTCCATCAGTACCATTTGTTTGAGCTGAGTAAGAATTGCGATCTACCGCAAAGTTCAAGGCTTGACGGAATTCCTTGTTTAACAAGGCTTTCTTAGTAGATGTCTTTTGGGCATCACTTGTCTTAGCAGTGTGGTTATAAGTTGTACGGCCATAGTTCAAGCTGACAGTTGCAACTCCCGCTCCTGGTTCATTAAAGTAAATGTTATCTTTGAAGTCAGCTGCATATTTTTCATATGTAGAACTTGTAGGGAAGATACGCGCCTTGCTATATTGACCATCAGCAAAACCTTTAGCAATCACATCTTGGTCCTTACCATCCCAGAAAGTGAACTTAACGTTCTCAATTTTTACATTTTCTTTGTCCCAGTAAGCATCATTTTTAGCCATCTCGATAGATGATTTTGGAGTTACAGATTTTAAGACAAATGGACCGTTATAAAGAATAGAGTTAGCATCGGTTGGAGCACCAAAACCTTCCCCTTTTGAAGTTAAGAATTCTTCATTAACCGGCATCAAAACACCACTAGTTGTCTTGTCATTCCAGAAAGTTTCTGGCTGGTTCAAGGTATATTCTAGTGTTTGATCATCAAGCGCTTTTACTCCAACGGTTGAAAAGTCGCTTGTTTCACCCTTGATATAGGCTTCTAATCCTTTAATAGAAGAGCTAACGATTGAAAGTCCTTTTGATTTTCCATCTACCGCATGTTTCAAACCAGTAACGAAGTCTTTAGCAGTGACAGGAGCGTACTCTTCTCCCTCTGCTGTCACCCATTTAGCATCCTTACGGATTTTATAGGTATAAGTCAAACCATCTTTTGAAACTGTCCATGATTCAGCAATAGAAGGAACTAGGTTACCATATTTATCATTAGCCAACAAACCATCTACAGCATTTGTTGTGACGAAAGATGTTGAATCAATATTGCTAACGATATAATCCAAGGTTTCTGGATCTGTTTGATAAACATATTGGTAATCTTTTGCTAGTTTAGCATTATTTGAACTAGTGTTTGAACACGCAGCTAGAACTCCTGACGCTAATAAGGTAGCCCCCGCTACAGCAAGCACTTGACTTTTTTTCATTTCTTCACTCCTCGTAATAAAGTATAGGTTATTATCAATTATACCATAGATTTTAAGATGTTTCAAGAAAAATAAACGAATTTTCAGAATATTTAGGCTTATTAACACAAATTTTTCATTTTTTCTGAATATATGATTCAAATTGTCGTTCGAAGTATCAAAGGCTACAGCGAAAATAGGAAATTTGACGCAGAAACTTTGAAGCTTAGGAAGACCTATAGTAAAATGAAATACAGACTGAACAATGTGATTTTGGAATTCAAATTAAATTATAATAATATTGTAGAAGTATCATTCTAGTATTCAAGATTCCGTTTACTATATCTTTTTCACACCAACCTTATTCCGAATTCAATTACTTTCGTGATTTACACATATAGATTAAGACTATCTTTTATACTTTAAAATTTCTCGCTACCTTATCCACTATATACGCCTTGCTATCACGTTCCTGTTAGTAGTGCCACGATTTCGCTATCCCTTCCTCTGACAATTCTTATTTCCTGCGTCAGACTTAAAACGATCTATCCCCAGACCATTTTAATCCACTACCTCACGATAGTCAGGCTTGGGGAGAGCTATTGTATTCACCGGTAGTGGATCCCTACAGAAGACTTACACCTCAGATACACGACATGCCCAGTGTATATAAAAAATCTCCCACCCAAGGTAGAAGATTTTAATCTTATATACTTAATCCGTCATGTCCGATACCAAGGTTCGATGTTCCAATGGAATACTGCACATAACTAGCAAGAAAATAAAGCCTGACTGAATCCAGAAGAGAGCCAGGTCAAAGATTCCGTGTACAGCAACCACTGTAAGGAAAGACAGATAAAGGCCGATAATCGGACGTTTCCCTGACTCCTGACTCATATCCATCATCAAGCGAACAGGAGCAACAGAAGACAAAACTAATAAAATGGTCCCCACAATTCCGTAACTCAGAATCGTATCAATATAAAGACTGTGAGCATGTTCATGATAAGGAGCATGTATCCGAGGATAAGAGTGCATATAGGTCAATGGCCCTTCACCCCAAAAAGGATTTTGCTTAAACAAGGCCATCCCAGCATCCCAGATAGAAATGCGTTCTTCCATAGAAGAGTCTAAAGTACCCATTCGAACTCCCAAATCACTAGAAAAAAGGAAACTCAAGCCGATTGCAAAGACCCCAATACTAAGCCAAAAGGCCTTCCAGTTTTTAATGGTCGTAAAGAGATAGATAATGGCTCCAGCAATAATAGCAGGAAAGGCCGTTCGATTTTGAGTAAAGTTCAATCCAAAGAGATTCACAAAGCCTGCAATCACACAGAATACTTTCAACCAATTCAACTTGGTCGTTGTAAACAGATAGAAGGCAATCATGATACAGAAACAACAAATAATTCCATAATAATTAGGATTAAAGAAGGTTACTTCTGCACGATTCTGATGCCATACCTGCATATTGGGTGAAAGAAAAGCATAGTTGAATTTCTTCACAATTTGGAAATGTTCTAAACTTGCAAAAGCAGCTGACAAGACGCTACCAAACAAGACGAGCTGCAAAATCAATCGAAAGAATTTATGTGATAAAATCGACTGATAGTGCAAAAAGAAAACAGTAAATAGAAACATTCCTACTGAAGCCACAAGACCCATCCAATTTTGTGCAAGAATGGATATAACAGTACTATAGCCAAGAAAAAGAAGCAGCATCGGATGCTCCCCCATTTTCTGAAGAATACTTTTTATGTCTCCTGTAAAAATCAAACTAATAATATATAAACAGAATACAACTACAAAAAGATAAAAGGGTAAAAAGATACTCAAGATAATTCCCAATAAAATCAGCTCTTTACTAGACAACCCTTTTAGCTTTTCAATAAAGCCTATTGATTTCAAAATGAATCCTTTCTCTCCAAATCAGCTGATTCAGATAATAGTAAGCTATCCTATATTGTACCACTTTTTTAACAATTTGAAAACAAAGGAAACGTTTACTAAAATAAAAAACTATTTTATCAACCATATCAAGGCTTCAAAATGTTACTTCAACTCCATTCTCAATTACCCGATAAGTCTGATTTTGCAAATCAATTTCTGCTACTGCTGTTACGGACTTATCTTTATTTTGACGTTTGATTACAATGCTGTGAGCTGTTGGTGTTTCAACGTCAATAGTTCCTTCTAGTTCAAAGGCTTCTGAACGGTTACGGAAAGAAAATAGATTGAGAAGGGCCTTCACTACAGGACGTTGGACTTCTTCTGCTATTTCCTCATTGCTATAGTAATGACGATTAATATTTCGACCTTCTTTAGTTTCTTCTAACAATTTCAAGTCATTCTTGCCTGCTAATAGACCAACATAGTAAACTTTAGGAATACCTGGGGCAAAAGCTTGAATTAGACGAGCGAGAAAATACTTGACATCATCATCTCCAAGCGCAGAATAGTAAGTTGAATTGATTTGGTAGATATCTAAATTGTTATACTCTGCACTAGAGTACTTACGTTTGACATTAGCTCCAACCTTATAGAGCTCATTTGAAGCATAGTCGATTTCCTCGTCAGTCAGGATATCCTTGACATCCACCACTCCAATCCCATCATGGGTGTCTAGCGTCGTAAATTGCTTCATTGGGCTCATCTTTAACCACTTAGCCAAACGCTCTGTTCTGGAACTGTAAAGAGTATAAAGTGTCACCATTGGAAGAGCAAAATCATAAACATAGTAATCGTGATCCGCTATTTTAAACTGAATCGAATAATGTTCATGAATCTCAGGTAAGAGCTCTGTCCCATACTCAGCAGCGATGTCTCGAACTTTGTCCAATAAATCCCAAATATCTGGTTCTACAAAGAAATCATTAGTATCCAATTTCTTCACTGCATAAGCAAAGGCATCTAAGCGAATCAAATCACACCCATTACTTGCCAAGTGCTGAATCGTCTTACGGATAAATTCCATCGTTACTTCTTTGGTCACATCAAGATCAATCTGCTCCTCACCAAAGGTATTCCACAAATATTCTACTGAACCGTCTGCAAAAACAATCTCTTGCTTTGGTGCACGATCCTTACGCTTGTAAATTAAATCTACATCAGACTGTGTTGGACGGTTTTCTGGCCAAAACTTATCCCAGTTTAAAAAGAGATCTTTAAATTCACTGGCTTCATGTTTTTCTTGATAGTCCTTATAATACTTAGATTGACGAGAAATATGGTTAATCATAAAGTCAAACATAAGATAATATTTCTCACCTAAACGCTTAACATCCTCCCAATCACCAAAAGCTGAGTCCACTTCGTCGTAGTCAACTGGCGCAAATCCACGATCACCTGTTGATGGGAAAAATGGTAGAAGGTGAACTCCCCCAATAGCATCTCCAAAATGCTCTTCCAAATTCTCATATAAGTCTTTAAGATTATTTCCAAGACTATCTGAATAGGTAATCAACATGGTTTTATTCTGAATCGGCATCATTACTCTCCTTTTTCTAATTGAAGCCAAGTCTCGTATGACTTGGCTTCGTAAATCAAATTCATGTTATACTCTTCGAAAATCTCTTCAAACCACATCAGCTCTATCTGCAACCTCAAAACAGTGGTTTGAGCAACCTGTGACTAGCTTCCTAGTTTGCTCTTTGATTTTCATTGAGTATTAAATCTCTGTTTATCATCAAACTCGTACTAATATAGACTGTGATAAACTAAGTACTACTTTCTTGTTTTCTACATAGAATTATCAACAAGCTGAACCCTTCCTCTGTGTCAGAAATTATAGCTTCTCTAGTCTCTTCTTACTTCACTGCTCCGTTGCTCATTCCTGCGATGATATGGCGTTGGAAGAAGAGATAGACAATGGTGATACTGATAATGCCGACAACGTATGAGGCAAAGCTTGGTCCGTAGTCGTTGAAATATTGGCCTGCGTAGTTGTATTGGAATAAAGGCAGAGTCCACATTTTGGAATCCCGATTCAAGACAAGGAGTGGCAACATGAAGTCATTCCAGAACCAAAGGGCATTGATGATCATGGTTGTCGCATGCATCGGTTTCATCATTGGGAAGATGATGCGGAAATAAGTTGTAAATTGATTAGCCCCATCGATCTCTGCTGCTTCATCCAGACTTTCTGGGATCGAGATTTTGATATAGCCAACATAGAGAAAGAGGGTCTGTGGAATCGCATAGGTCAAGTAGAGCAAGATCAAACCAAAGGTATTAGCCAAACCGAGTTTACTCATCATAACCGTAATCGGAATCATGATGACTTGGAAAGGTACGAAGATTCCGAGGATTAAGAGGATATACATGATGGTAAAGGCTTTTCTTTTACTCATATTGCGAGCGATGGAGTAGGCTGCCATCGGAATAAAGATCATTACTGCAAGTAAAGACAAGACAGTGATGACGACAGAGTTCCAATAATAGCCTCCGATCCCATCAGCTAAGAGACGGCTAAAGTTGTCCCATGTGAAGTTGGTTGGAAAGCCAAAGAAATTGTATACAATATCCTTAGTGGGTTTGAAGGAACTAAAGAGGGTAGCAAGGAGCGGCACTAAAATCAGAACCGATCCTAGAATCAATAGAATGTATTTGCCAATCAGGTCTTTTCTTTCATCTTGTTTCATCATGCTTCTCCTCTTAAATTTCAAATTTCTTAGATACTCTCAATTGGATGATCGAAATCACTACAATTAAGAAGAACAAGATTACGGCAATGGCATTGGCATAACCGAATTGGTTGTTTTTAAAGGCGTAGTTATAAACCAAAAGCCCAAGTGAGGTTGTGGCATTGTTTGGACCACCACCGGTCATGGCAAAGACTTGGTCAAAGGCAGTCAGCCCACCTTTTAGGGCTAGGATAAAGACCATAGAGACACTTGGTAGCAAGTAAGGCAATTCAATGTTCCAGAAAACTTGCTTGCTAGTCGCGCCATCAATCCTTGCTGCCTCTGTAATCTCAGTTGGAATAGATTGCAAACCAGCTAGAAAGATGATGATGGGCATAGCCACCCCTTGCCAAAGAAGGACAAAGACAGCCGCAAAGATCGCTCCCCACTTAGTCCCTAAAAGACTGGTTTGGAGAAATTCAATATGAAGGGCATGCCCAATCGCTGGAAGACCATAGTTGAAGACTTGCTTGAAGATCAAAGCCACTGTCAAACCAGACAAAACAGCTGGGAAGAAGAACCAAGCACGGAAGAAGGTTTGGCCTTTAATTTTAGAGTTCAAGACACGCGCAATGAAGATCCTGAGTGCAATCTCACCAACCACCATGGCAATCGTAATGATTGCGGTAAAGCCAATCGCATTCATGAATTTTGGATCCATGAAGAGGAGCTTAAAGTTGTTTAAGCCGACAAATTTGTAGTTATAAGTCAATCCTGTCCAGTTGGTAAAACTGTAAAAGGCTCCTTGAAACATCGGCACATAGAAGAAAATTGCTTGTAACAAGAGAGGGATGACCACAAAAGCCCATGCCCAATATTTTTGTAATACTTTTTTCATAGTCTCTCTACTCCTAATCCACATCCGCTTTCATCGGGTTAAAGAAGGCATTCAAATCATTGACCATGCCTTGTTTATCACCGGTCAAGACATAGTTCATGGTCAAGGTATGGAAGTCTGCTTCACTGGTCCAGTATTGTTGCAACCAGACCAAGTGACGATCCGTAAAGGCATATTCGGTCATACCAGCAAGCGGTGAATCTTCTCCTGCTTGTTTGACCCCTTCAATCGCTGTTGGAGATCCGTCCACATCGTAGTATTTTTGCATGACTTCTGGACGGGTCATATATTCCACAAAGGCATTGGCTTCTTTTGGATGTTTGGTGGTGGCTGAGATAGACCATGCCAAGTCTCCCGCACCAACGGTTAAGCTTTGTCCTTTTTCTTTTCCTGGAATCATGAAGGTCCCAATCTTAAAGTTCGGTTTTTGTTCATTAATCGCTGTGATCGCCCAAGACCCATTTGGTGTCATGAGGACATCCCCACGTGCGAAGGCTCCGATAACATCGGTATAGCCAGCACCTTCCCAGTTCTTTTGCTTAGAGCCATTGATGCGAAGGATGTCCATGACCTTGATGTCATCTTTCATAATCGAATCCGACAATTTAGTGGCATTTGGTTGAGAATAACGAAGGTATTGATTGGCTTCTTTTCCTCCACCTGTGGCTGTCGCAAAGGCTAATTGATTGTAACCATTGAGTGTCCAAGCATCTGCACCTGCAATTCCAAATGGTGTTTGTCCTTTAGTAACGATGTCTTTGACTAACTGTTCAAATTCATCCCAGGTTTCAGGAACCTTCAAGCCCAGCTCTTCGAATTTATCTTTGTTGTAGTAAATTCCATAAGCATTAGCTGTAAAAGTAACGTTGTAAACTTTTTCTTTTACAGCATATTTTTCAGCGTAGCCATTTTTCACGCGTTTCAGGTAGTCTTTGTGGCTCAAATCTTCAAAGACACCTGCTTTTGCCCATTCTTGCAGTTCGATGGACTGTGGGTAAATATTGACCACATCAGGCACATCTCCTGCGAGAACACGTGTCTTCAATACTTCACCAGCATTTGGTACATTGACGACTTTGACCTTGATCTTAGGGTTTTCCTTCTCAAAATCACGAGCGATTTCTTCCAAGGTTTTGGTCATTTCTTTTTTCTGGTTGAAATACTCGATGGTCACTGTGCCATCCGCAGATTTACCATAGTTGGAGCAAGCGCCGAGCCCAAACAAAGCTAAACCTGTAATTGCAAGAAGTCCGATTTTTTTATACCATTTCATTGGAAAGCCTCCTTTATAAATTTATACACCTTTATTATAGTCTTCTAAAAATATACTGTCTACTCAAAAAATCTCCTTGGGATAAGATAACAGTTAAGCCTGCATACATGAGTTCTGCACCTGAGTAAACTACTCCATTTTCCTGCAATTCATACAGTCCCTCTTCATCCAAATCTTTTAACTTTAAAGTTGTTTCCATGGTCTCTACAACTGATAAAACGCGAACGTAGGTTACAATCGTTTGATTTTTGTAATTAAATTGTAGAGCTGCTTCATTGGATGCAGTATCAGGATTAATTAGTCTATACTGTTGTCCTAACTGAACTACTGGTCGTAATTCTTTATACAAGTTCACCTGATTAACAATCTCATCTTTCTCTTCATCTGATAAACTTGTCAAATCAAGCTCATATCCCAAATTTCCCATCATTGCTACATGTCCACGTGTTTCTAATGGTGTCATTCGTCCCATCTGATGATTCGGTACTGCTGAAACATGAGCCCCCATAGAAATGGTTGGATAGAGATAGGATGAACCGTATTGAATTGGTAAACGTGCAATCGCATCAGTATTATCACTAGCCCAGACTTGTGGAAAATAGCGCATCATACCCAGATCATTTCGTCCACCACCACCAGAGCAGGACTCAAAGAGAATATGGCTGTGCTTCTCTGTCAGATAAGCGACAAGTTCATAAAGCCCCAGCATGTACTGATGAGATTGCATCTTTGTCTCTAAATAAGTTAATCCATTCCCTAGCTTAGTAATATTACGGTTCATATCCCATTTAATGTAATCAATCTCATGATAAGATAGAAGTTGATCTAAGACATTTTTCAAGTATTCTACTACCTGAGGATTGGCAAGATTAAGTACTAATTGATTCCGAGAATAAGTATGCTCATAGCCAGGAATCTGAATAGCCCAGTCAGGATGTTGACGATACAAATCGCTATCTACAGAAATCATCTCAGGTTCTAACCAAAGCCCAAACTGCAAACCTCTTTCATGGATAGCTGAAATCAGACTTTCAAGACTTCCACCCAGTTTTTCCTCATTAACACTCCAGTCACCTAAAGCCCGATTATCATCAAAGCGATTACCAAACCAACCATCATCTAATACAAAAAGTTCAATGCCAACTTTCTTAGCTTCATCTGCTAACTCTAACAGTTTTTCTCTCTGAAAGTCAAAGTAAGTAGCTTCCCAGTTATTGATTAGAATTGGACGTTCTTTTTTAGAAAATTTACTTGGCATAATGTGCTTCAGTACAAAATTCTGACTTTCATGACTAACATCAGTTAATCCCTTATCTGAATAGGTCACTAAAGCTACCGGTGTTTCAAAATATTCCTCAGGGTCTAACTTCCAAGAAAAGTTTTCTGGATTTATGCCAATAGCCAGCCGAACTTCATTCAATTGATTTTTTTGAACAAAAGCTTCAAAGTTGCCACTATACATTAGTTGAATAGCAAACACATTTCCAGCATCCTCTGTGACTCCTTGATCACATAAGAGAAGAGCTGGTGTTTGAGCATGCCCAGAAGCTCCACGGTTCGAACTAATCGAAAAGATTCCTTGTTCTACCTGTTGACGTCTAACAGTCTTTTCACGAGCATAAGCACCCTGCAGAGTTACGATTTCGTAATCTGCAACTGGAATATCAGCCATAAAAGAAAAATCTTTATGGATAACAACTTCCTGGTTACTATTATTCTCCAATTTACTGTAGCTAGCAATTGTCGCATCATTATCAAAAGCAGTATAATATAAAGTCAGACTAAGTTGAGCCTTAGAATCTTCTAAAATCAAGGCAAGAGTCTCTGTACCATCCATGCTATGTGGGGAAGGTAAACCCTGTGGACCATTTTGATCTTTTAAAATCTTTGCTTCTATAAAACGAAAATCTGTTACCTCAGTTGCATCGTGCTGAACCTGTATAGTTGGTTTCCTAAAATCTCCTAAGCCATGTTGTCCAAAAATTTGACGCTGAGTATCTAAACTAAAGGTTCGATTATGAGCCGTTGGATTTCCTGAAAAGGCATGGTCTCGTTCATAAACACTATTGGAACCTTTATAGTTCTTAATAGTCTTTCCTAAATGTTTCAATAGTAAGTACCCACCACGATTTTCAATAATCAAACTTAAATTTTTACTCTCAACATAAAATAGATTATTCTCTATCCTAACTCCCATTTACTTCACCTCATCACTTTAATGATTCTATTTTATCATCTGAAATCGCTTTCCAAAATAGAAAAATGTCTCAAGAATATGGTAAAATGTTAGGTAGGAGGTAGCACATGTTAGTTTTTTCAGAATACCAGACTGGAACAATCGACCTTTCCCTAAGCTTTTATGGATATGAGGAATGCACACCTAATTACTCTTTTGGTCCAGCCATTCGTGATACATACGTTCTACATTACATTAGTAAAGGACAAGGAAAATTTCATTACAATGGTAAAATTGTTGATTTAAAAGAAGGAGATTTCTTTCTATTAAAACCAGATGAACTAACCTTTTATCAAGCAGATAGTAAAGAACCTTGGGCCTACTACTGGTTAGGAATCACTGGAGGGAAAGCTCCTGATTATTTTGCTCTTTCTCAAATTTCTGATCAATCCTATCTCATCCAATCTGAAACTTGTCATACCCAGACCACTGCAAAACTCATCTCAGACATTGTCCGCTTCGCTCAGATTACCAAATCAAATGAATTAGCTCAACTCCATATCATGGGACAACTCCATGAACTGATGTTTCATCTGGGAAATATTGCTCCCAATCAGAAGAAAAAGAATATTTCATCGACCCACCAACTCTATCTTGAATGCAAACGATTAATTGATAGCCACTATCCTCAATCACTTACAATTCAAGATTTAGCAAAAGAACTATCCGTTCACAGAAGCTACTTATCAAGCGTATTCAAAGAATTTAACACCTTATCTCCAAAAGAATACCTACTATACGTTCGAATGTATCGAGCTAAACAACTCCTCGAAAATACCCAAGAGTCAATCAAGGTAATTGCATACTCGGTAGGCTTTTCAGATCCACTCCATTTTTCTAAAGCTTATAAACAATACTTTAATCAGACTCCAAGTCAAACAAGAAAAGAATATTCTCAACACCAACTAGTGAGAAAGGAAACACTATGAAATCCTACCAAGCCGTCTACCAAATTCTAGCAAAAGAAACCGATTATATCAGCGGAGAAAAAATCGCAGAAGAACTATCCCTCAGCCGAACATCAATTTGGAAAGCCATCAGGCGGCTAGAACAAGAAGGCATTGAAATTGATAGTATCAAAAACAAAGGATATAAACTGATGAATGGTGACCTTATTCTTCCAGAGATTCTAGAAGAAAATCTTCCAATTAAAGTCAGCTTTAAACCCGAAACAAAATCAACACAACTAGATGCAAAAGAAGCAATTGATTTAGGCCATGAAGCAAATACCCTCTATCTAGCTTCCTATCAAACAGCAGGCCGAGGCCGTTTTCAACGTTCCTTCTACTCACCACAAGGTGGTATTTATATGACACTCCATCTTAAACCAAATCTCCCCTATGACAAATTACCATCCTACACACTACTTGTAGCTGGAGCTGTCTACAAAGCCATTAAGAACCTAACTTTAATAGATGTCGACATAAAATGGGTCAATGATATCTATCTAAACAATCATAAAATTGGAGGAATTCTCACTGAAGCAATGACATCTGTAGAAACAGGCTTAGTCACAGATATTATTATTGGAGTAGGAATCAATTTCACTATCAATGATTTTCCACAAGAATTAAAAGAAAAAGCTGCTAGTTTATTCAAAGCTCCAGCACCTATAACAAGAAATGAATTAATTATCGAAATATGGCGTGCTTTCTTCGAAACACCAGCAGAGGAGTTATTATACCTATATAAAAAACAGTCATTCGTTCTAGGAAAAGAAGTCACTTTCACACTAGAGCAAAAAGACTACAAGGGACTTGCTAAAGACATCTCTGAAAGTGGTAAACTTTTAGTTCAATGTGATAATGGAAAAGAAATCTGGCTAAATAGCGGAGAAATTTCACTCAAGGGTTGGAAGTAAAATAACACAATTATAATATAAACGATATAAAAATGACTTCAGATTAGTAATTCAATTAAGTTTTACAGATCTGAAGTTTTATGGCTCTATAATATTTGTAGTGGGTAAATCCCCTATAGATATTATGGAGCCTATTTTGTTGTAGAAAAAAAGTCCCATATGACCTATAATGAAAAGCGACAAAACAACTCATTAGAAAGAATCATATGGAACAATTACATTTTATCACAAAATTACTAGACATTAAAGACCCTAATATCCAAATTATGGATGTTGTTAATATGGATACCCACAAAGAAATCATTGCTAAACTAGATTGTGAGGCCCCATCTTGCCCTGAGTGCGGAAGTCAAATGAAGAAATATGATTTTCAAAAACCTTCTAAAATTCCTTATCTTGAAACGACTGGTATGCCTACTAGAATTCTCCTTAGAAAGCGTCGATTCAAGTGCTATCACTGTTCAAAAATGATGGTCGCCGAAACCTCTCTCGTCAAGAAAAATCACCAAATCCCTCGTATTATCAACCAAAAAATTGCGCAAAAATTGATTGAAAAGTCTTCTATGACCGATATTGCTCATCAGCTGGCTATTTCAACTTCAACTGTCATTCGTAAGCTCAATGATTTCCGTTTTAAGTCTGATTTTTCTTACCTCCCTGAGATTATGTCCTGGGACGAGTACGCCTTTACAAAGGGAAAGATGAGCTTTATTGCGCAAGATTTTGACAAGCTCAATATCATCACTGTTCTTGAGGGGAGAACACAAGCTATCATCCGAAATCACTTTCTGCGCTACGATAGAGCCGTTCGTTGTCAGGTGAAAATCATTACTATGGATATGTTTAACCCTACTATGACTTGGCTAAACAGCTTTTTCCAAACGCTAAAATCGTGTTGGATCGTTTCCATATTGTCCAACACATGAGCCGTGCTATGAGTCGTATGCGTGTCCAAATCATGAATCAGTTTCATCGAAAATCCCATGAATACAAGGCTATCAAACGCTACTGGAAACTCATCCAACAAGATAGTCGGAAACTCAGCTATAAACGTTTTTATCGCCCTACTTTTCGCATGCACTTGACGAATAAAGAAATTCTAGACAAGCTTTTGAGCTATTCAGAAGACTTGAAACATCACTACCATCTCTATCAACTCTTGCTTTTTCACTTTCAGAATAAGGAACCGGATAAATTTTTCGGGCTCATTGAGGACAATCTAAAGCAGGTTCATCCTCTTTTTCAGACTGTCTTTAAAACCTTCCTCAAGGATAAAGAGAAAATTGCCAACGCCCTTCAACTACCCTATTCCAACGCCAAACTGGAAGCCACCAATAATCTCATCAAACTTATCAAGCGCAATGCCTTTGGATTTCGGAACTTTGAAAACTTCAAAAAACGGATTTTTATCGCTCTGAATATCAAAAAAGAAAGGACGAAATTTGTCCTTTCTCGAGCTTAGCTTTTCTTCAACCCACTACAGTTGACAAAGAGCCAGTTTTATTGTCTCTAAAAATAAAAAAGAGAGTTATAAACTCTCATTAAAACGGAGAATAAGGGATTCGAACCCTTGCGCCAGTTACCCGACCTAACGATTTAGCAAACCGTCCTCTTCAGCCTCTTGAGTAATTCTCCAATTAATGGGCACGAGTGGACTCGAACCACCGACCTCACGCTTATCAGGCGTGCGCTCTAACCACCTGAGCTACGCGCCCAAGTTAAAAAACTTGGTAATTTGAACAAAGTTCAAAGCGGGTGACGAGAATCGAACTCGCGACAACAGCTTGGAAGGCTGTAGTTTTACCACTAAACTACACCCGCATAAATACTATCAATAAAATGGCGCGAGACGGAATCGAACCGCCGACACATGGAGCTTCAATCCATTGCTCTACCAACTGAGCTACCGAGCCTTATTGCGGGAGCAGGATTTGAACCTACGACCTTCGGGTTATGAGCCCGACGAGCTACCGAGCTGCTCCATCCCGCGTTAATATAAAAGGAGGATGTGGGATTCGAACCCACGCACGCTTTTACACGCCTGACGGTTTTCAAGACCGTTCCCTTCAGCCGGACTTGGGTAATCCTCCAATATTCAAATGGACCTTGTAGGACTTGAACCTACGACCACTCGGTTATGAGCCGAGAGCTCTAACCAGCTGAGCTAAAGGTCCGACAAGATCATTATAGCGGCGAAGGGGATCGAACCCCCGACCTCCCGGGTATGAACCGGACGCTCTAGCCAGCTGAGCTACACCGCCATGTATCGGGAAGACAGGATTCGAACCTGCGACACCTTGGTCCCAAACCAAGTACTCTACCAAGCTGAGCTACTTCCCGAGTTAAAAAGAAAAATGCACCCTAGAGGAGTCGAACCTCTAACCGCCTGATTCGTAGTCAGGTACTCTATCCAGTTGAGCTAAGGGTGCTCATTAGTTTATGCCGAGGACCGGAATCGAACCGGTACGATCGTTACCAATCGCAGGATTTTAAGTCCTGTGCGTCTGCCAGTTCCGCCACCCCGGCCTCTCTAAGCGAACGACGGGATTCGAACCCGCGACCCCCACCTTGGCAAGGTGGTGTTCTACCACTGAACTACGTTCGCACTGTTTTCTTCTATCTAAAAATGCCGGCTACATGACTTGAACACGCGACCCTCTGATTACAAATCAGATGCTCTACCAACTGAGCTAAGCCGGCTCATTTGTTATATCCTAATGCGGGTTAAGGGACTTGAACCCCCACGCCGTTAAGCGCCAGATCCTAAATCTGGTGCGTCTGCCAATTCCGCCAAACCCGCATATATGACCCGTACTGGGCTCGAACCAGTGACCCATTGATTAAAAGTCAATTGCTCTACCAACTGAGCTAACGAGTCTAAAATAACTTCCGTTATTCTAACGGTCCCGACGGGAATCGAACCCGCGATCTTCGCCGTGACAGGGCGACGTGATAACCGCTACACTACGGGACCTTTGGGAGTTAACGGGATCGAACCGCTGACCCTCTGCTTGTAAGGCAGATGCTCTCCCAGCTGAGCTAAACTCCCTAGAGCTAAGCGACTTCCATATCTCACAGGGGGCAACCCCCAACTACTTCCGGCGTTCTAGGGCTTAACTTCTGTGTTCGGCATGGGTACAGGTGTATCTCCTAGGCTATCGTCACTTAACTCTGAGTAATACCTACTCAAAATTGAATATCTATTCAAATCAAGAAAACCTCTCGCTTTCGTATTCTCAGTTACTTTGGATAAGTCCTCGAGCTATTAGTATTAGTCCGCTACATGTGTCGCCACACTTCCACTTCTAACCTATCTACCTGATCATCTCTCAGGGCTCTTACTGATATAAAATCATGGGAAATCTCATCTTGAGGTGGGTTTCACACTTAGATGCTTTCAGCGTTTATCCCTTCCCTACATAGCTACCCAGCGATGCCTTTGGCAAGACAACTGGTACACCAGCGGTAAGTCCACTCTGGTCCTCTCGTACTAGGAGCAGATCCTCTCAAATTTCCTACGCCCGCGACGGATAGGGACCGAACTGTCTCACGACGTTCTGAACCCAGCTCGCGTGCCGCTTTAATGGGCGAACAGCCCAACCCTTGGGACCGACTACAGCCCCAGGATGCGACGAGCCGACATCGAGGTGCCAAACCTCCCCGTCGATGTGAACTCTTGGGGGAGATAAGCCTGTTATCCCCAGGGTAGCTTTTATCCGTTGAGCGATGGCCCTTCCATACGGAACCACCGGATCACTAAGCCCGACTTTCGTCCCTGCTCGAGTTGTAGCTCTCGCAGTCAAGCTCCCTTATACCTTTACACTCTGCGAATGATTTCCAACCATTCTGAGGGAACCTTTGGGCGCCTCCGTTACCTTTTAGGAGGCGACCGCCCCAGTCAAACTGCCCGTCAGACACTGTCTCCGATAGGGATCACCTATCCGGGTTAGAGTGGCCATAACACAAGGGTAGTATCCCAACAACGTCTCCTTCGAAACTGGCGTCCCGATCTCATAGACTCCTACCTATCCTGTACATGTGGTACAGACACTCAATATCAAACTGCAGTAAAGCTCCATGGGGTCTTTCCGTCCTGTCGCGGGTAACCTGCATCTTCACAGGTACTAAAATTTCACCGAGTCTCTCGTTGAGACAGTGCCCAAATCATTACGCCTTTCGTGCGGGTCGGAACTTACCCGACAAGGAATTTCGCTACCTTAGGACCGTTATAGTTACGGCCGCCGTTTACTGGGGCTTCAATTCATACCTTCGCTTACGCTAAGCACTCCTCTTAACCTTCCAGCACCGGGCAGGCGTCACCCCCTATACATCATCTTACGATTTAGCAGAGAGCTGTGTTTTTGATAAACAGTTGCTTGGGCCTATTCACTGCGGCTGACTTAAAGTCAGCACCCCTTCTCCCGAAGTTACGGGGTCATTTTGCCGAGTTCCTTAACGAGAGTTCTCTCGCTCACCTGAGGCTACTCGCCTCGACTACCTGTGTCGGTTTGCGGTACGGGTAGAGTATGTTTAAACGCTAGAAGCTTTTCTTGGCAGTGTGACGTCACTAACTTCGCTACTAAACTTCGCTCCCCATCACAGCTCAATGTTATAGAACTAAGCATTTAACTCAATTCACACCTCACTGCTTAGACAGACATTTCCAATCGTCTGCTTTAGTTAGCCTACTGCGTCCCTCCATCACTACATACTCTAGTACAGGAATATCAACCTGTTGTCCATCGGATACACCTTTCGGTCTCTCCTTAGGTCCCGACTAACCCAGGGCGGACGAGCCTTCCCCTGGAAACCTTAGTCTTACGGTGGACAGGATTCTCACCTGTCTTTCGCTACTCATACCGGCATTCTCACTTCTATGCGTTCCAGCACTCCTCACGGTATACCTTCTTCACACATAGAACGCTCTCCTACCATACCTATAAAGGTATCCACAGCTTCGGTAAATTGTTTTAGCCCCGGTACATTTTCGGCGCAGGGTCACTCGACTAGTGAGCTATTACGCACTCTTTGAATGAATAGCTGCTTCTAAGCTAACATCCTAGTTGTCTGTGCAACCCCACATCCTTTTCCACTTAACAATTATTTTGGGACCTTAGCTGGTGGTCTGGGCTGTTTCCCTTTCGACTACGGATCTTAGCACTCGCAGTCTGACTGCCGACCATAATTCATTGGCATTCGGAGTTTATCTGAGATTGGTAATCCGGGATGGACCCCTCACCCAAACAGTGCTCTACCTCCAAGAATTTCTAATGTCGACGCTAGCCCTAAAGCTATTTCGGAGAGAACCAGCTATCTCCAAGTTCGTTTGGAATTTCTCCGCTACCCACAAGTCATCCAAGCACTTTTCAACGTGCCCTGGTTCGGTCCTCCAGTGCGTCTTACCGCACCTTCAACCTGCTCATGGGTAGGTCACATGGTTTCGGGTCTACGTCATGATACTAAGGCGCCCTATTCAGACTCGGTTTCCCTACGGCTCCGTCTCTTCAACTTAACCTCGCATCATAACGTAACTCGCCGGTTCATTCTACAAAAGGCACGCTCTCACCCATTAACGGGCTCGAACTTGTTGTAGGCACACGGTTTCAGGTTCTATTTCACTCCCCTCCCGGGGTGCTTTTCACCTTTCCCTCACGGTACTGGTTCACTATCGGTCACTAGGGAGTATTTAGGGTTGGGAGATGGTCCTCCCAGATTCCGACGGGATTTCACGTGTCCCGCCGTACTCAGGATACTGCTAGGTACAAAGACTATTTTAAATACGAGGCTATTACTCTCTTTGGCTGATCTTCCCAAATCATTCTTCTATAATCTTTGAGTCCACATTGCAGTCCTACAACCCCGAAGAGTAAACTCTTCGGTTTGCCCTCCTGCCGTTTCGCTCGCCGCTACTAAGGCAATCGCTTTTGCTTTCTCTTCCTGCAGCTACTTAGATGTTTCAGTTCACTGCGTCTTCCTCCTCACATCCTTAACAGATGCGGGTAACAGGTAGTACCTGTTGGGTTCCCCCATTCGGAAATCCCTGGATCATCGCTTACTTACAGCTACCCAAGGCATATCGTCGTTTGTCACGTCCTTCTTCGGCTCCTAGTGCCAAGGCATCCACCGTGCGCCCTTATTAACTTAACCTTATTTTCTGACCTTTCAGTCATAAACTCTTATTAATACTACAGCGTTTTCGGTTTATTTTCTTGTTACTATTTGATATAGATATTCAATTTTCAATGTGCATTACTTGGTGATCTCTCACCAATGGAGCCTAGCGGGATCGAACCGCTGACCTCCTGCGTGCAAAGCAGGCGCTCTCCCAGCTGAGCTAAGGCCCCACAAGACCTCTCAAGACTAAACAAGACCAATGCGCAGTTCCTTATCCTTAGAAAGGAGGTGATCCAGCCGCACCTTCCGATACGGCTACCTTGTTACGACTTCACCCCAATCATCTATCCCACCTTAGGCGGCTGGCTCCTTACGGTTACCTCACCGACTTCGGGTGTTACAAACTCTCGTGGTGTGACGGGCGGTGTGTACAAGGCCCGGGAACGTATTCACCGCGGCGTGCTGATCCGCGATTACTAGCGATTCCGACTTCATGTAGGCGAGTTGCAGCCTACAATCCGAACTGAGACTGGCTTTAAGAGATTAGCTTGCCGTCACCGGCTTGCGACTCGTTGTACCAGCCATTGTAGCACGTGTGTAGCCCAGGTCATAAGGGGCATGATGATTTGACGTCATCCCCACCTTCCTCCGGTTTATTACCGGCAGTCTCGCTAGAGTGCCCAACTGAATGATGGCAACTAACAATAGGGGTTGCGCTCGTTGCGGGACTTAACCCAACATCTCACGACACGAGCTGACGACAACCATGCACCACCTGTCGCCTCTGTCCCGAAGGAAAGCTCTATCTCTAGAGCGGTCAGAGGGATGTCAAGACCTGGTAAGGTTCTTCGCGTTGCTTCGAATTAAACCACATGCTCCACCGCTTGTGCGGGCCCCCGTCAATTCCTTTGAGTTTCAACCTTGCGGTCGTACTCCCCAGGCGGAGTGCTTAATGCGTTAGCTACGGCACTAAACCCCGGAAAGGGTCTAACACCTAGCACTCATCGTTTACGGCGTGGACTACCAGGGTATCTAATCCTGTTTGCTCCCCACGCTTTCGAGCCTCAGCGTCAGTTACAAGCCAGAGAGCCGCTTTCGCCACCGGTGTTCCTCCATATATCTACGCATTTCACCGCTACACATGGAATTCCACTCTCCCCTCTTGCACTCAAGTTAAACAGTTTCCAAAGCGTACTATGGTTAAGCCACAGCCTTTAACTTCAGACTTATCTAACCGCCTGCGCTCGCTTTACGCCCAATAAATCCGGACAACGCTCGGGACCTACGTATTACCGCGGCTGCTGGCACGTAGTTAGCCGTCCCTTTCTGGTAAGATACCGTCACAGTGTGAACTTTCCACTCTCACACTCGTTCTTCTCTTACAACAGAGCTTTACGATCCGAAAACCTTCTTCACTCACGCGGCGTTGCTCGGTCAGACTTCCGTCCATTGCCGAAGATTCCCTACTGCTGCCTCCCGTAGGAGTCTGGGCCGTGTCTCAGTCCCAGTGTGGCCGATCACCCTCTCAGGTCGGCTATGTATCGTCGCCTTGGTGAGCCGTTACCCCACCAACTAGCTAATACAACGCAGGTCCATCTGGTAGTGATGCATTTGCACCTTTTAAGCAAATGTCATGCAACATCTACTCTTATGCGGTATTAGCTATCGTTTCCAATAGTTATCCCCCGCTACCAGGCAGGTTACCTACGCGTTACTCACCCGTTCGCAACTCATCCAGAGAAGCAAGCTCCTCCTTCAGCGTTCTACTTGCATGTATTAGGCACGCCGCCAGCGTTCGTCCTGAGCCAGGATCAAACTCTCATTAAAAGTTTGAGTTCTCACTCATTTCTGTCACTGACAGATTTATTGTTTTTTCATTGTTCAGTACTACAACCTTAGTTGTAGTGCCCTGCACATTGGTTCGTCTTGTTCAGTTTTCAAAGGTCTTTGTCACTTGCTTCTCTCAAGCGACAACTATATTAGTATATCACAGCCGCTTTCGCTTGTCAACACTTTTTTGAAACTTTTTTAAAACTTTTTTCATCAAGTATTTCCAACTGCAACATACCATAGTCCGTACGGGATTCGAACCCGTGTTACCGCCGTGAAAAGGCGGTGTCTTAACCCCTTGACCAACGGACCAGAGTTGTTATTTTCAACTCTTACTATTATACAGGCTTTTCTAACTTTGTCAACACCTTTTTTAAACTTTTTTTATTAATTTTACAACTGCTTCAGTTCGAGCGGTGTGTGGGAACATATCGACCGACTGGATATAATGGATATCGTAGACTTCTACTAATCTTACCAAATCCCTTGCCAAAGTTGAAACATTACATGAAATATAAACCATTTTTTCTGGCACATAGGTAAGAATAGTGTCTAACAACTTATCATCCAGACCTGTACGCGGTGGATCCACAATCAGTGCATCTGCTCGGTATCCTTCCTTGTACCAACGAGGAATAATCTCTTCTGCTGTTCCAGCTTCATAATGAGTATTGTCAAATCCCATTCTTTTAGCATTTCGCTTGGCATCTTCAATAGCTTCTGGAATAATATCCATACCTCTGAGTGTTTTAACTTTCTTTGCAAAGGCAAATCCAATTGTTCCAACTCCACAATAAGCATCAATCAAATGATCTTCTTTATTAACATCCAAGGCTTTTACCGCCTCGTTATAAAGAACTTCTGTTTGTTCAGGATTTAGTTGATAGAAAGCTCGAGGGGATAGTGAAAATTCATAATCGAGAACACCTTCTTGAATACTCTCTTGTCCCCAGATAATCTCTGTCTTTTCACCATAAATCTCACTGGTTTTAGCTGTATTTGTATTCACAGCTACTGTCACAACTTCTGGAAAATCTTTAACTAAGTCTTTTACTAGTTGGGTTAAATTAAGCTGACGATTTGTAACAATAATAATCTGAACCTGTCCAGTCTTTCTTGCTCGTCGAACCATTATAGTTCTAACACCTAGAACTTTTCTCTCATCCGTGATTGGAATCTGGTGATAAGTAAGTAATTCCGCTAGACGATTAGCAATCACTTGGGTTTCCTTGTCTTGTACCAGGCAGTCTTTCAACTCTACTAAATAGTGAGAGTTTTGTGCATATAAGCCCGCCTTGACCTGATTCTTAAATTTTCGAGTCTGAAATTGTAACTTAGCACGGTAGTACTTTGGTTCCTGCATTCCAATAGTTGGACGGATTTCATAATTTTCATATCCTGCAGGGGCAAATTTTTTCAGCGCTTGGTGAAGTAAGTCCGTCTTGAACTCCAGCTGCTTATCATAATGCAGATGCATAATTTGGCAGCCTCCGCATTCATTGTAAATAGTACAAGCTGGCACAACTCGAAATTTAGACTTCTTGTTGACCTTCAGTAATTTTGCCTCAACAAAGTTACGTTTAATAGAAGTAATCTGACAATAGATATCTTCTCCTTTGAGAGCACCAGGCACAAAGACTAATGTTTTTTGATAAAAGCCGATTCCCTCTCCATTAATTCCCATGCGCTTGATTTTTAATGGTATTTTTTGTTTCACTTTCAGATTCATACCCCTATCTTATCACATTTTGAGTTATAATAGAACTATGAAAATCACAAAACTTGAAAAGAAAAAAAGACTCTATCTGATGGAGCTTGATAATGGAAACAAATGCTACATCACCGAAGATACAATTGTTCGTTTTATGTTATCGAGAGATAAGGTGATAAGCGAAGAGGAATTGAAAGAGATTCAGGACTTTGCCAAATTTTCTTACGGTAAGAATCTGGCCCTCTACCATTTATCCTTTAAAGTACGCACTGAAAAAGAGGTCAGAGAATATCTGAAAAAATACGATATTGATGAAAACATAGTTTCTCAAGTCATTATTAATCTTAAAGAAGATAATTGGATTAATGATAGTCAGTACGCTTATGCTATCATCAATGCCAATCAACTTTCAGGAGACAAGGGGCCTTATGTACTGACTCAGAAACTAACACAAAAAGGAATTTCAAAATCCACTATAGAAGAGATATTGAAAGAATTTGATTTTTCGGAAGTTGCTCAACGTGTAGCTAATAAACTATTGAAAAAATATGAAGGAAAACTTCCAACTCGTGCTTTGCAAGATAAGATTATCCAGAATCTGACCAACAAGGGCTTCTCCTACTCTGATGCTAAAAATGCATTTGACCAATTAGATAGTCAAGTTGATGAAGAAACGACTCAAGAACTCATCTTCAAGGAACTTGATAAGCAATATGCTAAGTATGCCCGAAAGTATGAAGGATACGAACTGAAGCAGCGTTTAACTCAAGTTTTAGCACGAAAGGGCTACGATTTTTCGGACATAGCAAGCGCTCTTAGAGAATATCTTTAACATTTCCAAGTGAAATTCACAGATTTTAGATAATTTTATGGTACAATAGTAAATGATAAACTTATAAATTGTAGAAAGTTGGTTAGTTATGAAGCTTCCAAAAGAAGGCGACTTTATTACAATTCAAAGTTATAAGCATGATGGGAGTCTCCACCGAACTTGGCGGGACACCATGGTACTAAAAACAACAGAAAACGCCATTATTGGTGTCAACGATCATACACTGGTTACCGAAAGTGATGGTCGTCGTTGGGTCACTCGAGAACCGGCTATTGTTTACTTTCACAAGAAATATTGGTTTAATATCATTGCCATGATTCGTGATAATGGAACTTCCTACTATTGCAATATGGCTAGCCCCTACTATCTGGATGAAGAAGCACTGAAATATATTGATTACGATTTGGATGTTAAAATTTTTACAGATGGAGAAAAACGTCTCTTGGACGTTGAGGAGTATGAGCGTCACAAACGCAAAATGAATTATTCTGATGACTTGGACTATATTTTAAAAGAACATGTCAAAATTCTTGTTGATTGGATTAACAATGGACGTGGTCCTTTCTCAGAAGCCTATGTAAACATTTGGTACAAGCGCTATGTAGAACTAAAGAATCGGTAAAGTTGTCAAACTAGGGTGAAAGCCCTGGTTTTTTTATTTGAAAAACCCAGCTTTTCAACTGGGTTGGTCTCTATATATCTAATTTAGTAACTGTAAATTTGATATGGGAATAGTCTTTTTCAACATCCTTATCCAGCAAGAACGCTGTGGCGTCCTTCTTAACCTGAACCAGATCAATATTCTGGGCTTGGGCTGCATAGACGCATCCACAATAACATTGACGATAGATGTCATACTCTTCACACATCTCTACTGAACGTTTGTAACCTTGATTTTTCTTGAAATCGCTGGGAAGATAGTGGGTGGTATAAATCTTTTGCACATCGATTCCGATGCTGTTAATGGTTTGAGAATTCTTATGAGGACTGATGGTCAAGGCTGAGCCAAAATAGTCAAAACCTAAATCCATAGCCACTTGCGCTGTTTTATCCAGGCGGTAGTCAAAGCAAACCTTACAACGGTCGCCTCCTTCAGGCTCTTCCTCCAACCCTCTGACCAATTTTCGGTATTCATTTGGTTCGTAGGGAGCTTCTAGATACTGGACCGTATTTCCTGTTCGCTCATTGAAATCACTGACAAATTTTTTGGTGACGTAAGCCCGCTTGTGGTATTCTGGCTTGGGATGGATATTAGAATTGGCAAAATAGATAGTCACATCTGCATACTTGGTCAAATATTCTAGGGTATAGGTACTGCAAGGGGCACAGCAAACATGCATGAGAATGGTTGGCCGTTGCTCATTTTTCTCCCATACTTGTACCATCTTCTGCATGACACGGTCATAATTAATCTTCTGATTGGGGTTCATCTTGCTCAGAATTTCTTCTACATCGATCATGTTCTTCTCCTTTTTCTAGTCTTATTTTATCATATAAGTTAGGAGAGCTCAAATCAATTTAGAAGTGAATATCACAAAAAGAGGGTTAGTCATTCCCTCCTTTTGTGTTTTTTATAAGTTGTTTTCTATAGAAATCTTACATCATGCCGCCCATCATGCTTGGATCCATTGCTGGAGCTGGGGCCACTGGTTCTGGTTTATTGGCTACGACTGCTTCCGTAGTTAAAATCAAGCTGGCTACAGATGCTGCGTTTTGTAGGGCTGAACGGCTAACTTTAACTGGGTCGATAATCCCTTGATCAATCATGTTAACCCACTCACCAGTTGCTGCGTTGAAGCCTGTACCAACTTCAGCATTTTTCAAACGATCGATGACGATAGAGCCTTCAAATCCTGCATTGTGGGCAATTTGACGAACAGGTTCTTCCAAAGCACGGAGAACGATATTGCGTCCTGTTGCTTCGTCTCCTGTCAATTCCAAGGCAGCAACAGCTGGAATGACATTTACAAGAGCAGTTCCACCACCTGCAACAATACCTTCTTCAACAGCTGCACGAGTAGCGTTGAGGGCATCTTCAATGCGGAGTTTCATTTCTTTCAACTCAGTTTCAGTTGCGGCTCCGACCTTAATAACCGCCACACCACCTGACAATTTTGCCAAGCGTTCTTGCAATTTTTCACGGTCAAACTCAGAAGTTGTGGTTTCGATTTGAGACTTGATAACCGCAACACGGTGAGAAATCGCTTCAGGATTTCCAGCACCTTCTACGATAACCGTACTATCTTTGTCTACGGTCACTCTAGCTGCTTGACCAAGAGCTTCAATTGTCGCATCTTTCAACTCAAGACCAAGGTCTTCTGTGATAACTGTTCCGCCTGTTAAGATGGCAATGTCTTCGAGCATAGCTTTGCGGCGGTCACCAAAACCAGGTGCCTTGACCGCTACCACGTTGAAGGTTCCACGAATCTTGTTCAAAACAAGAGTTGGAAGAGCTTCACCATCTACATCATCCGCAATAATCAAGAGTGGACGATTGCTTTGGAGAATGCTTTCTAGAAGTGGTAAGATTTCTTGGATATTTGAAATCTTCTTATCAGTAATCAAAATGTATGGATTTTCAAGGTCAGCTACCATTTTTTCGCTATCTGTTACCATATACTGTGAAAGATAACCACGGTCAAACTGCATTCCTTCCACAACTTCAAGTTCTGTTTCCATACCACGTGATTCTTCGATAGTAATGACTCCATCTTTGCCAACTTTTTCCATGGCTTCAGAGATGTACTCACCAACTTTTTCAGAACGAGAAGATACGGCTGCAACCTGAGCGATAGCTTCTTTGTTGGCAACAGGGATGGCGTTGTTTTTCAAAGCTTCTACTGCTGCTGTAACTGCTGTTTCAATCCCACGACGAATTCCGATTGGATTGGCACCTGCTGTGACGTTTTTGATTCCTTCGCGGACAATTGCTTGGGTCAAGACTGTTGCAGTTGTCGTTCCGTCACCTGCGATATCGTTGGTTTTTGAAGCTACTTCTGAGACCAATTTGGCACCCATATTTTCAAAATGGTCTTCCAATTCGATTTCTTTGGCAATAGTTACACCGTCATTGGTGATGAGTGGTGAACCGAATGATTTTTCAAGAACAACATTACGGCCTTTTGGTCCCAAGGTTACTTTAACAGTGTCTGCAAGGATATCGACACCACGGACCATAGCTGAACGGGCATCTGATGAAAATTTAATTTCTTTTGACATACTTACTTTCTCCTTCTATTCTTCAATGATTGCCAAGATGTTAGCTTCCCCTACGATGATGTACTTTTCATCGCCGTCTTTGACATCAATACCTGCGTGAGCTTCAACTAAGACACGGTCTCCAGGCTTAACACTTGGAGCTACCAAGTCACCGTTCAAGGTACGAACACCTTGTCCAGTAGCCACAACTTGAGCTGTTTTGGTTTTTTCTTGGGCTGAACCTGCGAGGACAAAACCTCCAACAGTTTGTTCTTTTTCTTCTACTTTTAAGACCACACGGTCCCCTAATGGTTTCAACATCTGATTTCCTCCATAATGAGATAGATATTATTAGCACTCTTTATATCTGAGTGCTAATTCATAGTTCTATTGTATCACTTGGTCAGAAATAGTCAAGAAAAAAGTCTGACTTTCTGAGGATGAATATATAAATTTCTTTATCCTAATTTTGCACTTTAATAATGTAGAATTTTAACGAACATGATTTATGAAATTAGTATTTTCGTTAATTCTTTTATAAAAAATACCGAAACTCTAAATCCTTATATTACGCATATATAAAAAACAACGATTATAAACCGTTGCTTTTTTACATACTATTAATATTTCAATCCTGGATTGAAAAATCCTAAGGCTACTCCTACAAGTGCAATAACTACCAATAATAGCATCACCCAATTTGGAGAAACTTTCTTTTTAGCCATCAGCCACCAACATAGAACAATAAAACCTGCTGTTAAAAGACCTGGATAAACACCATCAATCTTTTCTTGTAAGTTTAAAAATGTTTCTCCATCTCCATTTTTCAGCTCTAGCGCCGTAGTGACAGATACCCAAGTTGCTGCAACAGCTCCTATGACCATACCACCAACAACACTAATTGCTTTTCTTAGCGCCTGACCTTTAGGACCTACTAAAAATTCTACTGCTTTATCTCCAAGTTCATATCCTTTAAAATAAGCAAAACGCATTCCAAGATAGACTAATAGATTCCATGCAATAATATAGAATATTGCACCAGAAATATTTCCTCCTTTAGAAAGACCTAGAGCTATCCCCAAAAGAACAGGAATTAATGTTCCTACAATAAGTGAATCTCCAATACCTGCAATAGGCCCCATTAGACCGGCTCGCATTCCATTGATGGTCTCACTATCTACGGCATCTCCATTTGCACGCGCTTCTTCCAAACCAGCTGTTATCCCAACTACTAGAGAACCCAACTGCGGCTCAGTATTAAAGAATGCTGTGTATGTTTGCATAGCTTCTTTTTGTTCTTCCTTAGTATCATACATTTCTTCTACAATTGGAAGCATAGAAGTTAAATATCCAAAAGTTTGCATATGTTCTTGAGAAAAACATGTCAGATGTCCATAGAACCAGTGGTGAAATGATTTTGTCAATGTTTTTCTTGATATTTTTTTTCGACTCATTCTAAATATCCTCCTCTTCATCAAATCCCATATCACTGACAACTGCTGTCGTACGGGCAGATTTAATAACTTCTAATTCATAATAAATTACTGCAAAAATTAATGACACAACACCACTTGCTACTAAGTTCAAGCCTAAAGATTTTGCTAACGTGAACCCGACAAAGAAAGGAATAAAGTCTGTTGTTTTTGTAACAATTTGTTTCAAAAGTATTGCAATACCCACACATGGAAGGAGTGCTCCTACAGTAAATAGAGACTTCATTACAAAACCATCCATCGGAAGATATACTTTCATAAGATCAACCATATCTGGTCCAAATTTTGTAATAATCATTGTTGGTAAGAAAGAAAAGATAAAATGTGAAATCCAAGGATATACCCAATCAACAGCATATAACTTCTTAAAATCACCTTTCTCTACAGCTTTCCATCCAATGTGTTGCCAAAGCAAGTTCATAGTAGCTGTACCATAGAATAAAACAGTTCCAATTGTTCCAACCGCGGCTCCAATTGGCGCTGCTGCTGCTGCAATCGCCACTTCACCTGAAATATTATTTGCATGAACAAATAGGATAGATAACGGAATTCCGATATAAGAAATTGCCCGTACATCGGCCGATACAGTTCCACCAGGTGTTACTAAGGCAATATATAATACCTGTAAAGCCACACCAACGATTACCCCTGTTGTTATATCTCCTAATATTAAACCTACAATTAAACCACCAACTAATGGACGCCCCAAAGTATAGTTACCAATACTGGATCCCCCCATACCTGGCATCGATGCTAAACTTGCAAACAATCCTAAAAGAGCTGCTTGAATCCAAGAAATTTCCATCATTTTGTCTCCTTATTTCATTATTAAAATCCAAATTTTGATTTAAAATCACTCCAATAGCCAATAGATACATCTGGTAATAATTGGAATCTAACTTTATATCCTGCTTTTTCAATTGCTTCTAGTGCAACTGCTTCCTCTTGAGTAATTGATTGATTATTTCCCAACTTGATAGCACCTGGTCTATCGTTAGCAGGTCCTACAATAATTTCTTTAACATCTCCTGGAATAAAGCCCTGGTCTACTAAAATTTCTTTCATATCAATTGGATTTTTAGTAATCAAAAAATATCTACTATCCGATTCTGTTACTTTAGATGATTTTTCTTTAAACGCTTCCTTTGTCCAAACAAATGTTTTTTTATCTGACGCACCTTTATATGCCTGAATTAAAACCTTATTAGATGCAGCAGCGTCATTTACTGCAATTAATCCATCACATGGATGTTCTTTTGCCCATCTAGTGACTGTTTGTCCATGAATCATTCTATCGTCAATTCGTACAAATGTTACTACCATAATTTTTTATCCCTTTCCTTATATAACTAAATATCGTCTTCTTCATTAAGATTATCATCTGATCCGACTTCAAATTCTTGTAGAGCCGATGATGATTCGTTTAATATCGTAGAAACAAGTTCACTTCCAGTCAGAATGTCTTTCATCACCACTGCTGTAAGTGCCATTGTTAAGTTCATACCTCCCAAAATAGTTGCATTCTCTAATTTTCCAAATTCTTCTAATACTGTTGCAACAGTTGTTAAAGGACTTCCCCCAACAATATCTGCTAAAACAAGAACCGAATCATTTTCATCCAGAGATGCAATAACATTCTTGACCTCTACAGAAAAACCTGCAAGACTTTCTCCATCTTTTAAGCCAATCGCTATGACATCATCTACCTTATCCGAAGCAAACATAGAAAGAGATGATTTCAATCCCTCTGCGAGTCCTCCATGACTGACTAATATCAAATACTTCATATTTCCCTCCTTTTATTGATTTTATTCTATCATCCTTATCTTCACTTTATAATTGTTAAATGTCACAAAAGTTTATTGATAAATGTCAATAAAAAAATGACAAATGTCAATAAAGACATCTGCCATGTTCGTATTATTTAATAAATAATAATCTTGATATCTATTTAAGGGTTCCTATATCTAGTTCTTTTTGTAACTTAATAAGACTACCTTCAATATCCGTGTTATTTTCATCTATAGATAATGCTTCTAATCTTTCTTCTATTCCAACCAATGATTTTGAATTTATTCCTTTTGAAATAGTTGTAATTGAATTTTTCATTATATAATCCAGTGAAGTAGTCGTTAAGGCATTTTGACCAATCATTCCTTTCTTCATCAACTCTTCACTCTTCAAACTAGTTACTACCTCTGGTAATACTGAGCTTCCTTGACCCTTATTAAATAAATTTTGTTGAATTTCACGATTAATTGTTAAAAATTCTATAAATGATACGGCAAGGTTTGAATTGCGAGAACGCGAAGAAACCACGTATAAGGAAGTATCTGTTACAGTAGAACGAATGTCTTCCTTAGTAGTTGGCAATGAAATACATGTCCAGTTAAAATTTGTATATTTGGCCACATGATAAGGAAAAGGTTTATATGTTCGATATTGTGCCAAACTCATTGGATAAAAGGCCACATGCCCTTCATCAAAATCTTTATAGGTTACTTTGTAACGTCCGTTTAATTGATTCAATCCCCTTATATAGGATAAAGCATCCTTCATTTCTGACGAATCTATACGAGGAATACCACTCTCAGAAATATTAACACCAAAGGCCGCTAGAGATTCTTTCCAACTATATCCTGTTATCCCAAATTGATCAACGATTCCATCTCCATCGGTATCTTTTGTAACTTTTTTACTAATCTCATAGAGATCTTTCTGCGTCCACCCTACTTTAGGAATTTCAATGCCCTCTCTTAAAAGTAAATCTTGATTTACACACATCAACATGGGATTGCTTTCATATGGAAGACCATATAAATCATCTCCGTATTTTGCTGCCTGCAAAGATACATCATAGAAATTAGAGGCATCTTCTTGAGACAGATAGGAATTTAGGTTTTTTAAAATACCTTTTGATGCAAATAAAGATAATTGGTCGCTTGATAATAGAAATACATCCGGTTCAGAACCTTTTAAAATTTGACTTGAAATCCAATTAGAATACTCCTCCTTAGGAATACCTGAATCATATACAATTTTAACCCCTGGATGAAGCTCTTCAAATTTCTTAATAGCCTCATCTAGTACATAGCTGTTATTCCCTGTAGGAATTCCCCAACTAGAATCAGAATAAAAACCCAGCCTAATAATCTTTATCTGCTTGTTTTCCCAAATAAGAAATAAACTCAAGCAACTTAGCACAAACAGTATCGCTAGAAACAATTGCTTTACTTTCATTTATCCATTTCCTTTGAAAAATTCTTTTGTGTCACACCTGTTTGTACAGCCCATATGGCTAACTGTGTCCTATCTCTCAAATTTAGTTTTGAAAGAATGATAGAAAGGTAATTGCGCACTGTTCCCTCGGATAAAAAAAGATTACTGGCAATTTCCTTATTTGATTCTCCAAATGCCACTTGCTGAATAATTTTCCATTCTGTCAGTGATATATTTTCAATATTCTCTTCCTTCACAGTAATAGAAAAATTGGTCTGTGCCATCTGCGAGAACAATTGAAATACCTTACTAGCTATATTAGGATTAATCATAGCTCCACCTTTATACACTGTCTGAATGGCTTGATATAACTCGTCGGTTGAAACTCCTTTTAATAAATAGCCAGATGCACCATATTTTAAAGCACTAAAAATGAATTCGTCGTCATCAAATGTTGTTAAGATTATAATTTTTATATTTGGAAAAAGTTTTTTGATTTCTTTTGTAGCCAATACTCCATCCATTCTAGGCATTCTAATGTCCATTAAAATTATATCCGGTTTTACAGTCATAATGTTATCCATAGCTTCGATACCATCACCAACGACGGATACAACATCAATATCAGCATATACTGATAAAATGATCTGCAAAGACTCTCTAATTAACGCCTGATCATCTGCAATCATTACCTTTATCATATACTTCACCTCCTATTTTTGGAAAAACTATTTTAGTGTAAAATCCTTCCCTATTTTCAAAATGAATAGAACCACCTAAAATAGAAACTCGCTCTCTCATTTGTTTCAAGCCATACCCAATTTGTAAGTCGTCAAAACCTATTCCATTATCGTGCAAAACTATTATGTTGTTATCCTCACTCATAAAGCGAATGCTCATTTTACTAGCATGTCCGTGACGAACAGAATTTGTCATAGATTCTTGTATAATCCTAAAAATAGTATCTTCCTGCATAACATCTAAATCAATATTCCCCCATTCATATTTTAGATCGACAGAGAGTTTTGATAGAGACTCATACTCACTAATCATTAATATTAGAGCATCTTTTAAACCATTATTTTGCAAAGCTCCTGGTCTCAGTCTCTGTAATGATCCCCTAACATCTTTTATCCCCTCTCTAACTGCATTTGAAACATTTTTCAACTGTTCTTTAGCACGGATAGGATGAACATCAATTAGTACAGAAACAGCATCAATCCCTGCTGAAATCCCTGTCAACGCATGCCCTAGAGTATCATGAATTTCTCGAGCAATTCTTTTCCTTTCTCGATCTTCAGCGATTTTCTCTGATAACGATATGTAATGATTCAATTCAGTGTTGACTCTAGATAACATTTTAAGCTCTTCCTCAATATTATGATGTTCTTTAATCACATATAGGATATAAGACAATAAAGAGATGATGAAAATAATAACATTTAATGATGTCAATGCATTTTCTAAAAATAACACTATACCTCGTATGGAAGATGGATAAAATTGGATATAGGTAGCTAGAGATGGAACTTTTATAAATAGAGACAAGATTTCATAGTCGGTTAAAAGTAATATTAAAAAACTCAAGAAAATAAAAATAATCCAAGAACGTTTACTATCAGAGTCTTGAAACTCTCTTGAACTATAGAATATATCAGCAAAAACTAATAATATTATTCCATTGTATGACAGATTTTGTGACCATATAACACCAATCATTAATACTATTTCAAACAAATTCCATTTTGAAAAAATTGGCCACTTTTTCTCAGTTGAATACATTTTATAGGTAGATATAAAAATAATACCGACAAAAAAAATAATTGAATACCAAAAAATCTGGTCAGGTGATTTTGAAATATTGTTTAATTCTCCCAATAAGAGTATCATCTGTCCCTTTGAAATTACATAGTTTGTAATCTGTATATACAAAGCTCCATTGTATATAATGGTTAGAAAATTAATTAACAAAAGCAAAATTATAGAGTACTGGACACCTTTTACCTGTTTCATTACTGCCACCCATTAATATCAAACTGAATTATATTATTTTTATCAACAAATTGTACAGGTATAGTATATAATTCTTCAACTTCTTCTTTTTTTACTAATAAATCTATTGTTTCCGATACTTTTCTACCCATATGAGATGGAAATTGAGCAACCGTTCCCGTAACTTCATCTGTTGTAGCTAATAAATGCTTCATATCTGGTGAACCATCTATTCCGTAAATAAGTTTTTTTGAAGTTACTTTCAATTCTTTAATTGCTGCTAAAGCTCCTATAGCTGCTCTATCATTTAAAGCCACTATAGCATCAAATTGTAAACCTTCAGATAAGGCATCACCTACAGTAGTCATAGCATACTCTGTTTGACCAACCGTTTCTCTTTCTGAGGTAATTTGATAATGTTCTTCTGATTTTATTGTATCCAAAAAACCAGTTATTCTCTGATTAGCTGATAAAGCATCTTTGTGCGTTAACAAAAGAATATGAGCATTTGAGGTACGTTTCATCAAATCCTTGGCAATTAATATCCCAGCATGGTAATTATCAGAAACTATGCTCGTATCAACTTTTATATTATTCAACTGACTATCTACTGCTATAACTCTAATTCCAAAATTCTTTGCCCTACTTAACGCTTCTACAATTTGCTCGCTATCACTCTTAACCGGATTAATAACAATAACATTCACTCGCTTCTCTATAAACTCATCAATTTGTTTACTCTGTTTTTCTTCACTCATCTCTGCATCCCGAGTATACAATATCTGACCTTCTGAATCAGAATAGCGTTGAATCTCATTATGTAAATGTCTATAAAATTCACTATTCATCGTCATATAAGTCGCTCCAACTTTTATTTGTCCCGGAATAGGATCTGTCTGACTCACATGAGTATAAATCGCAAAAACAAATACGACTACTGTACAAAATATAATTTTGACGATTGTTCTTGTATATTCTCTACTCATTCCAACCTCCAAAAAGTTTCAACTAGTTCATTGTAACACATTTAGACATTATAAAAAAGCCTGAGAACAACTCAGACTTTTCAATGTTTAAAATGGTAATTCTTCCTCTTCCAGGACCAAATCTGCCAAATCCTGCCCAGCGTTATTTTCTCGCATAGCACGTTGGGCACGACTTTCCAAGAGTTGGAATCCTGTAACAAGTACTTCGGTCACATAATTCATTTGACCATTTTTCTCAAAACGACGGGTACGCAATTCTCCATCAACGGAAATGAGACTTCCTTTAGTTGCGTAGCTTGCCAAAGTTTCCGCTAGTCTACCCCATAAAACCATATTAACAAAATCAGCTTCGCGTTCACCGTTTTGGTCTTTGTAACGACGGTTCACAGCGATAGTTGCTCGTGCTACTGACTTGTCATTGTTGGTTTTGTGCAATTCTGGTGTAGACGTCAAGCGTCCGATTAAGATAACTTTATTATACATATTTTTTTCCTCCTACTTATCTATTCGCAGGAAATCAAAAAAAGTTACAGAAATTTGTAACTTTTCGAGGAAATTTTTTAGTTTTTATGAACCATGAAACCTGTCGCCTGTTGATTGGCCATAATGGTCATATCTGTAATCTGAACACGACGAGGTTGACTGGTCACATAGACTACTGTGTCTGCAATATCCTGAGCTTGCAAGGCTTCGATTCCTTTGTAAACGGAGGCAGCCCGCTCTTTGTCACCATAAAAACGTACTGTAGAAAAATCTGTTTCGACAATTCCAGGCTGAATGGTCGTCACCTTGATATCCGTTGCGATGGTATCAATTCGCAGTCCATCTGAAAAGGTCTTAACCGCTGCCTTGGTAGCTGAATAAACTGCTGCACCTGCATAGGCATAAATCCCTGCGGTTGAGCCCATATTGATGATATGTCCTTGATTGGCTTTTACCATTGCTGGCAAGAAACAGTGAGTGACTGCCATCAAACCTTTGACATTGGTATCCAACATGGTTATCATATCCAACTCTTCATAGTCTTGATAGGGACCCAAGCCAAGAGCCAGTCCAGCATTATTGACCAGAATATCAATCTGACCTATCGTTTCTAGAATATCAGAGCAGACAGTCTTTACCATGGTCATATCTGTGATATCTAGGGGAAAAGTCCAAACTGTTTGTTTTGGAAAAGTTTCTGCAAACTCCGACTTAAGGGCTTCTAACCTGTCTGTCCGTCGTCCGGTTAGAACGACATTCTCACCCTGCTCCAGATAAGCACGCGCAATTGCTTCACCAATACCTGATGTCGCTCCTGTAATCACAACATTTTTTGCCATCTTATTTCCTTCTAGCTGGTCTATTAGATACTGACAACTTCTTATGCAGTCCAGTGTTTCGCTGGGTCAAATGGAGTTCCAACAACTTGGTCTTCTGATAATTCAATAATACCACGTTTTTGCGGAGCATTTGGCAGATGCAATTCACGAGGACTGCACATCATGCCAAAACTCTTTTCACCACGAAGTTCACCTGGGAAAATGAGGTTGCCTTTTGGCATCATAGCTCCAGGAAGAGCCACAATGGTTTTCAACCCGACACGCGCATTAGGAGCCCCTGCAACGATTTGCACTGCCTTGTCACTTGCGACTGCAACTTGGCAGATGTTGAGGTGGTCACTATCTGGATGAGCTACCATCTCGACAATTTCACCAACAACAAACTTAGGCTCTTTATCATTGATAATTTCCTCTGCAAAACCTTCCGCCTGCAATTCTTGGTTCAAACGAGCTACTTGCTCATCTGATAAAAAGACTTGACCGCGCTCTTCAATCTCAAAGAAATTTGAAACTTCGAAAATATTCCACGCCACTGTTTCCCCATTATCTTTGAGAAAAACACGGGCTACCTTGCTTTTGCGTTCCACATCTAGTTTGGCATCTCCGCTATTTTTCACGATGACCATAAGGACATCACCGACATGTTCTTTATTATATGTAAAAATCATTGTTTCCTTTTTCTCCTATTTCAGTCCTGCTAAAAAGTCGTTAATTTGTTGCTTGCTTTTACGGTCGCGATTGACAAAACGGCCGATTTCCTTGTCTTTTTCTAGAACAACAAGGCTAGGAATTCCGTAAACATCCCAGAGTTTAGCCAAATCCATATACTGGTCTCGGTCCACCCGAATAAAGGTGAACTCTGGATTGGTCTCCTCAATTTCTGGTAAGGCAGGATAGATATAACGACAATCGCCACACCAGTCTGCTACAAAAAGAAAGACCTTCTTGCCATCTTTTTCCACTAAAGATGCTAATTCTTCTAAACTTGCTGGTTGTATCATAAGACTTCCTCCTCATAGACTAGGTCTTCATTTTCATAGACAAAGGTATAATGACGGCCATCCTCAAAAATGACGCCACCAACCAAGCTCTCCATACTGCTTTCATAAACTTGAACATAGAGGGTCGCAATTTCCCCCATGTCTGAAAAATGGTCTCGTACAATCGCTGTCAACTCTTCCTGAATCTTCCTGAGCTTATGGTCATCTGCAACTTTTTTCGTAGCAAGGGCAAGGCTCCCAATACCAAGCAGAGCCAGACTTGCCATCCACATTTTTTTAGCTTTCATACCATTCATTTTAACACAAAAAAGGCTTTAGGACAAATGAAGAAGCAGCAGAAAAGCAAGTAAAAAGCCTCTTCCTTAAAGGAAAAGGACTTCTTATACTCAATGAAAATCAAAGAGCAAATTAGGAAACTAGCCGCAGGTTGCTCAAAACAGTGTTTTGAGGTTGTGGATAGAACAACCATACCTACGGTAAGGCGACGCTGACGTAGTTTGAAGAGATTTTCGAAGAGTATTATTCTTATTGCCAGGCACCTGAGTTACCAACGTAGTAACCATCAGATGTGTAGGTATTGCGAAGCATCTTACCTGATGAAGCTAGATAATACCACTTGCCATTGTCTTTGACCCAATCATTCGCAATCATGGCACCAGAAGAACTTACATAATACCATTCTCCCTTATTATAAAACCAAGTGCTTGCTTTCATGGCTCCTGAGCAATTAAAGGTTCAAAAAACTGTCCAATATCATTCATTTTTTAAAGCATTTTACACTACATCATCCACGCTGTAGGACATAGATACATCAAACGTAAGAGCCAAAATATCGAAAAATATACAACTTTTAAAGGCAACATTTCATTTTTTAAAGTCTAACAACCATAGAACTGAAATCAGAGCAAGGCATCAATTTCCTACTCTTAGTACGCCTATTTTGATGATTGAAGTGAAGATTTTTTATTTAACGTAGACAATTCCCAACTTCCCAAAGGCCACATCTCCACGGATAATCAAGGTTTTGCTGGTTGGGGCTAGAGGGGCATCTGCCTTGGCTACACCACAGAAAGTTTCCACCTTCAAATCAACTCTCCAATGTTGGGGAACATAGATAACTGCATTGCCAAAACCAACTTCGATATCCAGAGTAGCAAAATCACCTAACATCTCTGCATTGTCGTAATATATCTTAGCATTTCCGAAGCCAACTTCTACTTGGTCTTCTACCAATTCTTGATTTTGCTTGTAGAAAGTCCCAGTCCCAAAAGCGACTTCCTTATCTGTAAGAATGGTCTTTTCACCATCATGCCACCATTTTTTCCCATTCCAAGTTCTGTTAGAGTGAGTGAGTGTGCTGACACCCATTACGATTAAAATACTAGCCAAAATAAGGGAAACAGGAGATAGCTGAATCCAATCATAAAAAAGATTCACTATATTTAATGCTGTTAATGCTAAAAAAGTAGCACTTGTCCAATGATGCCTAAGGGAAGATTCTATTGCCTTATACAATAGAAAAGCGATAAAGACAAAAGGAGAATACTTAGTCTCCAAAGATGGAACACCATAATGTCCCTGTAATAAAATCCATGCTGCCAATACTAGCAACACAATACCAAATGCTTTCTTTTTCATGTTCTTACCTCATGTTTCTTAGATTTTCTTTTAGGAGGGATTGGTAATGTCGTGAGACATGAACCTCCTTATGGGTCTGATAGAAGGAAATGGTGCCCGTTCCTGAAAAGGACTTGTCCACCGAATAAACTTGCCGAATATTAGCGATCGTTGACTTGGATACCCGACTAAAATAACGAGGAAGGATAGCCTCTAACTCATAGAGTTTAAGCCGAACCTCGTAGGCATCTTTCTGGGTATGGGCATAAATCTTGCTACCTTCCGTCTCAAAGAAGAGAATTTCCGACAAGTCCAGATAATATTCGCCCGTCCCCTTGTAAAAAATCAACCGAGGAGACTTGGATTCTTGCAAGAGACGCTGCAAATCCGCAATCTCATCTGTCAAAGCCGCTGCCTTGATGACAATTTCAGTTTCCTCTAAATTGCTATCAATTTCGATTCGTAACTTCATTCCATCTCCTTTCTGACTCTACTATATCAAAGGAAAAATAAGAAAACAAGAGCAAAAAAGCAAGTGGTTACTTTAAACCAGTAAGTGGTTGTAGGACCAACTTAACATACAAGTCAAAATAGAAAGAAAATCACACCCCATACAAGAGCACAAATATAACCAACCACTACATCCTTGGGATAATGCACTCCCCCTAAGACTCTCACTAGACCGAGGAAGGCTGACAAGACCAACAGGATAACCCCTACAGATAAACTAGCATGTAAGCAAGCCATGGAGATAATGGTTGCTGAAAAGACATGACGACTGGGCATAGACTGACCAGGACTATCTCTGTCAAGCAAGGGTTTAATAGTCCATTCCTCATAAGGCCTAGGGGCATTGATTTTCTTACGAAGAAAGGACAAAATCACAAAACCTGATGCAGGGATAAACACATAGATTCCGACCTGTTTCCCAAGTCCTTCTTGGAAACCTGATGCAGGGATAAACACATAGATTCCGACCTGTTTCCCAAGTCCTTCTTGGAAATAGGTAATTGCTAACAAGGTTAGATAAATCATAGGCATAACTACCGTCATGAACCGATTGAAAGTTCTTAACAAGCTCAGAAGAAAGGGCTTATTTTTAATGTTACTAGCAACGTGGCCATACCATTCTTGATAATTTTTCATATATTTTCTCATCACTTACTCAAATTTTGCTTATAGGGAAGCACTTGTCTTCTAGTATAGTGCAGAAAAAGAAGGTCGTCAAGCCTTCTTTGGGTTTATTCTTCTGCTTCATCTTCTGTAAACTGACTGTTGTAGAGGTCAGCGTAGAAACCAGCTTGCGCCATCAGCTCATCATGATTTCCTTGCTCTATGATATTTCCATCTTTCATGACAAGAATCAAATCAGCATTTCGGATAGTAGACAAGCGGTGGGCGATGACAAAGGAAGTTCTGCCCTCCATCAAACGATCCATAGCTTTCTGAATCAATTCCTCTGTACGGGTATCAACAGAAGAAGTCGCTTCATCTAGGATTAGGAGTGGCGCATCTTTCAGCAAAGCACGAGCGATAGTCAAGAGTTGTTTTTGTCCGACAGACAAGGTCACTGTATCATCCAAGACGGTATCGTAACCATCTGGTAGGGTCATAATAAAGTGGTGAATCCCTACAGCCTTGCTGGCTTCAATCACGCGCTCATCACTAATACCTGTTTGGTTATAGATAAGATTGTCTCGGATAGTACCTTCAAAGAGCCATGTATCCTGCAAGACCATTGAAAAGGCATCGTGTACTTCCGAACGCTTCATCTCTTTGGTATCTACACCATCGATACGGATACTTCCCTTATCAATCTCATAGAACTTCATCAAAAGATTGACAATGGTTGTCTTACCAGCTCCGGTCGGTCCGACAATGGCAACCTTTTGACCTACATGAGCAATCGCAGAAAAGTCATGAATAATGGTTCGCTCTGGTGTATAACCAAAGGAGACTCGATCAAAGACTACTTGACCTTTCATATCGCTCAATTGTCTTTCTTTATGGGATTCGTCTCCCATTTCCTCTTCAGCTAGGAATTCGAAGACACGTCCCATGGCTGCACTAGCCTGCTGAAGGCTAGTAATCCCTTGGGCAATTTGTGAAAGAGGCTGAGAAAAGATTCGAACGTAGGCCATAAAGGCAACGATAATCCCGATACTGATGTGTCCATTTAAGGCCAAGGCTGCACCAACGATAATCACCAAGGCATAGCTAAAGTTCCCAATAAACATCATAATCGGCATCATAATCCCTGAAATAAACTGAGATTTCCAGATACTATCATACAGACGATGATTTAATGTTGCAAATTCTCCTTTCGTACTCTCGATGGCATTGTAACTGGTTACTACATTATGGCCAGAGTACATTTCTTCCACATAGCCATTGACAGCTGCCAAGTCTTGTTGCTGACTCTTAAAAAAGCCCTGTGATTTGCCCATAAAGACAGACACGAAAGCAAAACCGATAAGGGTTGACACGACCGTCACCAAGGCTAAAATCCAGTTCATCCCAAACATGGTTACTAAGACTGCTAAAACTAATAAACTAGATGAAAGAACTGTTCCCAGACTTTGATTAAGGGACTGGGCTGCAGTGTCAACGTCATTGGTTACACGAGACAAAGTATCCCCCTGAGAGTGTCCATCAAAATATCCCAATGGTAGGCTATTGATTTTCTCTGCAATGGCTCTTCTCAAACGCTCTGAAAAACGTTGAATAGCTGTTGTAAACAGAAATGCCTGTAAATAATTTGATAGAAGTCCGATCACATAAATGACGGCCAAAAAACCACCAATAGCTGCAACCGCAGCGACATCCACACTTGTTTCCAGACCACTGGCAATGATATTAGTCATTTCCTTGATGCGAGTCGGACCATATACAGTAATGATATTGGATACGATTGTTGCTAGAAAGGCTATCAGAAGGGCAAACTGGAGGCCTGCAAGATAGGGTTTACTCTGTTTCAAAAGAGACATTTTCTTATTTTCCATGTTCCAATTCCTCCTTCGATAGTTGTGAATAGGCAATTTCTTGGTAAACTTCGTTATTAGCTAGAAGTTCCTTATGGGTGCCTTGTCCCACGACTTTACCTTGATCCAAGACCAAAATCAAATCTGCATCCATAATCGTTGAAATACGCTGTGCGACGATAAGCTTGGTCATAGACTTGGTTTTCTCTGCTAACTCTTGGCGTAGGACACGGTCTGTCTTGTAGTCCAAGGCTGAGAAGGAGTCATCAAAGATGAGGATTTCTGGCTTCCGAGCTAATGCACGCGCAATGGCCAGACGCTGTCTTTGACCACCTGAGAAGTTGGTTCCTCCTTGGGCCACTTCTGACGATAAGCCCGCTTCCTTGTCTTCGATAAAGTTCTTAGACTGAGCCAACTCCAAAGCCTGCCACATAGCCTGCTCACTAAGTGGTGTTTCTTGACTTTGTCCAAAGTCTAGATTGTCCTTGACATCACCTGAAAAGAGAACAGCTTTTTGTGGAATATAGCCAACCTTGTTGCGCAAATCTTCTAGAGCATAGTCTTGAACATTGACACCGTCCACCAGAATTTCTCCTGCTGATACGTCATAGAAACGTGGAATCAGATTGACCAGAGTTGATTTACCTGAACCCGTTGACCCAATGAAGGCCACTGTTTGACCAGTTTCTGCTTTAAAGCTAACATTCTCAATAACCGCCTCCGAATTTGCCGCATATCGGAAGGTCACATCCTTAAATTCGACCTGACCTTTGAGGTTTTCATCAGCCAGCTGCACTTGAGCAGGGTTTTGGATAGAAGAATGCAAATCTAAAACTTGATTAATCCGCTTAGCAGAGACCATAGTTCGGGGAAGAACGATGAAGAGTGCTCCCATGAGAAGGAAGCCCATGACAACCTGCATGGCATAAGACATGAAAACAATCATATCACTAAAGAGAGGCAGACGTGCTATCGGAGCAGCGTCGTTAATCACATAGGCCCCAATCCAGTAAATCGCCACACTCAAACCACTTGAAATTCCCATCATGATAGGGTTCAAAATAGCCATAAGACGGTTGACAAACAAATTCAAGCGTGTCAATTCATCATTTGCTGCTGCAAATTTTTCATTTTGGTATTCTTCAGCATTGTAGGCGCGAACGACACGAATACCTGTTAAACTCTCACGAGTGATACTGTTCAGTTTATCAGTCAGCCCCTGAATCAAGGACTGTTTTGGAAAGGCTAAGGTCATCAAAACAGTCGTCATTAAAACGTTGACAATCACTGCCACAAGTACGGCGCAGAGCCAGTATTCTGAATGACCTAAAATCTTCCCAATAGCCCAGATAGCCATAATTGGACCACGCGTAACCACTTGCAAGCCCATGGTAATCAACATCTGAACCTGAGTAATGTCATTGGTCGTACGAGTTAGGAGACTAGGAATAGAGAATTTCTTAATCTCTGTCTGCGAGTAGTCTAAAACTCGATTAAAAATATCACTTCTCAACCTACTAGTATATGAAGCAGCCACTCTGGACGAAAAAAATCCAACTGCAACTGCGGACAAGAAGGCAAGAAAGGACATTCCCACCATCATACCTGCTGGCTGCCATAACTCATCCAAGTTGGTTCCCTGAGTTCCTAGCAAATCCGTAATTTTAGAGATATAGGTCGGCACTTCCAACTCTAGATAGACCGAAAAGCAAGTAAAGAGAATGGCTAGTAAAATCATCCCCCATTCTTTTCTACTAATTCGTTTGGCTAATTTCTTCATTCTCTCCTCCTATTCCCTTGATATTTTCCTGTAGTTGAGCAAGTACTTTCTCAAAAATCAGTAATTCATCTTCATCAATGTCTTCCATCAACTGCTTGTCAATTCGTTCAAAAAAGGCCTTAACCTGCTGCATCTGAGAACGTGCATTGTCCGTCAAACGAACAAATTTTGCCCGCTTATCAACAGGACTCGCCTCCAATTCCACCAAACCATTTTGCACCATACGCTTGACCAAATTACTCGCAACAGATTTGGTAATATTGAGTTCCTGCTCGATATCTTTAATCAAGACCAAGTCTTGGTTTTTCTCACGATTATCCAAAAAACGCACAACCTGACCTTGCGGTCCACCCATAAATTCAATGCCACAACGTTTGGCTTCCTTTTGCACCATGAGGTGAATCTGATGACCAAAACGCTTAAAGACTAACATCGGTTTATCCATACTAACTCCTTTCTAACTATCACATTTAGTTCTCCTAGGAACTAAATAAGTTTCCATGAGAACCATTTTACCACTTTGAAAAGAGATGTCAAGAAAAAGTTTCCTAGAGAACTATTTTAGTTTAAATTGACATTAGGCAAGATTTTTTATATAATGAGCACTCACTACTGTGGGTAGAAATCCATTCACTTAATGAGGAGAGAAAACTTTCAAATGAAACCAGAAGAACAAAGAGTTTTAGGAATCTTAGCAACCATTTTTGGAGCCATCGCACTTTTAGGATCCTGGCTCCCGTTTATTAACTATCTATCGTTGTTCATCGGCATCGTCGCATTTATCTTGGGGATTATCGGCCTTATCGTCAACCTCAAAAAACGGAAAAAAATGGCTATTATCGGAACATCCCTGGCAGTTGCCTCTGTTGTACTTTTCTTTACGACTCAGGTACTATACGCTGATGTCTACAAAGAGTATGCCAAGGAGTTTAACCGTTCCTACATGGATACGAGTGCCTCAATGGAACGCGAAGAAAAAAGCAGCTTGATAGACGATACCTTCGCCTGGACCCAAGAACAGTTCGACGCCTTAATCGAAGGTGACCTTGACAACAAAGGAAAAGGTGGTACCAACTACGAGGATATTATCAACAAACACGGAAAGCCAGATTCCGAGTTTGACTTCACTCTTGGGGGTTACGATACGAAAAAAATCACCTATATCTCCATTGGAGACAAGATCAAGACTGTTACCTTAACTTTTGCAAAAGATGACAATGGACAGCTCTTGCTCGTCCAAAAACATGCAGTCGGTCTAGGTCTAGAAAAAAGCAAGCAACAAAACGATTCTGAAACCTGAGTCTAAGTTCAAATATCAAAAAAACGAACAGCTAGTAAAACTGTTCGTTTTTCTATTAGAACCCGTCTACGTTCGTATAAATCTTTTGTACGTCTTCATCGTCTTCAAGAACGCTGTAAAGTTTTTCAAAGGTTTCAAGGTCATCGCCTGACAATTCCACTTCTGACTGAGGAATCATTTCCAACTCAGTCACTTGGAATTCTTCAATACCTGACTCACGAAGGGCAACGATAGCCTTATGAAGATCAGTTGGAGCTGTGTAAACTGTGATTGTCCCTTCTTCTGCTTCTACATCATCCACATCCACATCTGCTTCTAGCAATTGCTCAAAGACTGCATCTGCATCTTCACCTGCAAATACGATAACTCCCTTGTTGTCAAAGAGGTAAGAAACAGAACCTGAAGCGCCCATGTTTCCTCCGTTTTTACCAAAAGCTGCACGGACATTAGCCGCTGTACGGTTAACGTTTGAAGTCAAGGTATCAACGATCAGCATAGAACCATTTGGCCCAAAACCTTCGTAACGTCCTTCTGTAAAGGTTTCGTCTGTGTTTCCTTTTGCTTTATCAATCGCTTTATCAATAACGTGTTTTGGCACTTGGGCTTGTTTAGCACGGTCGATAACGAATTTCAAAGCAGTGTTTGATTCTGGATCTGGATCACCTTTTTTAGCTGCTACATAGATTTCTACACCAAATTTTGCATATACTTTAGAGTTAGCTCCATCTTTAGCCGTTTTCTTGGCTACGATATTGGCCCATTTACGTCCCATTAGGAATCTCCTTTTTTCACATTTTAATCTTTCTTATTATAACACAAGTTTTTTCGATTTTCACTAGAGGAAATAGATTTTATTCAGTAAATCCAACTAGGATTGCACTTTGGTTACCAAGATGTCTTACCTTTCTATCTTTATCAACATTCAAAAAACAAACTAGACCATTATCTGCAAATAGAAAGTTTGACAAAGTCCGCTCAAACTACTGTTTTGAGTTTATAGATATAAGCGACAAAAACAATCATACTGCACCTTTTGTTGACAGTCTACTCCAGACGTATCATAGTTCAAGTAAATACTTTGAAATTCAACAGTTCTTATAGGCGCTATTGCATTCTAAGAAGTCAATAGAAGAGCTTCTAAACAAAACTATAATTTATGTGTTCCTGAAACAGAAATTTATACTCTTTTTGATTTCACATGATACTGAAGTTAGACTAGTACAACGGCACTTCTAAAACAAGTAAAAGGCAGCTAATTCCCTGTATAGCAAGGAGTTTCACTACCCTTTTTACTTTTTCTTACAGCCACTGTTTGATAGACTCATTTTAACATCACGAGCATACTCCAATGGAAATCGCTAGGCAAGAGATAAACTTTCAGATATTCGCAGAGAGATCATCGCCTCTTTTTGTCGCAAACATTCTTCTCTCCTAATCATTTTCTACCTTATCCTCTACCTGAGGATAAAGAGTCGTTCCCCAAATAGAAATCGTCCGCTTACGCACTAGTGGCAAGTCGGTTTTTTCATAAACCGTACGCCACCATTCCCAGGCAAGTCCGGTACACTCTCTAATTTTGACAGAGAGATTGCGAACATTCCCTTTCAAAGGAATACTTGTGGTAAAATGAGCCGTCAAATCCTGGCCATTTCTGTCCCAAGCCTTAGGAGTCAAAACTTCTTTACCTTGATAATCATAGGATAATTCATCCCAAGTAATGTAATATTGGGCAACATAGGCACCACTATGATCCAGCAGTAAATCACCGTTTCTGTAGGCTGTCACCTTAGTCTCAACATAGTCTGTACTGTTTTGAAAGGTCGCAACTACATTGTCACGTAAAAAAGAAGTTGTATAAGAAATCGGCAAACCTGGATGATCTGCTGTAAAGCGACTGCCTTCTTGAATCAAGTCCTCTACCATATCCACCTTGCCTGTTACAACTCGGGCACCCGAACTTGGGTCGCCCCCTAAAATAACCGCCTTCACTTCTGTATTGTCCAAAATCTGCTTCCACTCTGTCTGAGGAGCCACCTTGACTCCTTTTATCAAAGCTTCAAAAGCAGCCTCTACTTCATCACTCTTACTAGTGGTTTCCAACTTGAGATAGACTTGGCGCCCATAAGCAACACTCGAAATATAGACCAAAGGACGCTCTGCAGAAATTCCTCTCTGCCTCAAATCCTCTACCGTTACAGTATCTTGAAATACATCTCCTGGATTTTTAACAGCATCTACGCTGACTGTATAATAAATCTGCTTAAAATTGACAATCTGAATCTGCTTTTCGCCCGAATGGACAGAATTAAAATCAATATCAAGAGAATTCCCTGTCTTTTCAAAGTCAGAACCAAACTTGACCTTGAGTTGTTCCATGCTGTGAGCCGTGATTTTTTCATACTGCATTCTAGCTGGGACATTATTGACCTGACCATAATCTTGATGCCACTTGGCCAACAAATCGTTTACTGCTCCGCGAACACTTGAATTGCTGGGATCTTCTACTTGGAGAAAGCTATCACTACTTGCCAAACCAGGCAAATCAATACTATAAGTCATCGGAGCACGATCGACCGCAAGAAGAGTGGGATTATTCTCTAACAAGGTCTCATCCACTACGAGAAGCGCTCCAGGATAGAGGCGACTATCGTTGGTAGCTGTTACAGAAATATCACTTGTGTTTGTCGACAAGCTCCGCTTCTTTCTTTCGATAACAACAAACTCATCGGGTAGCTGATTCCCCTCTTTGATGAAACGATTTTCAATACTCTCTCCCTGATGGGTCAAGAGTTTCTTTTTATCATAATCCATAGCTAGTATAAAGTCATTTACTGCTTTATTTGTCATCTTCTACCTCCTAATAAGTTCCTGGATTGAGTTGCATAAACTCAGACTTGTTCAGCGAAATCAGCCGTGGTTGGACTAAGTGATCCAAAATTTCCTCGTACAATTCTTCTGAGACATTGCGTCGCCGTCTGGCTAGATAAGAAGTCGGAATGACCGTATTATCCAACATAAATACCTTATCTAAGTCAATCAAGGTTGGTCTTGTAAAAGGATTACGAGCTAGATCCGGCTCTTCTATCATAAAGTTCTTGACCAAACGTCTGGTCAAGAGAGCTGGTTTGAAGGTCTGATTTTTAACCAACTCTTTGTTTTTAGTCGTGCTGTTGTCAATACAGATATACATATGATTCTTCACAGCCAAATCACTACTAATAGTCGGAAAAGGCAAATAAAGAGCTACAACATCTCCTCTCTTAATCAAGCAAAAGCACCCCCTTTTCTCCTAATGTAACATAGACAGGATTGACCAAGTCTTCTGATTGACTCAGAATTTCCAACGTTTGAGTTTGGCGCCCTGTCAATTTAGTAGCATCTTGTCTCTTCAATACAAAATGCTTGTCGCCAATAACCTTGACACTATAATCCTTCTCCAAAGCTGACTGGTAAATCCACATCAGATATTGTCTGTCCTGAGAACTCAAGAGCAAGGGATTTTCAAGTCTCCCGATAGTCTGATAAAAATCAAAAACAGGAGCCAAAGCTTGCCAATCTGACTGGCTAGTTGTTAAGGCTAGAAAAAGAGCTTTGCGAGCTGATACTTCTTGGTTAGCCTTGAGAGTTACTTTTCCCTCCAAGTTTTTTAGAAAGTGGGAAACTCCAGAAAGCAAATCTTTCTCTAACTGCGAGAAATAAAAACCTTGCCTTCCCAGACATAAGTATTTCAAGTCGCTTTCTCTAGCAAATAAGAGTTCAAACAGTTGATAATAAAAGAAAAATATCTGGCACTGAGTTGCACTCATCTTTTCCTTGTCGGCTTCTTTTTTTAACCAGAGCAAGGGCAAAAGGTAGCTGGATTGATACATTTCCTCCACCTCCTATTCTTTTTTAGCTGGAGCATCTGCACTAGCTGCCACTTCTTTTGACTGGATACTTTCCCACTGGTTGATTTCCTCTGAGATAAGACCTTCGCATGTCTTGACAAATAGGGCAAAAGCCTTGGTTTTTCCTGCATATTTCTCCGTTTGACATTGATAGAGGAATTTTTCTCTCTCCAGGAGTTGCGCAGTCTTTTGGTAAGAAATCCAGTGTTCCTTGGCATTATACAAATTGAGAATCCCCTCACACAGCAAGCCTAGACTGGACAAGGCAACCGAAATCAAACGGTAGCGATCACCTGGCATAGGAATAGCACAAAAGACCGCTATGAGAAAACCTGCCACGATTTCTGTTATTTTTAATACCTTATAGCGTCTACGATGTTGAACGCTTTTCTTTAAAAAATGAGCTATCTGTACATCTAATCGCTCTGTCAAGTACATTTCTTCTGGCGTCATATTCGTAACCCCTTTCATTTACTTTGATAATCATAGTATAACATATTTGAATATCAAAGTATAGTAAAAACTGGACTATAGCTTATTATAAAATCCAAATATGAAATGTTTGTGAAATAAGGGAAAAATATCACAAAGAGGATGGAACAAAAAGTTTCAAAATGATAAAAACGCATAATACCTTGCCTTAAAAAGCTTGATATTATGCGTTTTATCAGAGAAAGATTTTCTGAATGTTCACCTCAAATTGAGTTTTTCCAACATTCTATCAATCACTATTCTAGCTAGTTTCCGACTCGTCTAAGCATTGCTTATCTTAGCTGAGCAAGAATAGCTTTGAGTTTCTCAATCAACTCATCTTCTGTGTGGTCAGACTCTTTCTCATTGGCTAGGAAGGCAACGGCTTGAGCGAGTGCTTCTCGTGCTTGGTCAAGAACTTTGGCATCTACACTTGTAAGGTCGCTTGCTTGCAGAACCTTAGTCAATTCCTTAGTCAATTTCTTGAGTTCTGACTCTTTCTTACGACGCGCGATGAGGAAGAGAAGGAGACCAAGAAGGGCGAGCAGGCTACTAATCATCGTACCGTATGGAAGATGACCTTGCTCTTTCCTTGTTTCTTTCGTTTCTTCTTCATCCTTAGTCGCTTGCTTGCCTTGCAAGGATTCGAGGGCTTCTTTGATCTTGGCAGTCATCTCTTTCAAGCCTGCCTCTGTCAAGTCAGCATTTCTAAGGGCTTCTTGACCCTCTCTGAGAATGACCTTCGCAGCGTCGATGACAGATTGATCAATACCATCCAAGTCTTTCAAGCGAGTTTCCAAGTCTTGAATCAAATCTCTTAAGACGGATTTATCAACCTGTTTCTCTTGACTCGATTGAGCGCCTCCAGCGAAAGCTACACTTCTACGGCTACGGGCTGGTGGTATCACAGAACTTTCAGATATTCCTTGTGGAGACTCTACTTCTGTCGAATTTCCTGTTTCTCTCTGTTGAGTAGATTGACCAGCAGCTTGATTCGTCGAATCTCCTGAATTAGCTGGAGTGCTTGGAGTAGCAGGCTGACCTTGGTTGTTTGAACCGCCTTGACTACCATCATCAGATGGAGCTGGTCTGTCTCCTTGGCTACCCGCATCCCCTCTACTATCTGAACCTGCTTGGTTGCCACCATTACCTGGTGTGGATGAGTTTCCTTGGTTAGACGTACTGTTGCTATCAGCTGTCGCTGTGACATTACCAATTGCTGTCAGACCTGCTTGTTTCGCATTCTCTACATCAGTTTGGGTCTTAGCTTTATCAATCTCAGCTTCCGCTGCTGTAACTGCTGCCTCTACTTGACGATTAGCGGCTTCCTTCTCTTCATTTGTGATATGAGGAGTTCCTGCTAGAGCGTTTTTCTTCTCGTCAGCTTTTCTGCGTAGTTCTTGCTTAGCTTGAGTGTTAGCAGTTGCTGTGGCTGTGACCTTATTGATTTCACCAATACCAGCAGTCTTCGCATTCTCTACATCAGTTTGGGTCTTAGCTTTATCAATCTCAGCTTCCGCTGCTGTAACTGCTGCCTCTACTTGACGATTAGCGGCTTCCTTCTCTTCATTTGTGATATGAGGAGTTCCTGCTAGAGCGTTTTTCTTCTCGTCAGCTTTTCTGCGTAGTTCTTGCTTAGCTTGAGTGTTAGCAGTTGCTGTGACACTCACTTCATTGATTTTCGTAACTCCTGCATTTTTAGCGTTGGTTACAGCAGTTTGGGTCTTAGCTTTATCAATCTCAGCTTCCGCTGCTGTAACTGCTGCCTCTACTTGACGATTAGCGGCTTCCTTCTCTTCATTTGTGATATGAGGAGTTCCTGCTAGAGCGTTTTTCTTCTCGTCAGCTTTTCTGCGTAGTTCTTGCTTAGCTTGAGTGTTAGCAGTTGCTGTGACACTCACTTCATTGATTTTCGTAACTCCTGCATTTTTAGCGTTGGTTACAGCAGTTTGGGTCTTAGCTTTATCAATCTCAGCTTCCGCTGCTGTAACTGCTGCCTCTACTTGACGATTAGCGGCTTCCTTCTCTTCATTTGTGATATGAGGAGTTCCTGCTAGAGCGTTTTTCTTCTCGTCAGCTTTTCTGCGTAGTTCTTGCTTAGCTTGAGTGTTAGCAGTTGCTGTGGCTGTGACCTTATTGATTTCACCAATACCAGCAGTCTTCGCATTCTCTACATCAGTTTGGGTCTTAGCTTTATCAATCTCAGCTTCCGCTGCTGTAACTGCTGCCTCTACTTGACGATTAGCGGCTTCCTTCTCTTCATTTGTGATATGAGGAGTTCCTGCTAGAGCGTTTTTCTTCTCGTCAGCTTTTCT